>JAFBAL010000061.1 GCA_019247845.1 Alphaproteobacteria bacterium | reverse complement strand
CCGACAATCTGTGCGACGCGGTGGCGGAAGACGTCGAGAACGCCGATCCGGCTCCCGCGGGCAGCAACCTGCTCATCTTCTCGAGCACCTTTCATGGCGGCCGCTACCAGCTCTATGCCGGCAACGGCCGCGGCCGGGTCTGGCGCCTTGCGGATATCGATGAGGCAATGACCACTGGTGACCTTCAGGGCGCGTCTTACGTTCCGCGCTAAAGCAAAAATGGCGGGGGCCGGTCCCGCCATTGCGCATTGCCGTCCGCCGCTGCCGTCCTAGCCCCTGCGGCCCTTCTTGGCCGGCGGCGAAGAGCGGCCGAGACCGATCTTCTTGGCGAACTCGCTGCGCTGGGCGGCATAGTTGGGCGCCACCATCGGATAGTCCGCCGGCAGGCCCCATTTGGCGCGGTATTCCTCGGGCGAAAGGCCGTAGCGCGAGCGCAGGTAGCGCTTGAGCATTTTCAGCTTCTTGCCGTCCTCGAGGCAGACGATGTACTCCGGCGTGATCGACTTCTTCACCGTCACGGCCGGCTTCTGCGCCGTCTGGATGTCCGCGGAGGCGCCGCCCGAAAGGCCGCCCAGCGTGGAATGGACGCTCTTGATCATCGACGGCAGCTCGTTCACCGGGACAGGATTGTTGCTGACATAGGCCGCGACGATGTCAGTGGCCAGCTTCAGCAGGTCGTCGGTTCTGGCCGCGACTGTTTCGTGACTGCTGGTCTTGATGGGAGCCTCCCGCGGTGAATGCTGGATTCGCTGAATTCGGGCTTCCTCTATTGCGCGCCTATTGCCCGATTGCAAGACGTTCGGGGAATTATTGCCGTCTTTGGGAAATCTCCCAAAGGTAGCTTTTGCGATTGACTTGCGTTTTACATAGGAAATGTTGTTACGGGACGCAGCTCAATCGAGAGTTGCTTCGTCATTTTCACTCGGATTTTGAGAACCGGTACCGGCTTTACTCAAAGTTGAACGATTCCGTCTTGGCCGTTCGGCGGCTCCGGGCAGAAAACCGTCTGGCGCTAGATTTGGTAAAGCTGTAGGGGTAATCCGCGAGGGCTGAGACGCCTATCCAGATTTTGGGGCTTTCCGCGAGGGGCCTTTACCAAGGCGAGACGGCGATGGCGGTGAATCCGAATTTCTTCCGGCAGGAGCTTTCCGAAGCCGATCCCGAGATCGCCCGCGCCGTCGCCGACGAGCTCGGCCGCCAGCAGGACAAGATCGAGCTGATCGCGTCGGAGAACATCGTCTCCAACGCGGTGCTCGAGGCGCAAGGCTCGGTGCTGACCAACAAGTACGCCGAAGGTTATCCGGGCAAGCGCTACTACGGCGGCTGCGAATATGTCGACGTCGTGGAAGAGATCGCGATCGCGCGCGCCCGCGAGCTGTTCGACTGTTCCTTCGCCAACGTCCAGCCGCATTCCGGCGCCCAGGCCAACCAGGCCGTGTTCTTCGCGCTGCTGCAGCCGGGCGACACCTTCATGGGACTGGACCTCGCCGCGGGCGGGCATCTGACCCACGGCTCGCCGGCCAACCAATCGGGCAAGTGGTTCAAGCCCGTGCCCTATACCGTGCGCCGCGACGACCATTTGATCGACATGGACGAGGTCGCGCGCATCGCCCGCGAGAGCAGGCCCAAGCTCATCCTCGCCGGCGGCTCGGCCTATCCGCGCATCATCGACTTCAAGCGCTTCCGCGAGATCGCGGACGAGGTCGGCGCGGTGTTCATGGTCGACATGGCGCATTTCGCGGGCCTCGTCGCCGGCGGCGCCCATCCCAATCCGCTGGAGCATGCGCACGTCGTCACCACCACGACGCACAAGACCCTGCGCGGCCCGCGCGGCGGCATGGTGCTGTCGCGCGACGAGGCGATCGGAAAGAAGATCAACTCGTCGGTCTTCCCGGGCCTGCAGGGCGGGCCTTTGATGCACGTCATCGCCGCGAAGGCGGTCGCTTTCGGCGAGGCGCTGAAGCCGGAATTCAAGACCTATGCGGCGAACGTCGTCGAGAACGCGAAGGTGCTGGCCCAGACCCTGCGCGAGGCCGGCCTCGACATCGTCTCGGGCGGCACAGACACGCATCTGATGCTGGTCGACCTGCGCCCGAAGAAGGCCACGGGTCGTCCGACCGAAAAGGCGCTCGACCGCGCTTTCATCACCTGCAACAAGAACGCGGTGCCCTTCGACACCGAGAAGCCCGCGATCACCTCGGGCATCCGGCTCGGCTCGCCCGCATGCACGACGCGCGGCTTCGGCCCGGACGAGTTCCGCCAGATCGGCGCGCTGATCGTCGAGGTCGTCGACGCGGTGGCGAAGAACGGCGATGCCGGCGACGACGCGGTCGAGACCAGCGTCGCCAAGCGCGTCGGCGATTTGTGCCGGCGCTTCCCGATCTATTCGTAGCGAAAGAGCTGAGACGATGCGGTGCCCCTTCTGCGGACATGACGACAGCCAAGTGAAGGACAGCCGTCCTTCCGAGGACAATTCGGCCATCCGGCGCCGGCGTCATTGTCCGGCCTGCGGCGGGCGGTTCACCACCTTCGAGCGCGTGCAGCTGCGCGAGCTGGTGGTGGTGAAGAAGAACGGGCGGCGCGAGCCTTTCGACCGCGACAAGCTCGAGCGCAGCCTGGCGCATGCGTTGCGCAAGCGCCCCGTCGAGGCCGAGCGCGTCGACCGCATGGTCACCGGCATCGTGCGCCGGCTGGAGAGCCTGGGCGAGAACGAGATCCAGGCCTCGACCATCGGCGAGCTCGTCATGCAGGCGCTGTCCAGCCTCGACAAGGTCGCCTATGTCCGCTTCGCCTCGGTCTACAAGAACTTCCGCGAGACCAAGGACTTCGAGAACCTGATCGGTGAGCTGGAAGGCGACAAGGATTAGCGCAGGCGCGGTGCTGGGTCTCGATCCCGCCTGGACGCCGCACGGCTCGAGCGGCGTGGCACTGCTCGCCTATGACGCGCATTCTATCCGCTTTCTAGAAGCGGCCCCGTCCTATCGGGCGTTCTGCGCCGCAATCGAAGGCAGGCCGTGTCCCAAGATTGAAGGGATGCCACCCGACGCCGCAGCACTGCTCGAAGCCGCTCGTGCGCGGGCGGGCACTGCGATCGATACGGTCGCGATCGACATGCCGGTCAGCCGCATCACCTTCGACGCGCGTCGCAGCGCCGACCGACTTTTAACGAAGGCTTTCTCGAGCTTCGGCGCGAGTACCCATTCGCCGAACGCCGAGCGGCCCGGCGCGCATGGCCGCGGCATCTCGGACGCGTTCCGCCGTCTGGGTTACGACGTGGCGACGGCCGAAACGGCGACGGGCAAGCCGGGATCGCTGGTGGAAATCTATCCGCATCCGGCGCTGATCCGGCTGATGAATGCGCCCTATCGGCTCACCTACAAAGCGCAGAAGCAATACAAGTGCTGGCGCGGTCTGCCTCTCAAGGAAAGGCGCGAACGCATCGTTGCGATCTGGAGCGACATCGTCGCCGCCCTGGCGACCCGCATCGACGGATTGCGTCTGCCGCTGCCGGACTGCAACGCGCCGCTGTCGGCGCTGAAACAGTTCGAAGACACGCTCGATGGAGTCGTGTCGGCTTGGGCGGGGATTGCTTTCATGCGCTCGGCCGCGACACCGTACGGCGACGAGACGGCTGCGATATGGGTGCCGAATTGAGCGCGGACCACGTCCATATGCGCCATGCGCTGGCGCTCGCGCAACGCGCGCTGGGCGCCACCGCGCCGAACCCCGCGGTCGGCTGCGTGATCGTCTCGGCCGAGGGCCGCGTCGTCGGGCGCGGCTTCACCCAAAAGGGCGGCCGGCCGCATGCCGAGGCCATGGCGCTGGCCGAAGCCGGCGAAGCGGCGCGGGGCGCGACCGCCTATGTCACGCTCGAGCCTTGCGCGCATCAGGGCGCCACGCCGCCTTGCGCCAATGCGTTGATCGAGGCCGGCGTCGCGCGCGTCGTCGCCGCGCTGGAAGACCCGGATCCGCGCGTCTCGGGCAAAGGCATATCGATGCTGTGGGATGCGGGCGTGCTGGTCGCGACCGGCGTGCTGGAGGACGAGGCCGCGGCGCTGAACGCCGGCTTCTTCCTGCGCGTGACGCAGAACCGCCCGCTCGTGACGCTCAAGATCGCGCAGAGTCTCGACGGCAAGACCGCGACCGTCTCGGGCCAGAGCAAATGGATCACCGGGCCCGAAGCCCGCCGCTTCGCGCATCTGCTGCGCGCCCGGCACGACGCGATCCTGGTCGGCATCGAGACCGCGCTTGCCGACGATCCCGAGCTTACCTGCCGCATCGCAGGCCTCGAGGACCGCTCGCCGCTGCGCGTGGTGCTCGACACCCGGCTCAGGCTGCCGCGGACCTCCAAGCTGGTGGCGACCGCCAAGCAGACGCCGACGCTCGTCTTCACCACCGTGGACGGACATCTGGCCGATGCCGAGGTGATCAAGACCGCGCGGGACGCCCGCGGGCGGCCCGAGATCGGCGCGGTGCTGAAAGAGCTGGCGCGGCGCGGCATCACCCGGCTTCTTGTCGAGGGCGGGGCCGGCGTGCATGCCGCCTTCCTCGACCGCGGGCTGGCCGACCGGCTGGAGGTCTTCCAAAGCCCCCTGGTGCTCGGCGCCTCGGGGAAAAGCGCCGTCGATGCGCTCGCCACCCTCGACCTCGACGAGGCGCATCGCTTCGCGCTCCGGGACCGGCTCGCGCTCGGCGCCGATGTGCTCGAATCCTTCTCGCATGTTCCATCTTGAGTTGATATAAGCCCTCCGTCGGGAACACGGGGACGGGCGATGGCGCGAGACATGATCGCGATGGCGTATTGGGCCGGCTGGGCGAACGCGGCGATACCCGACTACGATTTCTGGCTCCTGCCGTGCTTCGGGATCCTGAAGTACAACAACAGCGGCTATTGGACGGACTATTCGGCGAGCGGCGACTTCCCCTATCCCTCGAATACGGGCCCTTACGTCACCTGGAATTCGTGGCAGAACGCGCACGGCAATTGCAGCTTCTATGCGCGCACCCTGCTGTCCTATGGCGGCGACGCCAATCCCGATTTCCGCACCTTCGTGGCCGAGAACCGCGAGCTCGACAATCTGGCGGGCGAGCTGATCGCCAATGTCGACAAGTATTATTTCTGCGGCCTCGAGCTCGACGTCGAGGACTGGTGGACGCGCACGCGCCAGGTCAACGAGGACTTCGGGAGGAACCTGATCGCGCTGATCGGCACCGTGGGCCCCCGGCTGCAGCAGAAAGGCAAGCCGATCGCGATCACCGTCGGCGACACCTCGGCCGGCACCAACACCAACGACGCCTATTCCGGCACCATGACGCCGTTCTACCAAAGCACCGCGATGGCTTACGTCGCCCAGATCAACATCATGTGCTACGGCATCACCCATGACGACGACATGGCCGCGCTCGACACGCTGCTGGCCGAATATGTCGCCGCCGGCGTCCCGGCGGAGAAGCTTTGCGTGGGCATCAAGCCGGAAAAGGACGGAAACGGCGGCAAGCCCGACCTCGCCACGGTCACGCGGATTTGCGCCCATCTGAAGGATGGCGGCTTCGGCGGCGCCTTCCTATGGGGCATCGGGCTGGACAGCATGCCGGCGAGCCCCAGCGCTTCCGACTACGTCAAGGCGATGCTGGAGGGGCTCGGCCTGCCAAGCTGACCCGGCGTCCGGTGGCCGTTGATTTGGGCGCGGTTTTCGGATTGATAATCCCTTTAGGATGTTCACCGGAATCGTCACCGACGTCGGCAAGCTGCGCCATGTGGAGAAGCGCGGCGACACCCATCTCGTGATCGCCACGAACTACGACGTGTCGGCGGTCGAGATGGGCGCCTCCATCGCCTGCGCCGGCGTCTGCATGACCGTGGTCGACAAGGGCTCGGCCAGGGACCGCTGGTTCGCCGTCACCGCCTCGGGCGAGACCTTGTCCAAGACGACTCTCGGCACGTGGAAGGTGGGCGATGCGGTCAATCTCGAACGCCCGATGCGCGTCGGCGACGAATTCGGTGGCCACATCGTCACCGGCCATGTCGACGCGGTCGCCGAGGTCGTGGGCGTCAAGGCGGAAGGCGAATCCGTGCGCATGGTGTTCGCGGTGCCGGCGAAGCTTGCGCGCTTCGTCGCGCCCAAGGGCTCGGTCGCGCTCGACGGCGTGTCGCTGACCGTCAACGACGTCGACGGCCCGCGCTTCGGCGTCAACATCATCCCGCATACCCAGAAGGTGACGACCTTCGGCCGCGCCAAGCCGGGCACGAAGGTCAATTTCGAGATCGACCTTTTGGCGCGCTATGTCGCCCGCCTGGTGAAGCCATGAACGTCCCCGTCTTCCACGACTACATCGCCCAGATCGAGGACGTGATCGAGGCCGCGCGCAACGGCAAGATGTTCATCCTGATCGATGCCGAGGACCGCGAGAACGAAGGCGACCTCGTCATCCCGGCGCAGATGTGCACGCCCGAGGCCGTGAACTTCATGGCCAAATACGGCCGCGGGCTGATCTGCCTGGCGCTGACGCAGGAGCGCGCCGAACTGCTCGAGATCCCGATGATGACGCAGGTCAACGGCACGCCGAACCAGACCGCCTTCACCGTCTCGATCGAGGCCAAGGAAGGCATCTCGACCGGCATCTCGGCGCACGATCGCGCGCATACGATCTCGGTCGCCATCGACGCGACCAAGAGCAAGGACGACATCGTCTCGCCCGGCCACGTCTTCCCGCTGGTCGCGCGCCACGGCGGCACGCTGGTGCGCGCCGGCCATACCGAAGCCTCGGTCGATATCGCCCGTCTCGCGGGCCTCGCCCCCGCCGGCGTGATCTGCGAGATCATGAACGACGACGGCACCATGGCCAGGCTGCCCGACCTGGTGAAGTTCGCCCAGCACCACAACCTCAAGATCGGCACCATCGCCGACCTCATCGCCTATCGCCGCAAATACGACCACTTCGTCAAGCGCACGCTCGAGGTCCCGTTCCAGAGCCACAACGGCGGCGACTGGAAGATGGTCGTCTACGTCAACCGGCTCGACTATGCCGAGCACATCGCGCTGGTGAAGGGCGACATCGCGACGTCCGAGCCGGTGCTCGTGCGCATGCATGCGATCAACATCTTCACCGACATGCTGGCGTGGAAAAACGCCGCGCCCGACACCCTGGGCGAGGCGATGCGCATCGTGGCCGAGCGCGGCCGCGGCGTGGTGGTGCTGCTGCGCCAGACCAGGCCCACCTTCGTCACCGACGTGCTGTCGCGCCGCACCGAGGACGACATCGACCGCAGGCGGGTGAAGGAATACGGCGTCGGCGCGCAGATCCTGCTCGATCTCGGCATCAAGGACATGGTGCTGCTGACCGACACGCCGGAGAAGAAGATCGTGGCGCTGGACGGCTACGGCCTCGACATCGTGGGCACGCACCCGATCCGGGGCCAGGCGGCGGACAAGTCAAAGGACAACGGCTGATGGCACGCATATTGATCGTCGAGTCGCGCTACTACGACGACATCGCCACCATGATGCTCGACGGCGCGACCGCGGCGCTGGACGCGGCGCGCGCGCAGTTCGAGCGCATCACCGTGACCGGCGCGCTCGAGATCCCGCCCGCGATCCTGTTCGCGGCGACAAGCGACCGCGGCTATGACGGCTATGTCGCGCTCGGCTGCGTCATCCGCGGCGAGACCTTTCATTTCGAGATCGTGGCCGGCGAAAGCGCGCGCGGGCTGATGGATCTGGGCCTGAACCACGGGCTGTGCGTCGGCAACGGCATCCTGACCGTCGAGAACGAGGCGCAGGCCCTGGCGCGTGCCAGCCGCAGCGGCGGCGACAAGGGCGGCGACGCGGCGCGGGCGTGTCTCTCGCTTGTCGAGACGCGCGCGCGTTATTCCCGATGAGCGCCCGCGCATGACCGACCGCCAAGGACGCAGCACCGCGCGCCTCGCCGCGGTCCAGGCGCTCTATCAGATGGAGCTGACGGGCACCGGCGCCGACGAAGCCGTGTTCGAGTTCACCGAGCACCGCTTCGGGCGCGAGGCCGAGACCGGCACCGCCGGCGAGGTCGATGCCGAGTTCTTCGCCCGCCTGGTGCGGGGCGTGCCCGAGCACCAGGAAGAGATCGACGCCGGCGTCACCGGCGTGTTGAGCGCCGACTGGCGGCTCGGCCGCATCGATTCCATCCTGCGCGCGATCCTGCGCGCCGCGGGCTACGAGCTGATCGCGGCCAAGGACGTGCCGGCCAAGGTCGTGATCGACGAATATGTCGACGTCGCGCATGCCTTCTTCACCGGCGACGAGCCCAGCTTCGTCAATGCCGCGCTCGACAGGCTGGCGCGCCGGAAGCGCGCGACGGAATTCGGCGAGGCCCCGCCCGATGACGAGCTGCAGTTCTGAATTCGACCTTATCGCCAAGTACTTCGCGCCCCTCGCGACGAGTCCGAACGCGTTCGCTCTGAAGGACGACGCGGCGCTGGTGCCGCAGCGCGCGGGTCACGACATCGTGGTGACGACCGACACCGTGGTCGCGGGCATCGACTTCTTCGAGGACGATCCGCCGGACACGATCGCGAAGAAGGCGTTGCGCGTGAACCTGTCGGACTTGGCGGCGAAGGGAGCGGAGCCGGCGGCGTATCTGCTGTCGTTGTCGCTGTCGCCGGCGTCCGCGGACGAGGCATGGCTCGGCATGTTCGCGCGCGGTCTCGGCGACGACCAGGCGCATTATGGCGTGACCTTGCTCGGCGGCGACATGAGCGGCACACCGGGGCCGTTGTCGGTCGCGATCACGGCGTTCGGTCACGTGCCTGCGGGACGGATGATCCGCCGCGACGGCGCGCGCGCGGGCGACTTCGTCTATGTCACCGGCACGATCGGCGATTCGGGCGGCGGGCTGGCGGCGCGGCAGGGCCCGCTGTTCGAGCGCTATCGCGTGCCCGATCCGCCGGTCGCGCTGGGGCGCAAGCTCATCGGCATCGCGAGCGCGGCGATCGACGTCTCGGACGGGTTGATCGCCGATCTCGGGCATATCGCGCAAACCTCCGGGGCGCGCATCGTGGTCGAGGCGGATCGCGTGCCGCGCTCCGACGCACTCAGGGCGCTATGGGGCAACGACGTCTTGCGCGCCGTGACGGCGGGCGACGACTACCAGATCGCGTTCACGTCGTCGGCGCCCGACGCGCCTGCCGCCTGCATCGGCCGGGTGGAGAAGGGCGCGGGCGTCGTCCTGCTGGATGCGCGCGGCCAGGAGATCGCGGTCCCGGTCAAAGGGTTTACCCATTTCTAACCATGTTCGGGCAGCGTGAGCGGATGCGCATGCTCGCCGCCCTGCCGGTCCTGTCGTTGTTGCTTGCTTCCGCCGTCGCGGGCGAGAAGCCAACCGCCGAAGGCGGAAAGAAAGACGAGCCAGGCACCCATGTCGAGATGCCGTTCCTGATCGCGCCGATGAGCGTGGACGGCAAGCTCGAGGGGTATGCCTATATCTCGTCGAAGCTGACGACCTCGACGCCCACGGCCTCGGTCGAGGTGCGCGAGAAGCTCGCTTTCATCCAGGACGCTTTCGTGCGCGACGTGAATGCGGCGCCGATCGGCCTCTCGGGCGATCCGACCAAGGTCGATACCAAGCTGCTGGGCCAACGGCTGGTCGCCGATGCGCGCAGGATCGTGGGCGCGTCCAAGGTCGTGACCATCACCTTCAAGCAGATCCAGTTCTCGCCGCTGCATCCCAAGGCGCAGACCGACGTGCCGCCGCCCGAGAAGGCGCCTGCGGCCGAGGCGAAGGCGGAGCCTGCGAAGACGCCTTGAAGATCAGGCCTTGTTTTCCAGCGCGCTCATCACGTCCTGGGCGCGATGCGCCAGGTCCGCGAGCTCGGCCGGCATTTCCTCGCCGGACTTGCGCGCCCATTCGATCAGGTTGCGCACCAGGATGGCGAGCTTGGGCGCCGCGGCGATCATCTGCGCCTGGCGCTCGATCTTCGCGGGATCGAGATCGTATTCGGCGCCGGGCACGCGCCAGCCGCCCCAATCGGTCTCGCCGGTCATGATCACGGGATAGGTGCCGGGGATGGGATGGCGCGAGCAGTCCTCGGTCGACTGCCACTTGTTGCGCGCGCGCGTGACGCGCCAATGTTCCGAGCCGTTGTCCTTGCGCTCGGCCAGCGGCTCCTCGGCGGTCAGCTCGTCGGCGGTGAACTCGCGCCCCAGCCCCGCGTCATAATGCACGCGGATCGGCTCGTCCAAGCCCTTCGCCCAATGGGGCACCACGTGCTCGACCAAAGCCCAGGTTCCGACCGGCTTCACGAAGACGCGCTGGTTCTTATGGAAAACTGCCTTGGCCATAATTCGCCGGACCCTACCTTACCCGGGGTAACAGTAGACTTCCCCCCTTAAGCGGAAGTTAAAATGGGGCTTCGGCATCAAAGGGCAGACGCGATGAATTTCGATTTCTCCGACGACCAGAAGCAGATCAAGGACCAGGCGCGGAAATTCCTGAGCGAGAAGTGCACGACGAAGAACGTACGCAATCTGTACACCGGCAGCGGCGGCTATGACGCGGGCCTGTGGAAGCAGATCGCGCAGATGGGCTGGATGGGCACCGCGATCCCGGAAGAGTTCGGCGGATTGGGCCTCGGCTATCTCGAGCTCTGCGTCGTCGCGGAAGAGCTGGGCCGCGCTCTGGCGCCGGTGCCGTTCTCCTCGACGGTCTACCTGTTCGCCGAAGCGCTGCTCGCCGCCGGTTCCGACGAGCAGAAGAAGCGGCTACTGCCCAAGGTCGCGTCGGGCGAGTTGATCGGCACCTTCGCGCGCAGCGAAGGCCCGGGCGCGGTGACGCCGAAGAACCTGCGCTGCAGCTTCAGGAACGGCAAGCTCTCCGGCGCCAAGACGCCGGTGACCGACGGCATGGACGCGCAATATGCGGTCGTGCTCGCGCGCGGTTCGGAAGAGGCGGGCGAGCGCGGGCTTCAGCTCGTCCTCGTCGATCTGACCGGCGCGGGCGTGAAGCGGCGCAAGGCCAACTCGCTCGATCCGTCGCGCGGCTCGGCCGAGATCGTGTTCGACAACGCGCCGGCCGAGGCTCTCGGCAAGCCGGGCGAGGGCTGGTCGGCGGCCAACCGCGTGCTCGAGCGCGCCGCGATCCTGATGGCCTTCGAGCAGGTCGGCGGCGCCGACCAGTGCCTGGTGATGGCCAAGGACTATGCGATGCAGCGTTATGCCTTCGGCCGCCCCATCGCCTCGTTCCAGGCGATCAAGCACAAGCTCGCCGACATGTATGTCGGCAACGAGCTGGCGCGCTCCAACGCCTATTACGGCGCCTGGGCGCTGTCGACCGGCGCGCGCGAGCTGCCGCTGGCCGCCGCCGCCGCGCGCATCTCGGCGACGCAGGCCTTCGACTTCGCGTCGAAAGAGAACATCCAGACGCATGGCGGCATCGGCTTCACCTGGGAGGCGGACTGCCACTTCTATTACAAGCGCTCCAAGCAGCTTGGCCTGGCGCTCGGCCCGCAGCGCGCGTGGAAAGAGAAGCTGGTCGGCGAGCTGGAGCAGAGCAACGCCGCATGAGGTTCGTCTTCGAGAAGCTCGCACAAGGCAAATACGACCGGCTGCGCGTCGAGCGCAAGGACGGGGTCGAGGAGATCGCCTGCCCGAAGATCGGCGGCATCCCGCACGACATGGTGCATTTCGCCGTCGAGAACACGATGCAGGGCGAAGGCTTCCTGCGCCGCGTCGCGGGCGGCGAGGCGCTTTCGTTCCGCATGGCGCCGAACGTGACCTCCGACCAGATGGAGCGGCTCGTGGAAGTGATGCAGGCCGACGCGATCAGCGGCTTTCCGCCCGCGTCCGACCTGATCGACATGTATCGCGTCACCTGTGACGCGCGCGCGGTCGCGCCCTATCCGGTGACGGAGGCCGACATCGGCGCGCTGCGCGAAGAGATGGCGCGGTTGGGAAGACTTTGGGCAGCGACCCCGCTCGGCGGAACGCTCGCCCTCGAATTCGAACACGAACACTGAGGAGCATCGATATGGATTTCGAAGACAGCCCGGAAGAGGCCAAGTTCCGCAGCGAAGTGCGCGCCTGGCTCGACGCCAATGCCAAGCCGCGCCTGCGCCGCGAGCACGGCGACCCGATGGACGAGCGCACCGACGCGGGCGCGATGCAGCGCGCGCGCGAGTGGCAGAAGACCAAGGCGGATCAGGGCTATGCGCGCATCACCTGGCCCAAGGGATTCGGCGGGATCGGCGGCACGCCGATGCAGTCGATCATCTTCGGCCAGGAAGAGGCGAAGTACGACGTGCCCGCCGGCTCGCCCTTCGCCATCGGGCTGGGCATGTGCATCCCGACCGTGATGACCTATTGCGGCGACGACGTTAAGCAGCGCTACGTCAAGCCCGCGGTCGAGGGCAGCGAGATCTGGTGCCAGCTCTTCTCCGAGCCCGCGGGCGGCTCCGACGTCGCCGCGCTGAAGACGCGCGCGGTGAAGGAGGGCGACACCTGGACGATCAACGGCTCGAAGATCTGGACCACCGGCGCGCAATTCTCCGACTACGGATTGTTGCTCACCCGCACCGATCCCAATGTGCCCAAGCACAAGGGGCTCACCATGTTCTATCTGTCGATGAAGACGCCGGGCGTCGAGGTCCGGCCGATCAAGCAGGCGAGCGGCGCGAGCGGCTTCAACGAGATCTTCTTCACCGACGTGAAGCTGCCCGACAGCCAGCGCGTCGGCGAGGTCGGCCAGGGCTGGCAGGTCGCGCTGACCACGCTGATGCACGAGCGCCTCGCGGTCGGCGGCGGCCAGGGCGGCGGCCTCGACGTGCCGCAGCTCTTGCAGCTCGCGCGCGAGCTCGAGCTCGAGGACGGCCCGGCGATCAAGAACGCCGCGGTGCGCGAGAAGATCGCCGACTGGTACGTGCGCTCCGCGGGGCTCAAATACACCACCTTGCGCACCATGACGGCTCTCTCGCGCGGCCAGCAACCCGGGCCGGAAGCCTCGATCGCCAAGATCGTCGTGGCCTCGAAGCTCCAGGACCTCTCGGCCTTCGCGATGGAGCTCGAGGGCGAGGCGGGCGTGCTTGCCGGCGACGACGCGCCGATGCACGGCGCCTTCCAGGGCGGCTGGCTCGGCGCGCCGGGCCTGCGCATCGCGGGCGGCACCGACGAGATCCTTCGCAACATCATCGCCGAACGCGTGCTCGGCCTGCCTGGGGACGTGCGCGTCGACAAGGACGTGCCGTTCAACAAGGTGCCTGTCGGGAGATAGAGACTTGACCTCCCCCTTGTGGGGAGGTCGAAATCTCGAAGAGACTTCGGGCGGGGGCAGCGCCAGACCCCCACCCGAAATGCTGACGCATTTTTCGACCTCCCCAAGGGGGAGGTTAGATCTGGGAGAAGATCATGATCGGCTATGTCACCATCGGCACGAACGATTTCGAGAAGGCCAAGACCTATTACGACGCGTTGCTGGGCGAGCTCGGCGGCAAGCGCAGCTTCGCCAACGACCACATGCAGGGCTATTCGGGCCATGGTGGCGCAATGCTTGCGGTCTGCACGCCCAACGACGGCAAGCCCGCGACCGCGGGCAACGGCACCATGTTCGCGCTGACCGCGCCGGACCATGCGGCAGTGGACAAGGTCCATGCCAAGGCGATGGCGCTGGGCTCCAAGGACGAAGGCGCGCCGGGCGACCGCGGCAACGGTTTCTACGGCGCCTATTTCCGGGATCCGGACGGCAACAAGATCTGCGTCTTCAAGATGGGCTGATGCTGACGCCCTGCATCAAGGTCTGCGTGATCGATCCGGCGTCGCGGCTGTGCAAAGGCTGCGGCCGCACGCTGGACGAGATCGCGCGCTGGGGCGGCATGAGCGAAGCGGAGCGGGCGCGCGTCATGGCGGAGCTTCCCGAGAGAATGGCCGAAAGGACGCAGGCATGCGCGGCGCCATCCATCACATAGATCTGTCCATCCACGATCCCAAAGCCGAGCGCCCGTTCTGGGAGGCGGTGCTGGGGTTCATGGGCTACCGCGTCTCGACGGAATACGATCATGGCGGCTACGATTTCGACCTCGGCACGCGCGGCGGCGATTTCGCTTCCATCGGCATCCGCCCCGCCTCGGGCGCGAATGCCGCGCGCGCGCACGACCGCTATTGCGCAGGCATGCATCACCTCGCCTGGAACGCGGCCAGCCGCGACGACGTCGATGCGTTGCATGCGCTGCTGCAGAAGATCGGCGCCGCGGTGCTCGATCCGCCCGCGCACTACCCCGAATACAGCGAAGGCTACTACGCGGTGTTCTTCAGCGACGCCAGCGGACTCAAGCTCGAATACTGCTTCGTGCCCTGAAGCACGTCGCGCAAGGCCACATTCCCGCCGATCACCAGCATCGCCGGCGCATCGGTGCCGGCGGCGGCTTGGCCGAGCCCGGCAAGCGTCGTGACGCGCACGTCCTGGCTCGGCAGCGAGGCATTGCTCACCACGGCGGCCGGCTCGTCGGCGCGGCGCCCGGCGGCGATCAGCTTCGCCGCGATCTCGGCCGCGAAGCTCCTGGCCATATAGAGCACCAGGGTCGGCGCGCCCTTCGCGATGGCGGTCCAATCGAGGTCGGGCAGCTTGCCGTCGGCGCCGTGGCCGGTGACGAAGGTGACGGCGTGGTTGGTGTCGCGATGGGTGACGGGGATGTTCGCGGCCGCCAGCCCGCCGATGCCGGCCGTCACGCCGGGCACGACGCGGAACGGCACGCCGGCTTCGGCGAGCACGATCGCTTCTTCGGCACCGCGGCCGAAGACGAAGGGATCGCCGCCCTTCAGGCGCAGCACGCGCTTGCCCTTGCGGGCGAGCGACACCAGCGTGCGCGAGATGTCGCTCTGCTTGCACGAGCGCTTGCCCGCGCGCTTGCCGGCATAGATCAACTCGGCACCCGGCCGCGCCTGCGCCAGCAGCCGCTCGTCCACCAGCGCGTCGTACAGCACCGCATCGGCCGCCTTGAGCGCGTGCAGGCCGAGCACGGTGATCAGTCCGGGATCGCCCGGGCCCGCGCCCGCCAGCCATACCGAGCCCTTTTCGAAGGCGGGGAGGTCCAATTCACGGTTCAGGGCGACGATGTTCATTTAACGTACCCGTATTGTAATTACCATTGTATCACATAGACGAA
The DNA here is from genome assembly GCA_019247845.1 of Alphaproteobacteria bacterium. Classification (GTDB taxonomy): domain Bacteria; phylum Pseudomonadota; class Alphaproteobacteria; order Micropepsales; family Micropepsaceae; genus Rhizomicrobium. The sequence continues at coordinate 113,933 of JAFBAL010000061.1, read as the reverse complement.
ATGTATGAAAGCGGCGGGACATTTCAATGCCGCTCCCGTTATAGAGGCGCTCCCATTTTCGAAGAGACCCCATGCCGCCCCGCACAGACCTGAAGCCGAATACTTTCGAATACGAGATGCAGCCGCTCATCACCCCGAACGGCTTCCGCGAATACGACGCGCGCTGGCTGTTCGGCAAAGAGCTGAACCTGACGGGCGTGCAGCTGGTGGGGCTGGGCTTGGGCACCTATCTCCACGAGCTCGGCATCAAGCCCAAGGTCGCGACCGGCCACGACTATCGTTCCTACGAGATGTCGATCAAGCAGGCGCTGATCATCGGGCTGATGCAGGCGGGCTGCGAGGTCGTCGACATCGGGCTGGGCACCACGCCGATGGGCTATTTCGCGCAGTTCGCGCTCGACTGCCCGGGCCTCGCCATGGTGACCGCCAGCCACAACGAGAACGGCTGGACCGGCGTGAAGATGGGCGCGGCAAGGCCGCTCACCTTCGGCCCCGACGAGATCAAGCGCTTGAAGGCGATCGTGCTGGGCGAAGAGTTCAAGCCGCGTCCCGGCGGCAGCTACGCCAAAGTCGAGAATTTCGGCGAGAAATATCTCGAAGAGCTCACCAAGGGCCACAAGCTCACGCGGCCGATGAAGGTGACGGTCGCCTGCGGCAACGGCACGGCCGGCTTGTTTGCGCCCGAGGCGCTGCGCCGCATCGGCGCCGAGGTCGTCGAGTCCGAGTGCAATGCCGACTACAACTTCCCCAACTACAATCCCAACACCGAAGACCTGCACATGCTCGACGCCATGGCCAAGGCCCTGAGGGCGAACGGGTCGGAGATCGCGCTCGGCTTCGACGCCGACGGCGACCGCTGCGGCGTGGTCGACGACAAGGGCGAGGAGATTTTCGCCGACAAGATCGGCGTGCTCCTGGCGCGCGACATGTCGACGGCGCGGCCGGGCGCGAAGTTCGTCGCCGACGTGAAGTCGACCGGCATCTTCGAGATCGATCCGGTCTTGAAGAAGAACGGCGCCACCACCGACTACTGGATCACCGGGCATTCCTACATGAAGCGCCGCTGCAAGGAGATCGGCGCGCTGTGCGGCTTCGAGAAGAGCGGCCACTATTATCTGTGCGACCCGCTGGGCCGCGGCTATGACGACGGCATCGTCGCCGGCATCGCGATCCTGGAGATGCTCGACCGCGCCGGGCCGAACGCGAAGATGTCCGAGCTCGTGCACAGCCTGCCCAAGACCTGGAGCTCGCCGACCATGGCGCCGGAATGTCCCGACGACAAGAAATACGGCGTCGTCGATGCGATGGTGAAGGAATACCAGCGGGCGCAGAAGAACGGCGAAGAGATCCTCGGCCAGAAGATCAAGAGCCTCGTCACCGTCAACGGCGTGCGCGCGACGCTGGAAGACGGCACCTGGGGCCTGGTGCGCGCCTCGTCGAACAAGCCCTCGCTCGTCGTGGTGGTCGAGAGCCCGGTGTCCGAGGAGAAGATGAAGGCGATGTTCAAGGACCTCGACGGGCGCCTGTCGAAGCATCCCGAAGTGGGAGAGTACGACCAGAAGATTTGAGGTTCAGCCATGCCCGAGACCGGCGAGCACATCGACGAATATGCCGGCGAACGCATCGCCGTCGTGAACGACGGTGCGCGTTGCATCCATTCGCGCTATTGCGTGCTGGGCCTGCCTTCGGTGTTCAAGCCGAACGTCGACGGACCGTGGATCGAGCCGGATGCCGCCGCAACCGAAGCCGTCATCGCCGTGGTGAGCAAGTGCCCGTCCGGCGCGCTGCGCTATCGGGGCAGCAACGGCGTGGCGGCGGAAGCGCCGCCCGGCGTCAACACCGTGCGCGTGTGGGAGGACGGCCCGCTCGCCGTCCACGCCGAGCTCGATGTCGCGGGCGACACCGCCAGCTTGCGCGCCACGCTGTGCCGCTGCGGGTTGTCGAAGAACAAGCCCTATTGCGATCACAGCCACGCCGAGGCGCAGTTCCGCGCCACCGGCGAGCCGGCGGCGAAGGACAGCGCGGCCGCGACGCTCGCGGTCAGGCACGGACCGTTGAAAGTGACGCCGACCAAAGACGGCCCGCTGCAGGTCGAAGGCGCGCTCGAGATCTGCGCCGCCAGCGGCCGCACGGTGGCGCGCACGATCAAGACGTGGCTCTGCCGCTGCGGCCATTCGAAGGACAAGCCGTTCTGCGACGGCAGCCATAAGGCGGCGGGATTCGTCGGCTGATCGTTCCGCGTCGCGGAACGTAAGGCCGGCGACGCGCATCGTGGGGCGCGCGTCGGCTATTTCGCATCGTGGAAGATGATCCCCAGGGTGTGCCGCGTGCCCGTGCGTAGCGCGCTCACCCCGTGGCGCATGGTGACGCGATAGGGGCCGCGCGTGCCTTGCACGGGGCGCTGGTTCACCGCGAAGACGACGCCGTCGCCCTGGGCGAGCGGGACGACCGACACGCGCGACTGCATGCGCGGGCGCTGCTCGGTCAGCACCAGCTCGCCGCCGGTGAAATCCTCGCCGGGTCGCGACAGCAGGATCGCGGCCTGCAGCGGGAAGACGTGCTCGCCATAGAGGTCCTGGTGCAGGCAGTTGTAGTCGCCGGGGCCGTAGCGCAGCAGCAGCGGCGTGGGGCGCACCTGGCCGGCGTCGCGACAGCGCTTCAGGAAGGCCTTGTGCGTCGGCGGAAAACGCACGTCGATCTTCATCGCTTCGTTCCAGCGGTTGGCGACCGGGGCGAGCTCGGGATAGAGCCTGCCGCGCAGTTCGGCGACCAGTGACGGCAGCGGGTACGAGAAGTATTTGTACTCGCCGCGTCCGAAGCCGTGCCGCGCCATAACCACCTTGGAGCGGAACTGCGCGTCGTCGTCGTAGGAGGCGGCGAGCGCACGGCACTGGGCGGCAGCGACGAGCTTCGGCACCACCGCCCAGCCTTGCGCATCCAATGTATCGAGATTCATGCCGCCTCGCGCGCGAGCAGCGCCCGTTTGCGGTCCGCGCCCCAGCGATAGCCCGACAGCGCGCCGTCGCTTCTCACCACGCGGTGGCAGGGCACGATGACGGCGACCGGATTCGCCGCGCAGGCCTGCGCCACCGCGCGCACCGCCTTTGGTCTGCCGATGGCCCTGGCGATGTCGGCATAGCTCGCGGTGCGGCCGGACGGGATCTGGCGGAGCGCCTGCCATACCCGCGCCTGGAACGGCGTGCCGCGCAGGTCGAGCGCGAAATCCGCGCCCGAGACGAAGGGCTCGAGCGCGCGCTCTTCCTTCGCGAAGACGGCGCCGGGAAACCGCTCCGTGAGGTCGCGCATCAGGCTCGCGCGGCTGGTGCCGAACAGCATCGCGCACACGCCCTTGCCGCTGTGGGCGACCAGGGTCAGCCCGAGCGAGGTCGTCGCGACGGCGACGGACAGCAGCTCACGCTCGGGCCTGCAGCGCTTGCAGGGGCGGAAGCCGGCGCGCTCTGCCTCTTCGCGCGTGGCATGGAAGGCGACGTTCTCGGGCTTGGGCCGCGCGCCGCAGCTGGGGCGGCAATAGACCCCCGTGGTCCTGACAGAGAAGAAATGCATTGCCTTGGGCATGATCATGGCCGTGTTCCTTGGTCGTTGCCCGGCCATCATCGCGACAACGCCGGCGGGATCGACCCGATCCTTGCGGTCGCCTAGGCAAGCGCGTCGTAGAGCATCCGCGCGGCGGTGACCGCGATGAACAGGGCGAAGACGGCACGCAACTTCCCCCGATCCATCTCATGCGCCCATTGCGCGCCCAGGGGAGCTGCGAAGAACGACACCGGCGCGATCAGCAGGAAGCCCAAGAGGTTCACATAGCCGAGCGAATAGGGCGGCAGGTGCGCCGCGCCCCAGCCGCTCAACGCCATCGCGACGGCGCCGGGAATGGAGATGATCACGCCGAAGGCCGAAGCCGTGCCGACGGCGCGATGGATCGGCACGCCGAACAGCGTCATCACCGGCACGCCGATGGTGCCGCCGCCGATGCCCATCATGGTGGAGAGGCCGCCGATCAACGCCGGCAGGGCGAGGCCCCCCGCCCCTTCGGGCAGATGGCTCGCGACGGGGCGGTCTTCCCGGCCGAAAGCGAGATGCAACGCGACCGGGATCGCGACGCAGGCGAAGACCAAAGCCAAGGTCTGCCCGCGCGCGATGCCCGCCAGCACGCTGCCGATGCCGACGCCGATCAGCATCGGCACCGCCCAGCGCTTCAGCAGCGCCCGGTCGACCGCGCCCTTCCTGTCGTGCGCGCGCACGGAAGAGAACGCGGTCGGGATGATGGTGGCGAGCGAGGTCCCGATGGCGATATGCATGCGCACGCTCTCGTCGACGCCGATCAGGCTCAGCACGTGATAGAGAACGGGCACCACCACGATGCCGCCGCCGACGCCCAGCATCCCGGCGGTCAATCCGCTCACCACGCCCGCGATGACGAGGCCGAGCGCGAGCACGCCCTGTTCGCCGCTCAACAATCCGCTCATGTGAAGATCGCCACGTTCTGCCGCGCCGCGATCGCGGCCTTGCCGTCGGCGCTCCACACCGTCATGGTCTGCTGCGAATAGCCCTGGGCCGCCGCTTGCGCGCGGCTCTCGATGAGCCACCAGCCGTCGCGTGTAGCAAGCTCGTCGCTCAGCATGTCCACCGTCCAGGTCATGGTGCTGATCGGCGCGGGCTCCGTGAACAGCACCATCGCGGCCGGCGGCGGCGCATCGGCGAGCGCGATCAGCGGCACGAGGCCGGAGCGTGCCTTCTCGTCGCGATGGCGGAACCAGATGAGATAGCGCGGCTCGGCATCCGGCGTGCGCGGCCGTGCGCCGCCCGCCAGCCGGCTTTCGAAATGGGCCTGGAAGTTGACGATCGGCTTGTCGCCGGGAAAGAAGGGCGGGCAGTCCTCGGGCCGCTTCGCTTCCGGCATGGCGAGCGCGTCGTAGGCGATCGCCGATTTGCGCGCGACCGCGAAGCTCAGCACCGCACGTGTCGCCAGCCCCGCCTCGCCGATCAGATCGACGCCCACGAACACCGACGACTTGCCGCGGCGCAAGATCGAGGTGCGCAGCGACAACTCGCCCGCCGCCGGCCCGATGAAGGCGAACTGCGCGGCGCGCAGCGGCGGCAGCTCCGGTATCGCCCGAAGAGCCGCCTCGACGCACAACGCCGCCGACAACCCGCCATAGGCGGTGCGGCCCTGCAGCCAGTCGTCGGACAGCGCGATCCGGAACTCGTCCGTCAACGTGGAGATCAGCGCGCTGAACGGCGTCATGCGGCTGCCGCGCTGTCGGGCGCCAGGAAGGCCAGCGCGTCGCGCAAGGTCTGTACGTTCGCGCCGCGCCGCGTCGCGTTCTCGCTCAAATGACGGCGGAACAAGCGCGCGCCGGGCCGGCCGTTGAACAGACCCAGCATGTGCTTGGTCATGGCGTTGAGCGGCACGCCCCTGCCGAGCTGCTCTGCGATGTAGGCGATATAGTCCTCGACCGCCGCATTCACGTCGCGGGGCTCGCCGCCGAAGAAGCGCGCATCGACCTCGGCCAGCATCGCCGGCGCGTGATAGGCCGTGCGACCCAGCATCACGCCGTCGACATGCTTGAGATGCGCCGCCGCTTCGTCGAGGGTCGCGATGCCGCCATTGATGACGATAGCGAGCTCCGGCCGTTCGCGCTTGAGGCGATGCACCAGCGCGTAGTCGAGCGGCGGCACGTCGCGGTTCTCCTTCGGCGACAGGCCTTCGAGCCAGGCCTTGCGCGCGTGCACCGCGAAGGTGGTCACGCCTGCCGCGACGCAGGCATCGACGGTGGCGCGCAGCGAGACTTCGGGGTCCTGCTCGTCGACGCCGATGCGGCATTTGACGGTGACGGGCACTTTGGACGCCGCGCGCATCGCCGCGACGCAATCGCCGACCAGCGCCGGCTCGCGCATCAGGCAGGCGCCGAAGCGGCCGGACTGCACGCGGTCCGACGGGCAGCCGACGTTCAGGTTGATCTCGTCATAGCCGAACTCGGCGCCGACGCGCGCGGCCTCGGCCAGGCGCGCGGGCTCGGCGCCGCCGAGCTGAAGCGCCACCGGGTGCTCGCGCGCGTCGAAGCCGATCAGCCGCTCGCGGTCGCCGCGGATCACCGCTTCCGCCACCACCATCTCGGTATAGAGCAGCGCGCGGCGCGTCAGCAGACGGTGCAGGACGCGGCAATGCCGGTCCGTCCAGTCCATCATCGGCGCGATCGAGAAGCGGTGGGCGTTCATTCGGGTGGTTCTACGGCGGCCCCTCGCCAAGCGTCAATCGAGCACGCTATGGTTACCGCCAGGGGAGGGGACGTCATGCAGAACCGCATGCCGCTGGTCGTTTTCCTTGCGCTGCTCGTGCTGTTCAGCGCCGCGATGGATGCGCTCGTCATCGCGTCCGGCTTCGCGATGCTGGTCGTCGTGGGCCTGATGTGGTCGGTGGCGCTGGCCGCCTTCGTCACGATGCGCCTTTGGGCAATATCGCTATCGGAGCTCGGCTGGTCGTGGGGCGCGACCCGCTATCACGCGATGGCGGTGGCGCTGCCGCTCGGCTACGGATCGGCGGCTTACGGCCTGGCTGGCGCGCTCGGGCTCGCGAGCTTTCCGGCGCAGGGACGCATCGAGATGATCGCGCATTCCCAGCATCTGGATATCCTGGGCGCGCCGCTCGGCTTCGCCGTCGCCATGGCGCTGTCGCTGACGGTCGGCCTGATCCAGTCGATGGCGCGTTCGCTCGGCGAAGAGATCGGCTGGCGCGGCTTCTTCACGCCCCGGCTTGCGGCGCTGATCGGCTTCACCGGTACCTCGCTTGTCGTCGGCGCGATCTGGGCGGTGTGGCACATGCCGCTGATCGTGTTCAGCGCCTACAACGGCGGCGGCGACGTGGGTTTCGAACTCTTGTCGTTCTTCGTCATGGTCGTATCGATGACCGCGGCCATGACCTGGCTGCGCTTGAAATCGGCGAGCCTGTGGCCCTGCGTGACGTTCCATGCCGCGCACAACCTTCTCATCCAGTCGATCTTCGACAACCTCACCCAGCGCGGGCCGGACCGCATCACCATGGTCGGCGAGTTCGGCGTCGTGCTCGCCGCCACGGTATTCGTCTTCTCGCTGCCGTTCTGGATCATGGGGCGTCGCGATAACGCTTTCCGGTCAGCGACAGGATGAGGCCCAGCACCGTGAGCGCGAGCAGCGCAAGGTTGACGTAGAAGCCCACCGGCTGTCCGGCGAAGCCGTGCTCCGGCGCGCCCAGGCGCGGGATGGGATGAGCTGCGATCACCACCCGCGCGCCGACCTGCACGACCAGCTCCACCAGCAGCATCAGCGGCACCAGCGCGCGCCAGCGGATCAGAACGATCGCGCCGATCAGGTTGACCGCGACGATGTAGAACCCGATCAGCGCGATCGACAGCATCAGGTCGGCGAGGCCGGCGGCGTTGAACTGCGAGACGTCGATGCCGTCCGCGCCTTGCGCGATCTCGGCGGTCATCGCGACCGAGACCACGCCTTGCAGGCCTTTGACCAGCACGACCGCGGCCAGGAGCGCGGCTCCCAGCCAATGGCCGCGATAGGCGTTGTCGGCCTGTTTGGGAAAAAGCCGCAATAGCATGGAGGCCTCCTATGGCATGGCTATTGGATTCCCGCCTTGAGCGTCAGCGCGCGGGTCGAGCCGTCGGGCGTCTTGAGCGTCCAGCTGTCGCCGACCTTGTGGAGCGGCAGCGGCGTGCACAGCGGATTGGCGGTGTTGGGCGGAACGTCGCCCGCGAAGGTGCGGCAGATATTGCCCTTGCCGTCCTCGGCCCAGGTGCCCTTGTAGGTGCGGGTGATGCCGAAGGCCGAGCCGACCATGTCGAAGCTGTGGTCGGGGCGGTAGTGCGAGTGGACCTCGCCCAATCCGCCGGTCGACACGATGGTGTTGCCGTAGTAGCCGGCCATGGGGTCGTCGGCGAGCGCGGGGGTGACGGCGAGCACGAGCAGGGCGGCAAAGGCTGTTTCAAATCTCATCGGGCTTCTCCTAGGGCGGGTTTGGGTCTGGACGCCCAGAATCGCACAGCGACCAGCCAGAACGCCATCGTCAGAAGCGGCACGATGACGGGAAGGAACAGGATGCCGGAATGGTGCAGGGCCGCGGGCAGCATCTTCTGCTGGCCTAGGAAGAACGAGCCGGTGGCGACGGTCAGCGCGGTGCACATGCGCCAGATGTGGCGGGCGAGGCGCGCCGCGCCCGTGATCCCGCCGCGCCAAAGCACCTTCAGGTCCGACAGCGCGGCGATCGTGCCGACGCCGGCGAAAACGTAGAACGCCTGGTACGGCTGCCCCTTGAGCAGATGCAGCGTGCCGTGCGACGCCAGGTACGCCAGCGTCAGGCCCGACAGCGCGACCAGCACGGGCACGATGACGGCGGCCCGCTCGAAGCGGCCCACCGTGCCTTCCGGACGCCGCACCGTCATCCAGCCGCTCAGGACCAGGTAGAAGGTCATGATGCCCGCGACCGTGGACGCCGGGTCCTCGAGGAACGGCGCGACCGCGGCGCCGACGCCGGCCATGGTCAGCATCGCGGCGAAGAACACGGTGCCGGCTGCGCGGTGCAAGGTCTCGCCCTTGCGCGAGAACAGCGCGACCGTGCCTGCGATCATTCCCAATGTCCCGCCGCCGATATGGGCATAGAGGATGGCGGTGGCCGCGTCGTGCACCCATTGCGGCGCGTTCGGATCGATCTGAAGGATGGTCATGGATGGCGTCTCCCCCATTGAAAATAGGGTGCCGCCTCCCCATTCACATGACTTGAGGGATCAATTGCTTGGCTCCAGGGTTCAACGAGCGGGCAACGGGGAAAGCGCCATGATCGAGCCCACGGTCTCGGCCGGCTACGTGAACTCGCTGCTGAACGCGGCGGTGCTGCGCGGGCTGGACCGCGCCGGCCTGCTCGAACGCGCCGGCCTCGACGAGGCGGCGCTCGACAAGCCCGACAACCGCGTGCCGTTCGCGCGCTTCAAGGCCGCGATGCGTGCGGCGAAGGAGATGCTGAACGATCCCTCCTTCGCGATCTGGTTCGGCGAGCATTCCGATTTCGTCGAGATGTCGATCGTGGGGCTGGTGTGCCAGGCCGCGGCCACGATGGGCGAGGCTTTCGAGCAGATGAACCGCTATGCGCGGCTCGTCGTCGAGGTCGAAGGGCACGAGAGCGGCGACCGCTTCGCCATTGCGCGCAAGGGCGGCGGCGAGGTCTGGCTCGAGGACCGGCGCCGCAATCCGCAGGACTTCCCCGAGCTCACCGAAAGCACCTGGACGCGCTTCGTCGCGCCTTTCGCGCGCATGTTCCCGGGCCGGCCGCATTACGTGAGATGCGTGCACATGACCCATGCCGAGCCGGACGATCCCGCCTACCGCGCCGAATACGCGCGCGTCTTCACGATGCCCATCGTGTTCGGCAGCGACCGCAATGCGCTGCTCATCGACGAGAGCTTCCTCAGCCTGCCGGTCAACACCGGCAACCGCTACGTCTTCGGCATCTTCAGCGAGCGGGCCCAGGCGCTGCTCGGGAGCCTGAAGGAGTCCAAGACCGTCAAGGGCAGGGTCGAAAGCGAGCTCATCCCCATCCTGCACACGGGCGAGGTGAGCATGGAGGAGGTGGCGAGACGCCTGGGCCTCAGCCGCCCGACGCTCTACCGCAAGCTCAAGGACGAGGGCGTGAGCTACGAGGCCCTGCTCGACGCGTTGCGCCACCGCATGGCGCTGCATTACCTGAACGGCAAGAAGGTGTCGGTGCACCAGACCGCCTATCTGGTGGGCTTCTCCGACCCCAGCGCCTTCAGCCGCGCCTTCAAGCGCTGGACGGGCGCGAGCCCTAAGGCCGCGCGGGCGCGGTGAGATGCGGGGCGGCGCGGGGCGCAATGAAATGCGGGGCGGCGCGCGGACGACCTAAAGCAGCTTCATCAGCAGCTTGCGCAGCTTGGGGCTGAAGCCCAGCGCGAAGCCGACGGCGAGGAGGCCGCCCAAGAGGCCGGGCGAGTTCGCCCTGACGAAGCCGTGCGCGCTCTTGCCCAGGAGTTCGCCCAGGTCGGCGGCGCTGCGCTGGCGCTTGCGGTCCTGCTCGCTGGGGCCGCGCTTGGAGAGCGCGCGCGCGACGATCAGCACCAGGATCGAGAAGACCAGCGCCGCGCCGGCGGTGACCAGCGCCGCCGCCCACGGCGCCATCGTCTCCGACAGCGCCAGGTAGGCGGCGAACACCAGGAAGAACAGCATGATGCAAGCACCCGCCGTGGCGATCAGGATCGCGACCGAATTGATCGCCAGGCTTGTCAGGAAGCGGTGCATCGGATTGGGTTCAGCGGCGCCCGAAGATCAGCCCGAGCAGGATGCCGACGCCGAAGGCGACGCCGGCCGAGGCCAGCGGCTGCTCCTTGATGCGCTCCGCCAGGTCGTCGGCGTGGCTCTGGGTCTCGGACCACACATAGTCGCCGGCGGCCCGGGCGCGTTGCGCCGCTTCGGCGCCCGCGGTCCGCGCCGTCTGCTCGAGCAGGGTGGCGATGCGGGCGAACTCGCCGCGCAGCTGCTTGAACTCGCCGGCCAATGCGTCGACGTTGCGTTCGGTCTGGCTGGAGGCGCCGGTGTCGCTGTTCGCCATGACAAATCCTTTCATGAATGGCGGTCATTCTCCGCCGAAATAGGGTAAAAACGTTACCAGGGGAACCCTGCTAACCCTCTTCGACGGATGTCAAGCGCTAACGCCTGAAGTCAGGATTTGGGCGCAATCCGCCACACGATATTGCCGACGTCGTCTGCGACCAAAAGCGCGCCTTTGGCGTCCAGGGCGACGCCCACCGGCCGGCCGTGCGCCACCCCGCTCTGCACGTCGGGCAGGAAGCCGGTCAGGAAGTCCTCGGGCGCACCCGCAGGCCGGCCGTCCGCAAACGGGACATAGACGACCTTGTAGCCCGTCATCATCGCCCGGTTCCACGAGCCGTGCTCGCCGATGAACGCGCCGCCCCGGTAATGCGCCGGAAAGGCGTCCGCGGTGTAGAAGGCCAGCCCCAAGGCCGCGACATGGGCCCCCAGCGCATAGTCCGGTGTGATGGCCTTGGCGACCATGGCGGGATTCTGCGGCTGGACGCGGTCGTCCACGTGACGGCCCCAATAGGACCAGGGCCAGCCATAGAAGGCGCCGTCCTTCACCCTGGTCAGGTAGTCGGGCACCAGGTCGTCGCCCAGCATGTCGCGCTCGTTGACCACGGTCCAAAGCGCGCCGGTCCTGGGCTCGTAGCCCAAGCCGTTCGGATTGCGCAGGCCCGAGGCCAGGACGCGCTCGTTCTTGCCGTCGGGATCGATCTCCAGGATGTCGGCGCGGCGCTTCTCGATGTCGCCCTTGTCGGCGATGTTGCTGCCCGAGCCGACGGTGACATAGATTTTCCGGCCGTCGGGGCTTGCGATCAGGTTGCGCGTCCAGTGATGGCCGACGGGCAGGTCGAGGATCTTCTCGCCCTTCTCCGCGATGGCGGTCTCGCCGTCCTTATAGGGATAGCGCACCACGCTGCCGGTGTTGGCGACATAGAACCAGCCGTCCAGCAGCAGCATGCCGAAGTTCTGGTCGAGGCCGGAGAGGAACACGCTGCGCGTCTCGGGCCTGCCGTCGCCGTCCGCATCGCGCAGCAAGGTGATGCGGTTGGCCGAGGGCGGCGCCGAGCCGTTCTTGGTATCGACCCAATGCTCGACGATGCCTTCGAGCGAATTCATCTGGGCGAGCGGCGGCGCCGCCTCGGCGACCAGCACGTCGCCGTTGGGGAGGCGATAGAGCCAGCGCGGGTGCTCGAGCTTCTCAGCATAGCGCGTGACCGCGAAGCCCGCGGGCGCGGTCGGGGATGCGCCGTCGGCCCAGGCCGCGACCGAGTTCACGCGGATCGTCGGGATGTTCTGCGGATCGGGCTTGGGCAGCGTCGGAGCCGCGCCGGTATTGCTCGTGGGCGGCGGGTGACCCTGGTCGCAAGCGGAAAGCGAGAGACAGGCCATCAGCAATGCGATGCGTTTCATGTCATGCCCCACGTGCGTTTGCAGTGCGTTCGCGGAAGAACTGGATGACGCGTTCCTCGGCCTGCTTGGTGCGGCTGCCGAGCTCGTCGATCAGGTTGACGGTCAAGACCGAATGCGACTGCACCAAGCCCGGCGCGGAATCCGCATCGTCGAGCTCGATGGCCTCGAACTTGTCGCCCAGCTCGCGCTTCAGCGTCGCGAAGCGCTCGTCGGGCACCAGCTTGTCGCTCTTGAAGCGCAGGCCGATGGCCGAGAGGTTCTCGTCCTGGAAGCGCCGCCGGGCGCAGGCCATCTCCTCGGGCGAGACGTCGATCGCGCCCTTGTCGGCGAACAGGCTTGCGGGCATCGAAGGCTGCGACAGCACGGGAGCGACGACCGAGGGCTCGGTCATCATCGCCAGCGCGAAGCCGCCGGTGAAGCACATGCCGACCGCGCCGACGCCCTTGCCGCCGCAATCCATATGCGCCTTGCGCGCCAGCGCGCGCAGCCAGTCGACGAAGGGGCTCGACTTGCCGCCGGACCAGACGTTGAACTCGCGGCGGATGCAGATCGTCTTGAGCATCGTGCCCAGCGCATAGCCGCGCGTCACCGGCCGCCCGGGCTCGCCGAACAGGCTCGGGCAATAGACGGTCATGCCCGCGTCCGCGACGCGGTCGGCGAAGCGGATCACCAAAGGATGCAGCCCCGGCATCTCGTGGATCACGATGACGGCGGGGCCGCTGCCGCGGCGCCAGACCTTGCGCGTCCAGCGTCCGTCGTCGAAATCGAATGCGGTGTAGTCCTTGAGAGCCTCGGAATAGTCCATTGCCCCTGGTCCCCTGCGCCCGTACCCTCCCCGCAGATTAGGGGACGCGAAATGACCTGGGCAAGCTTGAGCGCGTTTGCGGTGGCGATGACCGCGCTCTGCGTCGTGCCCGGACCCGCGGTCCTCCTCGTCGTCTCCCAGGCCTTGAGCCACGGCAGCGCCAAGGCGGTGTGGTCGATCCTCGGCGTCACCGCGGCGGGGACGATGTGGTTCGCGCTCTCGGCCACGGGCATCGGCGCCGTGCTGACCGCGTCCTATACGCTGTTTTCCGCCGTCAAATGGATCGGCGTGGCCTATCTGCTCTGGCTGGGCGCAAGCGCCTTCCGGCGCACCTCGAAGCTCGGCTCCGTGACGCCCGACGCCGGCTCGGCGCGCGCGAGCCGCCTGTTCTGGGGCGGCTTCGTCCTGCAGATGGCCAACCCCAACGTGCTGCTGTTCTTCGCGGCCTTCCTGCCGCAGTTCATCGCGCTCAAGGCGCCGCTCGTCCCCCAGCTCGCGATCCTCGCCGCAGTGACGGCCGTCATCGAGATCGTGGTGCAGCTCGGCTACGCGCTCCTGGCGGGCCGGTTCCGCGCCGTGCTCGCCGCGCCGCGTTTCGCGAAATGGACCGAGCGCGTCGCGGGCTCGTTCCTGATCGCGGCGGGCCTGAGCATGGCTGCGCTCAAGAAAGGTTGACGATCATGACCGATCCCGAACTGCTGCGGTTGCGCGACTCGATCGACAATATCGACGCGGCGCTGGTCCATCTGCTCGCCGAGCGCTTCAAATGCACGCAAGCCGTGGGCCTGCTCAAGGCCGAGCGCGGGCTTCCGCCGGCCGATCCGGCGCGCGAGACCCAGCAGATCGCGCGGCTGCGCGCCCTGGCCGCGAACGCCAAGCTCGATCCCGATTTCGCCGAGAAGTTCCTGAACTTTATCGTTACGGAAGTCATCCGCCATCACGTCGCGCTTCGCGACACCAAGCCGTAGTGGTATCGTCGTCCCAGCCGTTATCCGGAGACCGCCATGGATGTGACCTTCACGCCCGAAGAGGAAGCCTTCCGCGCCGAAGTGCGCGCCTTCATCGCCGAGGCCAAAGGCAAGCTGCCCAAGACCGATGTCGGCGCGCCTGAGGCCGCGACGCGCTCCAAGGAGGATTACCTCGCCTGGCACAAGCTTCTCTATAGCCAAGGCTGGGTCGCGCCGATCTGGCCGAAGCAGTACGGCGGCACGGGCTGGAACGTCACCCAGCGCTATATCTTCAACCAGGAGACCGCCGACGCCGAGATGCCGACGACGCTCCCGTTCGGGCTGTCGATGGTCGGCCCGGTGATCTTCACCTACGGCAACGACGAGCAGAAAAAGAAATTCCTGCCGCGCATCCTGTCGGGCGAGGACTGGTGGTGCCAGGGCTATTCCGAGCCCGGCGCCGGCTCCGACCTCGCCAACCTGCGCACGCGCGCGGTCAAGGAAGGCGACCACTATATCGTCAACGGCCAGAAGACCTGGACGACGCTGGCGCAGTATGCCGACTGGATCTTCTGCCTCGTGCGCACCGATCCGAACGTCAAGCCGCAGGAGGGCATCACCTTCCTGCTCATCGACATGAAAACGCCCGGCATCACCGTGAAGCCGATCATCGTGCTCGACGGCGCGCATGAGGTGAACGACGTCTTCTTCGACAACGTCAAGGTGCCGGTCGCCAACCGCGTCGGCGAGGAGAACAAGGGCTGGACCTACGCCAAGTTCCTGCTGGTGCACGAGCGCACCGGCATCGCCGGCACCGCGCGCTCGAAGAAGGCCATCGCGCGGCTGAAGGAGATCGCCGGCGCCGAGCTCGTCGACGGCACGCCCCTGATCGAGACCGAGGATTTCGCCCGCAAGGTCGCCGAGCTCGAGGTCGAGCTCATCGCGCTCGAATATACCGAGCTGCGCACCCTGGCCGAGGAATCCAAGGGCCACATGGCCGGGCCGGAAAGCTCGATCCTGAAGATCCGCGGCACCGAGATCCAGCAGCGCATCACCGAGCTGACGGAGGAGGCTGTGGGCTATTACGCGTTCCCCTACGAGCGCGGACTGGGCTCGAACGAGTATCCCGTGGGGCCGGACTATGCGGTCGGCGCGGCCGGGCGCTACTTCAACATGCGCAAGGCTTCGATCTACGGCGGCTCGAACGAGATCCAGCGCAACATCATCGCCAAGGCGGTGCTGGGGTTGTAGCCGTTCTTCTTATCCTCCCCTGCGAAGCGGGGGAGGATAAGAAGAAGCCCTACCCCCCGTTCGCCCTGGCCGCAGCCGACTGCCGGATCGCGGTCGGCGAGGCGCCGTAGTGGTTGCGGAAGGCGCGGTTGAAATAGGAGACGTCGCCGAAGCCCGAGGCGAGCGCGATGTCGCTGACGCTGCGATGCGCCTGGCGCAGGTCGGTCAGCACCGCGTGCACGCTCTGCAGCCGCTTGAGCAGCAGGAACTCCGAGAACGTCGTGTCGTCGGCCTCGAACAGGCGCTGCACCTGGCGCGGCGACAGGCGGTTGGCCGAGGCGACGCGCGCGATCGACAGGTCCTGGTCCGAGAGGTGCTCGGCCGCGTATTGCTTGATGGCGCGAAGCCGCGCGGCATTGGGCGTCGCCGCCTTGCTCGCCTGGGCCGCGTCGCGCGCGCTGTTCAAGATGAGCGCGATCAGCGCGAAGATGTGGCTGACCACCAGCGCGCGCACCTCGGCATTGGTCAGCGCCTGCTTGTCGTCGAGATCGCGCAGATAGGTCATCAGTACACGCAGCGCCTCGTTGCCGTGGCGGATGACGGTGCCGCCGCAATCCTCGGCATCGGGAACCAGGAACTTGAACTGCGCCTGGTCGATGCGCGCGCAGGTCAGCCGCCCGGCCTCGGGCCGCATCAGGCTGACCTCCTGCGCGCAGGTCAGGAACACGGCGTCGCCCTCGCTCAGCATCACCTCGCCCTCGGCGGTGCGCACCCTGAGCAGGCCCTCGGTGTTGATGACGATGTAGAAGCCCTTGGGGTCCGACCTGGCGATCTCGCGCGTGCGCCGCGTCACCGACGGGCCCCAAAGCCCTGCGCCGAAATGCACGCCGGGCAGCGCCCGCAGGCAGGCGTCGACCTGGAACGGCGTGTCGGTCAGCTGCTCGACCTGCGCCTTGAGCAGCATGCGCGACAGGACCTCGGTCCAGGCGCTCAAGCGCTTGGGGGCCGGGAAATCGTCGGACCAGAACCGCAGCAGCCTGAAATCGGATGGCGGGAAAGCCATGTTCTCCCCATGGAACGGCAAGGAATCTTTATCGGGCCGGACCTTGGTTGAAAAGTGATGGAGCCGAAAAGTGCTGGCGCGCGAAGCCAAGCAATATGTCGCGCCAGGACGATCCTGTCGCCGCCGTCCAAGCGTGCGGGCGCCGCTCCCCAAGAACGCCGCGCGGCTTTGGACTACCAAGCTCGCGCACCGGCTACAGGGGAATTGTTCGTGAACTACAAAGGCACCACCGGCAACGACGACTTCACCGGCACGTCGGGCAACGACGTCTTCACCATGGTCCAGGGCGGCAACGACGCGGTGGACGGCGGCGGGGGCAACGACGTCTTCCGCTTCGGCGCCACCTTCGACGTCCATGACAGCGTCACGGGCGGCAGCGGCATCGACACGCTGGTCCTCGACGGCGATTATTCGAACCCGATGTTCGTGTCGTCCAGCATGCTGACCGGCGTCGAGAACATCACCGTGATGGCGGGCCACAGCTATTATCTCGCTCTGTTCGACGGCGTCATCGCCCACGGCGAAAGCCTGACCTTCAAGGGCGCCGGCCTGGGCGTCGACGATACCTTCATCGTGGACGGCAGCTATCTGAGCGGTACGAGCGCCGACACGACGCTGATCGTCTATGGCGGCGCCGGCACGACCTATTTCACCGGCGGCACCGGCACCAATATCTTCCACGGCGGCGCGGCCGACGATTACGTCTATTTCGGCGACAATCTCGGCCATGACGACCGCCTCGACGGCGGCGGCGGCAATAACACGCTGCAGCTCATCGGCGACTATTCGGCCGGCATCACCTTCACGGCCGCGATGATGCACAACTTCCACTATCTCTCGTTCCAGGACGGCTACAGCTACAAGGTCACGCTGAACGACGCCAACGTCGCGGCGGGACAGACGCTGGAGGTCTACGGCTCCAATCTCAGCGTCGGCGACTCGCTGGTCTTCAACGGCGCGCACGAGACCGACGGCCATTTCCAATTCTACGACGGCAGCGGAAACGACGTGCTCACCGGCGGCCAGCAGAACGACAATTTCACCTCCTTCAGCGGCGGCAACGACAAGTTCTACGGTCAGGGCGGCGCCGATGTCTTCAACATGGAGGATCACTTCAACGCCGCCGATCACATAGACGGGGGCGCCGGCACCGACGAGATCGATCTGTGGGGCGACTACTCGCACGGCCTCACGCTGAAGGCGACAACCGTCGTCAATGTCGAGACGATCTTCATGAGCGCCGGCCACAGCTACAAGCTGGTGATGAATGACGGCAACGTCGCGGCCGGCCAGTCGATGAGCCTCAACGCGGATCTGCTCGGCGCTACCGACAGCTTCGTCGCCAACGCCTCGGCCGAGACCGACGGGCAATACTATCTGGGCGGCGGCGCGGGCGACGATACGCTGATCGGCGGCCAGGCGGGCAACACGCTCTACGGCAATCTCGGCCAGGACCACATGACCGCGGGCCATGGCGCCGACGTGTTCCGCTATCTCGACGTCTCGGAATCGACGGGTGCGGCGCGCGACATCCTCACCGGCTTCGATGCCAAGCACGACAGCTTCGACCTGCCGTTCGACGTCTCGGTCGGCGGGATCGACGCAGCGCTGACCCACGGCGTCCTGACCGAGGCGCATTTCGACGGCAACCTGGCCAATGCGCTGGATGCGGCGCATCTGGCGGCCGGGCATGCGGTGCTGTTCACGCCGGATTCTGGCGGCCTCGCGGGCCACACCTTCCTGGTGGTCGATGCCAACGGCATGGCGGGCTATCAGGCCGGCGAGGACTTCGTCTTCCAGCTCGAAGGCGCCACCAATCTGGGGAACCTGGACATGTCGGACTTCCACTGAAGCTTCCCCATCGGTACCGCCCGCCGGCTTGCCTTGGCGATTGATCCCCGCCCGGGCGCGGAAGGCGTCACGCGCGGCCCCAACTGCGCGTGACGTCTTTCTTTTTGTCCGGGCGGTGCGATACTGGGCCATCGATTTTCCAAGGACTTCCCGATGGATTTCTCCTTCACCGAGGAACAGACGCTGCTGCGCAATTCCGTCGCGCGCTACCTCGCCGACAACTACACCTTCGAGGCCTGGCGCAAGTTCACGCGCAGCGAGACCGGGCGCGATCCCAAGCATTGGGCGCAGTTCGCCGAGCTCGGCCTGTTGGCGGCGCCGATCGCGGAGGCGCATGGCGGGCTCGGCGGCGGCGCGGTTTCGACCATGGTGGTGATGCAGGAGTTCGGCCGCGCGCTGGTCGTCGAGCCCTACGTGCCGACGGTCGTCATCGGCGGCGGGCTGATCGAGCGCTCGGGCTCGGACGCGATGAAGGAAGAATGGCTGCCCAAGATCGCCGGCGGCGAGACCATCATGGCCTTTGCCTTCGCGGAGCCGCAGGGCCGCTATAACCTCGCGGACCTGACGACGAGTGCGAAGACGTCCGGCGCGGATTACGTGCTGAGCGGGCAGAAGTCCGTCGTGCTCGGCGCGCCCTGGGCCGACCAGCTCATCGTCACCGCGCGCTCGTCCGGCGGGCGGCGCGACGCGGACGGCATCAGCGTCTTCCTGGTCGACAAGAAATCGAAAGGCATCTCGACGCGCGATTTCCCGACCGTGGACGGCAACCGCGCCAGCGAGATCACCTTCGAGAACGTCGAGGTCCCGGCCGCCCGGCTCATCGGCGGCGAGGGGCAGGGCCTGGCCCTTGTCGAGCGTGCCGTCGACGAGGCCATCGCCGCGCATGCGGCCGAGGCCACCGGCGCGATGAAGGTGCTGGTCGACGCCACCGTCGAATATTCCAAGACCCGCAAGCAGTTCGGCGTGCCGATCGGCAAGTTCCAGGTGCTGCAGCACCGCATGGTCGACATGTTCGTCAACGCCGAGCAGGCGATGTCGGCGACCTTGATGGTCACGCTCAAGCTCGGCGAAAGCGATGCCGAACGCGCCAAGGCGGCGTCGGCGGCCAAGGCCCAGATCGGCAAGTCGGGACGTTTCGTCGGCCAAGGCGCGGTGCAGGTCCATGGCGGCATGGGCATGACCGACGAGCTCAACGTTGGCCACTACTTCAAGCGGCTCACCATGCTCGACACGCTCTACGGCAGCGTCGACCATCACCTGAAGCGCTTCGCAGCGGCGTGATCTTATCCTTCGCTGCGAAGAGGGGGAGGTGCCGAGCGCAGCGGCGCGTAGCGACAGCGTCACGCGCGAGGCCCTTCCGTCTGCGCTGCTGTCGCAGCGCATCCACCTCCCCCGCGGGCGGAGGAGGATAAGTGCGTTGCCGCTCGCAATCTCGTCCGCTGTTACGCCGCGGCCTGATCGCGCTTGGGCCGCACCCGCGACGCCGGCAGCACGATGCTGACGCGCGTGCCCTGGTCGGGCGCGCTCTTGAGCACCACGCGGCCGCCCAGCGCCTCGACAAGCCCGCGCACGATGGGCAGGCCGAGCCCCGTGCCGCGGTCGTCGATCACCGCGTCGTGGCGGCCCTGGCCGAAGCTCTCGAACACCTTGGCGTGGTCCTCGGGCGCGATGCCGACGCCGTCGTCGTCGACGCCGATCACCGGCTGGCCGCTCTCGTCCAGCTGGGCGAAGAGCACGACGCGGCCGCCCGGCGGCGTGAACTTGACCGCGTTCGAGGCGAGGTTGGTGAGGATCTGCCGGATCGCGCGCTCGTCGGCATAGAGCGCGGGGAAGCGCTCGTCGATGTCGATGGCGAGAGAGACCGCGCCGCTCTCCGCCGGGCCCGAGACCAGGATCATCGCGTTCTCCATCGCCAGCGCGATCTCCATCTCGCTCTCGTGCAAGGTGAGACGTCCGGCCTCGATCTTGGCGAGGTCGAGGATGTCGTTGATCAGCGCCAGCAGGTGCTTGCCCGAGCTGTGGATATAGCCGCCATACTCGCCGTGGCGCTCGACGCTGCCGGCGGCGCGCGTCTGGATGATCTCCGAGAAGCCCAGGATCGCGTTCAGCGGCGTGCGCAGCTCGTGGGACATGTTGGCGAGGAACTCCGATTTGGCGCGGCTCGCCTTCTCGGCGCGCTCGCGGGCGTGGTCGGATTCATGCTTGGCGGTCTTGAGCTGGTCGTAGAGCCGGCCGCGCTCGTGCACCAGGCGCAGCATGCGCTCGCGCGTCTCGTAGTTCGAGGTGAACAGCGCCGCCATCATGAAGCCGTAGGCGGCCGACAGGGCGCTCAAGAAAACCGCCAGCGGATTGTGCCCGAAGAACGGCATGGCGACGAGCATGACGATATAGACGCAGAGCGAGCCCGCGCCGTTGGCGAAATGGATCGCGCCCATCGACGACCACCCGGCCAGCGTGCAGGCGATCACCAGGAACAGCAGCGTCTGTCCCGCGGCGCCGTCGTCGCCCGGCCACAGGAACGGCACCATCCCGGCCCAGGCGATCGACTGCGCCAGCGAGATCGCGGCGACGATGCGCGCGCGCCGCGCCACGCCTTCGACGCTGCCGTCGCCGTGCGAATCGATCGCGTGGCAGGTGATCTCGAAGCCGATCACGCCCAGAAGGATCACCACCGGCCACGCCACCAGCCGCCACAGCGGCACCCAGGCGCTCAAGGCCAGCGCGATCAGCACCGCGCCCATGGGAAGAACGTATTTCGTCGACCACGCGCCCTGGCGCGCGACGTCGAGCTGCTCTTCCACCAGCCGCGCCTCGGCCTCGGTCGCGGGCGCGACCGAAAGGACGAGATTGCGCCTTAGCGCCGCGAAGGACGCTTCGACGCCGGCGATGAAATTGCGCGCGCTCAAGTGTCAACCCAAGGAGCCTGCCCCTTAAGGATGCATTGGCACATGTTAAGAGAGGTTTTCGCTGCAAGGCCTCATGATGGTAAACAGGCGGTAACCGCAACTTCCGGAGAGCCCCCGTGTCCGCGCTGAAATTCGAGAAATCCGGCTCCGTCGTGACGCTGACGATCGACCGTCCCGAGAGCCGCAATTCCCTGGGCGAAGAGGGCGACGGCGAGGCCTTCGCAGCTGCCTGCGCCGCCATCAATGCCGACCGCGAAGTGCGCTGCGCCATCCTGACCGGCGCGGGCCCGGCCTTCTCCGCGGGCGGGAACGTGAAGGCGATGCGCGAGCGCGCCGGCGTCTTTTCGGGCGCGGGCGTCCATATCCGCGAGCGCTACCGGAACGGAATCCACCGCATCGTGCGCGCGCTGTGGGGCGTGGAGGTGCCGCTGGTCGCGGCGGTGAACGGTGCCGCCATCGGGCTCGGCAACGACGTCGCGTGCCTCGCCGACATCCGCGTCGCCGCCGACACCGCGATCTTCGGCGCCACCTTTCTGCGCATCGGGCTGGTTCCGGGCGACGGCGGCTCGTGGATCCTGCCGCGCGTCGTCGGCTATCAGCGCGCCGCCGAGCTCGTCTTCACCGCCGACACGATCGATGCCGCCACCGCGCTGAGCTGGGGGTTGGTGTCGAAGGTCGTGCCGGCGGCGCAGCTGTCGCACGAAGCGAAGGCGCTTGCCGCGCGCATCTGCCGCCAGCCGCCCGACGTGCTGCGCATGACCAAGCGGCTGATGCGCGAAGGCCAGGGCGTGAGCTTCGACACGATCATGGAGATGTCGGCCGCGTATCAGTCGCTCGCGCACCTGACCGAGGATCACCAGGAAGCGGTCAGCGCGTTCTTCGAGAAGCGCGAGCCGGACTACAAGGGGCGGTGAAAGCGCGGCCCGCTACGACGCCACGCGCAGCTTCCTTCGCGCGCGGCTGGCGGGCAGGAACACGGTCACGCAGGTCCCCTGGCCGATCTCGCTTTCCAGGCCCATCGTTCCGCCATGCGCCTCGACCAGGCCCTTGGCGATGGGAAGGCCGAGGCCCGTGCCCTTGTCGCTGATGGCGACGTCGTGGCGGCCCTGGCCGAAGGATTGGAACACGCGCATCTGGTCCTCGAGCGCGATGCCGATGCCGCTGTCGGCGACGCCGAACGCGATCTCGCCGTCGGCCTCGAGCCGCGCGAAGGCGCGCACCCAGCCGCCGCCTTGCGTGAACTTGACCGCGTTGGAGAGCAGGTTGATCAGGATCTGCTTCAGCGCGCGCTCGTCGGCCACGACCTTGGGCAGGTTGCGCGCGACGTCGGTGGTCAAGAGGCATCCGCCGGAGCTGGCGCGCGCCGACATCATCTGGGCGACGTCCTCGATCAGCATCTTGAGGTCGACCTCGCTCTCGCGCAGCTCGAAGCCGCCGGCCTCGATCTTGGCCAGATCGAGCACGTCGTTGATCAGGGTGAGCAGGTGCTGGCCCGAGCCGTGGATCAGAACCGCGTATTCGTAGTGCTTCTCGAGGTTCTCGGCGAAGGCCTTGCTCGAGATCAGCTCGGAGAAGCCCAGGATCGCGTTCAAGGGCGTGCGCAGCTCATGGGACATGTTGGCCAGGAACTGCGACTTGGCGCGGCTTGCGGCCTCGGCGCGTTCGCGCGCGACGTCGGATTCGGTCTTGGCCTGGGCGAGCGCCAGGATCAGCTCGCTCTTGTCGTCGCGCAGCAGGAGCATGTCGCGCGCGGTGCGGTAGATCTGGATCGACATGTAGACGAGGTAGCCTACGAAGATCACGCTGAGCACGGCGATGCCGCTGTATATGATGCCGCTCTCGCGCAGCGGCACCAGGGACTGCGCGGTGCCGTAGACCGTGAAGACGACGATGGCGAGCGGCCGGCTGGCGCCGACCAGGGCGCCGTTGCCCGCGATGGTGCAGGCCAGAAGCAGGATGATGAGCAGGTGGTTCAGATCGTCGTGCGGCGCCCACAGGAAGATCGCCATCGACGCCCAGCAGCAGGCGAAGATGAGATAGGCGAGCGTGGCGCGGAACATCCACATCGGCGCCTGGGATGCGTCGGGCACGCTTTTGCGGAAACGGTGCGAGATCAACCCGATCGGGATCACGCCCAGGGTCACCAGCGCGAACCAGACCTCGAGCCGCGCCACCGGCACCCAGCGATAGAACATCACGCAGATGATCGCGGTGAACACCGGCATCAGGACGTGGTTGGGGCCCAGATTGCGCAGCGCGAGCTGAAGCTGGTCCAGCCTCAACTTGTCGGCGCGCAGGCGCTGTGGCGCGTCGTTCATCCTGGTCTCTTCGCTCCCCGGCTGGCAGTCTGTCCCGACCAGGGTTAAAAGACCCTTTGCGATCAGGGATTTACGCGTCTAGCGGGATTCCGTCGCGGGAAGCTCAATCATGACGGGAGAAATGGACATGGCCATCGGCGTCATCGCGACCTTGAGGGTGCAGGAGGGCAAGGGCGCGGAGCTCGAAACGGTGTTCGCCGATCTGGCCGGGCAGGTCCGGGCCAACGAGCCGGGCAACAAGCTCTATAGGCTGTGCAGGTCGCGCGGCGACGCGAACACCTATGTGGTCATGGAGCTCTATGACGACCAGGCCGCGATCGAGGCGCACGGCAAGTCCGACCATTTCCGCGCCGCGGGCCCGAAGATCGGCGCCTGTCTCGCCGGGCGGCCGGACATCCAGTATTTGGATGCGGTCTGATGTGTCGGGCGCGCAATTTACGGGCGAAGGAAGGCCTTCGCCCCATTGCGCTCATGCCGGCGCGAAGGGCACCAGCATCGGCACGCGCCGGGCATAGGCGTCATAGGCTTCCTTGCCCAGCTCCTGGCGCAGGAAGCGTTCCTCCAGCTTGCCTTTCATATAGTAGCCGACGGTCATCAGCACGAAGCCGATGATCGCGTGCTGCGTGCCCTTCTCGACCATGGTGGCCAGCG
This sequence comes from Alphaproteobacteria bacterium, assembly GCA_019247845.1. Taxonomy (GTDB): domain Bacteria; phylum Pseudomonadota; class Alphaproteobacteria; order Micropepsales; family Micropepsaceae; genus Rhizomicrobium. The sequence goes on along the minus strand of JAFBAL010000061.1, from coordinate 90,138 downwards.
CCGCGAACAGCAGCCCGGTATAGATCGGATGGCGCACCAGCCCGTAAGGCCCGGTGTCGACCACATGATGGCCTTCCTTGCGGGTGATGACGCCCGACCACAGCGCGCCCAGATGCAGCCGCGCCCACCAGCAGAACAGGAAGCCGAGCGCGGCCAGCCACACCATCGCCCATTGCGCCTCGATGGGCAGCGTCCAATAGCGCTCGAACAAGGCGGGGGGAAGGTTCCTGGGGACCTCGTCGCCGTCGCGGATGACGGAGAACAGCAGCAGGACGAAGCCCGACACGGTGAAGATGCGATAGGGCAGCTCGCGCAAACCTCCGGGGCGTCCGACCGTGCGGTTGGCCCAGACGCCGGCGATGGTCCAGCTCACCGCCCAGGCGACCCACGGCACGTAGATCCAGACCTCCGGCCCGGCGTGTTCCAGTCCATAGCCCATGCGCGCGCCCTCCCGCGCCCAAGACATAGACCCCTAATTCAGAAGTTCAAGACCGTCGCCTGTTTGACCCGTGGAAGCTTGCGGATAAGGCCCAGGGTCGCCTCGTCGAGGCCGCCGTCGATCTCGACCAGCGCGATGGCGTCGGCGCCCGGCGCGCTTCTGCCGAGCGCGAAGGCGGCGATGTTCACGCCCGCATCGCCCAGCACCGTGCCCAGCCTGCCGATCATGCCCGGCTTGTCCTCGTTGACGACATAGAGCATGTGGGGCGCGAACTCGGCGTCCATGTTGATGTCGCGGATCCGGATCATCCGCGGGCGCCCGTCCGAGAACACGGTGCCGGCGACGCGGCGCGTGCTGCCGTCGGCGAGCGTCACCATCACGCGGACATGGCCCTCATAGATGCTGTCGCTGTCGCGCGCGATCTGGGCCACCTTGATGCCGCGCTCCTTGGCGACGACGGGCGCGTTGACCATGTTGACCTGCGTCAGCCTCGGCTTGAGGAGGCCCGCGAGCGCGGCCTGCGTCAGCGCGTCCCTGTTGAGCTCCCGGGCGCTGCCCTCATAGACGATCTCGACCGCGGCGATCGAAGTGTCGACGAGCTGGCCCGCGAACGCGCCCAGCTTCTCGGCCAGCACGATCCACGGGCGCACCTTCGACGCCTCCTCGGCGCTGATCGCGGGCATGTTGAGCGCGTTGGTGACCGCGCCGGTCAGCAGATAGTCCGAGATCTGCTCGGCCACCTGCAGCGCCACGTTCTCCTGCGCCTCGCGGGTGGCGGCGCCCAGATGCGGCGTGGCCACGACCTTGTCGCTGCCGAGCAGGATGTTCGAGGTCGGCGGCTCTTCCTCGAAGACGTCGAGGGCGGCGCCCGCCAGATGCTCGCTGTCGAGGGCGGCCTTCAGCGCGCGCTCGTCCACCAGCCCGCCGCGCGCGCAGTTGATCAGCCGCGCGCCCTTCTTCATGCGGTTGATCGCGTCGGCCGAGATGATGTTGCGCGTCTCGTCGGTGAGCGGCGTGTGCAGCGTCACGAAATCGGCGCGCGCCAGAAGGTCGTTGAGCTCGACCTTCTCGATGCCGAGCTTGGCGGCGCGCTCGGGCGACAGGTAAGGATCGTATGCCACGACGCGCATCCGAAGCCCCTTGGCGCGGTCGGCGACGATGGCGCCGATATTGCCCGCGCCGATCAGCCCCAGCACCTTGTTGGTCAGCTCGACTCCCATGAAGCGGTTCTTCTCCCAGCGGCCGGCCTGCATCGAGGCGTTGGCGGCGGGAAGCTGGCGCGCCAGGGCCATCATCAGCGCGATGGCGTGCTCGGCGGTGGTGATGGAGTTGCCGAAGGGCGTGTTCATGACGATGACGCCCGCGGCGGTCGCCGCGTCGACGTCGACATTGTCGACGCCGATCCCGGCGCGGCCGACGACCTTCAGCTTCGCCGCCCGCTTGATCGCCTCGGCGGTGATCCTGGTCGAGGAGCGGATCGCGATGCCGTCGTAATCGGCGATGACGGCCAGAAGCTCGTCCTTGGACAGCCCGGTCTTGACGGCGGCCTGGATGCCGCGCTGCTCGAAGATCGCCACCGCGGCGGGCGAAAGCTTGTCGGCGATGAGGACTCTGGGCGCCACGATCGACCTCAATTCAGCAGCGTCTTGAACGAGACGTCCTTGGTCTCGAGCATTTCCGCGATCAGCTCCGGCGTCAGCTCGGCCGGGTATTCCTCGCTCGGATTGATCAGCACGGTCACGCCGCGCGTGCGCTCGAGCAGCATCCGGCCGTTCATCGTCAGCGTATTCACCGTCTTGTGGACGTGGTTCTTGAGCCGCGCCGCCGAGGTGAAGGCCGAAACGTATTTCCTGCCGTCGCGCTCGCTGGACACGATCTTGAGCCTGCCGTCTTCGCTCTTCTGGCCCACGACCACGAGGTCCGAGACGAGCAGCATGCGGAAGAACTCGCGCCGCGCCATGGGGCTCCTGGTCCCGCGCAGCAGCGCCTCTTCGAGCGGATTCTCGGGCACGAAACTCATGTTCTCGTCTCCTTCCAGGCCCAATCGAGCCACGGTCCCAATGCTTCGATCTCGGACGTCTCGACGGTCGCCCCGCACCAGATGCGCAGGCCCGGCGGCGCGTTCCTGTGGCCGGCGACGTCGAAGGCGACCGCCTCGGCTTCGAGCAGATCCGCCATCGTCTTGATCGCGCCATGGCGCTCGTTCTCGCCGAGGCCCACGAAATCGGGATCGACGATCTTCAGGCAGACGCTGGTCGGCGAGCGGATCGTCCGGTCCGACGCCAGGAAGTCGATCCAGCGCGTGTCGTTCACCCAGCAGGTCAGCGCCGCGAAGTTCGCCGCCACGCGCGCTTTCAAAGCCTGGAGCCCGCCGAGGCCTTCGGCCCAGGCGAGCGTGTCCAGATAGTCCTCGACCGCCAGCATCGACGGCGTGTTGATCGTCTCGCCCTCGAAGACCGCCTCGTTCAGCTTTCCGCCCTTGGTCAGGCGGAACAGCTTGGGCATCGGCCAGGACGGCGTGTGCGATTCTAGCCGCGCCACGGCCCGCGGCGAAAGCACCAGCATGCCGTGCGCCGCCTCGCCGCCCAGAACCTTCTGCCAGGAGAAGGTCACCGCATCGAGCTTGCTCCAGTCCAGGTCCATCGCGAAGGCCGCGCTGGTCGCGTCGCAGACGACGACGCCGTCGCGGTCCGCCGCGATCCAGTCGGCGTTCGGCACGCGCACGCCGCCGGTCGTGCCGTTCCAGGTGAAGACGGTGTCGTGCTTCGGATCGGCTTGGCCGAGATCGGGAAGCTCGCCGTACGGCGCCTTGATGCTGCGCGCGCCCGCGATCTTCAGCTGCTTGACGGTGTCGGTCACCCAGTCCTCGCCGAAGCTCTCCCAGGCGAAGACGTCGACGGGGCGCGGGCCCAGCAGCGACCACATGGCCAGCTCCATCGCGCCGGTATCCGAAGCCGGCACGATGGCGCAGCGGAAGCCCTCCGGCACGCCGAGCAGCGTCTTGGTGCGGTCGATGGCGTCCTTCAGCCTGGCCTTGCCGGGCCCCGAGCGGTGCGAGCGGCCGAGCAGCGCGGTGTCGAGCACCTCGGGCGTCCAGCCCGGCCGCTTGGCGCAGGGTCCGGACGAAAAAAAAGGCCGTGCAGGGCGCACGGCCGGATGCTTTCCGGTCATCAGACATTCCTTCCAGAATGTTCGCGCCGCGTTGGGGCGGCGTGGCCCGCTCCCTATGTAGGACGCTTACCGTGGGAACGCAATGCGCGTCTCGCCGTTGAGCTTTCGCACAAGAGAGGGATGTTGCCATGACCGTCGTCGACACGGCCCCGGAAACGCCGGAACTCGGTATCTCGGCCGAGAAGGTCCGCATCGTCATCGCCAGGGCGCGGCAGTTCGACGCCAAGGAGGCCGAGACCGACCCCGACGAAGGCTCGAACGCGACGGACGACGGCATGGCGGACGTGCTCGAGGACGATCCCGAGAACGACGCCGTGCGCCAGGAGCTGGTGAGCTTCATCAACGGGCTCAACGACGACGAGCAGGTCAACCTCGTGGCGCTCGCCTGGCTCGGCCGCGGCACCTACGGCATCGACGACTGGGACGAGGCCGTCGATACCGCGCGCACCGAGCACGGCGGGCGCACCGCGCAATACCTGCTCGGACTGCCGCTGCTCGGCGACTACCTGGCCGACGGGCTGGAAGCCTTCGGCGAAGAGTTCGACGACGAGACGGACGAGGAGCTTGACGACGAGACGCCGAGCGAAGAGGACAATTCGTAGACCGGGTCAGTCGCAGACAGCCCGCGCCGCGGCTAGGAACGCGCGGGCGCGGGCGAGGTAGGCCTCGGCTTCCTCGCGGGACGCAAACGTGAGCTCGGGACCGTAATCTATCCCCTGCTTCTTCTCAAATCCTTCGGCCAGGAAATTCGCCAACCCAGCATCGAAGTCGAGCCCGTCGTTCACGAGCTCCAAGAACTTGGTGCGCGCGCCTGCATGTGTCTTTGGCGCGATCGTCAGCTTGTCGAAAATCGCGGCCCGTGCAGCGTTCAAGGCCGCCGTGTAGGCGTTGCGTTCGGCATCCTCGTAGATTTCCGCCAAGAAGTTCAGCTCCGCGCGCTTCAGGTGCGCATCGGCGATGGACATGTAGTTGATAGCTTCGGGGCTCATAACTCGATCGCATCCTGTCTCACATTGTGCATGAAGCCGGTGCGCTCTCGAGTCTGCTCTTCGGTCATGGCCTTGAACGAGACATCGACAGGCTTGCCTTCCCCGATGGTCTCCCAAAGGATTTTATTGGAAAGTGTTGGAAGCTTCTTGTCCGGCCACCTGTCGAGCGGTCCCTCCAGAACCACCAGTATGTCGTAGTCGCTGTCTTCGTGATGGTCGCCGCGCGCCCGAGAGCCGTAAAGCAGCACGCGCTTCAGGCGCGCGCCGTAGAGCGCTTCAAGCTCGCTTTTGATGCGCGCAAGGATGGGGTCGGAAAGCGCGGCTTCGCTCATACCGGAAGCATAGCAGAAAAGCCTGCTTCAGACCACGATCTCCCCGCGCATATACAGCGCGCAAGGTCCCGACAGCACGGTGCGGTCGCCGTCCTCCGTGCAGGTGAGGTCGCCGCCGCGTGGGGACACTTGTCGCGCGCGCAGCGTCTTCTTCCCCAGCCGCGCGGCCCAATAGGGCGTCAGCGCGCAATGCGCCGAGCCGGTGACCGGGTCTTCCGGCACGCCCTTGTCGGGCGCGAAGAAGCGCGACACGAAATCGTATTGGCCCTCGCCGTCGCCGTCCCCCGGCGCGGTCGCGATCAAGCCCCACATGTCGAGCGGGCGCAGCACCTGGGCGATGTTGCCCGGGCCTTTGAGCGCGCGGATCGTTGCGGCGTCGTCCCATACGCCCATCACATAGCGGCCGCGATGGATCTCGGTCGGCGCGGCGGTGCCGAGGGCGTCGCCGATCTGCCGGGCGAAGCCGTCCCGCTCTTCATAGCGCGTCACGGGATCGCTCGGCAGCGACATCACATGGTTGCCGCCCTGGCCGCGCAGCACGGTGAGCGTGCCCGAACGCGTCGAGAAATCGATTTGCTTCAGCTCGGGATCGAGCTCGGCGAAGATCAGCCACGCGCTGGCCAGCGTTGCATGGCCGCAAAGGTCGACCTCGGCCTCGGGCGTGAACCAGCGCAGCGCGTATTTTCCGCGAGCCTCGCGCAGGAAGAACGCGGTCTCGGCGAGGTTGTTCTCATTGGCGACGGCGCGCATCAATCCGGCGTCGAGCCAGGTTTCCAGCGGCACCACCGCGGCGGGATTGCCTTCGAGGACTTTCGCGGCGAAGGCGTCGATCTGCCAGAGCTTCAATTTCATGCGCCAAGGCTAACGCCGCGGACGGACGCCGTAGAATGCGCGCCGGCGCATGACGGTCATGCGCGCCGGCGCATGACGGTCGTGAGCCCAGGGCATGCCGGTTGCGCAGGCCCGCGACGTGCTTCACACTGGGACAGGGGGACCGTCATGAAAAATCACGTTCGGGCGGCGGCCTGTCTTGCCTTCGCGCTTTCGCTTTCGGCCTGCGCGGTGAAGCCGGTCGCGCTTCCCGACTATCAGGAGCGCGCGCCGGATGCGAGCTTCACCATCACCGACGCGCGGCCGGAAAAGGACAAGACGTCCGAGGTACTGTCCTATTGGGCGACCGCCTGCGACTACGGCATCTACCGGATCGGCGACGAGCGTACGGTGCCGCCGAAGCTCGTATTCCTGCGGCGCAACCTGGAAGACGCGCTGGGCGCCAGGCTGAAAGGGGCGGCGCTGACGGTCACGCGCTACCGCGTCCACATCAACAGCCGCGCGCAGCTGCGCAACCAGCTCAACGGCATGTATACCGGCGTGGTGCCGGCAATGCTGGACGCGGCGGGCAATGGCTGCACCAAGGACGAGACGAGCGGCGGCTGGTTCGACGCGTCGGAGGTCACCACCGCCTTCCCGCCTGCGATCGTCGAGATCGAGGCGGCGATGGCCGGCAAGACCTATTCCGTGCGCGCGGTCTATTCGACTGAGGGCAAGAACGTGGACGATGCCGGCACGCCGGAGCTGTTCAACGCGATGCGCAAGGCCAATGCCGTGCTGGCGGACCAGCTGGCGAAAGACCTGCCCGCGCCATAGAGCTCAAGCCGGGCTCAGCGCGTGGCTGCGCTTCTCGACGAGGGCGCGCTTCATCTGGGTCTGCAGCTTCTCGAAGGCCTTGACCTCGATCTGACGCACGCGCTCGCGCGACACGCCGTATTTCTGCGACAGCTCTTCCAAGGTCGCGGGCTCGTCCTGCAGCCTGCGCGCCTGGATGATCTCGCGCTCGCGCTCGGTGAGCTCGCCCAGCGCGCCGGTGAGCAGCTCGTGGCGCTCGCCCAGCTCCTCGCGTTCGGCCAGGCGCGTCTCCTGGTCCATCGTGTCGTCGGCCAGCCAGTCCTGCCATTCGCTCTCGCTGTCCGAGCGCAGCGGCGCGTTCAACGACGCGTCGGGACCCGACAGGCGCCGGTTCATGTTGACGACCTCTTCCTGGGAAACGCCCAGCTGGTCGGCGATGGTGGCGACGTGCTCCGGCGTCATGTCGCCTTCCTCGATCGCCTCGATCTTGTTCTTGGCCTTGCGCAGGTTGAAGAACAGCTTCTTCTGCGCCGCGGTGGTGCCCATCTTCACCAGGCTCCACGAGCGCAGGATGTATTCCTGGATCGCAGCCCGGATCCACCACATCGCATAGGTCGCGAGCCGAAAGCCCTTGTCCGGCTCGAAGCGCTTGACCGCCTGCATCAGCCCGACGTTGCCCTCGGCCACGATCTCCGAGACGGGCAGGCCATAGCCGCGATAGCCCATCGCGATCTTGGCGACGAGGCGCAGATGCGAGGTGATCAGCTTGCGGGCCGCGTCGGGGTCTTCGTGCTCCTTCCAGCGCTTGGCGAGCATGTACTCCTCCTGCGGATCCAGCAGCGGGAACTTGCGGATCTCGGTCAGGTAGCGCGAAAGGCCGCCTTCGCCGGCCAGGCTGGGAAGTCCACGTGCACTCATGCTTGCCTCCGGGCGCGATGTATTAACGCGCGAGGCGTGCTCGCTTCAATGAATTGTCTGAAAGTCCGCCCCATTTGATAGGGGAGATGGGGGGCCTCTAACCCGATTTCAAGGCCCTGAGCGCGTCAACCAGCGCGGAAAAATCCGCCGGCCAGGCGGCCTCGAACCGCATGGTCCTGTGCAAGGACGGGTGCTGGAAGCCCAGAAGCCAGGCGTGCAGGGCCTGGCGGGGGAAATCGGCCGCCGCCGCGTAAGCCAGGGCCTCGGCGTCGGTCTTGGGACGGGGCGCCTGGCGGGCCCGGCCATAGGACGGGTCGCCGATCAACGGATGGCCGATATGCGTCAGGTGCACCCGGATCTGGTGGGTGCGCCCGGTCTCCAGCCGGCACTCGATCAGCGAGGCGAACGCCCGGCTCCCGGGGCTGCCCGGACTGCCGAACGTCTCGAGCGCGCGGTAGCGGGTGCGGGCCTGCTTGCCGCCGCCGCGCAGGACGGCCATGCGCTTGCGGTCGAAGGGGCTGCGGCCGATCTCGCCCTCGATCAGACCTTCACCGGCCCGCGGCGCGCCCCACACCACCGCATGATAGGCGCGCTCGATCGTGTGGTTGGCGAACTGCTTGGACAGGCTTCCCATCGCGCGCTCGTTCTTGGCGGCGACCAGAAGGCCGCTGGTGTCCTTGTCCAGGCGATGGACGATGCCGGGCCGCGCCTCGCCGCCGATGCCGATCAGCCCCGGGCCGCAATGGGCGATCAGCGCATTGACCAGGGTGCCGTCGGGATTGCCCGCGGCCGGATGGACCACGAGCCCCGCCTGCTTGTCGATCACGACCAGATCGTCGTCCTCGTAGACGATGCTGAGCGGGATGTCTTGTCCTTGCGGCCGCGCCGCGCGCGCCGGCGGCACGGTGAGCGCGTAGTCCTCGCCCGGTTTGACCCTGTGGTTGGCGTCCCGTATCGTTTTTCCGTTCAGCGCGAGCGCGCCCGCATCGATCAATCCTTCCAGGCGCGAGCGGCTGAAATCGGCAAAGGCCTTGGCCAGGAACTTGTCCAGGCGCAGTCCGGCATCCTCGGGCGCGACGCGCGCCGCAAGAACCGTTCCGTCTACGGAGGATTTGGTGTCAGACATCCAACCGGCCCCTTCGAGCCAAGGCATGCTCAAGGCCGTTGTCATAGGGCTTGGGATGCTGATTGTCATCGCCCTGGGCGCGGTGGCGCTGGGCATCGTGCAGAAATTCTCCCATCCCGCGCCGCAGCCGGCCGCGGGCGTCGGCGAGGCCTTCGCGCTGCCCGCGGGCGCCAGGATCGTCGAGATGCAGACGTCCGGCAACCGGATGGCGCTGCGCCTGCGCGTCGGCGACCATGACGAGATCGACATCGTCGATCTTGCCGACGGGCACCTGATCGCGCGGATCAGATGATCTTGAGCGACGCGTTGCGCGCCGCGCTGCTGGCCGAGGCCCGCGCCGCGCATCCGCGCGAATGCTGCGGGTTGCTGGAAGGCACGGGCAAGGCCGTCACGGCCCTTCACCCGGCGCGGAACCTGGCCGACGCGCCCGACCGCTTCGAGATCGACCCGGCGCTGCAGTTCCGCCTGCGGCGCGAGGGCCGCAACATCGTGGGCTGCTATCACTCGCATCCGGACGGCGCGGCGGAACCGTCGCCGCGCGATGCGCAAGCCGCAAGCCAGGCCGGCTTCGTGTGGCTGATCGTCGGCGGCGATGCGCTCGGCGCGTTCGTGTGGGACGGCGCGCGGTTCGAGCGGCTGGAGCTCGGGCCGGAGCGCGCCCCGACATGATCCGCGGACGGCTGATCCTGTCGCTGGTGCTCGCGGCGGCCGCGTTCGGGCTTCCCTGGCTGACCCATTTCGCCGATGGCGGGGTATCGGTCGCGCTGCATCTGCTGTGGGTCGCGCTCGTCGCGGCCACATTGTGGACGCACGGAAAGCGCGGGCTTTGGATGCTCCTGGGCGCGCCTTTGGCGCTGTTCTGGCCGGGTCTGCTGGCGTGGTGGATCGCCGCCGGACCGCCGTTGCGTCTGTTCTGAGCGGCGGCTATAAGGCCGTCCCTTCCGCTCGCTCCCATCGTCTAGCGGTTAGGACGCGGCCCTCTCAAGGCTGAAACCGGGGTTCGATTCCCCGTGGGAGCGCCAGCCTGTCGAGAATGGCCCGCGCCGCGAACACGGCGGTCGAGAAGCACGCCTGCAGCAGATAGCCGCCCGTCGGCGCTTCCCAGTCGAGCATCTCGCCTACGGCATAGGTGCCGGGCATGGCCTTGAGCATCAGCGCGCCGTCGAGCGCGTCGAAGGAGATTCCGCCCGCCGTCGAGATCGCGCGCGCGAGCGGTTGCGTGCCGGTAAGCCGGAGCGCGACGGATTTTAGGCGCTCGGGCGGCGTGGCGGTCTCGCGCAGCAGGTTGGTTTCCATCGGCGAAAGGCCCAGGGCCTTGCGCAAATAGTTGGCGCGCGAATCCTTTCCTTGCGGGCGGGCGAGGCGGCTTTCGATCTCAAGCTGCGGTACATCGGGGCGCAGGTCGATCTCGAGGGTGATCGGCTTCGCTTGGGCGAGGGCCTCGCGTAAGGCGGACGACAGCGCATAGACCGCGCCGCCTTCGATGCCGTAGCGAGTGAGCATCGCGTCGCCGCGCGCGCCGTCGCGGCCGAAGCGCAGCGCGACGTTCTTGAGCGGCCGGCCGGCGAAGCGGGCGCGGAAGTGCTCGCTCCAATCGACGTCGAAGCCCATGTTCGCGGGACGCAGGGGCGCGACCTCCACACCCGTCGCCTTCAGGAGTGCCGTCCAGCCGCCGTCGGCGCCCAGCCGCGGCCAGCTTGCGCCGCCGAGCGCCAGGACCGTGACGTCGGGCGCGGCCGCGTTGTCGGACCAGCCGCGCCATTCGCGGCGCAGGCGGAACCGGACGTCCTGGCGCTCGAGGCGCGCGAGCCAGGCGCGCAGCAGCGGCGAGGCCTTCATCGCTTTCGGGAAGACGCGGCCGCTGGAGCCCACGAAGGTTTCGGCGCCGAGCCCGTCGGCCCACGCGATCAGCGCGCGCGGCGGGAAGGTTTCCAGCATGGGCTCGAGATGCGCGGTCGCGGCGCCGTAGCGGGCGACGAAGATGTCCAGCGGCTCCGAATGCGTCAGGTTCAGCCCGCCGCGTCCCGCCATCAGGAATTTGCGCCCGGCCGACGGCATGCGGTCGATGACGGTCACCGCCATGCCGCCCGCGCTCAAGACCTCCGCCGCCATCAGGCCGGCCGGCCCCGCGCCGATCACTGCCGCCGTCTTTGGCGCCGTCTCCGTCATGGCCTATCTATGCATCCTTCCCTTTGCCGCCGCCATCGCTTAAGGCTGCCGCCATGTTGCGGGTATCCGAAATCAAGCTGCCGCTGGATCACGGGCCGGAGGCGCTGAAAGCTGCGCTGCTCAAGAAGCTCAAGGTGGCGGCGAAGGATCTCGTGCGGTTCGCCGTGTTCAAGCGCGGCGTCGATGCGCGCAAGAAGTCGTCGATCCTCTATGCCTATATCGTCGATGCCGAGGTCGCGGACGAAGACCATGTGCTGCGCCGGCTGAAGGACGACGCGCATGTGACGCGCGCGCCGAACCTCGATTATCCGGGCGCGATGCCGGCGCCGCCGTCGCCGTTCCCGAGGCCGATCGTGATCGGCGCGGGGCCGTGCGGGCTGTTCGCGGCCCTGATCCTGGCACAGGCCGGATACCGGCCGATCGTCCTGGAGCGCGGCAAGGCGGTGCGCCAGCGCACCAAGGACACCTGGGCGCTGTGGCGCAAGTCGGTGCTCGATCCGGAATCCAACGTGCAGTTCGGCGAAGGCGGCGCGGGCACCTTCAGCGACGGCAAGCTCTACAGCCAGATCAAGGATCCGCGGCACCTGGGACGCAAGGTGCTGAGCGAGTTCGTGAAGGCCGGCGCGCCCGAAGACATCCTCACCGAGGCGCATCCGCATATCGGCACCTTCCGGCTGGTGACGATGGTGGAGCGCTTGCGCGCGACCATCGAGGGGCTGGGCGGCGAATACCGCTTCGGCAGCCGCGTGACCGGTCTCGACATCGATCCGGGCCCCGATGGGGCGCGGCTGGTGCGCGGCGTCGTGCTGGAAAGCGGCGAGCGCATCGCCGCGAACCATGTCGTGCTGGCGCCGGGCCATTCGGCGCGCGACGTGTTCCAGATGCTTCACGACCAGGGCGTGGACATCGAGGCCAAGCCGTTCTCCATCGGCTTTCGCATCGAGCATCCGCAATCGATCGTCGACAAGGCGCGCTATGGCAAGACCGTCGCGCAGCTCGGCGCGGCGGAGTACCGGCTGGTGCATCACGCCGCGAACGGGCGTTCGGTCTACAGCTTCTGCATGTGCCCGGGCGGCACGGTTGTGGCGGCGACGTCCGAGGAGGGCCGCGTCGCGACCAACGGCATGAGCCAGTATTCGCGCAACGAGCGCAACGCCAATGCCGGCATCGTGGTCGGCATCACGCCGGACGACTATCCCGGGCACGTGCTGGCCGGCGTCGAGCTGCAGCGCAAATGGGAGAGCAAGGCGTTCGAAGCCGGCGGCGGAACCTACAAGGCGCCGGGCCAGCGCGTGGGCGACTTCCTCGCGCGACGCGCTTCGACCGAGCTCGGCGCGGTGACGCCGTCCTATCGCCCCGGCGTGCATCTTACCGATTTGTCGGATTGCTTGCCGGAATATGCCGTCGAAGCGATCCGCGAGGCCATCCCCGCCTTCGCGCGGCAGATCCCGGGCTTCGCGATGGAGGACGCGATGCTGACGGGCGTGGAGACGCGCACGTCCTCGCCCATCCGCATCAAGCGCGGTCCCGATTTCGAGAGCCCGAACACCAAGGGGCTCTATCCCGCGGGCGAAGGCGCGGGCTTTGCCGGCGGCATCCTTTCGGCGGGCGTCGACGGCATCAAGGTCGCGGAAGCGGTGGCGCGCTCGATCGTGGAGCAGGCCGCGCAGCGGTGACGCGCGACGGAACCTTTGAACCGATTGCGAATCCGCTCGTTTCACATTTGCGATGACGAGCGGATCCGGCGGAGGGACATGCATACGCGTCAGTTGGGTTTCGGAAAGCTGCTTCGAACTGTCTTCACTCCGGTCTGTATCGTTCTCGGCATGACGCTGGCGGGCGCGCCGGCCCAGGCCGTGAACGTCACCACCTATCACTACGACAATTCGCGCACCGGCTGGAACGCGGGCGAGACGGCGCTGAGCCCCAGGGCGCTACGGCGCGGCGTTCGCAACCAGACCTTCAAGCTGACCGCCTCGGTCGCGCTCGACGACCAGGTCGATGCCCAGCCGCTGCTCGTGACCAACCAGCAGATACAGGGCCAGGGCGCGCATGACGTCGTCTATGTGACGACCGCGAACAACACGGTCTATGCGATCGACGCGAGCTCGGGCGCGATCCTGCTGCAGCGGAATTTCGGGCCGCCGGTGCCGGAATGGCAGCTGCCCGGCGGCTGCAGCACCAATGCCGTCAACGTCGGCACCACCGCAACGCCGGTGATCGATGCCGCTTCGGGCAGGCTCTATTTCGTGTCCTATACCTTCGACAACGGGGTGTACGGATATTTCCTGCATGCCGTCGACCTGTCGACGCTCGCGGATGCCCTTGCGCCGGTGAAGGTGGCGGCGACCGGGCATCTCAGCAACGGCGACACGTACGCCTTCGATGCTTCGGTGAGCCGCCAGCGCGCGGCGCTGCTGCTTGCCAACGGCAACGTCTATGCGGCGTTCGCGAGCTTCTGCGATCTGGCGGCCGACAAGTCGCGCGGCTGGCTGCTCGGCTGGCAGAAGGACACGCTCGCCCCGCTCGCCCATAACGAGCTCACCAACATCCGCAAGAAGGCGCCGAACGACTTCTTCCTGACGCCGATCTGGATGTCGGGCTATGGGCCCGCGGCCGCGCCGGATACCGTCGATCTGTATTTCGTCACCGGAAATTCCGATCCCGGCGGGCGCTCGATCAGCTTCGTCAAGAACATCGCGGAAAGCGCGGTGCGGATGAAGGGCGACCTCTCCGCGGTCGAGAGCGCGTTCACGCCGGGCAATGCCGCGACGCTGGAAAAGACCGACGGCGATTTCGGCTCGGGCGGCTTCCTGCTGCTTCCGGCCCAGCCGGGCGCGGCCTCGCATCTCGGCGTCGCGGCGGGCAAGGACGGCGCGATGTATCTGATGGATGCCGACAATCTCGGCGACGGCAAGCCCGGCGATACCAAACCGCTCGGCACCTACGACATCGGTCCGTGCTGGTGCGGGCCGTCTTATTATACGGCGAGCGACGGCACCGGCCGCGTGGTCGGCAGCGGCGGCAATGCGCTGACGGTGTGGAAGGTGCGGACGTCGGCGGGGACGCGGCTCAAGCAGCTTCTCTCGGTGCCGGAGGATTTCGGCGCGCAGGATCCGGGGTTCTTCACGACCGTGTCGTCGAACGGGACGACTGCCGGCTCGGCCGTCGTCTGGGCGGTGACGCGGCCCGACAGCAGCGCGGACCCCAAAGTGAAGCTCTATGCCTTCGACCCCGAGGCCAAGCCCGCGAACGCGTTGCTGTTCTCGGGCGATGCCGGGCAGTGGCCCAACACCGACGGGAACGCGAACATCGTCCCCGTCGTGGCCAACGGCCGGGTCTATGTCGCGAGCTACCAGACCTTGAGCATCTTCGGGCTTTCGAGCGCGCCCGCCGCCAGGCCGGCGAAGGTCGCAAAGCCGCGCGTGCCCGTCCTGCCGAGGGGAACGCACGAGATCTTCGGCACGGTGCTGGCCGTGAACGGCGACGAGCTCAGCATCGCCAGGCGTGACGGCTCGGTGATGACGGCCGACGCCGGCGCAGCGAAGAAAGCGTTCCGCTACATGCAGCCCAATGTCGGAAGCGCCGCGGTGCTGCGCGGCCGCACCGGCGCCAAGGGCGTGTTCGAGGCAGCGGCGGTGCTGCGGGCGAAGAAGAACCCGCATCTGTGGCGGCCGGACCGTTAGCAGGATGCCATCTTAGATTGCTTAAGTAAAAATTCTACTTTATAGTATTGTCGCGACGCCATTGGGGGGGCAGCGATGATCTTTCGGATCGCGGCATCGGCGGGCCCGGTGCTGGCTCTCTGGTTGGCGGTGGCATCTGCCGCACACGCGTCCCCGGCCGCCGGCCTGCAATTGAGCCGGATGCCGGACACGGGCTTCGTGGCCGGCGGAAAGCTCGATCAGCTCGGCTACACCATCCCCGCGGCCTTGTCCTACGATCGCAAGGACGGATATCTCGCGCTGGAGCTTTCGGGTGCGAAGGGCGGGACGCTCGTCATCGATTGGACCGGCGAGCGCCAGGCGGCGTTCTACGGCGGCGGTCGCTGTTTTCCCCTGCCGGCGGCGGCCGGCGCCATGGCCTCGCCGAAGGAAATCGCGCCGCAAAGCGCGGCCGGGACCGACGACACCCAGCCGCGGGTCGCGATCGAGGCGGTGAATGCGCCGTCCGGCCCGGCCCTTCTGGTTACGGCGACGCCGTTCCTCTTCCTGTTCCAGGTCGAGCGCCTGTCGGCCCTGCCGGATGCGAAGCCGCGTCCGCATGTTCCCGCGCCCTGCGTCTTCGACGGGGACCGCAGGAAGTTCGACACCGTCGCCGCAGGCACGCCGCCCGCAGACGGGAAGCACGCGACCGAGGATTGGATCAGCCAGAACGGCCCTTGGAGGGTCATTCGCGGCTATCTTCCGAAATGGGTTCCTCCCACGTTCCAGTACACCACGAGCTTCTACGAAGCCCGCCGGCAGCAGTGCCGCGACGCGGGCCGGAAGGAATGCCTGCCGTCGCGCGAGTACGGCGAAAAGATCGTCGGCTACGGCTGGCATTGCGGATGGGGACATGGATCGCACGAGAAGCCGCGTCTGGATCCGGTCGACGAATCCTGCCGCTATCACGACCTCAACGTCTGGGGTAACAAAGGTCTCCTTCCCACCACCGCCGCATTCTGGTGGACGCACGTCTGCTGGGGACAGTCTTGGCCTTTCACATGGTCTCGGTATTTCCCGAGCTCCTTCGACGCCTGGCTGTCGATCAAAGGCCTGCTCGACGTGCCCGCCTACTTGAACAGCTGGGACGTGATGGGCGCGTGCCAATAGGAATTCGCAGGCGCGCGCGGCTGTGATATCGCTTTGACGATGTGGAAGCGGATCGTCCTCTACGGCGCGCTGCTGGCGCTCGGCACGGTGGCGCTCCAGTGGATCGACACGCAGCGGCTGGCGCGCGCCAATACCGGCGACGTCTATCTCTTCCTGGTCGCGGCGGGCTTCCTGGCGCTGGGGGTGTATATCGGGGTCCGGGTGATCGCGCGGCCGGTGCCGGCTTCGGCCAACGGCAACCCGCAGGCGCTGGCCCAGCTCGGCATCAGCCCGCGCGAGCTCGACGTCCTGACCGAGCTCGCCGCCGGCCGCTCCAACAAGGAGATCGCCCAGCGCCTCGCGGTCTCGCCCAACACGGTCAAGACCCATGCCGCCCAGGTCTATCGCAAGCTCGGCGCCGCGCGCCGCACCGATGCCGTAAACCGCGCCCGCGAGCTGGGCATCCTGCCGTAGGAAAACGGCCGATTTCCGCCAAATCACCCGTTTGGGCGATTGTGCGGCGCCCGCAAACCGGGATGGATGGGGCGGCATTTTTTTCGAGGGGAGCCATCCATGTTTCGCAAGATCTTGTCCTACGGCCTGGTCGCCGGCCTCATCGCCGGCATCGCGCTCAGCCTGGTGGTCGTGGGCGTCGGCCACGAGCTGTCCTACGGCATGTATATCGGCTACGCGATCATGCTGGTCGCGCTCAGCACCATCTTCGTCGCCGTCAAGCGCCGGCGCGACGCCGAGCTCGGCGGCGTCATCGGGTTCTGGCAGGCGCTCGGGATGGGACTCGGCATCAGCGCCGTCGCCGGCGTCGTCTATGTCGCCGCGTGGGAGATCACGCAGGTCGCGGCGCATCTCGATTTCGCCAACAGCTACGCGTCGAGCCTCATCGCCCAGAAGAAGGCCCAAGGCGTCCATGGCGAGGCGCTGGCGAAATTCGTGGCCGAGATGGAGACGTTCAAGGTGCAATACGCCAACCCGCTCTTCCGCTGGCCCATGACCTTCGCGGAGATATTCCCCGTCGGCGTGCTGGTGTCGCTGTTCTCGGCCGGGGCCTTGAGCTTCAGCCGCTTCCTGCCCGCGCGCAGAGCCTAGTCGCCGACGACATGCGCCACCACCTCGCGCCGGTGCGGCGCCGCGCGGTGCTCGAAGAGATAGACGCCCTGCCACGTGCCGAGCGCCATGCGGCCGTCCATCACCGGGATCTGCAGGGAAACGCCGGTGAGGGCGGCGCGCAGGTGGCTCGGCATGTCGTCCGGGCCCTCGTCGCGATGGGCATAGCGGCCGGGCGCCTCGGGCGCGATGCGCTCGAAATAGGCTTCGAGATCGGCGCGCACCTCCGGCGCCGCGTTCTCCTGGATCAGCAGCGAGGCGGAGGTGTGGCGGCAGAACAGGGTGAGCAGGCCGGCCGCGATCCCCTGGCGCTCGAGAAAGCCGGTCGCGTCGCCGGTGATCTCCACCAGGCCCCGGCCGCGCGTCTTGAATACCAAAGTCTCATGGGCCTGGCGCATCGCGAAGCCTAACATGCTGCATGAAGCGAAATAACGCTTCGCGCGTTGAATCGTGCGATTCCACACAAGGAGCGATTTTCATGAGCGCCGCCGCCAAAGAACCTTTCCTGTCCGACATCGAGACGTTGCGCGCCCGCGCGCGAAAGAACATTGCCGAGGGCAACGTAACCGAGACCTATGGCGGCGACGCCAGGAAGACGATCGAGATCCTGCAGACCGTGCTCGCGACCGAGCTCGTCTGCGTCCTGCGCTACACCATGCATGCGGTGACGGCGACCGGCATCTCCAGCGAGGGCGTGAAGGCCGAGTTCATGGAGCATGCCAAGGACGAGCAGGAGCACGCCATGCAGGTGGCCGAGCGCATCAATCAGCTCGGCGGCAAGCCCGATTTCAATCCGGAAGGCCTGGCCAGCCGCTCGGCCTCGCAATATTCCGAAGGCCAGAACCTCGTCGACCAGATCCGCGAGAACCTGATCGCCGAGCGCATCGCGGTCGACCACTACCGCGAGCTCATCCGCTATTTCGCCGACAAGGATCCCACCACCCGCGTCATGATCGAGGGCATCCTCGCCAAGGAAGAGGAGCACACCAACGACATGCACGATCTCCTGGTCGCGCATGAAGGCAAGCCCATGCTGCCCAAGGATTAGAAGGCGCGTCAACCGCCTGTCGCGTCAAAACGCGCGCGCGCCTTCGTTTGCGTGCGGCGATATGCGAAGCTGTCCCTCGGCGGCCGGCTGATCGGCCGCGAAGGGGACATCCATGATCTTGCGCGACGCGGCGCTGGGCCTCGGCCTGGCTTTGGCTTCCATCACCGCGGCGCCCGCCGCCACCATCGTCGCGATCGAAGTGCCCGACGCCATCAGCGTCCACGCGGCGCAGATCGACAAGACGGGGAACCTCGTCGGCAGCGCCTTTTTCGTGCAGCAGAGCCCCAAGGGGTTCATCCGCCACAAGGACGGCACGTTCTCCTATGCGCCGCCCAGCGCGTTGATCTCGGCCGTCTCCGCCGCGAACGGCAACACCGCCGGCAACGTCGAGGCCGGCGCTGGCTCCGAGGCCTTCATCGGCGACCTCACCGGCCAGGTGACGCCGTTCCCCGTCAAGGGCTTCGGCTTTGCCAACGCCACGAGCGTGAACAGCACCGGCGAGGTGGTCGGTTACGGCGAGAAGGATGCGGACTCCTCGCTGCGCGGCTTCTTCCGCAAGGCGGGCGGCAAGGCCAAGCCGTTCGACGCGCCCGGCGCCGGAACCGCGAAGAGCCAGGGCACCGAAGCCCTCGGCCTCGCGGAGAGCGGCATCTCCTGCGGCATCGTCATCGACGGCAGCAGCGTGCGTCACGGCTTCGTGCGCGACGTTCGCGGCAACATCACCGTGTTCGATCCGCCGGGCGCGATCCGCACCACCGCCATCGCGATCATGAAGGACGGCACGGTCGGCGGCACCTATCGCGACAGCGCCGGCGTGTCCCATGCCTATCTGCGCGCCCCCGACGGCACCTATAGCTTCTACGACGCGCCCGGCGCCGGCACCGGTTCGGGGCAGGGGACCACGCTGCTCGCGATCAACAAGAAGGGCGCGACCGTCGGCGCCTCGGTCGATTCCGCCGGCGTCGCCCACGCCTATCTGCGCAACGCCGCGGGCAAGTTCGCCGTGTTCGACGCGCCCGGCGCCGGAACGATGCCGAACACCGGCACCTTCGCCTGGGCCGTCAACGACGCCAACCAGGTCGCCGGCGACGCGGTCGACAACGACCTTCAGGATCACGGCTACATGCGCCTGCCGTAAGGAACCGGTTGCGGCCGCGGCACGTTGCAACGGCGTGCCGCGGCTGATCTAACGAGGGCCATGCTCAAGGAACGCGAGCTTTCGGACGGCGGGGCGTGGATCGACCTGCTCGATCCCACGCCGGAAGAGACGGCGCGCGTCGAGAAGCAGCACGGCGTGCGCATCGCGCCGCGCGAGGAGCTCGAGGAGATCGAATCGTCGTCGCGGCTGTCGCGCGTGGGCGACGCGCTCTATATGAACATGCCGGTCGCGACGCTCGACGGCGCGGTGCTGCAGCCTTCGCCGCTCGGCTTCGTGCTCACCGACAAGGCCTTCATCACCATCCATTTCGCGCGCCTGCACACGACCGATGCCGTGCTCAGCCGCGTCGAGGCCGAGAGCGACGAGCCCACCGCGCCGGACGTCTTCGCGATGATGATGGAGAGCATGGTCGATTTCAGCGCCGACCAGCTCGAGACCATCGCCGCCGACATGCTCAAGCTCTCGCAGATGCTGTTCCGCCGCGGCGAGCAGGCGCCGCGCAACATCCGCAAGCAGCACAAGTTGCTGCGCCACATGCTGACCGAGATCGGCTATGCCGGCGAGCAGCTCGCCTTCATCCGCGAGACGCTTCTGGCGCTGTCGCGCATCATCACCTATACGATCGAGACCTGCCGCAGCTGGGAGAAGAACGACTTCCTCGAGCGGCTCGAAACCGCGCGCCACGACCTGAAATCGCTGATCGAGCACGAGACCCATCTCTCCGACAAGGCGCAGTTCCTGCTCGACGCCAATCTCGGCTTCATCAACACCGAGCAGAACGACATCTTCAAGGTGCTCACCATCGTCTCGGTGGTCGGCATCCCGCCGACGTTCTTCGCCAGCATGTGGGGCATGAACTTCCACTACATGCCCGAGCTCGCCTGGCATTGGGGCTATCCCTTCGGGCTGGGGCTGATCGCGGTCAGCACCGTCGTGCCGATCCTGTGGTTCAAGTGGCGCGGCTGGTGGTGAGGCGGCTCCTCGCCGCGGCCTTCGCCGTGGCGGCGCTGCCCGCCTCGGCCGGCATTCTCATCCACGACGTCACGCTGATCTCGCCGGAGCGCCGGGCGCCGCTCGCGCATGCCGACGTGCTGATCGAGGGCGGCCGGATCGCGAAGGTCGGCACGCATCTGGCGGCCGGCGGCGAGGTGCAGCGCGTCGACGGCAGCGGCCGCTTCCTGATCCCCGGCCTGATCGACAGCCATGTGCATGTCGGCCATTCCGCGGCGCTGGGCGACGACGCGATCGACGCGCATCCCGGATTGTGGGAGGCCTATCGCGCGCAGGTGCCGCGCGCCTATCTGGCGTTCGGCTTCACCACCGTCGTCGATCTGGATTTGAAGCCCAAGGACCAGGCCTGGTTCGACGCGACGCCGTTGCACCCGCGGTTTTTCAGCTGCGGGCGCGGGGTGCATGTCGCCGGCGGCTATGGCGCGTTCAAGCCGCCCAAGCTGTCGTCGCCGAACTTCCCCAATCTCGTCTACGAGCCGTTCGAAGCGAAGTCGTGGCCGTCCGGTCTCGACCCGCGCGACTTCACGCCCAAGAACGCCGTCGCGCGCGCGGCGGCCCAGCATGCGATCTGCGTGAAGGCTTTCGTCGAGCCGGGCTTCGGTCAGTTCGATTGGCCTTACATGCATGCGCCCACCTTGCGGGAGCTGCACGACGCGGCGAAAGCCGAAGGCCTGCCGCTGATGGTCCACGCCAACGGCGTGCAGAGCTGGCGCATCGCGTTCGACGCCAGGGCCGAGATCCTCGCCCACGGCCTGTGGGTATGGCCGGGCGGGGATGGCGCGCTCTCGGCCGATGCGCGCGCGGTCGTCGACGAGGCGGCGCGGCGCCAGGTCCGCGTCCAGCCGACCTTGCAGGTGATCGAGGGCGAGCGCGCGATCTTCGATCCCGCCGTGCTCGACGACCCGCGCATGGCGATGGCGCTGCCGACGTCGGTCGTCGCCTATCTGCGTACGCCCGAGGCCGAGAAGAGCAGGCTGGCCATGGCCGCCGACTATCGCGGCTCGGCGCCGGACTTCGATGCGCGCTTCCGCGCCGCGCGCGAGCGCAGCAAGGCGAGCTTCAAGCGGATGCTGGAGAGGCACGTGGCGCTGATCTTCGGCAGCGACACGCCGGCCGGCGACGGCTTCGGCAATCCGCCGGGGCTGAACGGCCGGTTCGAGATACAGGACTGGGCCGACGACGGCGCGCCGCTCGCGCTGATCCTCGGCGCCGCCACGCTCGACAACGCCAAGGCGCTCGGACTCGCGCGCGAGCTCGGCTCCATCGAGGCCGGAAAGCGCGCCGACCTGCTGCTGCTCGCAAAAAATCCGCTTACGGACGTTTCGGCCTACGATTCGATCCTGACGGTGTTCCTCGACGGCGCGCCGCTGCCGCGCGAGAGCCTCGCGCCCGCCGAATAAGGCGGTCCTGCCACAATCGTGCCACGCAATCTCCGCGATGCAACCCGCGCCGTCGTTTGCGCGTTTTATTACCACACCAAACAGAGAGGGAAAGCGATGAGTGATCTGAGAGGTTTCGACGCGCCCAAGCCGGAAACGGAAAACGGCCGCGGCAAGAGCAAGATCATCGCCGGTGCCATCGTCGCGCTGATGCTCGGCGGCGCCGCCGCCTATGTCTTTGCGAGCAACAACCACGCGCCCGCGCAGCAGCAGAAGGTCGCGATGAACGAGCCCAACCAGTTCAACGCCCATCCGCAGCCGCTGACGCCGCCGCCGGCCCCCGTCAATCAGTCTACGGACGATTCCGGCAGCGCGACGACGCCCGACGTGGCCGCGCCCGCCGCGGCGCCCAAGCCGGTCGAGAAGGCGGTCGAGAAGACCGCGCCGTCGGCATCGGTGCCCCATCTCACGCGCGAGGCGCATGTGAGGACGGCGGTTCCGCGCGACGAGCCCAGTACCGCGCCGTCGACGACGCCCCCGGACACGACCACCACGCCGGAGCTGCCGTCGCAGCCGGCGGCGCCGCAGGCGATCCCGCAGCAGACGGTGACCACGCCCCCGCCGGCGGTCGACCAGACCCCGCCGTCCACCACGCCTCAGGACGGCGGCACCCCGCAATAAGAACAAAGACACGGCATCCGCGACTTGGGCCTTCCGTTCGAAAGAACGGGAGGCCTTTTCTTTCTTCGCGGCCTCCCTCGCGGACGGCCTTGACGCGTCATCTAAAATTCACGCAACCGTCCGCGGCCGAATCCGTTTGAGCCTGAACGCCGTTCGTTTGGGGGTCGTGCATGTCCGCATCCATCGGTCCGGTCCATCCCGGCTGGCACGGGTTGAGCGCGCTTCTGCGCAAGCACGTGATGACGCGCCGCAGCTTCCTGCCCACTGCGGCCGCGGCGACCTTGCTGCCCACGCTGCTCAAGGCGGGCGGGCGCGAGGACCGCGCGCATTGGAACAGCGTCAGCAAGATCAAGCACGTGGTGATCCTCTGCCAGGAGAACCGGTCCTTCGATCACTATTTCGGCTTCTTCGCGGACAATCTCGGCGCCGAGGGCTTCGCCGCCAAGGGGCTCACCTATCGCGACGACGCGGGCAAGGGTTTCCATCCGCATCACGTCCGGCAGTTCTGCGACGACGATCCCGATCACGGCTGGGACGCGAGCCACGCGAAGTGGAACGGCGGCGCGATGGACGGCTGGGTGAAGGCGGAAGGCGGCGCCGCCACCGCGATCGGCTACTACACCGAGCCCGACCATCTCTATCACGTGAAGCTGGCCAAGGCGTTCACCTTGGCCGATCACAATTTCTGCGCCCAGATCGGGCCGACGCTTCCCAACCGCCTCTATCTGTGGAGCGGGACGAGCGGCTGGAACTACATGAGCCCCGCCGACACATCCAGCCTTCCCTACAACAACCCGTCGCTCACCAATCCGCCGCCGGTGCTGAACTGGCCGACCATGGCCGACGTGCTCGACGCGGCCGGGCTGCCGTGGAAGTGCTATTCGGTCGCCGACGGTTCGGTGCCGTCCGCCATCGGCGCGTTCAATCCGCTGATCTTCTTCCAGCAGATGCTGAGCGATCCGCGCAAGCTCGCGCGCGCCACCGCCGACATCGGCGAGTTCTTTGCCGATCTCGCCGCCGGCACCCTGCCGGCGGTGTCGTGGATCGTGACCGAAGCGGTGGTCTCGGAACATCCGCCCGCGCCGCCGGACATGGGCCAGCTG
The DNA here is from genome assembly GCA_019247845.1 of Alphaproteobacteria bacterium. Classification (GTDB taxonomy): domain Bacteria; phylum Pseudomonadota; class Alphaproteobacteria; order Micropepsales; family Micropepsaceae; genus Rhizomicrobium. The sequence goes on along the minus strand of JAFBAL010000061.1, from coordinate 67,072 downwards.
CTCGCCGCGCGCGTCGTCGATGCGCTCAAGGCCTCGAGCGCGTGGGAGTCGAGCGTGCTGTTCCTCACCTATGACGAGGGCGGCGGCTTCTTCGATCACGTGGCGCCGGGCGTGCTCGAACACGTGCCGGCGGGATTGCCTCTGGCCGGAACCGCGGTCGGGCCGGGCTTCCGCGTGCCGCTCTTCGTCGTCTCCCCCTGGGCGCGGCCGGGACATGTGTTCAAGGGCATCGTCGACCACACCTCGATCCTGCAATTCGTCGAGCGCACCTTCTCGACGCGGAAGAACCCGGTGCACCTGCCGACCATCGATCCGGCGCGGCGCGAGCTCTTCAGCCTCGCGCACGCTTTCGATTTCGGCCAGGCGATGAACTCGCCCAGCCTGCCCACGGCGAAGGACCTGTTCCCCAAGGCGCGGCAGGAGATCCTGACCTTGAACCTGGATCATACGCTGGCGGGCTGCTCGACCACCTTGCCGGACTGGGTGGCGCCGCTGCTGGGTGTGTAAGGCGCCGCTACGCCGCGCGATAGGATGCAGCTACGCCGCCCGGTAGGGCGCCGCCTTCGCCGTCAGCGCCTCGCGCGCCACGTCGTATTCGCGCGCCAGGCGGCTCACCAGCTCGGCCACCGGCATCACGTTCTCCACCGCGCCGATGCCCTGGCCGCAGCCCCAGATGTCGCGCCAGGCTTTCGCCTTCTGGTTTCCGCCGGAGTTGAAGTTCATCTTCGACGGATCGGCGACCGGAAGGTTGTCGGGATCGAGGCCCGCCAGCTCGACCGAGGGGCGCAGATAGTTGCCGTGCACGCCCGTGAACAGGTTGGTGTAGACGATGTCCGTGGCCCCGCTGGCGACGATCATGTCCTTGTATTCCTGCATCGCGTTGGCTTCCTTCGTCGCGATGAAGGCCGAGCCGATATAGGCGAGGTCCGCGCCCATGGCCTGCGCGCCCAGGATCGCGGCTCCGCTGGCGATGGCGCCCGACAGCGCGATCGGCCCGTCGAACCAGCGGCGCAGCTCCTGCACCAGCGCGAAGGGAGAGAGCTGGCCCGCATGCCCGCCGGCGCCGGCCGCGACCGGGATCAGCCCGTCGGCGCCCTTCTCGATGGCCTTGCGCGCGAAGCGGTCGTTGATGACGTCGTGGAGGACGACGCCGCCATAGGAATGCGCCGCCGCGTTGACGTCCTCGCGCGCGCCCAGCGAGGTGATGACGATCGGCGCCTTGTACTTGGTCGCCATCGCCACGTCGTGCTCGAGGCGGTCGTTGGTCTTGTGCACGATCTGGTTGACCGCGAAGGGCGCCGACGGCGCCTCGGGATGGGCGCGGTCATGGGCGGCGAGCTCCTGCGTGATCTGCGCCAGCCACTCGTCGAGCATCGAGGCCGGGCGCGCGTTCAGCGCCGGGAACGAGCCCACCACGCCGGCCTTGCATTGCGCGATGACGAGCTCGGGGCACGAGATGATGAACAGCGGCGAGGCGATCACCGGCAGCCGCAGCCGCTCGCGCAGGATGGAAGGAAGGGACATGGAGGATTCCTCGAAATGGGAAATGGCGATGGCGACATTGAGATACAAATCGGCGCCTGGCGCAAATTCGCCGCCGTCCGTCTTGCCACTGTGGGAGGAATGTGTTTCGATTTCCTTCGATAGTTGAGTTTGGGGGGCACGTTGATATCCATCCATGCGGCCGCGCTCGCGGGCGGCCTTGTCTTCGCCGCGGCGCCTGCGCTCGCCGCCGACACGATCCTGGCGCAGTCCACCTTCGACAGCGATCTCGACGGCTGGACCTCGACGGTGAACGGCACCGTCAGCTGGTCGGCCGGCGGAGGCCATCCCGGCGGGCGCATGCTGTTCTCGAACGACACGAGCGATTCCACCTTCGTCGTCGCGCCGGCCAAGTTCCGTACCGGCGCGATCGACTTCAAGAAGCTCAACAACAAGGGCTACATCGTGTTCCAGCACGAGCTCGTGCAGAACGGCGGCACCGGCTTCGTGGCCTACGAGATCGACATGACCGGGCCGGGCGGCGCGGCGGTGTTCACGGGCGGGCTTCCGCTCAACAAGCTCAACAACTGGCAGACCGTCGTCGCACCTCTGGTGCAGGGCAATTGGACGGTCAGCGGCGGCTCGTGGACGGCGCTGCTCAACGATGTCGAAGACATCCGCATCCGCATCGAGCTCATCGACGGCAGCCCGGACGTCGAAGCCATCGACAACGTCAAGATCGTGTCGCATCCCAAAGGCTTCGTGCCCAGATAGCGGGAGAACCGGATCAAGAACGTCGTGGTGTGCTGCGCCTTCGCTGCGGCAGGTCTGATGACGGCTGAGATCGCGGCGCGGCGCGGCGCGGCATGACGGTCTACCGCCGCGCCTGCAACGCCAGCAGGATCGCGGGCAGCACCAGCACGCCCGCCATATAGAACGGCGCGTCGACGCCGATATGATCGAAGGCGATGCTGGCGGCGAAGGGGCCGGTCAGCCTTGCGAGCGCGCCCATGGCGTTGTTGAGGCCGAGATACTGTCCCTGGTTCTCGGCATCGGCGTTGCGCGAGATCAAGGACGAGATGTTCGGCCCCGCGATCGACTGGCCGAAGGCTGAAAGGCACAGCAGCACGACCACGCCCATGCCGCTGGAGAAGGGCTGCAGCGCGATGGCGAAGCTGGTGAGCGCCATGCCCGCGGCCAGCACGTTGGCCTCGCCATAGCGCTTCGAGGCCGGCCCGGTCAGCAGCACCTGGCAGAACGCCGCCACCACGCCGGTGACCGCGAAGGCCAGGCCCACCTCGCGCGTGCCCCAGTCGAAGCGCGCCTGCGCCCACAATCCGAAGACGAACTCGACGCCCATGAAGGCCGAGCCGGCCAGGAACATCACCCCCATCAGCCGCGCGATGACGGGATGGGTGAAGGCGCGCCCGGCGATGGTCCAGCGGCTTCTCTGCACCGCGAAGATGCGCTGGTGCGGCCCGCGGCTCTCCTTCACGAACAAGGTGATGCCGACGGCGCAGATGCCGGCCAGGCTCGCCGCCACGATCAATGGCAGGCGGAAGCCCGCATGGCCGGCATCGGGATGGGCGAGCAGCCCGCCCAGCGCCGGGCCCACGATGAATCCCAGATTGTACGCCGCGCTCAGCATCGACATGCGGCCCGAGCGCGCGTCGGGCGGCGTCACGTCGGCGATATAGCCCTGGATCACCGAGCCGTTGCCGCTGGCGAGCCCGCCCAGGAACCGCACCACGAACGCGATCCAGATATTGGGCGCGAAGGCGAGCGCGAAATAGCACAGGCAGTTGCCGCAGACCGTGCTGATCAGGATCGGCTTGCGCCCCAGCCGGTCCGAGATGCGTCCCCAGAACGGCTCGCCGAAGAACGCGCCCGCCGCATAGGCCGAGAAGATCAGCGCCATCTGCCACGCCGGCGCCTGGAACGACTTGGCATAGAACGGCAGCAGCGGCACGACGATGCCGAAGCCCACCAGGTTGACGAACATCACGCCGAGCAGAGTCGGCAGCGCCTGGGCGCTGGTGTCGTCCGCGCCGTTGTCGCCTGCGCTGTCACCCGCGCCGTTGTCGCCTGCGCTGTCACCCGCGCCGTGGTCGCCCTTGGCGTTCATGAACGCTACGTCACCTTATAACAAAAACATTACCATTCAGTCGCCGGTCTGTGTCGGCGCTGTCATGCGCGACAATTACCTACAACGCGCCGATTTCGGGGGCATCCACAAAATCAACCGGGCCCGTTTTTCGCCTCCGCTGTGGGCGCCATCCCACAGAGCGAGCCCGGTTGATTCACACCATAGGAGAACGACTCGATGCGTAACACTTATAAGACAGGTCTCATGGCGGCGGTCCTCGCCTGCTCGCCGGCGCTTGCGGGCGCCCCCGCCGACGGCATCGGGCCGTTCACCAACGGCGTCGCCAACGCCAACGCGGCCTCGGGCAGCCCGGCCAACGTGCTGAGCAGCGATTTCCACACCACCGTCGTCGTCAGCGGCACCGATCCGATCGAGAACCCGGGCACCTTCATCACCACCTATGGCCGGCTCTCGACCGCGGTGGCGACCGAGCCCGACCAGAACGCCTATGTCGTCATCCCCGGCAAGGTGCGTGGCCCCACGCGCGGCTACAACTACGGCCACCATTTCCTGATCCAGGGCCATGAGAACGCGGGCAATCTCGCCTATGTCACGCGCGTCAACCTCGACGTGAACGACCCGGCGCACCGCATCACCAACCTGACGCCGGAAGGCGGCGACGCGCTTACCCATTTCTCGCGCATCGACGGCTCGACCTACGATCCGTTCACCAACTCGGTGCTTGCCACCCAGGAAGGCGGCGCGAGCGACGGCGGCATGATCGAGATCTCGATGGGCAATTTCCCCGCGACGATCACGACGCGCTACGGCGCGATCGGCCAGTGCGGCCTCGAGGGCGTGCATGTCGACAACAAGGGCCGCATCTATCTCGTCGAGGACACCGGCGGCACGGGTGCCAGCAACGACCAGAACGACATCAACGGCGCCAACAAGGTCGCGCGCCAGCCCAACTCCTACGTCTTCCGCTTCCTCCCGTACGATCCGAAGGATCTGAACGCGGGCGGCAAGCTGCAGGCGCTGCAGGTGCGCGTCGACGGTCAGCCGCTGGTGTTCGGCGGCACGACGGCGCAGGCGGTGTTCGACGACGTGTGGTCGACGAAGCAGGTCGAGCTGCACAGCGGCGCTTCGTTCCCGGCGCGCTGGATCACCATCCACGACACGGCGGTCTCCACCGCGTCCTTCGACTGCAACGCCACGGCGCGGGGCGCCCAGGCGACGCCGTTCAAGCGTCCGGAGAACGGCGCGTTCCGTCCCGACGGCACCTTCCAGCACTTCTTCTTCGCCACGACCGGCGACACCAACAACCTGTCCGGCTCGGTCGCGGGGCTGGCGCAGCGCGGCGCCTGGGGCGGCGTGTTCGAGCTCGACGAGACCTCGATCAACAACGGCACCATCAAGCTGGTGGCGCTGGGCGACGGCACCCACAACTCGTTCGACAACATCACCTGGGGCGACAGCAACACGTTCATGGTGACCGAAGATCGCGGCGACACCCTGCACGATCAGCTGAACACGCTCGACTCGATCTGGGCCTATCCGATGTCCGACCTCGCCAATCCCTTGCGCGTCCTGGCGCAGGGCCGCGACGCCTCGGCCTCGGGCGCGGGCATCGAGGACAACGAGCCGACCGGCGTGTTCGTCTCCGGCGGCGGCAAGACCCGCGCCGACATGTACGGCACGACGGCCAGCATGACCGGCTCGCGCGGCTTCTTCACCCAGCAGCACGGCGACAACGTCACCTATGAGCTGATCCACAACTAGGGCTCGGCTTGGTCCATCGGCAGCGCCGGTCCCTCACGGGGCCGGCGTTTGTCGTTTTCACGGCTCCCCTGTTAGGCTTGGGCGTTACAGGGGGACGCCGCCATGCGCAAAAGCATCGGTCTTTGTTTCGCTCTTTCGCTTCTCGCGCTGGGCGCCGCGCGCGCCGCCGACGACCCCAAGGACTGGCGCCAGGTCGATCCCGACAACCTCGTGCTGATCCAGACCAAGTACGGGGTGACCGCGGTCGAGCTCAAGCCGGAGTTCGCGCCCAGGCATGTCGAGCGCATGAAGGCGCTGATCCGCGCGCATTTCTTCGACGGGCTCACCTTCTATCGCGTGATCGAAGGCTTCGTGGCCCAGGGCGGCGCGGGCGAGGATACGGCGGCCACCGCGAACAAGCCCAAGAACCCTGAGACCGAGAAGGCCTGGCCCAAGCTCAGGGCCGAGTTCGAGCGGCCGATCCCGCGCGGCGAAAGGTTCACGCCGCTGGGCAATGCCGACCTGTTCGCGCCGCGCGCCGGCCATGTCGACGGCTTTGCGGTCGGCCGCGATCCCAAGACGAAGACCGAATGGCTGATCCATTGCCCGGGCACCTTCGCCTTCGCGCGCGACAACGACGCCGATACCGCGACGACCGAGTTCTACATCGTCATCGGCCAGGCGCCGCGCCGCCTCGACCGCAACCTCTCCGCCTTCGGCCGCGTCGTTGGCGGCATGGAATACCTTCAGAAGCTCGAGCGCGGCGATCCGGCGGTCGACAGCGGCGTCATCGCCGACAAGGCCAAGCAGGACAAGATCGTCTCGATCAAGCTCGCCTCCGACATGCCGGCGGCGGAGCGGCCGTCCTATGCGGTGATGCGCACCGACACCAGGGCCTTCGCGGACTGGAAAGCCAAGCGCCGCAACCCGGCGCCGGAGTTCTACAAGCGCCAGCCGCCGCCGGTGCTGGACATCTGCCTGGCGCCCGTGCCGTCGCACGAGGTAACCAATTGAAGAGCCTGCATATTACGGAGTTTATGATTATTTGATGATATAATGATTGACATGTGAGCTAGCGGCGCCTATATCCTGCCCGTACCAAGGAGTAGGGCATGACGAAGCTCACCATAGGGATCGGCGAGGATTTCCCCGTCGACGAAAGACGGGCCGAGGACGCCGGGTGCCGGCATCGCGGCTCGGGCCCTCACGGCCACCACCACGACCACCACGGCCATCACGCGCATTGGCACCATTGGGTGCACGAATACCTCTCGCGCCGTCGGAAGAAGAAAGAGGAAAAGAAGAAGGACGCAGAAAGCTGATGCACCGCCACCACCATTACCGCCGCCGCGGCGGCGAAGAGTCCTCGCCGGAACGCGACGGCGCGCGCGACGGTTCGCGCGGCACGACCCGCGTCCAGCTCGAGATGCCGCCCCAGGCCATGGAGCGGCTGACGCGCCTGAAAGAGAAGACCGAGGCCGCGTCCTACGCCGAGGTGATCCGCAACGCGCTGCGCGTCTTCGAGGCGCTGGCCGAGGAGCACGAGAAGGGCGCCGAGTTCTCGCTGAAGCGCAGCGACGGGCAGACCGTCGCCTACAAGATCTTCCTGTGACGCCGGTCCTGCGCCCCTCTCCGAACCACGACGAGCGGGGCGCGGATCCGGTCGACGTCCTGGTGCTGCATTACACCGGCATGCGCACCGCGGGAGAGGCGCTGGCCCGGCTCTGCGATCCCGCCGCCAAGGTCAGCGCGCACTACACCGTCGACCGCGACGGCACCGTCTATGCCCATGTGCCGGAAGAGCGCCGCGCCTGGCACGCCGGGCTTTCGTTCTGGGCGGGAACGCGCAACGTCAACGCGCGCTCGATCGGCATCGAGATCGTCAATCCCGGCCACGAATTCGGGTATATTCCGTTTACGGACGATCAGATCGGCGCCGTCGTCGATCTCGCCTCGGGCATCCTTGAGCGTCATCCGATCCCGGCGCGCAACGTCGTCGGCCATTCCGACGTGGCGCCTATGCGCAAGCAGGACCCGGGCGAGCTGTTCCCCTGGGCGCGGCTCGCGGAATACGGCATCGGCATGTGGCCGCCCGCCGCCGTTCGGGGCGCAGACCTCGCGCAAGCCATGCAGGGCGAATTCCGCGACGCTCTCGCGCGCTATGGCTACGATCCGCAGGCGCCGCTGAGCGACGTCGTCACGGCGTTCCAGCGCCACTTCCGCCCGTCATGCGTCGACGGCATAGCCGATGCGGAATGCGAAGCGCTGCTCTTTCGCCTGCTCGCGCTCTAGCGTCGGGGAATGCCCGACGCCGTCCGCCTCGCCGACAAGCTCGCAAGGTTCTCCGATCTCTGGTCGCCCAAGATCGTGGCCCAGTTCAACGGTCACGACGTGATGGTAGTCAAGGTCAAGGGCGAGTTCGTCTGGCATTCCCACCCCGACACCGACGACTTCTTCCTGGTCCTGCAGGGCAACATCGTCATCCAGCTCGCGGACGGCGAGGTGCGTCTCGGGCCCGGCGACCTCTACGTCGTGCCAAAAGGCGTGCAGCATCGCCCGGTCGCCGAGGAGGAGGCCCATCTGCTTCTCATCGAGCCCAAGGGTACGCCCAATACCGGCGACGCCGCCACGGCCGCGGTCAAGGACGCGATCTGAATGAAAACCATCGGCATGCTGGGCGGGATGAGCTGGGAGTCGTCGAGCGTCTATTACCAGCTCATCAATCGCGAGGTGCAGCGGCGGCTGGGCGGCATCCATTCGGCCAAGGCCCTGATGTACTCCTTCGACTTCGACGAGATCGAGCGGCTGCAGAACGCCGGGCGCTGGGACGAGGCGACGGCGCGCCTCGTCGAGGCGGGCATGCGCCTGGCGCGGGGCGGCGCGGATTTCCTCATGATCTGCTGCAACACCATGCACCTGATGGCGGGCGCGGTGGAGCGCGAAGCGGGCGTGCCGCTGCTGCATATCGCCGATGCCACGGGAGCGGCGATCGCGGCGCGCGGGCTCACGCGCGTCGGCCTGCTCGGCTCGCGCTTCACCGTGCAGAACGGCGGCATCGTCATCGACCGGCTCGAGGAACGCTTCGGCGTCGAGGTCCTGGTGCCGGAGGCCGACGACCGCGCCGAGGTGCATCGCATCATCGTCGAGGAGCTGGTGCGCGGCCGGTTCTGCGAGGCGTCGCGCGCCACGCACCGGCGCATCATCGAAGGACTCGTGGCCGCCGGCGCGCAGGGCGTGATCCTGGGCTGCACCGAGATCCCGCTGCTGGTGAAGGCGGAAGACGCCGAAGTGCCGCTGTTCGACACCACCGCGCTGCACGCGCTTGCCGCGGTCGACATGGCACTGGCATAATGGCCGCGCGTCAGATGGCCGGATGGCCGCTCTTTTCGAAAGTGAGGAGAGGAAAGTCCGGGCTCCACGAAGGACACGGTGACGGATAACATCCGCCGGGGGCGACCCCAGGGACAGCGCCACAGAAATCACACCGCTACTCCGGCGAAGCCCGTAAGGGCGAAGACGGACAGCAAGGTTGAAATGGTGCGGTAAGAGCGCACCGCGGGCCCGGCAACGGGAACGGCACGGCAAGCCCCACCGGGAGCAAGACCAAATAGGGACGGCACGTGATCTGTCTTTCGGATCGCCGTCCGGGTCGGTCGCGCGAGGCCTGCGGCAACGCAGGCCCCAGAGGAATGGCCATCGCTTCGCTTCGGCGAAGCACAGAACCCGGCTTACAGGCCATCTGACGCAATTTTTTCCCGGAGGATCAGAGCTCGCGGCACCGGCCGGCGCAAAAGTCTTCTTCAGAGTTCGACAACGCATGGTCCAGCGCCCCACGTTCGGCGTCGCGCTCGATCTTGACATCGAACTCCAAGGCGTCGAGCTCTTTCAGGAACGCCTTAAGACGCGCCCGATCTTCCCGAGCAAGACCGATTATAGCCTTTTCGAGTTCGTCCGGTATCATGTCGTCAATATACCACCAGGCCCCCTATGCGCATCAACCCAAATCCGGCACGCCCGGATAGGCCTCGAGCACGGGTCCGAGCGCGGCCTTCAAAGGCTCGAGCCAGGGCTCGTAATGGCGCCATTGCGGGATCGCGTCCTTGGCGATCGGGCGGCGCACCTGTTCGGAGCTGGCGGTGGTGACGACGCGCGCGGTCTTGTGGAAGTCGAGGCATTGCGCCTCGAAGGGCAGCTCCAGGTAGTCGAGCAGCCGGCGCAGCTCCGCTTCCGGGTCGGCGACGAGCCGCTCGTAGAGCACGCGGTGCACCCTGCCCGGCATCGCGCGGTCGAAATGCGCCATCAGCGCGACGTAGTCGCGGGTGAGCTGGCCGATATCCGACAGGCGATAGGCATTGTGCTGGCCTTGCGCGAAATGCTGCACGAAGTTCGAGAAGCCGCAGGCCATCGGATGGCGGCGCATGTCCACGATCTTCGCGTTCGGAAGGATCAGCGCGATCAGCCCGACATGGGTGAAGTTCGCGCCCATCTTGTCGAGGAAGCGCGGACGGTCCGTCTTGCGGTGCGGCCGCGTGCTTTCGACATAGCGCGCGCCGAGCCGCTCGAGCTCGGCAGGCGCGACCGTCTCGATGCCGCTCGGATAGTCGGGCCCGAGCGCCGCCTGCAGCTCGCGCGCGACCAAAGCGAGGTCGCCGAGCTCCTTGGTGCCTTCGATGGCGCTGTGGCTCGCCAGCATCTGCTCGAGCAACGTCGAGCCGGCGCGCGCCATGCCGACGATGAAGATGGGATCGGGGCTGGCGCAGCCGGCGTCGCGGCGGTCGCGCATGAGCGCGGGCGTGAAGGCCGCGCGGCAGCGCGCGACGTAGCGGCCCAGCACCGCGGGGTCGTGGCTCACGCTCATGCGATGCAGCGCGTTGGCCTTGGCGTAGTGCGCGAAGGACTCCGCATAGCGCGCCGCGTCGCCCAGCGCCTTGCCGAGCGCGAAGTGGATCGCGACGCGGTCCACCTGCGCGGCGCCGTCGAGCGCGCGCTCCATCGCGGCGACGTCGTCGTCCGAAAAGCGCAGCGTCTTGAGGTCGGCCAGGCTCCACCAGGCGCGGCCGAAGCCGGGATCGGTCGCGATCGCCCGGCGATAGGCCGCGATCGCATCGTCGCCGCGGCCCAGGCCGCGCAGCGCGTGGCCGTAGCGCAGCCAGCACTCGGCCGGCACGTCGTCGTCCGCGTCCACGATCCCGCGCCACAGCTCGGCGGCGCCCTCATAGTCCTCGACCGCTTCCAGCGCCGCCGCCTTCTGCGCGCGGAACACGGGATTGCCGGGTGCGAGCGCGACAAGCGCATCGGCTTCGCCGAGCGCAGGCTCCGGCCGTCCCGCGTGGATGAGGGCGGCCACGAGATGGAAGCGCGCGCCGGCGTCGCGCGGATGGGCCTTCAGATGCGCGCGCAGCGTCTTGACCGCGAGGCCGGCACGCCCCGCCTTCAGCATCGCCGCGGCTTCCGGCACGCGCTTCAGCGCCAGCTCGAGAGCGAGCGCGCGCGCCTCGCGCTCATAGGCGCTCATCGAAGCTCCGCCGGCACGCGCGGATATTCGTCGAAGACGGAGCCCAGGCTTCGGATCAGCGGCTGAAGGTGCGGCTCGTAGTTCTTCCAATAGTCGACCGCCTCGCCGCTGATGGGACGGCGCACCTGCTCCGAGCTCGGCGTCAGCACCGTGCGCTCGGTCTCGTAGAAGCGCAGGCACGACTCTTCGAAGGGCAGGCCCAGATGACCGAGCAGCCGGCGCACCTCGCGTTCCGGATCGGCGACCATCTCCTCATAGATCACGCGGTGCACGCGGCCCGGCAGCACGGCGTCGAAATGCGCCATCAAGGCGACGTAGTCGCGATAGAACAGGCCGAGCTCGCTCAACCTGAGCCGCCCCTTGCTGCTGTAATGCTTGAACATCGACAAGCCGCACGCCGCCGGATGGCGCCGCGCGTCGACGATCTTCGCATTGGGCAGGATCAGGTGGATCAGGCCGACATGCGGAAAGTTGCCGGGCTTCTTGTCGATGAAGAACGGCCGGCCCTGCTTCCGGTGCACGCGCGTCGCGTCCATGAACTCCTCGCCCAGCCGCTTGAGCTCGTCGGCCGACAGGCGCGCCAGCACGTCGAGATAGGAGGCGCTGTAGGACGAGCCTTCGCGGCCTTCGAGCCGCGCCGCCATCGCGGTGATATAGGGAAGCTCCGCCGTGCCTTCGATCGCCGAATGGCTCGACAGGATCTGCTCGATCAACGTCGAGCCCGAGCGTGGCCGGCCGAGCACGAAGATCGGATCGGGCGCGGGGCAGCCCTGGCCTTCGCGGCTGGCGAAGAATTCGCGCGTGAAGATGCGTTTGTTTGCGGCGACGCCGGCGCCGAGCGTGCCGGGATCGTAGTCGATGCGCAGCCGCGTCGTCGCATTGGCCTTGGCGTATTGCTCGAAGCTCTTGTCGAATTCGCGCGCGTCCTCATAGGCCTTGCCGAGCGCGAATTGCAGGTGCAGCCGGTCTTCGACGGCGAGGTCGCCGCGCGCCAGCTGGCGGCGCATCAGATCGATCTCGGCGGATCCGAAGCGCGCCGTCTTCATGTTGGCCAGGCTCCACCAGGCGAGCCCGGATTGCGGGACCAGCGCGATGGCGTTGCGATAGGCCGCGACCGCCTCGTCCTTGCGGCCCAGCGCGCGCAGCGCATGGCCGAGCGACACGAAGCATTCGGCGCGGTTCGGATTCTCGTCCGCCAGCCTGCGGCAGATCGCGAGCGACGCGGCGCTCTCGCCGGTGGTCTCGAGGATGGAAGCCTTGAGCTGCAGGAACAGCGCGTTGTCGGGGTCGAGGCCAAGGACCGCGTCGAGCTCGGCAAGCGCCGCGTCGAAGCGGTTGGTCTGGGCGAGCAGGTTGGCGAGGTTGAACCGCGCCACCGCGAAATCGGGGGCCAGCTGCGCCACGCGCTCGAGCACGGCGATCGCCTCGCGCTTGCGTCCCTGGCGCACGAGCGCGCGCGCCAGCAGCGCCAGCGCGTCCACATCGTCGCCGCGCTTGGAGAGGTGCTCGGACAGCGCGCTTTCGGCTTCGCCGAACCGGTTCGCGGCGACGAGATCCGCGGCCTCGAGCAGGCGGCGGTGCTTGAGGGGGCGCTCGGCGGCGAGGCGCCGGGCGGCGAGCGTGAGAGTGTCGGGTTGCTGGCTCATGCGAGGCTAGCGCTGTACCCCAAAACGAAGAGGGCGGCCAGCGGCCGCCCTCTCCTTAGTCCAGTCTGACGACAGAGGCTTAGGAGGCCTTGCCGCGCAGGGTGAACATGTGGTCGCCCTGACCGTCCGGGATACAGACGTTCTCGTCGCCCCACGTGTCGCAGCCCGTGCCGAAGCCGCCGCCCGGGTTCTGCCACTGGGCCGGCGCACCGTTGTTGCCGGTACGGTTTTCCCAGCCCCACTCGCCGCCGGCGAAGAAGTCCAGGTTGGCCTGGACGGAGACCCAGTAGGTCTTGCCCTTCTTGCCGCCCTTGAGCGTCGTGCCCTTGCCGAGGTCGATCACGTAGGAGCCGAAGCTGTCGGCGCCCGCGACCGTGTAGGTGGCGACGACGTCGCCCGGATGACCGTGCTTGTTCGTGTAGAACGTCACGTTCTCGTCGCGCGACGGGCCCGAGCCGTTGAAGTAGACGCCGGTCACGTCGACTTCCTTGACCTTCCACTTGGCGCCGCCGGGGACGGTGAAGTCGTCCGCCGCCTGCGCGTCGTACTGGTCGAAGCTGGACTCGAAGTTCTGCGACACGATGCCGATGCCGTCATCGTTGTTGTTCTGATCGTACAGAACCGTGTTGGCGCGGTTCACGGGGGCGTGATGGAAGCCCGGAGCCTTGCCATGATGGGTCAGCGTGACGCCGGCCGACGCGGTGCCCGCGATCGCCAGAGCCGCCACAGTACCCAGCAGAATGGTCGTCATCTTCGTCATTGAAGAACTCCCCTAGGGTTTTAACAGAAGCAGGCAGGGTGCCTGCTCGGGCGACGATGCTCTTTCTTTTTTTTCATGCTGGCAAGTCGCCGTATAAATTTTTTTTCAGAGGCAACCCATTGGATTGTTTCGAGAATCTTTTAGAGCGAAAAATGACGACCTGTCTGACGACTATCTAAAGTATGGAATGTGTGGCTTTTCCCTTCATGGTTTCGGCGCAAAACCGCCATCGTCAGGCCGCGAGTAGGGCAAGTGTCGCGCCGTCTTCCCGGCCGTCGAAAAATCGCGCCAGCGCGCGGCGGAACGGCGCCTCGCGCGGCGCGGCGCGGGCGAACAACGTCATGCAGGAATGGAATTTGAGGTCGTCCGGCGCGCCGAAAATGCCGCGCGCCGTGGCATCCGGCCCGGCGTCCAGGACCAGCCCGGTCAATTCGCAAAGCCGCGCGCCCAGAACCGGATGGGCGAAGAACGCCTTCGCCTCGTCGAGCGACGCGAGCGCATAAGCCCGCGCGGTCGGGCTTTTCCCAAGGCCCGCGAGCTGCGGGAAGACGAACCACATCCAATGGCTCCGCTTGGCGCCGCGCGACAGCTCGGCGCGCACGCGCTCGATGACCGGCGCCTGCGCCGCGACGAAGCGGGCGAGGTGGAACGGGTCGTCGCGGGCGGCTTCCATCCAGGGTATATACATCGGCGATGTTCAACACGCCCACGGTCTTCATCCTCGGCGCCGGCGCGAGCTGGCATTACGGGTATCCGACGGGGGAGGGGCTGGTGAGGAAGGTGGTGGAGAAGGCGGACGCCGCGGCGCGCTATTTCGATTTCAGAGCGATCTCCGACGACGATCTCCTGCCTGACTTCCTGCAGCAAAGAGCCGGAGGCGCGAAGCGCGCCGAGCGATGGCAAGCGGTGGCCAACGAGGCGCGCATGCTCGGCCGCAGGCTCAAGCAGGCCAATCCCACGTTGATCGATTATTTCCTCAGGCAGAATGCCGATCTGCACGAGATCGGCAAGCTCGTCGTCGCGATGGTTATCTTCGATTGCGAGATCGCGCTCGGCCGCGAAAGGGCCAATCCCAATCACCGCGAACGTCAACAGCTCATGATCCGTCGCGGGCAGCTGCCTGTGGGCAGCAGCCTGGACCCCACGGCTTTCGAAGACGATTGGCTGCGCTTCGTCCTCTACAAACTCACGTCGCGCTGCGAAGAATCGGCCGATCTGCTGCGCAATGAGGTCACCTTCGTGACTTTCAACTACGATACTTCGCTCGAGCAGCGGCTCATCGACGGCCTTCGCAGCGTCAGCCTTTTCCAAAAAGCCGACATCGACGAATTTCTCCGAGGTGATCGCGTCTTGCACGTCTACGGCAAGGTTCGCAGCACCATCGATCCGCCGTGGGAGCAGGTATCGACGGCCTTCCTGCATTCCAGCAACGACAGGAGTTCCGCAGAAGTGCAGCAGGCGATCGGCCGCTGCCATCAGGCATCCCTCGGCATACGCACCGTCGACGGACCCGAAAAGGTGAGCGATGAAGCCGTGCTCGGCGCCGCTTCGAAAGCTGTCGCCAAAGCGCGCAAGCTCTTCATCCTGGGCTACGGCTTCGACCAATCGAACAGCGAACGCATCGGGCTGACCTCGCTGCGGCGACCGGGCGATCCCAACCGCGCGGTCTTCTTCACCAACTACGGCGGCCACAACCGGGTCAGCATCGCCGCCTCGCGCGCGATGACGGGGCGGCACGATGCTTTCCTGCCGGGGTCGGGCATCTCGCGCCATTTGAACTGCCGCTTCGAGATGAGCACCAAGAACGTCTACGACGCGCTCAACGAGGATTTCGAATCGCTGGAGACGGACTGACGATCATGCATAGGGGCTATGCAACTTTTGATCGTTAATCGCTCTTGAATCGACCTCTCCGTGTTCCCACTTCGTTTCTTTTGGAGATGGAGAACGCCATGAGCCGCAGAGACAGAGACGAAGAATACGACGCCGAAGACACCCTGGATGAAGACACCCTGGATGAAGACACCCAGGATCTGGCCGACGCGGTGAACGGCGTCGCCCAGCGGGTCGAGGAGCCGCGGGGGCTCGAACGCGACGAGGTGGCCCCTCTGCCGGAGGCCGCGGCGAATGCGCCGTTCCCGGTCGCGGTCCCCGCCATCCGCCGCACCGCCGAGACCGAAGACCTGCTGAACGGTCTGATCGCCGAATGCCACTACCTGATGCGGGAAGTGGCGCTGCCCTCGGCCGCGAGCACCTCTTGGGTGGACAGCCGCAACACCTATCTGACCCAGGCCATGCGCCTGGCCGGCACCGGCGCGGAGATCGCCGGCGCGGTCGCCAAGCTTCGCATCGCCGACCGCGTGACCCCCGAGGCCCAGGGCCGGATCATCGACGCCGTCGCCAAGACGATCACCGAGGCGGGGTGAGAATGGAATTCAATGATCAAGATGTTGCGTTCCGACCAGGTCTGGCAGCCACGGCTGGGAGCACCCCGCGGCAACCGCAATGCCCTCAAGCACGGCTTCCAAACCCGTAGAGCCAGGGCGATGCGGGCGCGGGCCCGCGCGCTGATCGCCCACGCCCGGCGCGTGGTCGAGGCGGTGGATCTGGCGTTCAAGGGCCTACCAGTAATCCCGCATCAGCTCGGCCGCCCAAGCCGGCTCGACAATCTCGCCGCGCGGCAGAAAGCCTTTCATCACCGGCTTTATGTCGAGCACCGGCGTGCCGTCGATCGCGTCCAGCCCGCGCACGGCGAGCGACAATCCGTCTACGGACAAAAGCCGGCAGACCGTGACGCCGATGCGGTTCGGCCGGTCCTTGCCGCGTTGCGCGAGAATCCCGACCTTCGGCCAGTCGGTGCGTCCGCGCGGATGGCGCGCGCCGGTGTTGACGTCCGACGGCGACGCGCGGTCGAAGTGGAACACCACCTCGACATGACTGAACCCGTCCAGGCCAAAGGCCGCGTCGGGGCCGAGCACGGCCGGGTCCAGCACGATTCGCGATTCGATGCCGTCCCAGGCGTCGTCGATGGCCTCGGCGCGCGACGACCGCACATGCCCGATGGCGTGAATCGAAATCGGGGCGGTGACGGGGGTGGGAATGGGATCGGCCACGGTACCTCCAAGAACATACGAAGAACAAATGGGCACGGTATGCTTAAGCAATTGTTTACAGCTATTACCGCAGTCTTTCCATGTTTCGGATTTGTTCCGGGATTCGCAAGCGCTAGACTCCGGTTTCCAAGATGTAGTTCGCAAGCTCCTCATTTCACACGACATTTTCGATTGACGCGCTGTCACGATCAGCCCATATTATCCCATAGCATCCCATAGCCCGAAAACGGGTGCGTGCCCCTGGCGGTCCAGCGGGCCCCGCGGGCCTAAGGGCGCTAAAGGGCCGGGGATTCCGCCAGATGTCTGTGCCGTTCATCTCCACGATGACCGGGTCTCTCGACGCCAAGGGCCGCGTCTGCATTCCCGCGTCCTTTCGCGACGTGCTGACGGCGCAGAACACGACGGGCGTCTATGTGTGTCCGAGCTTCGCGGAGCCTGCGCTGGAAGCGTTCGGCGAAGAGGTGCTGCAGGACTTCCATCAGCGCCTGGCGCAGGAAGATCCGTTCTTCAGCCAGGCCACCGACGACAAGGTCTTCGCGGTCCTGTCGATGTCGCAGCTTCTGACGCGCGATGAGAACGGGCGCGTGCGCCTGCCCGACGAGTTCATCGAACATGCGGGCCTCAAGGATCGCGTGACCTTCGTCGGCATGGGCCGCAAGTTCCAGATCTGGGACAGCGCGCGGTTCGCGCCGGTGCAGGCCGAGCGCTTGAAGCGTGCGCTGGCGCAGCGGAATTTTTCGGGCGCGCAGCCGCGCGACGGGGGCGCGCCGTCGCGCGACGGGAGCGGCGCGCTGTGAGCGAGCACATCCCCGTCCTGCTCGATGAGGTGATCGAGGCGCTCTCGCCCAAAGACGGCGCGCGCTACATCGACGGCACCTTCGGCGGCGGCGGCTATGCGCGCGCGATCCTGGAAGCGGCTGAGTGCCGCGTGCTCGGCATCGATCGCGATCCCGACGCCATCGCGCGCGGCCAGTCGCTGGTCGCGAAGTTCGAAGGCCGTCTGACGTTGATACAGGGCCAATTCTCCGAGATGGCGCAGATCGCGGGCGAAGAGGTGGACGGCGTCGTGCTCGATCTCGGCGTCTCGTCGTTCCAATTCGACCAGGCCGAGCGCGGCTTCTCGTTCCGCGCCGACGGTCCGCTCGACATGCGCATGTCGAAGGCGGGCGAGAGCGCGGCCGACTTCGTCAATACCGCCGAAGAGAGCGTCATCGCCGACGTGCTGTGGCGCTACGGCGAGGAGCGCCAGTCGCGCCGCATCGCGCGCGCCATCATGGCCAGCAGGCCGCTGACGCGCACCGCCGAGCTGGCCGAGATCGTGAGCGCGGCGCTCGGCCCCGCCGCGCAACGCTTCGCCATCCATCCCGCGACGCGCACATTCCAGGCGCTGCGCATCCAGGTGAACGACGAGCTGGGCGAGCTCGAGCGCGGCCTCGATGCCGCGACCGACGTGCTGGCCGACAAGGGGCGCCTCGCCATCGTCTCGTTCCATTCGCTCGAGGACCGCATGGTCAAGCGCTATCTGGCCGAGCGCAGCACCTCTGCGTCGCGCGGCTCGCGCCATGCGCCTGAAGAGCGCCGCCACGGCACCGCCCTGTATCGCCTGCTCACCACGCGTCCGCGCAGCGCCGGTGCGGCCGAGCTGGACCGCAACCCCAGAGCCCGCTCGGCGCATCTTCGCGCGGCCGAGCGCATCAGGAGGTCGTCATGATCCGTGTCCTGAACTTCTTCTGCGTCGCCCTGATGGGCCTTTCCATCCTGGCGCTCTATCACGTGAGCGAGAAGACCCGCGTCGCGCGCGTCGAGCTCTCGTCCGTCAACCGTCAGATCGGCGACGAGCATGCGCGCATCAGCGTGCTCGAGACCGAGTGGGAGCACACCGCCTCGCCGGCGCGCATCGCGACCTTGGCGCAGAGCAAGCTCGGCCTCGACAACACCGCGACGGTGCAGCTGTCGTCGCTGACCCTGCTGCCGCGCAACGGCGACGAGGCGCCGCTCTCCGACGGGCCGGTGCGCAACGCCAGCGCCGAAGCGCCGGCACAATAGAGGGCACGATGAAGGAGGCCACGACCGTCTTCCAACGGCGCATCCTGGTGGGAGCCGCGATCTGCGCGGCCGCCTTCGCCCTGGTCGTGGTCCGCCTCGTCGACGTCACCTTGTTCCGCGATCACGACCGCGCGGCGTTGCGGGCGGCGGCGCTGGTCGCGCGCGCCGATCTCGTCGACCGCAACGGCGAGCTGCTGGCGCGCGATATCCCGGTCGAGGACCTTTATGCGCGGCCGCATGCGTTCTGGGACCGCGCCGAAGCCGCGCACGACCTGGCGGCCGCCACCGGCACCAGCGAAGCGCGCCTCAAGCAGATGTTCACGGGCAAGCGGCCTTACGTGCTGATCGCGCGCCAGCTGACGCCCGACGCCAAGGACCGCGTGATGCATCTGGGCCTGCCGGGCCTCGACTTCCAGCCGTCGTCGAAGCGCTATTATCCCGACGGCCGCGCCGCGGCGCAGGTCCTAGGCGTCACCGGCGTCGACGACGACGGCCGCGCCGAAGGCGTCAGCGGCTTGGAGCTCGGCCTCGACAAGCAGCTGACCCAGGCGAGCCGTCCGGTCGAGCTCTCCATCGACATGCGCGTGCAGTACATCCTGGCCGCCGAGGTCGCGGCCAGCCGCACCGAGTTCAGCGCCAAGCAGGCCGGCGGGCTGGTGCTCGACGTGCGCACCGGCGAGGTCCTGGGCATGGTCTCGCTGCCCGATTTCGATCCTAACATGCGCGTGATGGAGCGGGGCGACACCGCGCACAACGTCATCGGCCAGGACGTCTATGAGCTCGGCTCGGTGTTCAAGATTTTCTCCTTCGCGCTCGCGACCGAAGACCACACGATGCGGCCCGACGAGATCCTGCCCATCGGCAACGGCTATCGCATCGGCAAGTACACGATCCACGAGGCCGAGCACATGCCGGCGGTGCTGGCGGCGCGCGACGTGCTGGCGCAGTCGTCCAACATCGGCACGACGCAGATCGCGCTGCGCTCGGGACCGGTGCGCCAGCGCGAGTTCCTGACCAGCCTCGGACTGCTCTCGGCGCTGCATACCGAGCTGCCCGAGGCGCGCAAGCCGCTGTTCCCTTCGCATTGGGGCACGATCGAGACCGCGACGGTGAGCTTCGGCCACGGCATCTCGGTCAGCCCGCTGTCGTTTGCGGCGGCGGCCGCGACGGTGGTGAACGGCGGGCGCCGCATCGTGCCGACGTTCCTGAAGCACCCCGAAGACGCGCGCGGCGAGCAGGTCCTGAAGCCCGAGACCAGCGTGAAGATGCGCGAGCTCTTGCGCTACGTCGTCACCAACGGCACCGGCAAGAAGGCGGATATCTTAGGCTACAACGTCGGCGGCAAGACCGGCTCGGCGCAGAAGCCAGGCCCGCATGGTTACCAGCACAAGCTGGTCACGTCGTTCTGCGCCGCCTTTCCGATCGACGACCCGCGCTATCTGGTCTTCGTCGTGCTCGACGAGCCGCACGGCACCAAGGCGACCTTCGGCTTCGCGCTTGCCGGTTATACCGCGGCGCCGCTCGCCGGCCGCGTCATCTCGCGCATCGCGCCGATCCTGGGCGTGCCGCAGAAGCTTGCGCCTGTCGCTCCGGCCCGGAGCAATACATAATGGCACCACAATCGAGCGCCAGAATGAGCGCCATGGTGGAGGATAAGGACTACGCCGGCATCGCGGCCGACAGCCGCGATGTGAGAGCGGGCTTTTTGTTCGCGGCGATCCCAGGCACGAAAGCCGATGGCGGCCGGTTCGTCGCCGATGCGATCGCGCGCGGGGCGAGCGCCGTGCTCGGCCTGCCGTCGCTGCGCGGCGCGGTCGAGGCGCAAGGCGTGCGCTTTATCTCATCCGACAATCCGCGCCTGGCGCTGGCGAGAGAGGCGGCCGCGTTTTACCGCGCGCAGCCCAGGACCGTCGCCGCCGTCACCGGCACCAACGGCAAGACCTCGGTCGCGGTGTTCCTGCGCCAGATCTGGGCGGCGTTGGGCCATCAGGCCGCGAGCCTCGGCACCATCGGCGCGGTCACGCCCAGGGCCGAGATCCCGCTCGCGCATACCACGCCCGATCCCGTGCAGCTGCACCGTCTGCTGGCCGAGATGGCGGCGGACGGCGTCGACCACCTGGCGCTGGAGGCGTCGAGCCACGGTCTCGACCAGTACCGCCTCGACGGCGTCGAGATCGCCGCGGCCGCCTTCACCAACCTGACGCGCGATCATCTGGATTATCACCCCAGCATCGAGGCCTATCTCGAGGCCAAGCTTCGCCTGTTCGAGCTGGCGCGCGAAGTCGCGGTGGTGAACGCGGAAGCCGAATACGCCGAGCGTTTCATCGCGGTCGCCAAACGGCGCGGCTTGAGACTGATCACGGTCGCGACCAAGGCTGCGCCGCATGGCGACGGGCAGATGCTCGACGTCGATGGGCGCCGCATCAACTTGCCGCTGGCCGGACGGTTCCAGGCGTCGAACGCGCTGGTCGCGGCCGCGCTCGCCGTCGGGCTGGGCGACGACGCGGATAAAGTCTATGCGGCGCTCGAACATCTCGAAGGCGCGCCGGGACGGCTCGAGCGCGTGGCTCGCCAGGTCTATGTCGACTATGCCCACACACCCGATGCGCTGGAGACGGTGCTCAAGGCGATGCGGCCGCACACCGCCGGGCGGCTGATCGTCGTGTTCGGTTGCGGCGGCGACCGCGACAAGGGCAAGCGCCCGCTGATGGGCGAGGCCGCGTGCCGCCTCGCCGACAAGGTGATCGTCACCGACGACAATCCGCGCAGCGAGGTGCCGGCCGAAATCCGCCGCGAGATCCTGGTCGGCTGCCCCAACGCGACCGAGATCGGCGACCGCGCCGAAGCGATCCGCGCCGGCATCCAATCGCTCAAGAAGGGCGACGTGCTGGTGATCGCGGGCAAGGGGCACGAGAGCGGCCAGACCATCGGCGCCGAGACCCGTCCGTTCTCCGACCGCGACGAAGCGAGGCGCTGGGCATGAGCGCCTTGTGGACCTCCGACGATGCGGTGGCGGCGACGCTTGGGACGTTGGTGGGCGGCGATCCGGCATCCGGCTTCGCGGCGAACGGCCTCTCCATCGACACGCGCAGCCTGAAGCCCGGCGAGCTGTTCGTCGCGCTGGATGCGCGAGAGAAGGTGGACGGCAAGATCGTCGGCCGCGACGGCCATGAGTTCGTCGCCGCCGCGTTCGAGAAGCAGGCCGCCGCCGCTTTGGTGTCGCGCGACGTCGACGCCAAGGGTCCGCTGCTGCAAGTGGCGAACACGCTGCGCGGCCTGGAAGACCTCGCCCGCGCGGCGCGTGCGCGCAGCGATGCGAAGATCGTCGCGGTCACCGGCAGCGCCGGCAAGACTACGACCAAGGAGATTCTGCGCCTGGCCTTGAGCGCGCTCGGCACCACGCATTGCTCGGCGGCGAGCTACAACAACCATTGGGGCGTGCCGCTGTCGCTCGCCGCGATGCCGAAGAGCGCGCGCTATGCCGTGTTCGAGATCGGCATGAACCATTTCGGCGAGATCAGGTCGCTGGTCGGCTTGGTGCGCCCGCACGTCGCGCTGATCACCACCATAGCGCCGGCGCATCTGGAGTTCTTCGGCACCTGCGAGGCCATCGCCGACGCCAAGTCCGAGATCTTCGAAGGCCTGGCCCCCGGCGGCGCGGCGCTGATCCCGTCGGACTCGCCTTACGCGCCGCGCCTGATCGCGCGCGCCAGGCAAAGCCACGCCGCGCAGGTGCTGACCTTCGGCGAGACGGGCGATGCGCGGCTTCTGTCCTATGACGACGGCCATGTGAGGGCCGAGATCCTGGGCCGGCCGGTCGAGTTCCACACCGGCGCGCCGGGACGGCATATCGCGAACAATGCATTGGGGGCGCTGCTCGCGGTTGCCAGCCTCGACGGCGACGTGCTGAACGCGGCGGCGGCGCTGAGAGATTTCGCCCCGCTCAGGGGCCGCGGTGCGCGGTTCGGTGCCGGCGGCATCGAGGTGATCGACGAGAGCTACAACGCCAACCCCGCCTCGATGGCGGCGGCGCTGGCGCTGCTGGGCGCATCCAAGGGCCGCCGCATCGCGGTGCTCGGCGACATGCGCGAGATGGGCGACGACGCGGATGCGCATCACGCAGGCCTGCTGAAGCCGATCGAGGACGCCAAGACCGATCTCGTCTTCCTGTGCGGCGAGCATATGAAGGCCTTGTGGAACACGCTGCCGGCCGCGCGGCGCGGCGCCTGGGCGGCGACGTCGGCCGATCTGGTGCCGGCGCTGAAGCTGGCGCTGCAAGCCGGCGACGTCGTGCTTGTGAAGGGATCGAACGGCACCAGGCTGTCGGTCGTGATCGATGCGTTACGGGACGACGCAGCGAAGAGGGGGGCCTCGGCGTAGATGTTCCAATTCCTTTCTCTCTTGCCGCATGCGGATCAGATCGCCTTCTTCCGCCTGTTCAAGTACCTGTCGTTCCGCGGCGGCGGCGCGGTGCTGACGGCGCTGTTCGTCGCCTTCGTGATCGGCCCGCGCCTGATCGCCTGGCTCAAGGTGCGCCAGGGCAAGGGCCAGCCGATCCGCGCCGACGGTCCGCAGCGCCACATCGTCGAGAAGCAGGGCACGCCGACCATGGGCGGGCTGCTGATCCTTCTGCCCACCATCGTCTCGACCTTGTTCTGGGCCGATCTCGCCAATCAATATGTGTGGATCGTGCTGCTGGTGACGATCAGCTACGGGCTGCTCGGTTTCGCCGACGACTATCTCAAAGTTTCCAAGCGCTCGACCGGCGGCGTGTCGGGCTGGGTGAGGCTCGCCGTCGAGTTCGGCGTCGCCTTCGTCGTCACCTGGTGGATGATGAAGCTGGAGGCGCCCGAGCTCAGCGGCGCGCTCGCCGTGCCGTTCCTGAAATATGCCCTGGTGCCGTTCGGCATGTTCTTCATTCTCATCGGCGGCGTGGTGATCGCGGGCGCGGCCAATGCGGTGAACTTCACCGACGGCCTCGACGGGCTGGCCATCGTGCCGGTGATGATCGCGGCCTCGGCCTTCGTGCTCTTCGCCTACCTCGTCGGCAACGTGAAGTTCGCCGATTACCTCCAGCTCCATTACGTCGCAGGCACCGGCGAGCTGACCATTTTCCTGGCCTCGCTGGTCGGCGCGGGGCTGGGCTTCCTCTGGTACAACGCCCCGCCCGCCATGGTCTTCATGGGCGACACCGGATCGTTGCCCTTGGGGGGCGCGCTCGGCGCGGTCGCGGTCGCGGTCAAGCACGAGATCGTGCTCGCCATCGTCGGCGGCCTCTTCGTGCTCGAGACCGTGTCGGTGGTGGTGCAGGTCGTGTCGTTCAAGCTGACGGGCAAGCGCGTCTTCAAGATGGCGCCGATCCATCACCATTACGAGCAGCTCGGCTGGAAAGAGCCGACCATCGTCATCCGCTTCTGGATCGTCGCGGTCGTCCTCGCCCTGATCGGCCTCTCCACCTTGAAGCTGAGGTGACGTGAGGATGATCGCGGCCCGCTCCCATGCGCATCAGGACACCGGCGTCTTCGGCCTCGCCAGGTCGGGGCTCGCCTCGGTGCGCGCGCTGAAGGCGGGCGGCGCACGGGTCTATGCCTGGGACGACAAGGAGAGCGCGCGCATCGCGGCGGAAGCCGAAGGCGCGACGGTGCTTCCCTGGCGCGACTGGCCGTGGACGAAGCTGAAAGCGCTCATATTGAGTCCCGGCGTGCCGCTGACGCATCCCAAGCCCCACGACATCGTGGTCAAGGCCGGGGAGAACAAGGTCGAGGTCATCGGCGACGTCGAGCTCTTCGCGCGCGAGATGAAAGGCAAGGCGCCGGTCATCGCCATCACCGGCACCAACGGCAAGTCGACGACGACGGCGCTGACCGGCCATATCCTCGAGGCGTGCGGCTTCGACGCGCAGATCGGCGGCAATATCGGCAAGCCGGTGCTGGAGCTCGCGCCGCCCGGGCCGAAGACGATCTATGTGCTGGAGGTCTCGTCCTACCAGATCGACCTCACCCCCGGCCTGAAGCCCGACGTCGGCGTGCTCTCCAACATCACGCCCGACCATATCGACCGCCACGGCAGCCTGGAGAACTATGCCGCGGTGAAGGCGCGGCTGATCGAGAACGCCGCCGCCGCGGTGATCGGCATCGACGACGCGCAGACCAAGGCGATCTTCACGCGCATGGGCGCCAAGCAGGCCACGGCCGTGTCGGTCGGCAAGGTGCTCGGCCGCGGCGTCTTCGTGCTCGACGGTGTGCTCTACGACAGCCAGGGCGGACGCGCCAACAAGATCATGGACCTGCGCGAGGCCACGCACCTGCCGGGCAGCCACAACTGGCAGAACGCCGCGCTCGCCTATGCCGCGACAAGGCCTTACGCCCGCGACGCGCGCGCGGCGGCGTCGGCCATCGCCGATTTCCCGGGCCTGGCGCACCGCATCGAGGACGTCGGCCGCATCGGCCGCCTGCGCTTCGTCAACGACAGCAAGGCGACCAATGCCGACGCGGCGGAGCGCGCGCTGGTCTGCTTCGACGGCATCTATTGGATCGCCGGCGGCCGCGCCAAAGAGGGCGGCATCGAGCCGCTGGCCAAGCACTTCGGCCGCATCCGCAAGGCCTATCTGATCGGCGAGGCGGCGAAGGATTTCGCCCAGACGCTGGACGGCAAGGTGGCCTATGAGATCTCCGGCACGCTCGACGCCGCCGTCGCGTCCGCGGCGCGCGATGCGTCACGCGATGGCGTCGCGTCGGCAGGGGGCGACGGCTCGGCCGCGCCAGTCGTGCTGCTGTCGCCGGCTTGTGCCTCCTTCGACCAGTTCCGCGACTTCGAGCATCGCGGCGATGCGTTCCGCGCGGCGGTCGCCAAGCTCGCGATGAGGGAGGCGTCATGACCGCGCTCTCCCGCGCCGACCGCTCGCGCCTCGCCGCCTGGTGGTGGACCGTCGATCGCACCGCTCTGCTCGCCATGCTGGCGTTGATCGGCATCGGGCTCATGCTGGCCTTCGCCGCCAGCCCCGCCGCGACCGGCGGGCCGATCTCGGCCGGCGACTTCCGCTATGCCGCCAAGCAGATCGCCTTCGCCCTGATCGCCTTCCTCATCCTGGGCTCCGCCTCGCTGCTGTCGCTGCATCAATTGAAGATCGTCGCCGCCGTCGCCTTTGCGCTGGCGATGATCGGGTCCTTCGTCGTGCTGTTCACCGGCAGCGAAGTGCTGGGCGCCAAGCGCTGGATCGATCTCGGCTGGATGACCCTGCAGCCGTCGGAGTTCCTCAAACCGGGCTTCGCGGTGCTGGGCGCGGCGATCCTGGCCGACAAGATTGCGATGCGCTTCCCCAAGCCCGTCATCACCCTAACGCTGGTCGCGCCAGCGCTGGTCATCCTGATGCTGCAGCCCGACGTGGGCCAGACGGCGCTCTTGCTGGCGCTGTGGGCATCGCTGCTCTTCTTCTATGGCGTCGAGCTCTATTGGATGGGCGCGCTGGCCGGCGCGGGCGTCACGCTCGCGGGCCTCGCTTACGCGCTGTTCCCGCATGTGCGCCATCGCGTGGCGCAGTTCCTCGATCCGCAGGAGACCGGCTACCAGGCCGGCCTCGCGCTCAAGGCCTTCGCGCATGGCGGGCTCACCGGCGTCGGTCCCGGCGCCGGCACGATCAAGTACCGCATCCCCGACGCGCATTCCGACTTCATCTTCGCCGTGGCGGGGGAGGAGTTCGGGCTGGTGCTCTGCGGCATCGTCGCCCTGCTGTTCTGCGTGCTCACGGTGCGCATCATGCTGCGCTCGGCCAGCGCCCGCGAGCCTTTCGCGCAGCTGGCGGGCGCGGGTCTGGCGATGGTCACCGCGCTGCAGGCCTTCATCAACATGGGCGTGGCGGTGAGCCTGCTGCCGGCCAAGGGCATGACGCTTCCTTTCATCTCCTACGGCGGTTCGTCGCTGTTCGCGGTGGCGCTGACCATGGGTTTCGCGCTGGCGGTGACGCGCCAGCGGCCCAAGCTCGAAAGCCGCGAGCGGCCGTGGTTCGGACAACAGGTGGTCGCGCGCGCATGACCACCCCAAAGGCCTCAATCGTGCTCTCGGCCGGCGGCACCGGCGGCCATCTCTTTCCGGCGCAGGCGCTGGCGGCGGAGCTCGTGCGCCGCGGCAAGACCATCGTCGTCATGACCGACCGCCGCGGCACAAATTACGCGACGGCGTTTCCGGGCGCTGCCATCGAGACCGTGCCGTCGGCCGCCTTCTCCGACCGCTCGATCGTCGGGCTGATGACGGCGCCGTTCGAGATTCTCGCCGGCATCGTCTCGGCGTGGACGAAGCTGCGCCGCGTCGAGGCCAAGGCGGTGATCGGCTTCGGTGGCTATCCGAGCCTTCCGGTGATGATCGCGGCCTGGCTCGGCCGTTTCCCGAGCGCCGTCCTGGAGCAGAACGCGGTCACCGGCCGCGCCAACCGCGCCGTCATGAACAAAGTGAAGGTCATGGCGGCGGCGTTCCCCATCGCCCGCTTCGCGCCGAAGGATCCGGGCAAGGTGGTGCTCACCGGCAATCCGCTCAGGCCCGAAGTCGTGGCGCTGTCGGGCGCGGCCTACGACAAGCCCACGGCGGACGGCCCGCTGCATCTGCTCGTCTTCGGCGGCAGCCAGGGCGCGCGCGCGATGAGCGAGCTGGTGCCCGCGGCCGTGGCGCTGCTGCCGCCCTCGTTCAAGGCGCGGCTCGACATCGTGCAGCAATGCCGTCCCGAAGACTTGGACAGCGTTCGTGCCGCGTACCAGGGCGTGAAGGCGGAGCTGGCCAGCTTCTTCGCCGACATGCCCGCGCGCATGGCCAAGGCGCAGCTCGTCATCGCGCGTTCGGGCGCGGGCACGGTCAGCGAGCTGATGGCCATCGGGCGGCCCGCGATCCTCGTTCCCCTGCCGCATGCGCTGGACGACAACCAGACGCCCAATGCCGAGATATTGTCCAAGGCCGATGCCGGCTGGTGCGTGGCGCAGTCGTCGCTGACGCCCGAAAAGCTCGCCGGCATGATCAAGCTCGCTTTCAGCGACGGCGACGACCTCGCGCGCCGCGCCGCGGCCGCGCATGCCTTGGCGCGCACCGACGCGGTCGAGCGGCTGGCCGACCTCGCCGAAAATCTCGCTCAATCCGCGCAGAGGGCGGCCGCATGATCAAGCCGGTCCAGACCCGCGTTCCCCTCGACATCGGCGCCATCCATTTCATCGGCATCGGCGGCATCGGCATGAGCGGCATCGCCGAGATCATGCATAACCTGGGCTACAAGGTTCAGGGCTCCGACGCGGTCGAGAACACCAACGTCCGGCGCATCAAGGCGATGGGCATTCCGGTCGCCATCGGCCAGGCTGCCGAGAACCTGAAAGACGCGCACGCCGTCGTCTATTCCTCGGCCGTCAAGCCCGGCAATGTCGAGTTCGAGGAGGCGCGCCGCCAGAACCTTCCCCTCGTGCGCCGAGCCGAGATGCTGGCCGAGATCATGCGGCTCAAGTCCTGCGTCGCCATCGCCGGAACCAACGGCAAGACCACGACCACGACGATGGTGGCGGCGCTGCTCGACGCGGGCGACTTCGACCCGACGGTCGTCAACGGCGGCATCATCAACGCCTACGGCACCAATGCGCGGCTCGGCGCCGGCGACTGGGTCGTGGTCGAGGCCGACGAGAGCGACGGCACGTTCTTGCGCCTGCCCGCGACCATCGCGGTGGTGACCAATGCCGATCCCGATCACCTCGACTACTACGGCACCTTCGACCGAATGCGCGACGCGTTCCAGC
This sequence comes from Alphaproteobacteria bacterium, assembly GCA_019247845.1. GTDB lineage: Bacteria > Pseudomonadota > Alphaproteobacteria > Micropepsales > Micropepsaceae > Rhizomicrobium. Next base: position 38,902 of record JAFBAL010000061.1, on the reverse strand, counting down.
GCTTCGTCGAGAACGTGCCGTTCTACGGCTTCGCGGTGCTCTGCATCGACCATCCCGAGGTGCAGGCCATGGCGGGGCGCATCGAGGACCGGCGCATCGTGACCTATGGCTTGAGCCCGCAGGCCGACGTGCGCGCCACCAACATCCGCTATGCCGAAGGCCGGTCGTGCTACGACGTCATCGTCACCGACCGCCGCCGAGGCATCGAGACGCGCATCGACGGCATCCGCCTTCCCATGCCCGGCGAGCACAACGTGCAGAACTCGCTGGCCGCGGTCACCGTGGCGCGCGAGCTCGGCGTCGGCGACGCGAAGATCCGCGAGGCGCTGAACAAGTTCGCCGGCGTCGGCCGGCGCTTCAGCAAGGTCGGCGAATGGAACGGGGCTGCGATCGTCGACGACTACGCCCACAACCCCTTCAAGATCGCCGCCGCCTTGAAGGCCGCGCGCCAAGCCTATGGCGGCTCCATCGTCGCGGTGGTGCAGCCGCACCGCTATACCCGTCTGCGCGACACCTGGGAGCAGTTCGCCGCCTGCCTGAACGACGCCGACGTCGCGATCATCGCGCCGGTCTATGCGGCGGGCGAGCAACCCATCGAGGGTATCGACCGCGACAGCTATGCGCAGGCGTTGCGCGCGCGCGGCCACCGCAACGTCATGACCGTCGACGGCGGCATGGACCTGGCGCCGGTGCTGCGGCCGCTGATGAAGGAAGGCGGCGCGGTGGTGCTGCTCGGCGCGGGCTCGATCTCGCATTGGGCCAAGGCGCTGCAGGCGCAATTGGAGGGGAGGGCGTGATGATGACCCGTCCCTGCGATGCGCTGCCTCCCGTGCGTGGGACTTACGCCCATGGCGCCGCGCTCAAGGACCTCGTCTGGTTCCGCGCCGGCGGCCCGGCGGAGGTGCTGTTCAGGCCTGCGGATGTCGACGACCTGGCGACCTTCCTCAGCGCGCGTCCGGCGGAGCTGCGCGTGAGCGTCATCGGCGTCGGCTCGAACCTCCTGGTGCGCGACGGCGGCATCCCCGGCGTGGTGGTGCGGCTGCCCGGCGCGTTCGGCAGGATCGCGGTCGAGGGCCCGCGCATCCGCGTCGGTGCGGCGGCGCTCGATGCCGCTGTGGCGCGCGCGGCGGCCGAGGCCGGCATCGGCGGCATGGAGTTCCTGCGCGGCATCCCAGGCACCGTCGGCGGCGCGCTCAAGATGAACGCGGGCTGCTACGGGCGCGAGATCAAGGACATCTTCGTCGAGGCGACCGCCATCGACGGCCGGGGCGACGTCCACAAGCTGACGGCTGCCGACATGGGCTTCGTCTATCGCAAAGCGCAGGTGCCGGAAGACTTCATCTTCGTCGAGGCGGTGTTCGAAGGCAGCGCCGACGATCCCGCGGCCGTGAAGGCGCGCATGGACGCGCTGGTCGAGCAGCGCGAAAGCACGCAGCCCGTCAAGTCGCGCACCGGCGGCTCGACCTTCAAGAACCCGCACGGCCACAAGGCCTGGGAGCTGATCGACAAGGCCGGCTGCCGCGGGCTGATGCATGGTGCGGCGCAGGTCAGCGAGAAGCACTGCAACTTCCTCATCAACACCGGCGAGGCGACTGCGTCCGACATCGAAGCCCTGGGCGAAGAGGTGCGGACGCGGGTGAAGGACAAGTTCGGCGTCGTGCTCGAGTGGGAGATCAAGCGGGTGGGCGTCGCATGAGCAGATTCGAACGCGCGAACGCACGCATGGGCGCGGGGGGTGCGCGATGACCACCTCCTTCAAGCGCGTGGCGGTCCTGTTGGGCGGGCGCTCCGCGGAGCGCGAGGTCAGCTTGTCGTCGGGCAAGGGCTGCGCCGCGGCCTTGCGCGAAGAGGGCTTCGACGTGGTCGAGATCGATCCCGGCGACAACCCGGCGCAGCAATTGCTCGACGCCAAGGTCGACTGCGTCTTCAACGCGCTGCATGGCCGCTACGGCGAGGACGGCTGCATCCAGGGCCTGCTCGAGCTGCTGCGCATCCCCTACACGCATTCCGGCGTCCTGGCGTCGTCGCTCGCCATGCACAAGCAGCGCACCAAGGATATCTATCGCGAGGCGGGCGTGCCCGTCGTCAAGTCCATCGTCGCCGACCGCCGCGAGGCCGGCGCGCGCCACCTGATGGAGCCGCCTTACGTCATCAAGCCGGTGAACGAAGGCTCGTCGGTCGGCGTCTATATCATCCGCAAGGGCGACAACCGTCCGCCGTCGGAGCTGACCAAGCCCGAATGGAACCTGACCGACGAGATGATGGTCGAGGAATACGTCCCCGGCCGCGAGCTGACCGTCGCGGTGATGGGCGATAGGGCCTTGGGCGTCACAGAGATCACGACCAACCTCGAATTCTACGACTACGAAGCCAAGTACAGCAGCGGCGGTTCGGTGCACGTGCTGCCGGCGAAGATCAGCCAGGCCGTCGCCGACGAGGCGATGCGGCTGTCGGTCCTGGCGCATCGGGCGCTCGGCTGCCGCGGCGTGACGCGCACCGATTTCCGCTATGACGACAGTGCGAAGGAGTCTGGCGGCAAGCACCGCCTGGTCGCGTTGGAGACCAACACCCAGCCCGGCATGACGCCCACTTCGCTGGTGCCGGAGCAGGCCGCATACAACGGCATGTCCTATGCGAAGCTCTGCCGCTGGATCGTGGAGGACGCCTCATGCGACCGGTGAGAGCCGAACGCGCGACGCGGGTCTCGCGCGGCCAGGCGCCGGCGCGAGAGCGCGGCGTCAAGCGCAGCAAGGTGCAGCCGGGCACCGCCCGCCGCGCCAAGCGTCCGGGCGTGGTCGCGCGGCTGAAGGAACGGGTGCGAAGCTGGCTCGCCTTCCGCCGCCCGATGTTTTCGATCGGCCTGTCGCTCGTGGCCTTCGCCTTCGTCGCGGCGTTCTTCGTCAGCGGCAAGGCGGCGCGCATGGTGCATGGCGCGACGGACGGCTGGAACGCCTTGGTCGCAGATGCCGGCTTCGGGATCTCCGAAGTGCATCTTGCCGGCAACCAGCGCACGCCGCCCGAGACGATCCTGGCCGCGCTCGGCTTCCAGCCGGGCGAGTCGATCTTCGGCGCCGACCTGCAATCGGCGCGCGCGCGGCTGATGCAGCTCGACTGGGTCGCCGATGCCGACGTCCAGCGCCGCTACCCCGATGCGATCAGCGTGCGCATCGTCGAGAAGCTGCCCTTCGCGCTTTGGAAGACGCAGGCGGCGACCTATGTCGTCGAGCGCTCGGGCAAGGTGATCACCGCCGACGTCACGCCCGAATTCGCGCATCTGCCGCTGCTCGCGGGCGACGCGGCGCCTCAGGACGCGGCCGATCTGGTCGACGCGGTCGCGGCGCACCGCGCCATCGCCGCGCGCACCAAGGCCTATCAGCGCGTTTCGGAACGCCGCTGGAACCTGATCCTCGACGGCAATGTGGTCGTGCAGCTTCCGGAAGCCGGGTGGCGCGAGCAGCTCGACACGCTCGAGAAGCTGATCGTCGACGACGGCGTGCTCGAGCGCAGCGTGGCCGAGATCGACCTGCGCTCGCGCACGCATTATTTCTTCGTGTTGAAAGGCCAGCAGCCGCAGCAGGGGAAACCTGCGGATGCCGGCCGGGGGAGAGAGCTCTGATGGGTGAAACCGTGCGATTGCGCGCCGTGGGAGAAGTGCCCGCCTACCGGCCCGGCCTGGTGGCCGCGCTGGACATCGGCTCGTCGAAGATCGCCTGCCTGATCGGCCGCGCCGAGCATGGAAGCCTTAAAGTCCTGGGCGCCGCGTTGCGCGAGAGCCAGGGCCTGCGCGCCGGCACGGTGACGAGCCTGGACCTGGTGGAAGAGTCGATCCGCGATTGCGTCGCGGCGGCCGAGAACCACGCCGATGCGCGCATCCAGAACGTGCTGATCTCGATCAATTGCGGCCAGCCGGTCAGCGTCACCGCCCGCACCGCGATGACCTTGGACGGCGCGCTGGTGACCGACGCGCACTTGCGCGCGCTGCTCGCCGACGGCCGCGCCAAGTGCCTGGTCGAGGGGCATGAGATCATCCAGAGCGCGCCCACCAGCTACGTGGTCGACGAGGCGCGCGGCGTGCGCGATCCGTCGGGCATGTTCTGCCAGCGCATCGGGGTCGCGATGCATGCGGTCGCGGTCAAGCCGTCGCCGCTGCAGAACCTCAAGCTCGCGGTCGAGCGCTGCCACCTGAACGTGGTCGCCTCGCTGTTCTCGCCCTATGCCAGCGGCCTTGCCACCCTGACCGAGGACGAGAAGCAGCTCGGCGCCATACTTATAGATATGGGCGCCGGCACCACCTCGATCGCGGTGTTCCTGGAAGGCCACCTGGTCCATGCCGACGTCGTGCCGATGGGCGGGCTCGCGGTCACCACCGACCTGGCGCGGATGCTCTCGGCTCCCTTGTCGGCGGCCGAGCGCAGCAAGACCCTGTTCGGTGCCGCCTTGGGCGACATGGAAGCCAGCGCCGACGTCATCGCCATCTCCCAGATGGGCGAGGACGGCGAGGAGACCGCGATGCGCGTGCCGCGCTCGATGCTCACCCGCATCATCCAGGCGCGCCTGGAAGAGACCCTGGGCGAGGTGCAGCAGCGCCTGCGCAGCTCGGGCTACGACGTGGCGGTCGGCCGCCGCGCGGTCCTGACCGGCGGCGCCTGCCAGCTCGCCGGCGTGCGCGAGCTCAGCGCCCGCATCCTGAACAAGCAGGTCCGCATCGGCCGGCCGCAGAACCTGGCCGGCCTGCCGGCGGCGTCGGCGGGTCCCGACTATGCGACGGCGGTGGGCCTACTCATCGCGGGTGCCACGATGCCGCCCGAGGTGCTGAACCCCGTCGCGGTCGACGAAGACGAGGTGGGACAAGGCAAAGGATGGCTCAGCCGGTTGACCGGCGGGCTGTTCCGGTGATTCAACAATAACAACACGAATCGGTTGGGCTTTTGTGGCGTGCGTAACAGAGGGTGGCGTTACCTTTAGGAGAACGAAATGGCGATCAATCTGAAAGCGCCCGAACAAAAGGAATTGCGTCCCCGCATCACCGTGCTCGGCGTGGGCGGCGCCGGAGGCAACGCGGTCAACAACATGATCGCGGCCAAGCTCGAAGGCGTGGAATTCGTGGTGGCCAACACCGACGCGCAGGCCCTGGCCCAGTCCAAGGCCGAGCGCAAGATCCAGATCGGCGCGCATACCACCGAGGGCCTGGGCGCCGGCGCGCAGCCGGACGTCGGCCGCGCGGGCGCGGAAGAATCGCTGGACGAGATCCTCGAGCAGCTCGGCGGCTCGCACATGGTCTTCATCACCGCAGGGATGGGCGGCGGCACGGGCACGGGCGCGGCGCCGGTCATCGCGCGCGCGGTGCGCGAGCTCGGCATCCTCACCGTGGGCGTCGTCACCAAGCCCTTCGCCTTCGAAGGCGACAACCGCATGCGCATCGCCGAGCGCGGCATCCTCGAGCTGCAGCAGCACGTCCACACGCTGATCGTCATCCCCAATCAGAACCTGTTCCGCGTCGCCAACGACCGCACCACCTGCGCCCAGGCCTTCGCCATGGCCGACGAGGTGCTGCATTCGGGCGTGCGCGGCGTCACCGACCTGATCGTGATGCCGGGCCTGATCAACCTCGACTTCGCCGACATCAAGGCGGTGATCTCCGAGATGGGCAAGGCGATGATGGGCACCGGCGAGGCCGAGGGCGAGGACCGGGCGCAGAAGGCCGCCGACATGGCGATCTGCAACCCGCTGCTCGACGACGTGTCGATGAAGGGCGCGCGCGGCGTGCTGATCAACATCACCGGCGGTCCGGACCTGATGCTGTTCGAGGTCGAGCAGGCCGCCAACCGCGTGCGCGCCGAGGTCGATCCCGATGCGCGCATCATCTTCGGCTCGACGATCCTGGACAACATGGAAGGCCGCATCCGCGTCTCGGTGGTCGCCACCGGCATCGACGCGGCCGAGATGCGCATGAGCCGCACCGTCGAGCTGCGCGCCGCCGCGCCCAAGGCCGTGCCGCTGCGTCCCGAGATGAAGATGGAAGCGTCTCTCCCGCAACAGCCCGCGCTCAACCCGGTCGCGCGCCAGCAGCAGGCGCTCGCCGCCGAGATGGGTGCGCGCCAGATGCAGGCGGCCCCCGCAGCACCCGAGCCGGTATCGCCGGACGAGGACTATATCCTGGGCGGCGCCGATGCGCCCGAGGTCGTCGAGGAGCCGATCCCCGTCGCCATCCGCCCGCAGCACGCGGCGCAGCCGATGCGCATGCAGCCGGAACCGCAAGCGGAGCCCGAGCGCCGCGGCTGGGGCTTCCTCGGCCGCAAGAAGGCGGTGGTGAAGGACGAGCCGCGCTACGAGCCGGCAGCCCCGGTGACGCGCGTCGCGCCCGCGCCCCGCGCCAGCGCGCAGCCGCTGACGCGCGCCGCAGAGCAACCCCGGCCCGCGCCGCAGCACCAACAGCAGCAGCACGGCGGCGCCGACGATCTCTTCCCCGATCACAAGCGCGACGACCAGTTCGAGATCCCGGCGTTCCTCAGGCGCCAGACGAACTAGTAGCCCGGACATAAGCGTTCTAGGGTGGCGGGATGAAATCCGCCGCCCTAGCGCTTTTTATGGCTGCTCTTCTTACCACCGCCAATGCCGCGTCCCGCGCCGCGCCCTACGATGTGGCGGAGAAGGACATCGCGACTCTTCAAGCCGATCTGTCGGCGGGGCGCGTGACCTCGGCCGCGTTGGTGCGCGCCTATCTGAAGCGCATCGCCAGGCTCGATCGCGCCGGGCCGAAGCTGCACGCCGTCATCGCGACAAATCCGAACGCGCTCGCCGATGCCAAGGCGCTCGATGCCGAGCGGAAGGCGAAAGGTGCGCGCGGGCCGCTGCACGGCATCCCGATCCTGGTGAAGGACAATGTCGAGACGGGCGATCCGATGCCGACCACGGCGGGATCGCTGGCGCTGGCCGACAACGTCACCGGCCGCGACGCGCCCGCGGTCGCGCGGCTGCGCGCCGCCGGCGCGATCGTGCTGGCCAAGGCGAATTTGAGCGAATGGGCGAATATCCGAAGCGCCCATTCGCTCAGCGGCTGGTCCGGCATCGGCGGGCTGGTGAAGAATCCCTACGTGCTCGACCGCAGCGCCTGCGGCTCCAGCTCGGGAAGTGCTGCCGGCGTGGCCGCAAGCCTGGGCGCGGCGGCCATAGGGTCCGAGACCGACGGCTCGCTCGTCTGTCCCGGCTCGATCAACGGCGTCGTCGCGTTCAAGCCCACGCTCGGCCTAGTCTCGCGCACCCATGTCGTGCCCATCGCCCACAGCCAGGACACGCTGGGGCCGATGACGCGGACCGTGGCGGATGCGGCGATCCTGCTCGCCGCCATGGCCGGAACCGACGTGGACGACAAGGCGACCCTGCCCGCCGACGAGGTCAAAGCCGATTACCCCGCCGCGCTCGCGGCCTTCTCGCTCAAGGGCCGCAGGCTCGGCGTGCTGATGCCGGCCGAGGACGATCCAGCGTTCCTGGCCGCGCTCTCGGCGCTGAAAGGCGCCGGCGCGGAGATCGTGCCCATCACCGATTTCAAGCCGCCGGCCTCCGAGCTCGGCGACAAGGAGCTGATGGTGCTGGAATACGAGCTGAAGAACGACCTCGATGCCTATCTGGGCGGCCTGCCGTCGTCGAAGATGCGCGCGCTTGCCGACGTCATCGCCTTCAACGCGCAGTCGCCGCGCGAGACGGCGCTGTTCGGCCAGGACCTGTTCGAGGCGGCCGAGGCGACGCAGGGTCTTTCCGATCCCGTCTATATCGCCGCGCGTGACGACTTGAAGGCCGCGTCGCAGGACGCGCTCGACCGTCTGTTCGCCAGCTATCGGGTCGACGCGATCCTCAGGCCGACGGGCTCGCCGTCGTTCCGCATCGACGTCGTCAAAGGCGACGGCGACACCGGCTCGTCGTCCTTCCTGCCGGCGACGGCGGGCTATCCGCATCTCACCGTGCCGATGGGCCTGGTGCATGGGCTGCCGGTCGGGCTTTCCGTCATCGGCCAGCCTTGGGCGGACGCCAGAGTGCTCGCCATCGGCCATGCCTTCGAGCAGGCGATGCCGGCGCGCCAGCCGCCGAAATACCTGAAGACGCTGGAGGACGATCCGTCGGTCCAGCGTGCTTTTGCGCCCCTTGGCGCATCGGCGGGGACGCATTGATGCGCCGCACGCTGGCTTCCGAAGTCACCGCGACCGGCACGGCGCTGCATGCCGGCACGCAAGTCGCCATGACCCTGTCGCCCGCCGCGGCCGGCAGCGGCGTCGTCTTCCGCCGCAGCGATATGGGCATCGACATCCCGGCGCGCTACGACCTGGTGAGCGAGACCAACCTGGGCACGGTGATCAGCCATGACGGCGCCAGCATCGGCGTGATCGAGCACCTGATGGCGGCGGTCGCGGGCGCCGGCATCGACGACCTGCTGGTCACCCTCGACGGGACAGAGCCGCCGATCCTGGACGGCGACGCGCTGTCCTACCTGGTTCTGCTGGAGCGGGCGGGCTTGAAGGAGCAAGCCGCGCCGCGCACGGCGATCAAGGTTCTCAAGCGCGTCGAGGTCGCGCATAAGGACGCGTCGGCGGCGCTGGTGCCGGCCGAGGCGCTCGAATACGACATGGACATCGACTTTCCGACGCGCGCCATCGGTCGGCAGAGCTTCCGTCTCGCATTCGGCGCCGAAGCCTTCCGCCGCGAGATCGCGCCGGCGCGCACCTTCGGCTTCGTGCACGAGCTGGATATGCTCAAGAAGATGAACCGCGGTCACGGCGCCTCGCTCGACAACACGCTGGCGATCGAAGGCGACACGGTCGTCAACCGCGGCCTGATGCGCTTCGACGACGAGTTCGTGCGCCACAAGATCCTGGACGCGGTGGGCGACATGGCGCTGGCGGGCGCGCCGCTCGTCGCCCGCTTCGAGGGCGCGAGGTCCGGCCATGCGCTGAACAATGCCCTGCTTCGTGCCCTGTTCGCCGATCCCGCCAGCCATGTCCGGGTTAACCTCCCGTAATGCCTCAGGATTTTCCCTTTAGGTTGAGGCTCGAGCGGGCTGGACCGGGCGGCAGTCCGGGTGGCATAAGGCGTCTGCTTCCCCGGAAAGACCGTATGTCCAGACCTCTCCTTCGCGCGGCCGTCATCACGCTGACCTTCGGCGCCACTCTCGGGCTCGGCGGCTGCGGGACGTTCGACAAATGGTTCGGGGCCGACGAGGGCCGCGGCGACAAGGACGTCGTCTATGTCGAACGGCCGATCGACGCGATCTATGCCGACGCCTGGCACCAGATAAAGAACCGCGACTGGGAAGGTGCCGCGCATCAGTTCGACGAGGTCGAGCGCCAGCATCCCTATTCTGTCTGGGCGCGGCGCGCGATGCTGATGTCGGCCTTCTGCTACTACCAGGCCAACAAATATCCGGACGCGATCCAGGCGGCGGACGCCTATATCGCGCTGCATCCGGGCAGCCACGAAGTCGCCTACGCCTTCTATCTCAAGGCCATCTCGCTCTATGAGCAGATCGTCGACGTCGGCCGCGACCAGAGCAACACCGAGGCCGCGCTGGTGGCGCTGCAGGACGTCGTGCAGCGCTTCCCCGACACCGAATATGCGCGCGACGCGACGCTCAAGATCGACCTCACCATCGACCACATCGCGGGCAAGGAGATGGCGGTCGGGCGCTATTATCTTCTGCGCGGCGACTATATCGGCGCGATCAACCGCTTCCGCACCGTGGTCGAGCAGTACCAGCGCACCACCCAGATCGCCGAAGCCCTGGAGCGGCTGACCGAGGCCTATTACGCGCTCGGCATCTACAACGAGGCCAAGACGGCGGCGGCGGTGCTCGGCGCCAACTATCCCGGCAGCACCTGGTACAAGGATTCCTACGCCCTGCTGGTCACCCACCACATGAAGCCCGAGGAAGACAAAGGCTCGTGGATCAGTAAAGCTTTCTCGAAGATTCTCTAGGAATGAGTCGATGCTGGCCGCGCTGACGGTCCGCGACATCGTGCTGATCGAAAGTGCGGCGCTGGAGTTCGCGCCGGGCCTGAACGTGCTGACGGGCGAGACCGGCGCGGGCAAGTCGATCCTGCTGGACGCGCTGGGGCTGGCCGCGGGCGGCCGCGGCGGCGGGCGCGCATCCGTGCGGCCGGGCGCGGCGCAGGGTTCGGCGACCGCCGTGTTCGAGCCGCCGCCGAAGCATCCCGCGCTGGCGCTGCTTTCCGAGCAGGGCATCCTGGTCGAAGGCGGGCCCGCTGAAGGCGAGGTCGTCCTCAGGCGCATCCTTGCCGCCGACGGCCGCACCCGCGGCTTCGTCAACGACCAGCCGGTGGGCGTGGGCCTGCTCAAGGACCTGGGCGGCGTGCTGCTGGAAGTGCACGGCCAGGCCGACGACCGCGGGCTGTTCGACACCGCCACCCATCGCGCGCTGCTCGACGCTTTCGGCGGCACCGGCACGGCCGAGGTCGCGGCCGCCTTCGCCGAGCTCGACCGCGCGCGCAAGGCCGAGGCCGATCTCAAGCGCATGGCCGCCGAGGCCGCCGCCGATGCGGATTATGTGCGCGCCGCTTACGACGAGCTGTCGGCGCTCGCGCCCGAGGCCGGCGAGGAAGCGTCGCTGGCGTCCGAGCGCGCGCTGATGATGAACGCCTCGCGCATCGCCGAGGACGTGCAGGCGGCGTCGGATGCGCTGGGCGGCGAGCGCGGCGCGGAAGCCTCGCTGGCGGTCGCGCTGAAACGCCTTTCGCGCATGGATCAGGCGGCACGGCCGGGGCTTGCCGGCGCCGAGGCGGCGCTGGAGCAGGCCTTCGCCAATGCCGAAGAGGCGCGGCGCGAGCTCGATGTCTTCCTGTCGCGGCTCGAGCTCGATCCGGCCGTGCTGGAGCGCAAGGAAGAGCGGCTGTTCGCGCTGCGCGCCGCGGCGCGCAAATACGGCGTCGAGTCGGACCGGCTGCCCGAGGTGCTGGAGAAATTTCAGGCAAAGCGCGATGCGGTCGAGACCGGCGGCGCGGGCTTGAAGGCGGCGGCGCAGGCGGTGGCGGCGGCGCTCGGCGCTTACAAGGCGACGGCGGTGAAGCTCAGCGGGGCGCGCGCGGAGGCGGCGCGCAAGCTCGAAGCCGCGGTCGCCAAGGAGTTCGCGCCGCTCAAGCTCGGCCATGCCCGGTTCCGCGTGTCGCTCGTCCCGCAAGAGGAAAGCGCGGCCGGCGCCGAACGCGTCGCCTTCGAGATCGCGACGGTGGAAGGCGCGGCGTTCGGATCGCTGGCGAAGATCGCCTCGGGCGGCGAGCTGGCGCGGTTCTCGCTGGCGCTTAAAGTGGCGCTGTCGGAAGCGGCACCGCCCGCGGCGCTGGTCTTCGACGAAGTGGACCGCGGCGTCGGCGGTGCGGTCGCCGATGCGGTGGGCGAGCGGCTGCAGCGCCTGGCGCGCTCGACGCAGGTCCTTCTCGTCACCCATTCGCCGCAGGTCGCCGCCCGCGCCGCGCGCCATTTCCGCATCACCCGCAAGGGCGACAAGACCAAAGTCGAGATGCTCGACGACGAGGCGCGGATGGAAGAGGTCGCGCGCATGCTCTCCGGAGCCGCGGTCACCGAAGAGGCCCGGGCCGCCGCGCGCCGGTTGATCGACGAAGCCGCGCCGCAAAAGAAGGCCCGCAAACGCGCATGAAGAAGGCCGTCGACAAGCTGACCGCCGGCGAAGCCGCGAAAGAGCTGGAACGTCTCGCGAGCGAGATCGCCGGGCACGACCGGCGCTATCACGGCGAGGACGCGCCCACGATCTCGGACGCGGACTACGACGCGCTCAAGCGCCGCAACGACGCGATCGAGCAGCGCTTCCCTCTGCTGGTGCGCGCCGACAGCCCGTCGCATCGCGTCGGCTCCAGGCCGTCGGAGAAGTTCGCGAAGGTGGTGCATGCCAAGCCCATGCTCAGCCTCGACAACGACTTCACCGACGAGGACGTCGTCGATTTCGCGGCGCGCATCCGCCGGTTCCTGGGGATGAAAGAGGACGACGAGGTCGTCTTCACCGCCGAGCCCAAGATCGACGGGCTCTCGGCCTCGCTGCGCTACGAGAAGGGCGTGTTCGTGCAAGGCGCCACGCGCGGCGACGGCGCCGAGGGCGAGGACATCACCGCCAACCTGCGCACCATCAAGGACGTGCCCTTGCGCCTGCACGGCAAGGTGCCCGAGGTGATGGAGGTGCGCGGCGAAGTCTATATGACGCACAAGGATTTCGAGGCGCTGAACAAGCGGCTGGAGAAAGAGGGCAGGCAGCTCTACGTCAATCCGCGCAACACCGCGGCGGGCTCGGTGCGCCAGCTCGACCCAAGCATCACCGCGGCGCGGCCGATGCATTTCTTCGCCTATACCTGGGGCGAGGCGAGCAAGCTTCCCGCCGACACGCAATGGGGCATGCTGGAAGCGTTCAAGCATTGGGGCTTCAAGGTCAATCCGCTGGTGCGGCGAGCCAAGACGACGGACGAGCTGCTCGAATTCTACCGCGACATCGAAGCCAGGCGCGCGAGGCTCGGCTACGACATCGACGGCGTGGTCTACAAGGTCGACCGGCTCGATCTTCAGGAGCGGCTCGGCTTCGTGTCGCGCTCCCCGCGCTGGGCCACGGCGCACAAGTTCCCGGCCGAGCAGGCCGAGACCGTGCTGCTCGACATCGACATCCAGGTCGGGCGCACCGGCAAGCTCGCGCCCGTCGCCAAGCTCAAGCCCGTCACCGTCGGCGGCGTGGTGGTGCAGAACGCCACCCTGCACAACGAGGACGAGATCGCGCGCAAGGACGTGCGCATCGGCGACACGGTTGTGATCCAGCGCGCCGGCGACGTCATTCCGCAGATCGTGCGCGTCGTCGAGGAGAAGCGTCCGCGCGGCGCGAAGCCCTATCAGTTTCCGCACGAATGCCCGGTCTGCCGCAGCCACGCCGTGCGCGAGGTCGACGAGAAGACCGGCAAGGAAGACGTCGACCGGCGCTGCACCGGCGGGCTCATCTGTCCGGCGCAGGCGGTGGAGCGGCTTCGTCATTTCGTCTCGCGCGACGCCTTCGACATCGAAGGCTTCGGCGGCACCTATATCGAGACCCTGCACGAGGCGGGATTGCTGAAAGAGCCCGCCGACATCTTCGCGCTGCCGCGCAAGCAGACGCAGCTCGCCAAGGTGCTCGCCGAGAAGCGCGCCGAGCAGTCGGCCGAGCGCCGCGCGCGCGAAGGCAAGGACGCGGTCGAGGCCAGGTCCAAGAAGAAGGACGAGGGCGAGGGCAAGCTGGTCGAGAACCTGGTCGCGGCCATCGAGCGGCGGCGGAAAATAGGCCTCGACCGCTTCATCAACGCGCTCGGCATTCGCCACGTCGGCGACACCACGGCGCGGCTTCTGGCGCGCAACTTCCACGCCATCGGCGCCTTCGTCGAGGCGATGGAGAGCGACGACGCCAATGAGCAGCTTTCGGCCATCGGCGGCATCGGCGACGTCGTGGCCGAGGCGATCAAGGACTTCTTCGACGAGAAGCACAACCGCAAGGCGCTCGACCGGCTCCTGAAAGAGGTCGAGGTGCAGGAGGTCGCAGCGCCCAAGACCTCGGGCTCGCCGGTCGTCGGCAAGACGGTCGTCTTCACCGGCACGCTCGAGAAGATGACACGGCAGGAAGCCAAGGCGCGCGCCGAAGCGCTCGGCGCCAAGGTCGCGGGCTCGGTGTCGAAGAAGACCGATCTTGTCGTCGCCGGCCCCGGCGCGGGCTCCAAGCTCGCCGAGGCCGCCAAGCACGGCGTCGAGGTGATCGACGAAGACGGCTGGCTTAAGCTGATCGGCGGATAGCCGGCGGGAAGTTCTGCGTAACCTTTTGCTGCCAGGGTGCGGCTGTCGAAGGAGTTTGCGATGCGTAAAATCGTATGTTTTGGGGCGTTGCTGCTGGCGGGCTTGGGCCTGTCCGGCTGCGCGGTGGCCGAGGTCGGCGGCGCCGTCGTGGGCGCCACGGTCGACGTCGCCTCGACCGCGGTGCACGTCACCGGCAGCGCCGTGAAGGGCACGGCGGACGTCGTGACCGGCCAGTCGGACGACAAGAAGAAAAAGTCCGACGACGATTAGGCCCGGCTTCACGCGATCTTGAGGAGGTGGCCGGCGCACCCGCGCGTAGACTGCGCGCGCCTGGGCGGGGAGCGCTTTGCATGGCGACGAACGACAACTGGCGGTTGGAGCTCGGCTGGCGCGTGTACGGGCTCGGCATCGTCGCCTTGAGCGTCGTCGGACTCGTCTGGGGCGATTTCATCTCGGGCCAGCCGGCGCCGAAATGGCTTCCCGACCGCGCGGCGTTCGCTTATGCCGTGGCGCTGTTCATGCTGGTGACGGGCCTGGGCCTGCAATGGCGCAGGACGGTGGTGTGGTCCGCGGCGGCGCTTTTCGTCTATTACGCGCTCGTCGTCGTGCTGTTGATGAACGGCCGGGTCATCCTGAACAACCTCGCGATATTCGGCGCCTATAGCGGCGCCGCGGAGCCGGTCGCGATCGCGGCCGGCGCGCTGATCGTCTATGCCGCTTTCGCCGACATCGACGCGGCGCGCGCCGCGCTGCTCATGCGCATCGCCCGGATCGCATTCGGCATCTGCGCGATCCTGTTCGGGCTCGCGCACTTCCTCTACATGAACTATACCGCGCCGCTCGTCCCCGCATGGCTGCCGCCGAGCCAGGTGTTCTGGGGCACTGCGACCGGGGTCTTCCACATCGCGGGCGGCGTGGCGATCCTCACCGGCGTGCAGGCGCGCCTCGGCGCGATCCTGCTCACCGCGATGTACGTGGCGTTCATCCCGCTGGTCTTCGTGCCGGTGCTGATGGCCGAGACCTCGAGCGCCTTCCGCTGGACGGAGCTGGCAACGACGATCGCCCTGGTCGGCGTCACCTGGGTGATCGCGGACTCGCTTAAGCCGACAACGCCTTCGCCAGGTACGGCAGGCTGACGTCCATACGGTAGTCGACCGAGGAGTGGTTGTCGGGGAACTCGTCGTAGGTGTGCGCGACGCCGCGGCGTTCGAGCTCGCGATGCATGCGCCGCGCGCCGTAGACGAGGTTGTACTGGTCGACGTCGCCGCAATCGATGTAGAGGCCCTTGAGCGCCTTCAGCCCCGCGCCGTGCGTCTCGACCAAGCTCAGCGGATCCCAGGCCAGCCAGTTGGCCCAGCGCTCGGGGATCAGCTCGCAGGTATGCGGGTCGACGGGCAGGCGCACGCCATAGGGTTGCGTCGGGTCGGGATCGAAGAACGCGGCCTGCGCCAGCACCATGATGACATGGACGTCGGCGTCCTTGGTCTTCTGCGCCTGCCAGAACTTGTCAATCCAGTCGCCGATATCGCCGTCATGCCTGGCAAGCGCGCGCAGCACGGGCACGAATTCGTGGCGGTAGAGAAGCTCGAAGCCCATGTCGCCGGAATGCACCGCCGCCGCGCTCCAGAAATCGGGATGCAGAAGCGCATGCGCCATCGCGCCATAGCCGCCCGAGCTCTTGCCGAAGACGCCGCGCTTGCCGAAGCCGCCGCAGCCGAACTTGTGCTCCACGAAGGGCACGGCCTCTTTCAGCAGGAAATCGTCCCATTGGCCCACGCCGACGCTGTTGACGTACTGGTTGCCGCCGAGCTTGGTGAAGCAGTCGGGGAACGCGACGACGCACGGCGCCATCGCGCCGTCGCCGATCAGCCGGTCGAGCCGCTCGGGCAGGTTCTCGCCGAAGTTCTTCCAGTTCGCATGCACCGGCCCGCCGGCGGTGAAGCCGACCAGGTCGACCAGCAGCGGCAGGCCCTTGCCGTCATGGCCGGCCGGCACATAAACCGCGATCTCGCGCTCGTGCGGATCGCCGAGCAGGTTGCCCTTCAGCACCTCGCTGTCGAGCGTCAGCCGGTGCACGGTGCCGCGCGGCGCTTCGAAGTTCTTTCTCATCTTCTCCCCCGCTGTCATGGCCCGCGAATGCGGGCCACCCAGTGATCGTAGGATTCTTTCGCCCGCGCAGACGCGCGGTCGATGGATGGTCCGGACAGTCCGTAGCGGCAGCGTGCGGACGGGCCATGACAACCGCGCTAGACGTTCCGCGTCACGCCCGACAGCCAGTGCCGCGTCTCGTCGTCGACCAGCGGCGACAGGGTCTCGTAGACGCGGCGGTGATAGGCGTTCAGCCAGTCGCGCTCGGCCTCGGTCAGCATCGACGGCTCGATCAGGTCGATGTCGATGGGCGCGAGCGTGATGGTCTCGAAGCGCATGAACTTGCGCCCAGGGTCGCCGCCGGGCAGCGGCGCCGCCTCGCTCACCACGATCAGGTTCTCGATGCGGATGCCGTATTCGCCTTCCTTGTAGTAGCCGGGCTCGTTGGAGCAGATCATGCCGGGCATCAAGGCCTGCTGGATCGGCCGCTTGGAGATGTTCTGCGGTCCCTCGTGGACCGACAGATACGAGCCGACGCCGTGGCCGGTGCCGTGGTCGTAGTCGAGGCCCGCATCCCATAGCGGCTTGCGCGCGAAGGCGTCCAGCGCCGCGCCCGAGGTGCCTTCGGGAAAGACCATGGTGGCGAGCGCGATATGGCCCTTGAGCACGCGGGTGAAGCGGTCCTTCATCTCGGGCGTCGGCGTTCCCACGATCATCGTGCGGGTGACGTCGGTCGTGCCGTCCGGATACTGGCCGCCGGAGTCGATCAGGTAGATCTCGTCCTTGTCGATCTTGCGGTTGCTCGAGGTCGTCACGCGATAATGCGGCAGGGCGGCGTGCGGCGCCGCGCCCGAGATCGAGTCGAACGACAGGTCCGTCAGCGAGCCTTCCTGGCGGCGATAGCCTTCCAGGGCCTCGGCCGCCTCGATTTCGGTCAGGTGTCCCTTCGGCGCCTCGCGCGCCATCCAGGCCAGGAACCGCGTCAACGCCGCGCCGTCGCGCACATGCGCCTTGCGCGCGCCTTCGATCTCCACCGGGTTCTTGCACGCCTTGGGCAGCTGGCAGGGATCGACGCCGCGGCGCACCTTCGCGCCCGCCTTCTCCAGCCGCGCGAAAGCGGCCGCCGAGGTCCAGCTCGGATCGGCGACGACGGTCTTGCCCGACAATGCGTCGAGCGCGGCGTTGAACTCCTCCGGCGCGCGCACGCGCACGGCATTGCCCAGGTGCTTGGCCAGCTCGGGCGAGGACTTGCGCGCGTCGACGAACCAGTCGACCGAGCCGTCGCCGTTCAGGATCGCGGAAGAGAGCACGAAGGGGGTATGCGGCGTGTCGGCGCCGCGCACGTTGAGCAGCCAGCAGATCGAATCCGCGAGGCTGACGATCGCCGCGTCGGCGCCGGATTTCTTGATCTCCTCGGCGATGCGCGTGCGCTTGGCCTCGGCGCTTTCGCCCGCGACGTTGAGCGCATGCACGATCGCCTTGTCGCTGGGCGCCGCGGGACGGCCTTCCCACACCGCGTCGATCGGGTTGCCGTCGGTGGGCACGAGCGTGGCGCCCGCTCTCTCGACGCTGGCGCGCAGCGCATCCGCGCTCGCCGCTGAATGCACCCAGGGATCGAAGCCGATCTTCGCGCCTCTGGCCGCGTTCGCTTCCAGCCACGCGTTCGGACCCTCGGCGACCAGGTCGCGCGGCTCGAACGCTTTGGTGTCGGTCTGCTGGCGTACCTGCAGCGTGTAGCGGCCGTCGGCGAAGACCGCGGCCTTGTCCTTCAGCACCACGGCGCCGCCGGCCGAGCCGGTGAAGGCGGTCAGCCAGGCCAGCCGCTCGTTGCACTCGGGCAAATATTCGCTCTGGTACTCGTCGGAATGCGGCACGACGAAGCCGTCGAGCCCGCGGCGCGCCAGCTCGGCGCGCAACGCGGCCAGGCGCGGCGCGCAGGTCGCGGCGTCGGAACGGTCGTCGAAGGTCTGGAACGGGGCGGTCTTGTCCATGGGCGGGGTGCTTTCGAAAAAGGGAGCGCACCCTACCGCCCGCGGTCCTTACCCTCAAGAAGATCTGGCTCCCTCTCAGGCAGCGCGCGGCCTCAACAGATAGAGCACCACGGCTACGGCGACGAGGCCGGGCACGTCGCCCCAAAGGTGTCCCATATGCTCCGGCATCCGGAAGGATTCCCACGCCATGACCGCGGCATGCACCAGGCTGGAGACGATGGTGAACAGGATGAGGCTCCTGTTCGCCGCCGGATCGCGCGACGCCAGGATGAGGAAGACGCCGAGCGTCGCATAGACGCCGACGATCATCAGGAAATAGTCGGACTCGTAGGGCGCGCCCGCATGCCACGACCAGCCGGACGGCCACAGGATCGACAGCGGATAGATCAGGCAGAACACGACGCCGAACACGATCAAGGCATATTTGAGCATGATATCCCCCATTCGATGAATGGCGGGATGTTAGGCGCCCGGCTTCTCCAGCACCAGCGCCGTCCACGATCCGGCGCGCCGCGCGCTTCGCAAGACGAGGCCCTGCGGGCGGTAGAAGCTCGTGACCAGGTTCTCCTGCCACTTGAGCAGGCCCGACAGCACGACGGTGCCGCCCGGCGCGGTCGCCGCGGCGATGTCGCGCGCCAGCCGCGTCAAGGGCCCGGCCAGGATGTTGGCGACGATCAGGTCGTAAGGGGCGCTGGCGGTCAGCGCGGGATGCGCCAGCCCGTCGGCGGCGAGGCTGCGGATCAGCGGCGCCTCGCCGTTGGCGGCGGCGTTCTCGCGCGCGACCGCGACGGCGACCGGATCGATGTCCGATGCCGTCACCGTGCGCCGCCAAAGCTTGGCCGCGCCGATGGCCAGCAGGCCCGTGCCGCAGCCGAGGTCGAGCACGTTGGCATAGCGCCTGCGCTTGGCGAGATCGCTCAGCACGGAAAGACACAGCGCCGTGGTCTCGTGATGGCCGGTGCCGAAAGCGAGGCCCGCCTCGATGCGGATGGGAACGACGCCGGCCGGCACCATGCCCGCGTCGTGCGCGCCATAAACGAAGAAGCGTCCCGCGCGCACGGGGGGAAGGCCTTCCTGGCTGAGCTTGATCCAGTCGACGTCGGGCAACAGCGCGACATGCACCTGACGCCCCGCCAGCCGCTCCAGCAGCGCGCCGTCGGGCTGAGCGACATACAGCGCCTCGACGGTGGCGCGATCCTCGAACGGCTCCTCGTGGATCAGCAACGCCTGCGGCTCGCTGCCCAGCTCGAAGGCGGCCGCGATGTCGTGCGCCTCCTGCTTGGTGGCGTGGGCGGAGGCTTTCCAGAGGGGTGGGGAGATCATGGCGTTGCGTTGGGCGTGCTTAGTTGGTCAAGTTGATCGCGCATACGCCATGCGACCTGATCAATGGTCAAAAAATCAATGATTATTTGTTGGTGCACAACTCCCACCGGAGCGTTCTCTCCAAACGAGTGCTTCATAAAGGGCCTAAAAACTTCAATGAGTCTTGTTCCGCTTGATGCTGAGCAGCGGCCTGGGTGTCTCTGGCTAGAGTGGCGTTCCAGATCAAACTGTCCAGTTCCTGGAACCGAACTTCGTCAACCGGTCTAACGCAATAGGGAGGGCAGCGCTTTATTGTTCCGATTCTTCGTAAGAAACCTTGTGTCGCGAACTCCTTTCCGCGCTCTGTACGGTATTGGCGTCGCGAATAGTGCAGCATCAACGCTTCATACATGGGCCGAATGCGACCAGCTTCTCGTTGAAGGTCCTTGATGGCTTCTTTGCTAAACATCCGAGATCAAAACCTAAAGCTAGTGCTAAATCTCAAACCCGCGTCACGAACTGGTCGATCACCTTCTTCTCGCCGGCCTTGTCGAAGTCGACGGTGAGCTTGTTGCCTTCGACGTGGGTGATGCGGCCGTAGCCGAATTTCTGGTGGAAGATGCGCTCGCCGCGGGCGTATTGCGTGGCGCTGGGGTCGCTGGTCTGCACGCTATAGGCCTGCGCCTCGATCATCGGCGGGCGCGGGCGGGCATAGCCCTGGGCGGCGCGGTTGGCCTGAGCGCGGCGCCAGCCGGGGCTGTCGTATGTGGATGCGAATTCCTGCGCGCCGCCGGCATTGTCGCGGAAGCCGGCATTGCCGCCATAGAAGCCTTCGTCGACGATGGTCTCGACGTGGTCCTGCGGCAGCTCGGAGATGAACCGCGACGGCAGCGCGCTCTGCCAGCTGCCATGCACGCGCCGGTTCGCCGCGAACGACACGCGGATGCGCTTCTTGGCGCGCGTCAGCCCGACGTAAGCGAGGCGGCGCTCTTCCTCCAGGCCGGCGAGCCCGTTCTCGTCCATCGTGCGCTGCGACGGGAACAGGCCTTCTTCCCAGCCGGGCAGGAACACCGTGTCGAACTCGAGCCCCTTGGCGGCGTGCAAGGTCATCAGGTTGATGCGGTCGCCGGTCTCGTCCTGCGCGATCTCCATCACCAGCGACACGTGCTCGAGGAAGGCGGCGAGCGACTCGAAGCTCTCCATCGAGCGCACGAACTCCTTCAGGTTCTCGAGCCGCCCCGGCGCCTCGGCCGATTTGTCGGCCTTGAGCATGTCGGTATAGCCGCTCTCGTCCAGCACCATCTCGGCCAGCTCGGTGTGCGGGATCGCGCGCGCGGTGTCGCTCCAGCGCGCGAAGTTGATGGCGAGCTCGGCCAGCGACTTGCGCGCCTTGGGCGGAAGCTCGTCGGTCGCGGCGATCTCGGCCGCGGCGGCCAGCAGCGGCATCTGCCGCCCGCGCGCATATTTGTGCAAGCTCTGCACGCTCGCATCGCCGATGCCGCGCTTGGGCTTGTTGACGATGCGCTCGAAGGCCAGGTCGTCGTCGCCTTGCGCGACCAGGCGCAAGTAAGCCAGCGCATCGCGCACCTCGGCGCGCTCGTAGAAGCGCGGGCCGCCGATGACGCGATAGGGCAGGCCGAGCGAAATGAACCGGTCTTCGAACTCGCGCATCTGGAACGACGCGCGCACCAGGATCGCCATCTCGTGGAAGGCGGCGCCCTGGCGATGCAGGTCTTCGGCGTCGCTGGCGACGTTGCGCGCTTCTTCTTCTGCGTCCCACACGCCGGCCACGCGGATCTTCTCGCCGCTGTCGCCTTCGGTCCACAAGGTCTTGCCCAGGCGGCCCTTGTTCGCGGCGATAAGGCCGCTGGCCGCGCCCAGGATCGCGGGCGTGGAGCGGTAGTTGCGCTCGAGACGCACGACCTTGGCGCCGGGGAAGTCGCGCTCGAAGCGCAGGATGTTCTCGACCTCGGCGCCGCGCCAGGCATAGATCGACTGGTCGTCGTCGCCCACCACGCAGACGTTCCCGGTCGAGGTGGCGAGCAGCTTGAGCCAGAGATACTGCACGACGTTGGTGTCCTGGTACTCGTCGACCAGCATGTATTTGAAGCGCTCGCGGTAGTCGGCGAGGATGTCGGGATGGCCGCGCAAAATGGTCAGCGTGTCGAGCAGCAGGTCGCCGAAATCGGCGGCATTGAGCGCCTTCAAGCGTTCCTGATATTGGCGGTAAAACTCCTTGCCCTTGCCGAAGGCGAAGCCGTGACCCTCGCCGTCGGGCACGTCGGCGGGGTTGAGCCCGCGGTTCTTCCAGTCGTCGATCATCGCGGCGAGCGTCCGCGCGGGCCAGCGCTTCTCGTCGACGTTCGCCGCTTCCAATATCTGCTTCATCAGGCGCAGCTGGTCGTCGGCATCCAGGATCGTGAAGTTCGACTTGAGGCCCGCGAGCTCGGCGTGGCGGCGCAATATCTTCGCGCCGATGGAGTGGAAGGTGCCCAGCCACTGCATGCCCTCGACCACGCCGCCGATCAGCGCGCCGATGCGCTCCTTCATCTCGCGCGCGGCCTTGTTGGTGAAGGTGACGGCCAGGATCTGCCCCGGCCAGGCGCGGCGCGTGGCGAGGATGTGGGCGAGCCGCGTCGTCAGCACGCGCGTCTTGCCGGTGCCGGCGCCGGCCAGCACCAGCACGGGCCCGTCGACCGTCTCGACCGCCTCGCGCTGCTCGGTGTTCAGGCCCGAAAGATAGGCAGGCTCGCGCACGGGCGCCGGCGTTTGGGGCTCGTCCGCAAACGCCTCGTCCAAAGGATCGCGATAGCGGTCGCCGTAACCGCTCATGGAAAGCTCGATTCAAGTGGCATGGTCATATGATAGGGATTTCGCCCGCGCTTTTCACCCCCCACGTGGCCACCAGGCAGGCCGGCACCGCCAGGACGGCAAGCGCCAAAACGACACGGGCCGCCTTATGCCAGCCCCAGCTCGCGCAAGATCGCCGCGCGATCCGCGTCCAGCTCGGGCGCCGCAGGCCGGGTCTTGGGATCGTCATGGGCGCTGAGCTTGATCGGGTTGCCCTGCATGCGCACCGCGCCCAGCTCGGGATCGAGCGACTCCACGATCATGTTGCGCGCCAGAACCTGCGGGTCGGCCATCACCTGGGCCACGTCGTTCAGCGGGCCCGAAGGGATTCCCGCGGCCTGAAGCGCGTCGAGCCATTCGCGCGAGCTGCGCGTCTTGAGCACCGCCTCGATTTCGGCGGTGAGCGCATCGACGTGGCGCACGCGCGCGAGGTTGGTGTCGAAGCGCGGATCGTCTTTCCATTCCGCGCGGCCCAGCACCTCGGCGGTCTTGACGAACAGCGCGTCGTTGCCGGCGGCCAGCGCGATATGGCCGTCTCCGGTCGCGAAGGTCGCAAAGGGCGCGATCGAGGGATGGCGGCTGCCCAGCTTGCCCGGGATCTCGCCGGTCGCGACATGGCGCGAGATCGCGTTCTCGAGCACGGCCACCTGGCTGTCCAGCATGGCGACGTCGACCTTCTGCCCGCGCCCGCTGCGCTGGCGGTCGTAGAGCGCGCTCGCGACCCCGATGGTGGCGAAGAGCGCCGCCGTGATGTCGCCGGTCGAGGTGCCGACGCGCGTGGGCTCGCCGCCGGGATGGCCGGTCAGGCTCATCACCCCGCCCATCGCCTGCGCGATCATGTCGTAAGCCGGGCGCTTGGCATAAGGCCCGGTGTGGCCGAAGCCCGAAACCGCCGCATAGATCAGCTTGGGATATCTGTCCTTCAGCGCGTCGTAGCCGTAACCCAGCTTCTCCATCGTGCCGCCGCGATAGTTCTCGATCAGCACGTCGGCGCGCGCCAGAAGCGCCTCGAACACCTTGCGGTCGGCGTCGCTCTTCAGGTCGAGGGCGATGGATTCCTTGCCGCGGTTGACGCTGGCGAAATAGCCCGACTTCACCGCGCCCGATTTGGCGGTGAGATAGGGTCCATAGTGGCGGCTGTCGTCGCCCTTGACCGGCGGCTCGACCTTGATCACCCGCGCGCCGAGCTCGGCCAGCAGAAGCGCGCAATAGGGGCCCGCGAGCACGCGGGTGAGATCGACGACGAGAATCCCCGAGAACGGACCTTTCACACGCGCCTCTTGGCGGCGATCAGCGACGTGACGTACGGCACTTCGAATTCGCCTGCCCCTTTCGTATGGCGCGCGATCAGATCGCGCAAGCGCTGCATGGCTTCGGTCTCGCCAAGCGCCCGGACCACGTTGCGCATCTGCACGGTCGAGCGCGCCTGGCCCACCACCTCCTCGTCCGTCATCCGGCGCCGCCAGGGATGGTGGAACTCGAGCGCCGCGCCGAACCGCGCCGCGATCTCGGGGCGGAAGGTGCCGTCGCGCAGGAGCACGATGCCCAGCCCTCCGCGCTTCTCGCTGCCCGTGGCCTCGTCCTCGCTGCGGGCGTTGAACGGAGCGGTGAAATCCTCATAGGCGGCGTTGAACGCGTCCGCGGTGTCGCGCTGATTGTAGAGCACGGCACAGGTTCCGCCCGGCGCCAGAAGCCGCGCGGCTTCGGCATAGAAACGCGGCCGATCGAACCAGTGCAGCGCCTGGGCTGTCGCGAGCAGGGCCGCGCTTCCGCTTTCGAGCGGCACGGACTCGGCAGGCGCTTCGACGAAGGCGACGGGAAGATGCGCCGCCGTCGCCTGCCGTGCCTTCGCGATCATGTCGCGGCCGGGCTCGATGCCGACATAGCGAAGCCCGGCGCCGAAGGTCTCGCACAACTGGCGCAGCAGGATGCCCGTGCCGGCGCCGACATCGAGCACCGTGCCTTCGGGCAGCGGCGCGGCGAAGGCCTCAAGCTCCGCGAGCGCCGCAGCCGCATAGCGCGGCCGATAGGCTTGATAATCCGAGGCCAGGCCGTTGAAGAGCTGGGTCGTGCTCAAGTCTCGTCCAGCTTCCCGGCCTCCAGATCGCGCGCCGCCTTTTGCGCGCGCGCCTCGGCCAGGTCGCGCGCCGACTTGGGCGTGCCGTGCTTGGCGCGGTTGGCCTCGGCCTCGCGCTCCTTTTCGGCGCGGCCGCGCGCCTTGCGGGCGCGGCGCAGGTTGACGATCTCGGCCGTCACGCGGCCATCATCCTGGCGAAAGCGGGCCGCGCGGTGACGCGGGCCGCATAGGCCTTCAACACCTCGGTCTCGCTCATCATCCTGGCCATCAGCATGAAATGGATGCCGCCTCCCAGAAGGATGTCCACGGCCGAGAACCTGTCGCCGAGGAAGTAGTCGCGGGCGGCGAGATGTGCGTTCAGCACCTCTTCGACCTCGTTCGCCTCGGCCCATCCCATCATGCCCTGGACATGCGGCGTGCCCAGCCGGCGCAGGATCAGCGCCGGCTCCAGCACGCCGGGGCGATAGGCGAGCCAGGAGAGATAGGCGTCGCGGCCTGCTTCGCCAGCGGCAGGACCCATCCAGGTCGCCCGGTACTTGTCGGTCAGATAGAGCGCGATGGCGCTGCTCTCGAACAGCGTGTCGCCGCCGTCGGTCAGCGCCGGCACCTTGCCGTGCGGATGCGGATTGACCGGATCGCGCGCGCCGGTGCCGTCGACGCGGCGGAAGGTGACGTGCTTCGTCCCGTAAGGCACGCCCAGCTCCTCCAGCAGCCACACGATGCTGGACGAGCGCGTCTGCGGCGAATGGTAGAGCGTGATCATCAGCCGTCCTCGCGGGCTTGCGCGCGCGCATAGGCCGGCCGAGCCAGCGCGCGCTTCACGTAAGCCTCGATCACCGGCGACTCCTGCTTCACGGGCGTATTGGCGAACAGCGCGAAGGTCGTGGAATAGAGGACGTCGGCGCCGGAAAACCTGTCGCCCAGCAGATACGGCCCGTTCGACAAGGTCTCGATGATGGTGGGCATCATCTTCTCGACCGAGACCCAGCCCGCGCTGCCGACCGGCACCTCGACGTTCATGAACTTCGACATGAAGGAGGGCTCGAACACGCCGGTATAGTAGGCGAGCCACGACAGATAGGCGCCGCGGTCCTTGTCGCCGATCGCGGGGCCGATGCCGGCGGTCGGGAACTTGTCGGTCAGGTAGAGGACGATCGCCGGCGACTCGAACACCACCGTGCCGTCGTCGGAATCCATGATCGCCGGCACCTTGCCGTGCGGATGGGGATTGGCCGCGTCGCGGGCGCCGGTGCCGTCGGGCGACAGCGTGGTCGTCAGCTTGACCTGGTAGGGCGCGCCGAGCTCTTCGAGCAGCCACAGGAACCGCGACGAGCGCGTCCGGGGGCGGTGGTACAGCGTGATCATGGGGCGTCTCCGTGAGGGGCCCCGGTTCTATAGCAGGTCAGGACCCGGATTTGGCAGCAGCAAGCGCGGCCAGGCGCAGCGCGCTCGCCAGCGGGCGTTCGCCCCGCGCGCGGTCGATCCTGGAGACATAGCCGGCCAGGCTCAGGTCCTCGCGCCGCGCCTCGGCCTCGACGATCGCCCAGAACTCGGCCTCCAGCGCCACGCTGGTGCGGTGACCGGACAAGGAGAAGGAGCGCTTCTTAAGCATCGGGCCGGACGGTGCGGAACGCCATGGTCTTGAGATCGCGCCCGAGCTTCGCCGCGCTGCGGGCGGGACGGACCAGGAGCGGCGGCCGCCGCAAGTCTCGCACCGCCCCCGCCGCGATGACGGCATTGCGGTCGATCCAGCCGACCGAGTCCAGGATGCGCACGCTGCGCCAGACGCCGCGCAGGCGAGCCGCGATCCTGTCGGCGGTGCGGTCGTCGTCGTCCTTGGCGATCAGGTTCATCAGGAAGATCGCGCCGCGCGCGCGCATCCGCGACCTGGCGGCGCGGAAAAAAGCGCCGGTCAGCAGATGCGGCGGAATCCCCTTTCCGTCGAAAGCGTCGAGCACGATGCCGTCGAAGCGGCGCGGCTCCTTGACGAGGAAGCGCAGGCCGTCGCCGACATGGGTCTCGATCTCGCGCGGCATGCTGAAATAGCTGCGCGCGATCTCGATCGATCGCGCGTCGACGTCGACCACGACGGTCTCGATGCCCCTGCGGTGCAGCATCGTGGCGAGCGTGCCGCCGCCGCAACCGATCATCAACACGCGTCTCGCCCGGGCTTGCAACAGCAGGCCGAACATGGCGTGGATATAGCCGGCGAGGCTGACGCCGTCCCGGTCCGCGTCGCTCTGGTTGTGCGTCTCCTGCCAGAGCGAGACGCCGCCACTGGCGTTGTCGTGGACGAGGACGAGCGAGTCTTTCCCGCGCGCCACGATCTATTTCGGCCCCAGCATGTCTTCGGGGCGCACGACCGCGTCGAACTCTTCCGCGCTGACGAGGCCGAGCTTCACCGCCTCCTCCTTCAGGGTGGTGCCGTTCTTGTGCGCGGTCTTGGCGATCTTGGCGGCGTTGTCGTAGCCGATCTTGGGCGCGAGCGCGGTGACCAGCATCAAGGAACGCTCCAGCCCCGCCTTGATGTTGTCGCGGCGCGCCTCGATGCCCGTCACGCAATGGTCGGTGAAGCTCACCGCCGCGTCGGCCATCAGCCGCACGCTCTGCAGGAAGTTGTAGGCCATCACCGGATTGTAGACGTTGAGCTCGAAATGGCCCTGGGAATCCGCGAAGGTCAGCGCCGCGTGGTTGCCGAAGATCTGCACGCAGACCTGGGTCATCGCCTCGCACTGCGTCGGGTTGACCTTGCCCGGCATGATCGACGAGCCGGGCTCGTTCTCGGGCAGCGCCAGCTCGCCCAGTCCCGAGCGCGGGCCCGAGCCGAGCAGACGGATGTCGTTGGCGATCTTGAACAGCGAGGCGGCCAGCGTGTTGATCGCGCCGTGGCTGAAGACCATCGCGTCGTGCGCGGCCAGCGCCTCGAACTTGTTGGGCGCGGAGGTGAAGGCAAGCCCGGTGATCGCGGCGATGCGCCCCGCGACCTCTTCCGCGAAGCCCTTGGGCGCGTTCAAGCCCGTGCCGACCGCGGTGCCGCCCTGCGCGAGCTCCATCAGCTTGGGCAGGGTCTGCTCGACGCGCTCGATGCCGTTCGACACCTGGGTCACGTAGCCCGAGAACTCCTGGCCGAGCGTCAACGGGGTCGCGTCCTGGGTATGGGTGCGGCCGATCTTGATGATGTCCTTGAACTCGTCCTGCTTCTTCTTCAGCGCGTCGCGCAGATGGACGAGCGCGGGCAGCAGGTCGCGCACGATCTGCTCGGCCGAGGCGATGTGCATCGCGGTCGGATAGGTGTCGTTCGACGACTGGCTCATGTTGACGTGGTCGTTGGGATGGACCGGCTTCTTCGAGCCCATGGTCCCGCCCAGCATCTCGATCGCGCGGTTCGAGATCACCTCGTTGGCGTTCATGTTGGACTGGGTGCCCGAGCCCGTCTGCCACACGACGAGCGGGAATTGGTCGTTCAGCTTGCCGTCGATCACTTCCTGCGCCGCCGCCACGATGGTCTCGCCGAGCTGCCTGTCGAGCAGGCCCAGCGCCATGTTGGTCTCGGCCGCGGCGCGCTTGACGATGCCGAGCGCGCGCACGATCGGCAGCGGCTGCTTCTCCCAGCCGATCTTGAAGTTGGCGCGCGAACGCTCGGCCTGCGCGCCCCAATAGCGCGTCGCATCGACGTCGATGGGGCCGAACGTATCGGTTTCGGTGCGGGTCTTGGTCATGTCATGCCGTCCAGGGGTTGATGATGTCGAGGCCGCATCCGGAAAAATGTCCGACGTTGCGGGTCGCGACGGATGCGCCGCGCGAAAGGGCGATCGCGGCGATCTGCGCGTCCGCGTCCTGCAGAGGCTTTCCCGCCTTCTGCCGGCTTGCCACAAGTGTCGCGTAAGCCCGAGCCGCGACACTGTCGAACGGCAGGACGCGGCCGTGGAAATCCTCGTCGAAAGTGCGGCGTACTTGCTCGGTCAAAGTGTTACGTCTTCTTCCGGCGGGCATCAGCTCCACTCGAAGAAGAATCTCGGCTTCGGTGACGGCCGTCGTGAAGACGTCGGCCCGCGCTTGCGCATTGAGCCAACCGATTACGGCCTCCGACGGGCGCGGCCTTGCCGGCTCCGAGAGGACGTTCGTGTCCAGGATGATCATTTCAACTCGGGCGGCTTGCGGATGGCGCGGCGCGACGGAATTTTGAGGTCCATTCCGCCAAGCGGCGCAAAGCGCTTGCGGATCGAGTCGCCCAAGCCGGCAGGCTGTCCGGCTGCCTTGGTTTCGCGGCTAAGGATCTCGCGCACTTCTTCTTCCATCGAGCGTCCATGCTCCGCGGCGCGAAGCCGCAGGCGCTTCTTCACCTGGTCGTCGAGATTGCGGATGAGCATGTTTGCCATGTGATCATTGTAAGCAATGATAGCGTTGATAGCAACGCGCCTATTTCTTCCGGCCCTACTTCTTCCTGAACGAATCCAGGCTCACGACCTCGCCCGGCGCGGGGGGCTTTTCGGCCGGCGCAGGCGTTTCGCGGTTCTGCTCCGGTGCGGGTGCCGGCGCGAGCTTGGCCGTGGTGGCGCGCGCCGCGTGCTCGGCAGGCTTGAGCGGCAGCACGAACTGCACGCCGGGATCGGAGAAGGCGGTCAGCGCCTCGTAGGGGATGACCAGCGTCGCCGGCACCTTGCGGAAGGCCAGCGTGACCTCGAAGTGATGCTCCTTCACCTTCAGCCCCGAGAACTGGTGCTGGAGGATGATCATCATCTCGTCGGGATATTGCTCGCGCAGGAAGTCGGGGATCTCGAGTCCCGGGAAGCGCGTCTTGAAGGTCAGGCAGAAATGATGCGCGCCGATCAGCCCCTGCTTCTCGACGCGCCTGAGCGCCTCGCGCACGACGCCGCGCAGCGCGGTGTCGATCAGGTTTTGGTAGCCGATATAGTCCTTGGCCATGCGCTCACTGCCCGAAAGGGCGAAGAGTAAGCGCCGCGACATTCGAGTCAATGCACCTTTTGCCCGCGGCGTGCGATTGTTGGCTTTCGCGACAATGGCCGCGGGAGAGGTGAGTTGATGAAAAAGCTGCGCGATTGGCTCGGCGCCGACAAAGGGACCGCAGCGCCCGCGCCGCCGTCGGTCCGGACCGTCGACCCCGCCAGGCTGCTCTACTCGCTGGCGACGATCGCGACCGACGACTATCCTTTGGAGCCCATGGCGGGCCCGCCCGGCGAGGCCGACCTCGTGTTCCACGAGGACGACTGGCGCCAGATCGAGTTCCTTGCCCACGACCGGCGCGACGAGATCGCGCGCAAGCTGACGTCGCTCAAGGCGTTCGAGGCCCGGAACCGCGTCGCCGGCGGCTATCGCGAGATCTTCGAGCGCGAGCTCGATGCCAGGCCCGTGCTTGCGGGGCCGGCGGCCATGCTGGGATGCATGTTCGGCGCGGCGGCCGGTCCGGGCCCGGTGCTGTTCCATGGCGGCGGCGAGGTGGCCGGACGCGTGGCGGACGCCTTCTCGCTGCCGCTTGCGGGGAAGGTCTGGCTCTACGGCATGCATGATCTCAGCGTGTTGGGCGCGGCCATGCCGCCGGGCGCGGACAACGAGGTCCTGGCCCGCGCCTTCATGACGCTGAGCAAAAGCCATGGGCTGATCCTCGTTGATTGGCGCGCGCAGATGCTGCTGTTGAAGGTCGCCGATGAGGGGAACCTCGAAGTATGGCGGCCATGATGCAGGCGGAAAAAATCCGTCCCGCGGCGCCGGTTCCCCACAGCCGCGAGCTCTCGACCTTGCAGGTGCTGCGCGAGCTCGGGCGCAATCCCGTGGCCGCGTTCGGCGCGCGCTCCTATCGCGAGCCTTACATCCATGCCCGCACCTGGGTGCAGGATTTCATGATGATCAGCGATCCGGAGGGCATCAAATACGTCCTGCTGGACAACGCCGCCAACTACGAGAAGTCCATCCAGCTGCAGCGGCTGATGCGTCCGGCGCTGGGCAACGGGCTGGTGACCTCGGAAGGGCCGAGCTGGCGCTTCCAGCGCCGCGTCGCCGCGCCCATGTTCCAGCTGCGCCATGTCCAGGCGTTCGCGCCGGTGATGGCCGAGACGGCGCAGGCCATGGTCGCGCGCTGGGACGGGCTGGGCGAGGGCGCGGTGATCGACGCCGCCGACGAGATGATGCGGCTGACCTACGAGATCATCTCGCGCACGCTGTTCTCCAACGACGTGACGATGCAGTACGCGAAGATGGCCGAAGCGCTCGCGGTCTATCTGGAGACGCAGGGCCGCGTCGACGTGCTGCGAACGCTCGGCCTTCCCAACTGGGTGCCGACGCCGACCAACCTGCGCGCCCGCGGGCCGCTCGCCTTTTTCCGCAAGGAGCTGTCGGCCCTGATCGCGCGGCGCCGCGCGCGGCTGGAGCGCGAGCCCGGCAGCGTGCCGCAGGACTTCCTCACCATGCTGCTGACCACGCGCGATCCCGAAGGCGGCGCGCTGTTCGGCGAGGCCGAGGTCTTCGACAACGTGATGACCTTCTTCTTCGCCGGGCACGAGACGACGGCCAACGCGCTGGCCTGGACGTTCTATCTCCTGTCGCTGTTCCCCGAATGGGATGCGCGCGTCGCATCGGACAGCGGCGACCGCGGCGTCACGCGCATGGTGCTGGAAGAGGCGATGCGGCTCTATCCGCCTGCGCCGATCATCAGCCGCGATTCCATCGGGCCCGACACGGTGGGCGGCATCGCCATCCGCGCCGACACGTCCGTGATGATCTCGCCCTGGGTCCTGCACCGCCACAGGACGCTGTGGGACGAGCCGGACTATTTCGATCCCGAGCGTTTCGCGCCCGGCCGCCGCGAGAAGATCCACCGCTTCGCCTATCTCCCGTTCGGCGCGGGGCCGCGCGTCTGCATCGGCATGGGCTTCGCGATGCAGGAAGCGCAGATCATCCTGGCCGCGATCCTGAAGCGCTTCCGGCTCGAGCTCGTGCCCGGTCATCCCGTCGAGCCGCTGGCGCGCATCACCTTGAGGCCGCGCTATGGGCTCAAGATGCGGCTGGTCAGACGAGCGTAGCCAGCGCCTCCGGCGTATAAGGCTTGAGCTGATCGAAGACGCCGGCGCGCACCTTGTTCGGCCAGTCCGGATTGACGATCAGCGCGCGGCCGACAGCGACCAGGTCGAAATCGCCGCGCGCCATCATCGCGAGCAGCGTGTCGATTCCGGTCGTCTCGGCGCCCGCCTGGCGGAACGAGGTGATGAAATCGGAGTTCAGGCTCACCGAACCCACCGTCATCGTGGGCTTGCCCGACAGCTTCCTGGTCCAGCCGGCCAGGTTCATGTCCGATCCGGTTTCGGGGAACTCGGGCTCCCAGAAGCGCCGCGTCGAGCAGTGGAAGCAGTCGACGCCGGCATCGATCATCGGAGCGAGGAAGCGCCCCAATTCGTCGGGCGTGGTGGCGAGGCGCGCGGCGAAGTCCTGCTGCTTCCATTGCGAGAAGCGCAGCAGGATGGGGAAATCCTCGCCCACCGTCTTGCGTACCGCGCGCGTCACCTCCGCGGCGAAGCTCACGCGCTTCTCCAGGCTGCCGCCGAAGCGGTCGTCCCGCCGGTTGGTGCCTTCCCAGAAGAACTCGTCGATGATGTAGCCGTGCGCGCCGTGCAGCTCGACGCCGTCGAAGCCGAGCTCTTTGGCATAGCCTGCGCTTCTGGCAAAGCCGTCGATGACGTCGGCGATCTCGCTGTCCGACATCGGGTCCGCGACCTGCTTGCCGGGCTTGGAAAGTCCCGACGGGCCCATGCTCTTGGCTTCGGGATAAGGACCGGAGCCGGCATGGCGCACGATGCCCTGATGCCAGAGCTGCGGCATGATATGGCCGCCCGCGTCCTTCACCTCTTTCAGCACCTTGGCCCAGCCCTTGAGCGAGGCCTCGCCGAAGAAAGCGGGAACGTTGACGTCGTTCGAGGCCGATTTGTGCTCGGGCGAGGTGCCTTCGGTCAGGATCAGGCCCGTGCCGCCTTCGACGCGGCGGCGGTAATAGGCGGCGACCGTGTCGTTCGGAATCTGGTCCGGCGATTTCGAGCGCGTCATGGGTGCCATGACAATTCGGTTAGGCAGGACAAGACCCTTGAGCCGGAAGGGTTGGAAGAGTACGTCGGTATCGGACATGGCGACCTCGAGTTCGGATAGCGATGCGGCGGATGCAAGCATTCCGCGCCCCGTGCTGACAAGCGCGGCGACTTCGCCTCCCGCGCTGCAAAGCGCGGCAACGCCACAAGAGGAGCCGCCTTCCGAAGGGGAAGTCGCCGATCTCGCCGAGCCGTACAGCGCCTTCGCGCTGCTCAAGATCTTCCGCCATCGCAGCTATCGGCTGTTCTTCTCGGGCCAGCTCGTGTCGCTGATGGGCACCTGGATGCAGTCGGTGGCGCAGGGCTGGCTCGTCTACAGCCTGACGCACAAGACCTCGCTGCTCGGTCTCACCTCGTTCTGCGCCCAGGTGACGGTGTTCTTCCTCGCCTCGTTCGGCGGGCTGATCGCCGACCGCGTCGACCGCAGGCGGATGCTGATCTGGACGCAGAGCCTGTCGATGGTGCAGGCGCTGCTGCTCGCGGTGCTGACTTTGCTGCATGTGGTGCAGGTGTGGGAGATCATCGCGCTCGCCTTCGGGCTCGGGTTGATCAATGCGGTCGACATCCCGACGCGCCAGGCGATGACGCTCGACATGGTGGGACGCGACGACCTGCGCCACGCCATCGCGCTCAACTCGATGATGTTCAACCTGGCGCGGGTGATCGGGCCCGCGGTCGCGGGCTGGCTGCTCGACGCGACCGGCGCGGGCGTGTGCTTCGGCGTCAACGCGCTGTCGTTCGGCGCGGTGCTGACCAGCCTGCTCTTGATGCGCATGCCGGCGCGGCCGCTACGCGAGAACAAGCGCGCGCTGCGCGAGATCGTCGAGGGCTATCGCTATTCGTTCGGCAATCCGCGCATCCGCACCGCGCTGATGCTGGTCGGCGTGTCGTCGTGCTTCGGCGCGGCCTATCTGTCGCTGCTGCCGGCCTTTGCCAGCGACCTCTTGCACGGCGATGCCCGCGTCTACGGCACCTTGATGACCGGCGTCGGATTGGGCGCGCTGGTCGGCGCCTATATCCTCAGCCACCTGCACGAGCGCTGGCTGACCGTGGCGCCCATCGCGGCGTCGCTGTGTTTCGGGCTAGGGCTGATTGCGTTCGCCCATTCGCACCGGCTGTGGCTCAGCGTGGCGCTGCTGCTCCCCACCGCCTGCAGCCTGATGCTGCTCGGCGGCACCACGAACACCATCATCCAGCTCGCCGCCGGCGAGCAGATGCGCGGCCGCGTGATCTCGCACTACACCCAGTCGTTCCTCGGCATGATGCCCTGGGGCTCGCTGCTGCTCGGCGTCATCGCCGACCATATCGGCGTGACCATGGCGGTCACGATCGGCGGCAGCGTGGTGATGCTGTCGGCCGTGGTGGCTTGGTTCAACCGGGCGGAGACGGTTGCGCCGGTGCCCGCTAGCTCCCGATGAAGTCCATCAGGTCGGCGTTGAACCTGTCGGCCATGGTCTGCGCCAATCCATGCGGTGCGCCGGGATAGACCTTCAGCGTAGCGTTTCGAATGAGCCTGGCCGATTTCATCGCGGCCGCCTGGATCGGCACGATCTGGTCGTCGTCACCATGAATGATGAGCGTCGGCACTTCGACCTTCCTGCAATCCTCTGTCTGGTCGGTTTCGGAGAACGCCTTGATGCAGTCATAGGCGCCCTTGATGCCGGCCTCCATGCCCATCAGCCAGAACGACTCGCGCAGGCCTTCAGAGATCTTCGCGCCCGGACGGTTGAAGCCGTAGAACGGCATCGTCAGGTCCTTGAAGAACTGCGAGCGATCGTCGAAAACGCCCTTGCGGATGCCGTCGAAGGCTTCCATCGGCGTGCCTTCGGGGTTCGCGGGCGTCTTGAGCATCAAGGGCGGGATCGCGCCCACCAGCACGAGCTTGGCGACGCGCGCATTGCCGTGACGGCCGATATAGCGCGTCACCTCGCCGCCACCGGTGGAATGGCCGACGAGAACCACCTTCGTCAGATCGAGATGATCCATCACCGCCGCGAGATCGTCGGCATAGGTGTCGAGGTCGTTGTGGTCCCAGGTCCGTCCCGACTTGCCGTGCCCGCGCCGGTCGTGGGCGACGACGCGGAAGCCGTTCATGCCGAAATGCAGGAACTGGTTGTCCCAGGCATCGGATGAGAGCGGCCAGCCGTGCGAGAACACGATCGGCTGGCCATCGCCGCCGCCGTCCTTGAAGAAGATTTGCGTGCCGTCGCCGGCCGTCGCGAAGCCCATGCTCGCCTCCATAGAAAGCGCGAGCCTATCGCGCTTTTCGCCCATGATGCATTGTCCAATGGTATCGGCTCAGTGCGCCGGCGCCTGGCTCAGCACGTCCTTCACCTTCGCGGCGAGCTGCTTGAGGCCGAAGGGTTTGGGCAGGAAGTGCAGCTCTTCCGCTTTCTCGTCGTTGCGGCGGAAGGCTTCCTCGGCATAGCCCGACATGAAGATCACCGCCATGTCGGGGCGCAGCCGCTTGACCGCGCGCACCAGGGTCGGACCGTCCATGTTGGGCATGACCACGTCGGTGACCAGCAGGTGGATCGTCGCCGCGTGCTCGCGCACGATCTCGAGCGCTTCCTCGCCGCCCGCGGCCTCGAGCACCTCGTAGCCGCGCAGGCGCAGCGCGCGCGCCGCGAAGCTGCGCACCGCCTCTTCGTCCTCGACGAGCAGGATCGTGTCCTGACCGGTCACGTCGCGCGGGCTCGCGCGTTCCGGCTCGCCCGACGCACCGGCGGCCGCCGCGGCGCTGGCTTCGGGACGATAGCGCGGCAGGTAGATGCGGAAGGTCGTGCCCTTGCCGACCTCGCTGTCGACGGTGATGAAGCCGCCGGTCTGCTTGATGATGCCGTAGACGGTCGCGAGCCCCAGCCCCGTTCCCTGTCCCACCGGCTTGGTGGTGAAGAAGGGATCGAAGATCTTGCCCAGGTGCTCCTTCGAGATGCCGATGCCGGTATCGGCGACCTCGATGCGCACATAGTCGCCCGCCGGCATGATCGCGGTGCCCAGCGCCGCGGCCGTCGTCACCGTCTCGTTGGCGGTGCGGATCGTCACCGTGCCGCCCTTGGGCATGGCGTCGCGCGCGTTGACGACCAGGTTGATGATCGCGTTGGAGAGCTGCACCTCGTCGGCATGCACCGGCCACAGCTCGGCGCCGTGGTCGAGATCGAGGTCGACGCCCTCGCGCAGCAACCGCTTCAGCATCACCGCGAGCTCGCCCACCACGTCGCGCACCGCCAGGACCTTGGGCTGCAGGGTCTGCTTGCGCGAGAAGGCAAGCAGCTGGCCGACCAGGGTCGCGGCGCGCAGCGCGTTCTGGTGGATCTCGTTGATCTCCTTGAACGAGGGGTCGCCGGCGTGATGGCGCATCAGCAGGAACTCGCTGTTGCCGATGATCACGGTGAGCAGGTTGTTGAAGTCGTGCGCGACTCCGCCGGCGAGCTGCCCGACGGCCTGCATCTTCTGCGACTGCGCGAACTTGGTCTCCAGCGCCTTCTGCTCCGAGACGTCGAGCAGATAGAGGATGACGCGGCCGTCCTTCAGCGGATGGACGAAAAGCTCGGCGGTGCGCTCGCCGGCGCGCAGCTCGCTCGACCCGCCGCCGCCGAGCATCTCGGCCACCGGCTTGCGGTCGGCCTCGTCGAGCAGCTCCAGGAAGCTGCGGCCCGACAGCGATGCCTCGCTGCCGAAGAAGCGGGCGAAGGCACGGTTGGCCTCGGTGAGGCGTCCGTCGCTCCCTGCGAAGGCGATGCCCATCGGCGCGTCGCGGAACATGTCGCCGACCGCGGGCTCCGCACGGGCTGCCGTCGCCGCAGGCGCTTCGACGACCACGGCGGACTTGGAGGCGGCGAGCCTGGGCGTGAACCACCACGCGGTCTGGCCATTGCTGAGCGGGCGCACGGCGGCGACGATCTCGAGCCCGGGCGCGACCTGGAACGACTCCTCGCGGGCGACGCCTTCGCTGGCGCCCTTGGTCAGGCGATAGAGCACCGGCGACGACGGCTCGCCCGCCAGCGCCAGCTCGGGTGGCGGTGCCGCCTCGCCCTCCTCGGCGCCGGCCATGCGGCGATAGACCGGGTTGCAGTCGAGCACCGCGCCGTCCGTCCCCGTGATCGCCCAGGCGACGTTGGCGCGGGCCGCGGCCTCGGCGATGCGGCGCGCGTCGGCGGTGTTCAGCGATTCCTTGGGCCAGATCGCATAGAGGAAGATCGAGGCCAGCGCACCGATGCCGGCCAGCAGCATCACGCCCGCCCAACGCGCGGCGTCCGGCGTCGAGACGGCGAGCGCCGCGGCGGCGATGGCGAGGAAAATGAATCCCAGCGCCGCCCAGCGCCACATGCCGGCCGGAAGGCCCGTATTGCCGACGGTCAGTCCCCGCGTCGCCATCATGGCGGCAGTTTAGCGTATGATTCGCGGCCGGCGCTAATTGGCTTGCTAATTGGCCCGCATCTTCCCCGAAAGCCGCATGACGTAGCCGATGACCTGCGCCACGGCCTTGTAGTGCTCGGCCGGGATCGGCTGGTCGACCTCGACGCTGGCATGCAGCGCGCGGGCGAGTGGCGGGTTCTCGACCACCGGCACGTCATGGTCCTCGGCCACTTTACGGATGCGAAGGGCCAGCGCGTCGACGCCCTTGGCGACGCAGATCGGCGCCGCCATCTGGCCGCTCTCGTATTTCAGCGCCACGGCGTAGTGGGTCGGGTTGGCGATGATGACGGTCGCCTCGGGGACCGCGGCGATCATGCGGCGGCGCGAGCGCTCCATGCGGACCTGGCGGATCTTGGCCTTGACCGTGGGGTCGCCCTCGGTCTGGCGGAACTCTTCCTTGATCTCCTGCTTGGACATGCGGTTGCGCTGCAGGAAGCGGAAGCGCTGCAGGAAATAATCGCCGGCCGCGATGACGGCGAGCGCGGCCAACGCCGCGATCAGGACCTTGAACAGCAGGTGGCTCATGTCGGCCGCGATGCCGCCCGGCGACTGCGCCAGCACCGCGTCCAGCGTCGCGCGCTCGGGCCAGACCTGGGTCCAGATCGCGATCGCGACGACGCCGATCTTGAGCAGGCCCTTGGCGAGGTTGGACAGGCCGTCGACGCCGAACATGCGCTTCAGGCCGGACACCAACGAGAGCTTGGAGAGGTCGGGCTTGATGCGCTCGAAGGTCAGCATCGGGCGGTGCTGGATCAGGTTGCCGCCCACACCCGCCACGACCATCAATACGAAGAAGGGGGCGAGGATCGCGGCGGTCTTCCACACCACCGCCCGCATCAGCGCGCCGCTGATCTCGATCTGATCGGGCTGCTCCAGGAACATGCGCAGCTCCGACGCCAGGTCCAGCGCGACCGATTTGCCGAACATGGCGATGGCAAGCGTGCCGGCGGCGAGCACGACGAAGGTCGACACTTCCTGCGATTTGACGACGTCGCCGTGCTCATGGGCTTCGGCGAGCCGTTTCGCCGTCGGCTCTTCCGTCTGCTGTGATTTGTCCTTCTCGTCAGACATCTAGAGCAGCGACCCCATCTGGCCCGAGAAGTAGTTCAGGAACAGCGTCATAATCCCGCCGATCAGGAACACCATCAGCAGGAAGCCGACCATGATGTTGAGCGGCATGGCGACGAAATAGATCTGAAGCTGCGGCATCAGCCGCGCCAGCACGCCGATGCCGACCGACAGCGCGAAGCCGAAGACCAGGAACGGCGCGGCCAGCTGGAAGCCGAGCGCGAAGGAGCCGCTGACCAAGCTCGTCACCAGGTCGGCCATGTCGCCGGTCGGCAGCGCCGAGCCGGGCGGGATCAGATGATAGCTGCCCGCGATCGCGCCGATGGCCAGGTGATGCAGGTTGGCCGCGAAGATCAGCACCACGCCGAGCAGCGAGAGGAAGTTGCCGATCACCGCGCCCTGCTCGCCATGGCTGGTGGGATCGACGGTCTGCGCGTAGGAAAGGCCGGTCTGCGTGGCGATCAGCGAGCCCGCGACCTGCAATGCGCTCATGATGATGCGCGCCATCGAGCCGACCAGGATGCCGGCCGTCACTTCCTGTCCGATGAGCAGTGCGAGCGCCAGCGCGTTCGCCGGCTCGGCTTGGGGATAGGCATTGGCCACCGTCGGCGTCAGCGCCAGCGAGATCGCGAAGGCCAGCACCAGGCGGATCATCGGCGGCACGCCGGCCTCGCCGATGGCGGGCAAGAGCATCACCATCGCGCCGGTGCGCGCGAAGACGAGCAGGTGAACCAGGATGACGCCGGAAAGCGCGGGAAGGTGGATGTGCATCGGCTAGTACGCCGCGATCCTTTGCGCGATGTCGTTCATCAGCCCGCTCATCGCCGCGCCCGCGAAGGGCAGCGCGATCAAGAGCACGACGAAGATCGCGATGATCTTCGGCACGAAGACGAGCGTCA
Source organism: Alphaproteobacteria bacterium (assembly GCA_019247845.1). Taxonomy (GTDB): domain Bacteria; phylum Pseudomonadota; class Alphaproteobacteria; order Micropepsales; family Micropepsaceae; genus Rhizomicrobium. Next base: position 306 of record JAFBAL010000061.1, on the reverse strand, counting down.
TCTCCTGGATCTGGGTCAGCGCCTGGAGCAGGCCGATGCCGAGGCCCACCACCAGCGCCGTCAGCATCGCGGGCGTGATGATCTCGAGCAGCACGTAGATCGAGGAGCGGGCGAAGTCGATGGAATCGGCGGGGGTCATTCGTGCCTCTGCATGAAAGTTGGGCCTCAGATCGGCATGTTCATGATGGATTGATAGGCCTGGACGACCTTGTCGCGGACGGCGACGACGGTGTCCAAGGTGAGCTCGGCCGAGTTCACGGCATTGACCACGTCGACGATGTTGGCGTTGCCCGCGACCTGCTGCAT
>JAFBAL010000044.1 GCA_019247845.1 Alphaproteobacteria bacterium | reverse complement strand
TGTCGGCAGCTCGACGATCACGCGCAGCTCGTCGTTCGGCTACGATCCGGCGACCGGCATCCTGACCGAGGAGGTGATCGAGCCGACGGCCACCGCCTGCAACGGCATCGGCGCCGCATGCCGGCTGCAGACCGACTACACGCTGGATGCGTTCGGGCATCGCAGAGTGGCGACAGTGAGCGGACCGGGCATCCCGATGCGGTCCACGAGCGTTGGCTACGACGCCAACGGCACCTTCGCGGTGCTCACGACCAACGCGCTCGGCCAGTCCGAGAGCTTCGATTACTCGGCCTTCGTTGCGCCACCGGCCACACCGACCTCAACGCCGACACGACGACGTTCGCCACTGACAGCTTCGGGCCGCGGGCGCCGCTTCGTGGCCAAGACCAGCCGGCCGTACTTCGTAGGAACCGGTACACCGAGATGGACGACCTATAGGGAGTGCTCTTTCGCACCGTCTATCTCGCGCGCGCCGCGCCTGTCGCGCAGACAGTTCAACTACATCGCAAAATCTCAGGGGAACCCTTGTGGGCGCGACAGAGATTGAACCTGTGACCCCTCCGTGTGAAGGGAGGTATAGACTGTTTAGATTCAACGTCTTAGATAGGCCTACTCGCTTTTTCCGCGACTTCTCGACCGATAGTTCTTCGACCCCGATCCGCTCCCCGCGACATGCCGATTCTAAAGTAAATGCTGAGTTCGTCACAGATGAATGGTGCTGGTCATGGCTGCGCGCCAAGTTCCGTGGCGAGTTGTTGCGCGGTCTTGGCATGCTCCTCGATGACCGGCAGCGCGGATTGTGCCGCCTTCCGGAGCTTGGCGTCTTCGCCCGCATCCGCGAAGCTCTTCTCGACCGCGAATGCTTGAGCGTGTGCGAGCACCTGCTGGCGAAGATAGGCTTTGTCGAAATCCGATCCGCGAAGGCTCTGCAAGCTCGCCAGCATCCTCGCTTGGTCGCTGCTCATGCCGGGATCGGGCGGAGGCAGATGGGACGCCTGGGCGCCGCGACGCAGATCGACGCTCAGGCGCTCATGATCTTTGGTCATCATCTTCGCGAATGACACAATCCGCGGATCGCGGCTCTGCGCGATCGCGACACGCGCAGCCTGGATTTCATACTGGTCGCTCTGCGACGCAGCCGAGACGAAGTCCTTTGGCGGTGGCGGGATTTTCGTCTGTGCCTGCGCAGCAAACGATACGAGCAGAGCCGAAGCTGCACCTGAAGCGATCCTCCACATTTCGCTCACCTTCACGGCTGGCCCTGGCCGCCGCCGGCGCCGTAGATATTGCCGGTCGTATAGCTGCCGTCGTCTTCCGCCAGCCGTACGAAGATGCCCGCGAGCTCGGCAGGCTGTCCCGGGCGGCCAAGAGGCGCGGTCGCGCCGAAGGTCACGACCTTGCCTTCCGACGCGCCGCCGGAGATCTGCAGCGGTGTCCAGACCGGTCCCGGCGCCACGCCGTTGACGCGGATGCCCTTGGGCCCGAATTGCTTCGCGAGCGACTTCACGAAGTTCATCGTCGCGGCCTTGGTCTGCGCATAGTCGTAGAGGTCGGGCGAAGGGTCATAAGCCTGCTCCGACGTGGTGGCGATGATCACAGAGCCCGGCTGAAGGTGCGGCTGCGCGGCCTTGATGATCCAAAACGGCGCATAGATGTTGGTCTTCATGGTCGCGTCGAAGTCTTCGTCCGAAACCTCCGCGATCGATGAACGGGATTGCTGGCGACCTGCGTTGCTGACCAGGATGTCAAGCCCGCCGAGCTCGCGCACCGCATTGGCAACGAGACCGCGGCAGAACGCGGCGTCCCTGAGGTCACCGGGCAGCGCGACCGCCTTGCGGCCTTCAGCGCGGATCAACGCGACGACTTCGTGCGCGTCCGGCTCCTCGGCGGGAAGGTAGTTGATGGCGACGTCCGCACCTTCGCGCGCGAACGCGATGGCGGCGGCACGTCCCATGCCGGAGTCGCCGCCGGTGATCAACGCCTTCCGGCCGGATAGACGGCCCGAGCCGACATAGCTCGTCTCGCCGTGGTCAGGACGCGGGTTCATCCGGCTCGCGAGTCCGGGCCAAGGCTGCGACTGGGCTGGGAAGGGAGGCTTCGGATGCTTGCTTCGAGGATCCTGCATCCCGCCGTGCGCTTGCGCTTTCGTTTGAGCGGCCGCCGGTCCGGCAACCGCGGTGGCAGCACCGAGCGCTGCCACAGTCATCGCCTGGCGGCGTGTCGTCTTTTCCATGAGGATTCCTCGCGCTCGACCAACCGACAACGAGCGAGAGCCATGTTCAGTTCACACTATCTATTGATGGCCAATTCCGAGAGCGTTCGGCGCAGCGCACTTACCGGGCGCGTCGAGCGCGCAGTCCTCGACGAGCGCGAGCGCGTCTTCGATGGCCGTCCGGAGCAGCACCTCGTGCGGTTGTTGGCCATAGTCACGGCGCAGCACGCGTGGCTCCTCGCTCCGCTTGGCGCACGCAAGGTACACAAGCCCCACGGGGTTCCCGTCCTCGTCGGGCTCGGGTCCCAGCACGCCGGTGATTGCGAGCGCCAGATCGGCGTGAGAGCAGTCGAGCGCGCCCGAGGCGCGCTGGCGCGCGACGTTTTCATTTACACTGCCGTCGCGATCGAGCACGGTTGGGTCTACGCCGAGCGCACGTTCCTTCTGTTTTTGGTGTAGACGACGAACCCGCCATGCAGCAGATCGCCCGCACCCTCCACTTGCGCGAGGAGCGCGCATACCGGCCCCGCGTGCAGCTTTCGGCGGTGATGATCGAAAGCCGGCGCGCTTGCAGGCGCGCGAGCGTTGCTCTGGCGCGGGAGACAAGCGCACGGTCGGGGCCAGGGAACGGTATTCAAGTGATGGGAAGAGGTCATCGTGGAGGTTTAATGCCGCCCGGGCATCCGCAAAATGGACCATCAACTGCCTCCCTCCGCGCTCCAGTTCACGACCGAGGCCAACACGTCGCTGTCGACCGTTCGCTCGACGCAAGCGGAGTCCGTGCGGATAAGGCCGCAGCGGCAATGACGATCGTCAATCCAGCCGGGATAGTCCATGGCCGGGTAAAGGCAGACACCTTCCACGGGAATGCCGTCGTCGACAGCGAGCGCCACCTCGCGACTGATGTAGGATAGCCACGCGGACGCGTTCGCGCCTTCTGCTCCCGTTTCCGACAGAAGGATCGGAAGCCCATAGCGCGACCAAAGAGTCTCGATCAGGACATGAAGCGGGCGGTAGCCGATGCATCCCAGTCCGACGAGTCCGTCATCGATGCTGCGCTGATTGTCCGGAAAGTAGTTCGCACCCAGCAGATCGATGGCGCCCTCGTGTCCACCGAGTTCGGGTGCCGCCCGTCCCAGAAGCATGTCCCAAGCGGCGAAGCTGCTCTCGACGATGGCACGGGCTTCCTGGCTGTCGCCCAGGCGGGACGTGACGTGGATCAGGGGATCGGTGGCAAGGCAGCGCGCGCGCGAGTCCACCGCTCTGAGACGGGTGGCCGCAGCCAGGAATGCCGACACGAGTTGGCGTTTGATATCTTCGGCTCGGCCCCGTGCCGCGGGCTCGATGAACCCCTCGGTGCCGGCGGCGTAAGACCAGTACGAGATCTCATTGATCGGGCACCACAGCGGCGCGTTGCCGGACATTCTTCCGATCGTCGCGGCTGCCGCTTCCGCATAGTCCGCGAACCGGAACGGAAACTCGCGCGACAAGACGTCGATATGGTCCGGCACGCCGAAATGGCAGAGATCCCAGATGATCTCCACGCCGGCTTCAAGCGCTGCATCCGCCATCCGCGTCACGCTGGACCAATCGTACGCGCCGGGCGTCCGCTCGATGAGATGCCAGCGCATTCCATCACGGATCGTGCGGATGCCGGATGCGGCGAGCAACCCATAATCCACGGCGGCCTGACGGTCGTGACCGCTTTGTCTGATCGCATCGAAGCGCCGGCCGTCCCAGAACTTCATGGACGAGGACTCGAAGCCCGCCAGCAGGGGAACGCGCTTTGACGCTCGGCCCAACATCACTCCGCGGCGGCGATGCTTGAAGCCCGAAAGCTCTTACTGGCGGCGCGAAGGCGCCGGAACGTCGCCAGCGCCTGCCCGACGACCTGGTCCATGTTGTAATACCTGTAGGTCGCCAGCCGTCCGACGAACGTTACGTTTTCCTCCCGCATGGCAAGCGCTTCATAGCGCTTATAGAGCGCTGCGTTTTCGGCCGTCGGGATCGGATAATAGGGATCGCCGTCGTCGCTGGGGAGTTCAAAGACGATGCTGGTACTGTCGCTCGCCTGGCCGGTCATGTGCTTGAACTCGGTGATCCGCGTGTACATCTTGTCGATTGACGGATAGTTCACGGTACCGACGGGCTGGAACTTCTCCCGCTTCAGCGAGCGATGCTCGAATGTCAGGCTTCGATAGGGTAGCTTGCCCTCCGAGAAGCCATAATACTCGTCGATGGAGCCGGTGTAGATCAGGTGCCCGAAGTCGACGTCCCTCGCGATGTCTCTGAAATCGGTGTCGAGCACGACAGTGATGTTGGGATGGCTGAGCATCCTCTCGAACATCTCGGTATAGCCCAGCGCAGGCATTGCCTGAAACCGATCCGTGAAATAGCGGTCGTCGGTGTTGAAGCGGGTGGGAATGCGCGCGGTCACGGACTTGTCCAGCTCGGACGGATCCAGCCCCCATTGTTTGCGCGTATAGTCTTGAAAGAACATCTCGTAGAGCTCGCGCCCCACGGTCGAGAGCACGACATCCTCCGAGGTTCGGATGACCGCGATCCTCTCGGCGCGTGCGTTCAGGAACTGCTTGACGTCCTCGTCGGTCGCCAGCGCGATGCCGAACACCTCGTTGAGCGTCGTGCGGTTGATGGGGATAGGAACGCGCTTTGCGCCGATGTCCGCCAAGACTCGGTGCTCATATGGCCGCCATGACGTGAATTGGGAGAGATAGGCAAAAATCTCCTCGGAATTGGTATGGAAGATATGAGGGCCGTACTTGTGGACCAACACTCCCGACGCGTCGTGATAGTCGTAGGCATTTCCGCCGATATGCGAGCGACGATCCACCACCAGGACGCTGCTGCCGCTCGAAGCGAGGCGCTCGGCCATGACCGAGCCGGCAAAACCGGCGCCCACCACCAGGAAATCATAGTGGGCATGAACTCGCGGTGCCGGCTTGAAGTTACGGGCCGTCACCGCAGCATCGACCAACGCTTCCATCTGGAGGAACGTGGCATCCCAAGACATCCCGGCGAGCGCGGCATCCGCCGCCGGAAGCCACTGCTCCGGCTCTCGCGACAGGGCCAGCGCGGTGTCGCATGCAGCGACGAACGCATCGGCTGTTGCTGCGATGCAGACCGCATTGAGATCGCCATAGTGCCGCTGCACATCCGCGATCGGCGTAGAGACGACCATTTTGCCGCCGCTAAGATATTCCGGCGTCTTGGTTGGGCTGATGAATTGGGTGGCTTTGTTGATGGCAAACGGCATCAACGCCACGTCCCATCCCGACAGATAGTTCGGGAGCTCGGCATAAGGCTTCATGCCGAGATAGTGGATATTCGCCCGCCGCGGCAGCTCCTCCGGGCCAAGCTTTGCGGCGGGACCGAGCATGACGATGCTCCAGCCCGGACGATCGCCCGCGATCTTCGCGACAAGCTCGAGATCGATGCGCTCATCGATGACGCCGAAGTAGCCGAGCCTGGGGTGCGGCAAAGCGGATTGGTCGGCGGGGTCGGATTCCTGTCGCGCCTTGGCGAAATGTTCGCGGTCGACTGCCGATGGGAACGGATGGATGTTGGGGTGAAAGCGACGCTTCGCTTCATAGAGACTGTATCCGCCCGTGAACATCACGTCTGCAACGCGCATCAGCTCCTTCTCTGCGTCCACCAGAGCAGCTGGGGCGAAGCGGAATTGCGACAGCTCGTCCATGCAGTCGTAGACGATGGCCGAAGCCGCGATCCCGCTCGAAAACGCACGCATCAGCGGCGTGTAGTACCAGAGCACCGGCCGTGAGAAGCCCGCTTTTTCCATCGCACCCAAAAGCAGAGCTTCGACCGTCGCGTCCCGGTCGCTCTCGTTGCCTTCGCGCGGGAGACGGGGAATCCATACCGTAACGCCGGTCGCAGGGTCATGCCTCGTGTCGAGAATCGCGGCCCCGTCATGTAGCTCCACTTCTTGTACGAAGAACACACGGCGCGTTCGTGCAAAGCGGCTCATCAAATGTTGCGGGCGTTGAAAAACGAAGTCCCAACGCAGGTGGGAAAAACAAATGATGGGTATATCGGGCCTCAAGCACCCGGCCGATTTGTCCATGCCCGCCCGCCTTTTTTGCGCAAATGAATGCCGGCGCGATATGCGTCGACAACCCAATCAACCGGGTGGGAAGGGTTTGGTTCCTGCCTGCGCGAAAGCTGTTTTATCGCGATAACATTTGCCACTCGATCGCGTGTTCTGCAACGCAAAGCACTGCGCTCGTGCATCAAACCTCTTCGCTGCCCGTTAGCGATGCTGTGAACACAGTCCTCAATGGAGCATGTCATGGCAGAGCTTGAGACGGACGAAACGGAAGACCTGATCGCCTCCGACAAGGTCGAAGGCACGAGCGTGCATAACACCGAAGGCGAGAAGCTGGGCTCGATCTACAACCTGATGATCGACAAGGTGTCCGGGCAGGTCGAGTACGCGGTGCTGCAGTTCGGCGGCATTTTGGGCATGGGCTCGGATTTCTATCCGGTCCCTTGGCAGGCGCTGGAATACGACGAGGACGAAGGCGCTTATGTGATCGACGTGGACAAGGATTCTCTCGAGAACATGCCGCGGTATTCGGCGGGTTCGGAGCCGAAGTTCACGAAGTCCTATGGCGGCCAGATCGACGAGGCGTACGGCATCGAATACGAGTCGGAGGAATAACGAGACGGGCGCCGGCGGGGAGGCCACGCCGGTGCCGCTTTTGCGAAATGCGACTAGCATTTGTTGATTTATGGTGCGCAGAGGCGTGCGAGAGTCGGCCGGAGTCATGTGTTATGGATCGCGACGGACACGGAATCAGCCCGTCTCGCTTTTGCCCGCGGCGACCTGGCCGTAATTCAGCAGCGCCACCAGCACGACGCCGCCCACCGTGTTGCCCAGCAGCGTGGGGATGAAGAACCGCCCTGCATAGTCAGCCCAGCCGGCGCTTCCCATGGCCACGAGGAACGCCGCATCCACCGATCCCGCGATGATGTGAGAGAAGTGTCCGAGCGCCACGACATAGGCGAGCGCAATGATACGACGAAACGCGCGGACTCCGCGCCGGGCAGCAGCCAGACCATGAGCGCGATCAGCCAGCCCGCGAAGATGGCGCGATAGAACGTGGAAACGAAGTCGCCCTCGACCGTCGGCCGGGCGATCTCGGTAAAGGCGCTCATTGCCGCCGGTTCGAAGATGCCGCACTTCGCGATCGCGAACGCCATCACGATCGTGCCGATCACATTGCCCAATAGCACGACAAGCCATAATCGGAGCAGGCGGACGAGGTTTGTGACGCTTCTGTCGTGCAGGAGCGGCAGGACCGGGGTCAGGGTATTCTCGGTGAAGAGCTGCTGCCGGCCCAGCACGACGACGAGGAATCCCACCGTATAGCCCAACGGCGACAGCAACTGCTGCGTCGGTCCCGGCGGCAGCGCCGCATGCAGCCAGCCTTGTACCAGAAGCGAAAATCCCATGGACATTCCCGCCGCCAGAGCGGAGAGCGCCAGCGCCACGACGGAGCGCTCCAGTTCTGTCAGTCCCTCGGCGCGTATGGTCTCGTGGATCAGAGCGGCGTTCGCGCGGCCTTGCTTTTCGACTTCCCTGGTCTGCTTCGGCGAGAGCTCGTCCAGCTTTTCCGCGCCGCTGAAGGATCCTACCGATTGGTCGCCCATGGCGCGTTATGACCGCGGCGGGACGTCTTCGTGTTGTCCTTCTTGCGAATCTTTGGGACGCGGATAGCCGGCTTCACGTTTCCTCTCCGCGGCAGGGATCGTCACCTTCCCGCCCTGCTGTCCTTGCGGGTCGCCGTGCTCTGTCGGATCGTTGTTTTGGCCCATTGCAAAAGCGCTCCTGCGCATACTGGCAACTATATCGACGCATCATCGGCATATCCTTCGCATTTGTTGAAGGCGCGTGAGGTAATTCTTCATGTCCGCGACGGCCTCGAGCGCGGTGAGACGCGATACGTCCGACCGGAAGCGCGGAAGGTGAACACCGGCTAACATTGTTGAGTGTGAACCGGTCGAGATCGCGCTGAGATGCGTCTCATGGGGAATGAAGAAGCGCGTGGCGTTGCCACCTATATGATTGTCCGGCGCGGATCGGGAGCGTTCGCAGCCGCGCTCGACCACGCTGCCCGGCTGAAGGCCGTTGGTCGCGACGATCTGGCGGCCTTTTGGGGCGAAATCGCGACGGAAGTAACTGCGATGGAAGCAGACGAGAAGCAGGCGCGGACGGTCACGCAGCAGCTCTTTTGCTATTCAAGCCACCGACCACGCGACAAGCCATAGATTGGCAATGACGATCGTGCCGGCCAAGGTGTAGCCGGTCCAGCGCGTCGCCGTTCCATTGACGAGCGCTCCCATGATCGCGCGCTCGCCGGTGAAGCGGACCAGTGGAACCACGGCGAAGCCCAGCTGCAGGCTCAACACCACTTGGCTGAGCACGAGGAGCTGCGACACCGCGCCTTCACCCGCAATCATCACGACGGCGAGGGCCGGCGCCAGGGCAGCCGTGCGGGTCAGAAGCCGGCGCCAACGCGGGTCGAGCGACCATCCCAGGAAGCCTTCCATCACAATTTGGCCCGCCAGCGTTCCGGTCAATGTCGAGTTCTGCCCGGCAGCGAGCAGGGCGACGGCAAAGAGCGTGCTCGCAGCGCCCGCACCGAGCGCCGGCGTCAGGAGGCGGTAGGCGTCCTCAATGCCGGCGACGCCGGAATGTCCCGTCCAATGGAATGCGGACGCAGCCGTGATCAGGATCGCCGCATTCACCAGCGCCGCGAACGTCAGCGCAATGGTGCAATCCACACCCGCGAACCGCACGGCTTCGCGCTTGTCCTGGAAGTCCTGCCGCCGATAAAGCGCGCTTTGAAGATACAGATTGTGCGGCATCACCGTGGCGCCGAAAATGCCGAGCGCAATGTAGAGCGCATAGGGATCGGTGAGCGTGCGCCGTGCGGGGACAAAGGCCGCGACAAGCTCGCCCGGGGAGGGGTGGCTTGCGGCTATCTCATAGACGAAGCACGCGCCGGTGACGACGACGAGAACGATCACAAGCGCTTGAAGGCGCCGAAACCCCGCCTTTTCCAGGGTCAGGAGTGCAAGGGTGCTCACGGCGGTAAGGCCGATACCCACGATCAACGCAAAGCCGAACAGCAGCTTCAACGCGATCGCCATTCCAACGACTTCGGCGAGATCGCAGGCGACGATCGCGATCTCGCAGGTGATCCACAAAAAGACCTTCAGCGAAGGGGAATAGCGCTCGCGGCAGAGCGATGCCAGATCGCGCCCACTCGCGATGCCGAGCTTGAGCGCCAATTTCTGCAAGAATAACGCCGCCAGGCACGAGAAAACGACAACCGAAAGGAGCGCGAAGCCGAAGCGCGAGCCGGCGGCGATATCCGTGGCCCAATTGCCCGGGTCCATGTAGCCGACCGCGATGAGATAGCTCGGTCCCATGGCGGCGAGGAGCTTGCGCCAAGCGAACGCTGGACGCGGGGCGAGGACGAAGTCGGGCGCGGTGACGGCCATCGTCTGATCCGGAGGTGGGTGAAAATCTAGCTCCTAGAAACCACCGGCGGATGCGCGGGAGGGGCGGGACGCGCATCCACCGGCGTGGCCGGCCGGCTATTCCGTCGCCGCTTTGGCCTGGTCCGCGGCGTCGTTGATATCGGCCGCGCCGCCCAAGTCTTCGTCGGTGATGCGCCCCGCACCGGCGCCCGCGCCCAAGTCGACACCGGTCTCGGGATCGCCTTCGGGGTCGGACAGCGTGCGCACCAGCAGCTGGTCGAGTGTGCCCTTCTCGTCGTCCGCGAGAACGACGGTGGCTTGGCCATCGCCGCCGTCGATTGGCATCGTCTGTTCCAGATCGTCGATGCGGTCCCATTGCGGGCCGGCGTTCCACGAGCCCTTGCCGTCGCCGGGACCTTGCGAGGTGTTGACGTAGATGTTCGCGAACTTCTCGATGCCCGGCAGCTTGCCCGGCGGGAAGTTGTCCTGGATGGAGTACAGCGCCTTCTCGAACGACTTCTGGTGCGCAACCTCGCGCGTCATCAGAAAGCCGAGCGCGTCCTTGATGCCGGGATCGTCGGTGATGTTGATCAGGCGCTCATAGATGATCTTCGCCCGGCTCTCGGCGGCGATGTTCGAGCGCAGGTCGCAGGTCGGATCGCCTCGGCTGTCGACATAGGCCGCCGTCCACGGAACGCCGGACGAGTTGGTCAGCGCCGGCCCGCCACCGAAGAGGATACCCTGGGTGTGGCTGTTGCCGCCCTTGGTCAGCGACAGATAGAGCTCCGCCTCGGTCATCGAAGCCTCGGAGATGGCGCCCTTGCAACCCTTGTTCAGCATCGCGACGATCGAACCGATCACCTCGAGATGGCTGAGCTCTTCGGTCGCGATGTCGAGCAGCATGTCCTTGCGTCCCGGATCGTCCTCGGCCAGCCCCTGCGTGAAGTAGCGCATCGCGGCGGCGAGCTCACCGTCGGGCCCGCCGAACTGTTCGAGGAGAAGCGAGGCAAGAACCGGATTGGTCTCACCCACACGTACGGTGTACTGCAGGCGTTTGTTGTGCATGAACATGGCGTCATCCTTCTGTTGGCGTGGTCACAACGGCGCCGTGAGGATTGTGTTTCGCCGATTTGAGCGCGCGCGAAATAATTCGTTCCGGCGCTTGCAATTGTTAGTCCGAAGAAGCGCTTTCCACGCAGTGCCAACAAGGTCGGTCTCGGCGTTTGGTGCGCTATGTCCTTGTGCGAACCAAATAGCGTGAGCGCAATCGTTCCGAGCAGGTTTTACTGATTGTTGATTTGCACAAACTGTCGCTGAAAATAGCTGTCTTCGCGGGTGCTTCGCTTTAACAAACGTCACGCCGCGGGAAGATTTCTCATATCGCCGCGATATTTTTCCGCTGACGGAACGTGTGGTGATTGTCGTTGTTGTGTTGCTGCATCCTCAAACAGAGGTATCCATGCCAGCAATACCTGCGAAGCGAGACTCAAAAGCGGCCGTTGCCGTCGCCGCGCTTCAACAAACGCCCAAAGGACAAGATGCAGCAACCCTGCTCAAGGCCGACCATCGCAAGGTGGAAGGCCTGTTCGCGCAATATGAGAAGGCGCCTTCGGCCGAGGAGAAAGCCAAGATCGCCAAGCAGGTCTGCAAGGAGCTCATCGTGCACACCAAGCTGGAGGAGGAAATCTTCTATCCGGCCTGCCGCGAGAAGAACGTCGAAGACGACATGCTCGACGAGGCGCAGGTCGAGCACGACGGCGCCAAGGTAATGATCGCGGAGCTCATCGCGGGCAAGCCCGACGACGAGTTCTATGACGCCAAGTTCGCCGTGCTCGCGGAATACATCAAGCATCATGTCGGCGAAGAGGAAAAGCCACGCGACGGGATCTTCGCCAAGGCCAAGAAGGCCGCAGTCGACATGGAGGCGCTGGGACAGAAGCTCCTGGCGCGAAAGCAGGAGCTCGTTGGCCAGACCGACGAGAACGACCTCGAGCCCCCCAAGCCCCGTTCGCTCAACCCCCAGAATCTTCAAGGACAGGAGACATCCGGCATGGCCAGAAATTCCAACGATCGCGACCGCGACGACCGCGGGCGCTTCAGCAGCGACGATGACGACAACCGACGCGGTGGCTCGAATTCTTCCCGCGGCGGCTACTCTTCGCGTTCGCGCGACGATGACGACGACGATCGCCGCGGCGGCAATGGCGGCGGAAGCCGCGACCGTGACGATCGCGGCCGCTTCACCAGCGACGACGACGGCCGCGGCTCGCGTGGCGGCTCTTCCTCGCGTTCGCGTGACGACGATGACGACCGGGGCGGACGCGGCTCGTCGCGTGGCGGCGGCGGCGACGGTCGGGGCTGGTACGGCGATTCCCGCGGCCATTCCGAGGCGTCGGAACGCGGCTGGGAGGGACGCTCGTCTTCGTCCCGCGGCGGCGGCTCGCGTTCGCGCGACGATGACGACGATGACGACCGGGGCGGACGCGGCTCGTCGCGTGGCGGCAGCGGCGGCGACGGTCGCGGCTGGTACGGCGATTCCCGGGGCCATTCCGAGGCGTCGGAACGCGGCTGGGAGGGACGCTTGTCTGCGTCCCGCGGCGGCGGTTCGCGTTCGCGCGACGATGACGATGACGATCGTGGCGGACGGGGTTCGTCGCGCGGCGGCGGGTCCTCGCGCGGTGGCCGTGACGAGGGCCGTGGCTGGTTCGGCGACCCCGAGGGGCATTCGCGGGCTTCCGAGCGCGGCTGGGAAAACCGGTCATCCGGCGGCGGCTCGCGGTCTCGCGATGACGATGATGATGATCGGCGCGGCTCGCGCGGCGGCGGCTCTTCGCGCGGCGGAAGCAACGAAGGCCATGGGGGATGGTTCGGAGATTCCCGCGGACATGCGGAAGCGGCTCGCCGCGGCTGGCAGAACCGCGATTGATAACGGAAGCGGCGCCGGGAATCCGGCGCCGCTCCCCACCACACGCACTGGGAGCGTTTCATGAAGGCAGTGGTCTATCATGGTCAGTACGACGTGCGCGTCGACACGGTTCCCGATCCGGTCATCGAGGCGCCGCGCGATGCCATCGTGAAGGTCACTGCCACCGCTATCTGCGGCTCCGACCTGCATCTCTATGACGGCTATATCCCCGAGATGAAGAGTGGCGATATCCTGGGCCATGAGTTCATGGGCGAGGTCGTCGAGGTCGGCAAAGAGAACAACAGGCTCAAGGTCGGCGATCGCGTCGTCGTGCCTTTCACCATATGCTGCGGCGAATGCTTCTTTTGCCGGAAGGGCTTATGGTCTTGCTGCGAACGCACCAACCGCACCGCCGACAAGGCCGAAGCCATGTTCGGCCACAGGATCGCCGGTCTGTTCGGATATTCGCATCTGACCGGCGGCTATCCGGGCGGCCAGGCGGAATATGTCCGCGTCCCCTTCGCCGATGTCTGCCCGACGAAAGTCCCCGACGGCTTGACCGACGAGCAGGTGCTGTTCCTGACGGACATTTTTCCGACCGGCTATCAGGGCGCCGAGTTCGCCGGTATCGAAGACGGCGATACCGTCGCCGTGTGGGGTTGCGGTCCGGTCGGACAATTCTGCATCCGCAGTGCGCAGATGCTAGGAGCGGGGCACGTCGTCGCCATCGACATCGTGCCCGAACGCCTGGCGCTGGCAGCCGCCGCCGGCGCAGAGACGATCAATTTTGAAAAAGAGGACGTCTACGAGCGGCTGAACGAGATCACCAAAGGACGTGGGCCCGATCGCTGCATCGATGCCGTCGGCATGGAAGCACACGGACATGGCACCTGGGATGCCGTCGCCGACCGTGCCTTGGCGCTGGCCGGAATCGGCACGGACCGCATCAACGCGTTGCGCGGCTGCATGCGCAACGTGCGCGCCGGTGGAACGATATCGATATCGGGCGTCTACGGTGGCTTCCTTAACATGGTGCCCTTTGGTGCCGCGTTCCAGAAGGGTGTTACCATCCGCATGGGCCAGTGCAACGTGCTCAACTACATGGACAAATTGATGAGCATGATCGAGCAGGGTAAGATCGATCCATCCTTCGTCATCACCCACCGTTGCGGGCTCGACGACGCGCCCAAGATGTACGACACCTTCAAGAAGAAGGAGGATGGCTGCATCAAGGTTGTGATGCGGCCGAGCGGGTAGACGAGGAACACAAGTCGTTCCTGATCGCGGTCGCTGCAGTGGCCGCATGCCCGATCGCCGTGGCGATCTGGTCCAAGCCCACGACGACATCGCCGATCGCGTACAGGCCCGAGATACTGGTCCGCTGATGCGCGTCGACCACGATGCAGCCGTCCTCTGAGAGGGATGCGCCGAGGGAAGCGGCCAGCTCCGATCTTTGGTGGCACCCCAGGGCGATATACAAGTGGGAGGGGCGCAGCACGGCCGCCGCGGTCGTCAATTCCAGTACTCCCGACCGATAGGACAGAGCGATCAGCGGGCCATCAACGGCCTTTATGCCGCTGCGACGCGCTTGCGGCCCGTCCGGGCAGAGCAGCGTGACGTCATTGGTATAGCTGCACAGAAACTCAGCCTCGCGCATGCCGTGATCGCCGGAGCCGAGCAGGACAACGTCCCGGTCGCGCACCTCGTGCGCATCGCAGATCGGGCAATAGTGCAGTCGGCCCTCGCGCAGGGCGGCGTCATGCTCAGCTTGGGCCATTCGCGGCGGCGGTGCGTCGGTCTTGCCCGTGGCGAGGATAACGGCGCGGGCATGCATGATGTTTTCTCCATGGCGGACGCTGAAGCCCGTCGCTTCCATCGTTACCGCGTCCACATGGCCGGTGACGCGCGGAACACCATACTTTTCGCGCTGGGTGTCGATCCGCCGCAGCAAGTCGCCGCCGGAGATCCCGTCGGGATAGCCTGGAAAATTGCGACAAAGCGGGATCCTGTCAGCGCGGCTGTTCCCATCCGCGATCACGCAGGCAGAGAGCCCGAAGCGCGCCAGGTAAACCGCCGCCGTTAGACCCGCGGGGCCCGCGCCCACGATCACGCAGTCTAATGTCATGGATTGGAACTCGCGAATGCGACATTTCAACGGCCAGGTCGGAAGCCGGTTCCGTGGCACTACTCGATGAGATGCAGATAAGCAGAATCGAAGCGCGCGAGCGCGATCAGCTTGTCCAACGCCAGTACGGTAACCCTCTGCTTGTCCATTTCGATCAGCTCCCTCGCGCGCAGGGCCTGTAGCGAGCGGTTCACATGCACAGCCGACATCCCGCAAAGATCCCCGATATCCTGCTGGGTCAATACGAACTCGAAGCTATCGTCTCGCACCAGACCGGCGCGACGCATGCGGAAATACATCTCGCACAGAAGATGGGCGATCTGCTCCGGTGCCGGCCTCAGGCCCATCGCCGCCATCCACTCTCGCGCGATTGCGGCGTCCAGAGCCATATCCCACATCAGGTTACGGGTGAGATGGGGATGGTGCTTTAGCACTTCCGCGATCTTTGCGTGCGGCACCCGTGCAATGATCGACTGGCAGGCCGCGGTAACGGAATGGTCCATCGGCCTTAGCACAAAACTGTGCAGGTCCACGAAATCGCCCGGCACATGAAGAGCCACGATCTGCCGCTCGCCGTCGGCCAATCGCTTGAAGCGAAACGCACAACCCTTCACCACGATCGCACTTTCGTCGGGCGAGGATCCCTGCTCCACGATCAACTCGCCCTTGCCATACTCGCGCAACCGGGACGGCATGGCTTCAAGAGCGGTGCGGGCTTCCGGGGAAAGCGGTTCGAACTGTTCCAGTTTCCGGATCAACGGATCGACGATCATGCCGAAGTGTCGGCTTGAAATGTTTTAGGTTCAACTGGTGCCGAGCGGCCTCATTCTCCTTCTTATCATTTCACAAGAAGGAGGCCCGGAACGCCCGGGCCTCTTTCCCTCAAAAGCTATTTCGAGGTCCCGCCGCGTTGACCGCCACCGCCCTGACTGCCGCCCTTCTGCCCGCCGCTCTGCTGACCCTGCTGACCGCTGCCGTGCTGACCGCTGCCCTGCTGACCGCTGCCCTGCTGACCGCTGCCCTGTTGACCGCCGCCCTGCTGGCCGCCCTGACCCGAGCCTGTCTGACTGCCGCCCTGCTGCCCGCGACCGCTGCCCTGCTGATTGTTCTGGTTTGTCATTGACGCTTTCCTTCTGTTGCGCAAGAAAAACGGCTCGTTGAAGCAACTGTTCCGCAAAAGCTCCGTACAGTGACTAACCTTCGGTTGGCGCGCTTGCATTTGTTAGGAGTGCCACGCGTGAACCTTCCTCTATCGCGCTCGTTTCCAAGCAGCTGTTTCGGGAGATGGCCATGGGCCGAGATGCGCCGGATTTCGGCGCCTTTGGCGCGACGATGTTTTTGGGCTTCGTCGTCATACCCGTGTGGTTGGCGATGGGTCTCTCCGACTATATCTGCCACCGCGCGAGCGACATTGCTCGAACCTCGGGAGCAAAGGAGTCGCTTTTGCATTTGATGCAGTTTGCCTCGGTAGGCATACCGCTCATCACGGCGCTGTTCTTCGATATCGATGCCGGCCTTCTCGTCCTGATGACGGTCTTCGTCGTGCTGCGTCATCTGATCGCTTTCGTCGACGTGCGCTATGCAAATGCCACTCGCAAGGTGCGTCCGGTCGAGCAGATGGTCCATAGCTTCCTCGAGATCATGCCGATCACTGCGCTCCTCCTGGCCGGCGTCATTGCGTTCCGTCAGCTCGAAGCGTTGTTCGGGCTCGGCGAGCAGCATGCAGATTTCGTGCTCCATTTGCGCCAGCCACCATTGCCTGCGTGGTACATCGGCTCCGTCCTGTTGGCCGCATTCCTCTTGAATTTTGTGCCCTATCTGGAAGAACTTCTTCGATGTCTGCGCGCGCGGCCGGAGCGATGAGGCTGATACAGATTCTCTTGCCGCTCACGGACAATGACGGCGCGGCGTTCCCAGAAGCAGTTCTGCGCAGCATCCAACAGGAGCAGGTCGACCGTTTTGGTGGCCTCACGGCTTACGAGCGATCGCCCGCGAGGGGAATCTGGCAGCGTGACGGTGCGCAGCAGAAGGACGAAGTCGTCATCGTCGAGGTCATGAGCAATAACCTCGACGAAGACTGGTGGCGCGAGTTCCGCAAGCGCGTGGAGCGCGAGTTGAGGCAGGAAAAGCTGATCGTCAGAGCGATCCCGTGCGAAGAGCTATGACGCTTTCGCCAGAGCCCGCGCCAGATAGGGTGCGGTGCGGCTGGACTTGTTGCGGGCTATGCTCTCTGGCGGACCGGCGGCGACCACCCGGCCGCCCATCTCCCCAGCGCCTGGCCCGATATCGATTGTCCAGTCACTCACGGCAGCGACGCGCATCTCATGTTCAATCACAACGACGGTGTTGCCAGCGCCGACCAGACGCTCGAGCTGCACAACGAGCTTGTCGACGTCCGATGCATGCAAGCCCGTGGTGGGCTCGTCGAGAACATAGAGCGTGTTCCCGCCCTGTGCCCGCTGCAGCTCGGTCGCAAGCTTGATGCGTTGCGCTTCGCCGCCGGAAAGCTCGGTGGCAGGCTGGCCGAGACGCAGGTAGCCGACGCCGACCTCGCGCAATACCGACAGACCGTGACGAAGCGTGTCTTCGCCATCGAAAAACGTCCACGCAGCATCGACCGTCATCTCCAATACGTCGGCGATCGACTTGGCCCGATACCGCACCTCGAGAGTCTTCGCATTGTAGCGAGTGCCGTGGCAGACCGGGCAAGGTGCATAGACGCTGGGCAGGAAAAGGAGCTCCACCATCACGAACCCTTCGCCGCTGCAGGTGGGACAACGTCCCTTTGCCACGTTGAAGGAGAAACGGCCGGAGTCATAACGGCGCCGCTTGGCGAGCGGAGTCGAGGCGAAAAGCTTGCGAACATTGTCGAACAGACCGGTATAGGTCGCAAGGTTGGAGCGCGGCGTGCGGCCGATGGGCTTCTGGTCGACCTGGACGAGGCGCTTGATGCCGCTCAGGCCGCCTTCGATCCGTCCGGCAGTCGCGATGACTTCTCCCTGTTCCAGCGGATCGGTCTCGGCGTCGTCCTTCTGTGCGCCCTGGCCGAGCGCTTCGCCGACGAGCTCGACCAGCGCCTGCGCGATCAGGCTGCTCTTGCCCGAGCCCGATACGCCCGTGACGGTCGTGAGCACGCCCAAAGGGATGTCGCAATCGAGGCCGTGCAGATTGTTGCGGCTGACCCCGCGCAGCTTCAGCCAGCGCACGGGGCGGCGCGGCGTGTGCCGAGGCCGCGCGTCGTGGAAGAGATATTTCGCCGTCTGCGACGTCGCGACCGCCGCCAGACCGGCCGGCTCGCCGCTGTAGAGCACCTGGCCGCCGTGTTCGCCTGCCGCGGGGCCGACGTCGACGATCCAGTCGCCGTGCCGCATGATGTCGAGATCGTGCTCGACCACGAACAGCGAATTGCCCGCGTCCTTCAGCCTGTCCAGCGCGCGCAGCAGCGCCTCCGTATCGGCCGGATGCAGGCCCGCGGACGGCTCGTCCAGCACATAGACGACACCGAACAGGTTCGAGACCACTTGCGTCGCAAGACGAAGCCGCTGCAATTCGCCCGGCGAGAGCGTCGGCGTGCTGCGCTCCATCGCCAGGTAGCCCAGCCCCAGGTCGAGCAGGACGGCGAGGCGCGTGCAGAGATCGGCTGTGATATGATCGACGACCATCGCCTTCTCGGGATGGTCCTTGCGCAGCTCGACGAGCGCCGGCGCCGTGCCGCTGACGTAAGGCGTGAAGATGGCCGCGAGACGGCTCATCGGAAGCTGCGTCATCTCCGCGATGTCGAAGCCTTCGAAGGTCACGGACAGGGCGTCGCGCCGGAGCCGCTTGCCGTGGCAGAGCGGGCAGGGGGTGCTCAGCATGTAGCGCGCCGCGCGCTTCTTCATCATCGCGCTTTGCGTGGTGGCGAAGCTGTGCATCACGTGGCGGCGCGCCGAGCTGAACGTGCCCATATAGCTGGGCTCCATCTTTCGCCGCAGCGCCTGGCGGGTCTCCGCCGGCGTGAACCCGGCATAGACCGGCACCGTCGGCTGCTCGTCGGTGAACAGGATCCAGTCGCGCGTCTTCTTCGGAAGCTGTTTCCACGGGATATCGACGTCGATGCCGAGGCTCACCAGGATGTCGCGCAGGTTCTGTCCGCCCCAGGCCAGCGGCCATGCCGCCACCGCGCGCTCGCGGATAGTCAGTTGGTCATTCGGCACCATGGATTTCTCGGTTGCCTCATAGATGCGGCCGATGCCGTGACAGCGCGGACAGGCGCCTTCCGGCGTGTTGGTTGAGAAGGACTCGGCTTCCAACCTGTCCAGGCCCTTGGGATACTGTCCCGCACGGGAATAGAGCATGCGCAGCAGGTTCGAGAGCGTCGTGACGCTGCCCACCGACGAGCGGGTGGTCGGCGCGCCGCGCTGCTGCTGAAGCGCGACCGCGGGCGGCAGGCCGGTGATCGCATCGACCTTGGGTACCGACATCTGGTGGAAAAGGCGTCTGGCGTAGGGAGAAACCGATTCCAGATAGCGCCGCTGCGCCTCTGCATACAGCGTCCCGAAGGCCAAGGACGATTTGCCGGACCCCGACACGCCCGTGAACACGACCAGGGCATCGCGCGGGATATCGACATCGACGTTCTTCAGATTGTGCTCGCGAGCGCCCCGAACCCTTACGAAGCCCTTTCGGACTTTGTCGTCATCCCGCACGTCTGTGTCCACTTCGTCTTGAAATCCGCAAGGGAGAAACGCTTGGCCGGCTGCTACGGCCAATCCGGTGGTCGGGAACTCTTCGCCACAGTCCCTGTTGCTACGTCGAGGTTGCGGGCGGCTTTTCACTGCTAGGGTATCATTTTACCTTAACAGGCGATTATTTCGTCTCGAAAGGGACTTCGGTCGAGACGCCATCGCGATAGCGGTCCGGCAGTCCGCGCGTATCAGCTCTGAATCTCTCGTGGCGAGGTTTCGCGTCGCTGGTGTCGAACCAGGAAATTCGACTGCCAAACCAGATATGAAAGTCCGGCGCGACGGCGTCCGGCTCGTCGAGCGATGCGATCGTGAAATCGAGGGTGTCGGGCTGGTGCGCGACGCTCATCGTCAGCTGGGTACCACAGTCCCGGCAGAAACCGCGGCTTCCGATCTCGGAAGATTTCCAACTCGCGATATCTCCGCGCGTTACGACAAAGTGCTCTCGGAGGACCGTCGCAAAGGCGAGGACCGGTGCACCGGAGGCTCGGCGGCATATGGAGCAATGGCAATAGCCGGCGTCCTGCGGCTCCGAATCGAGACGATAGCGAACGGCGCCACCAAGCGCACCCGCCGCAGACTGATCTGTTCATACGCATCGATTGGCCCATCTCAAAAGAACGTCGGCATGGCAGGCTTGATCCAGAGCGCACCAGCAGGCCAAGTTCTTGCCGCGAAGCTCAGCGGGGTCCAGAGCTCCTCCGGGACCGCTCACCTGCTGAAGATAGGTCTCATACTTCGCTATTGCAGACTCGCGTCCATATGTTTGGACGGAAAATGGGTTGCCCCATTTGCTCGGGCGCGCGACGATTGCGGCCGAGCGGCTGTTGGTCGCGAGCGATATGTCTTGAAGCCGAAAGCCACGGCGCCGCGAGAGACGTAATCGGACTGGCGTACTCGGCATTGAGCATCACGCTAAGCTGCCTTGGTGTAACGCTTCAAACTGTCGGCGGTCGCCATGCGCGCCCCAACGATCAAGGTCGAAATCGTCCAACGCATCTTGCTTCATCGAAGCCGTTGCCGCGCTGGTGGTTCTCGCCCAGAGGCGCGTGTTGAAGATGCCTCGCCGACAGAGACAAACGCCGATTTCCGGCCTCCGATCTTTCCACGGTTTTTCCTCGGATTTCGGTGCCGAAGTCTGCTTTTGTACGCCGTTCGGTGCCGGATAGAACGAAATCGCTCGCCGAAGAATCCGCGGGAAACCAGGAAATAGTGGTGGGCGCGACAGGGGTTGAACCTGTGACCCCCCCCGCGTGTGAAGGGATCTTCTCCCTCGGGTATCAGGACAGCAGGTCGTTGCGCACGACGGTGGCGGCGATGGCGGCGTGTCCGACCGCGGCCGCGATCTGGTCCAGCCCGACCACCACGTCGCCGATGGCGTAGAGGCCCGGTATATTCGTGCGCTGATGCGCGTCGACGACGATGCATCCGCCGTCGTACAGGGCGGCTCCGAGCCCCGCCGCGAGGCCGGAGCGCTGCCGGCAGCCAAGCGCCACATAGAGGTGCGAGGGGCGCAGCACGGCGGTGGCCGTGCGAAGTTCCAGCGTCTCGATCTGTAGGTGAAGCCAAGCAAGAAGCCGTCGGCGAAAGCAGGGTGACGTCGCTCGTATAGCTGCGCAGGAAGCGCGCTTCCTGCCGGCCGTGCTCGCCTATGCCGAGCACGACCACGCTCTGGCCGCGCACCTCGTTGGCGTCGCAAACAGGGCAATAGTGCAGCCTGCCGTCCTGCAGCGCCGCATCATGCTCTTCGGCCGAGAGCAGTGGTGGCGGATGGTCGGTCTTGCCCGTGGCCAGGATGACGGTCCGGCCGTCGGCCGTCGCATTTTCAAGATGGAGCGCAAATGGCCCGGACGGCTTCGGCATCGTGATATCCGACACCGTTCTGGCAAGGCGAGGAACGCGATACCGGCTCAGCTGAGCCTCCATGCGGTCCAGGAGATCGCGCCCGAGACGCCGTCCGGATAGCCCGGGGAGTTGCGGCACAGTGGAATCTTGGCGGCACGGCTGTTCCCACCCGCGATCAGACAGGCGGAGAGTCCGTAGCGCGCCAGATAGATCGCGGCCGTAAGGCCCGCGGGTCCGGCGCCGACGATCACGCAATCGAACACGGCAGGTTGGCTCATCGACCTTTCCATTCCAAAGTGGGTTCGTCGGGCGCCGCGTCCGAACGCCGCTCGAATTCGTAGCGATCGCGGATATGGAGGTTGAAGAACTCGCCTTTCGAGAACATGGCCTTCATGGCCTGGGCAGTCTCCAGAGGCACGTTCCGATAGGCGTAGATGCGGCGAGACCGGAACACGACCTCGAGCTCGCGACGGGTTTCGAAATAGCGGAACGAGGCGATCACGGTCGATGGCATCGCGAGGGAAATGTCCGAACGGGAGGAGCGGTTCCGTGAGCGGATCGCGGCCTATGCGCGTTGGATCGGCATGGAACTGGTGCAAATCCTGCTGCCGCTGGCGGACAATGACGGGCGGCCGTTTCCTGAAGCCCTCCTGCGGCGCATCCAGCAGGAACTCGCGGACCGCTTCGGCGGCCTCACCGCGTATGAGCGGTCGCCGGCGAAGGGCGTCTGGATGGAAGGCGACCGGTCTCATCGCGACGAAGTCGTGATTCTGAAGGTGATGACCGACGCCGTGAACGATTCCTGGTGGCGGCGCTTCCGCGAGCGGCTGGAGCGCGACTTGCAACAGAAGGAACTCGTCATCCGCGCGCTTCCGGTCCGGCGGCTTTGAAGTTCCGGAAGGTGACGGAGTAGCGCAGCGCCGCATGAGCGGGAATGCTGTGATACCAGCCCCAGCGCGCCGGCCCGCGCAGGAGATAGAGCGAACGCGGCGCCACCGTCACCGTGGCCCGGTCCCAGCCGTCGCCGCGCTTGCGGCGGAAGCGCAGGCGGCAGGAGGCACAGAACGAGAAGGCCAGGACGTCCTCGAACATCGGTTTGTCGCGATGCCAGCCAATGCCGGCGCCCGGCGCATATTCGGTGACGAGCACCTGCTGCAGCGACGAGGCGGCGATTGCGGCAAAGGACGCGGCCGTGTCGCGCATCTCGTGCAGGAACTCCGGCACCGGCGCGCTTTCGCGCAGGGCGCGTCCGGCATAGTCGTAGCGCCAGCCGAACGACACGACGCGACGGTTGCCGACATAATTCCCGAACTCGAATGGTTTGAACGGCAGCGCCTCGAAGCGGCGCACCGCGTCGGCTTCCTGTGCCTGCGAAAGGACGTCTTCGCGATAGGCGAAGCCCTCCGGCAGGCCGCTTGCGAACAGGTCGGCTTGAGCGGCACGATCCTTCGCCGCCATCAAAGGCCCGGCGTATCGGGCCGCAACTTGGCGTGCCGGGGCAGGTCGTCCGCCGTGTCGAACCAGCCGATCTTCGCGCTGTGCCAGATGTGAAAGCCGGGGCTCACGGCTTCGGGGCTGTCCAGCGTCGCAAGCGTGAAGTCGATAGTGTCGGGTTGATGATCGACATGCATGGCGGTCTGCGCGCCGCAATCGGAGCAGAACCAGCGCTCGCCGAAGGACGAGGACCGACGCCTCGCCGGCTCTCCCGTCTCGATGACCAAGTCCGAATACGGAACCGTCGCATAGGCGAGCACCGGCGCGCCGGAGGGCCGGCGGCAAATCTCGCAATGACAATAGCCCGCGTCGAATGGCGCTGACTTGATGCGGTAGGCGATCTCGCCACATGCGCAACGACCGGTGAGCATGGTCAAGGAACGCGGCTCTGCCTCGAACGTTGCACTTCCGGAGATCACGCCTGGGAGCGGGACTACAAGTGGGAGGCGCACCTGGAATGGCAGGAGCACCTCAACCGCGACGTCTTCCGCGCGGCGCTGCAGGAGGGCCGCCATGTGGAGATCGCGGCGCGCGCCGTCCGCATCGAGTCGGGGCGGAGCTTCCTGTTCTCGTTCGAGAAGATGGCGCTGCGCGACGCCGTGCGCGAAGAGGCGGGCGCGAAAATCTTCGCCGAAGGTTTGTTCGATCTGCTCCATGGCGGGGCGCCGCTCGCCGCGCGGTTCGAACGCTGGTGCGCAGCCGTCGAATCGCTGCCCCGCAAGCAGACGCGCGTGCTGACTTGGCCGCTGGTCACGGTCTTCGGCTTCATCGCGCAGCCCAAGCTGCATGTCTTCCTCAAGCCCAACACGACAAGAGAGGCGGCGCGGGTGCTGGGCCTGCCGTTCGAATACGCCTCGCGCCCCAATTGGAGCACCTATGCCGGCTATCTTTGGCTCGCCGGCAAAGTACGCGCCGGCATCCGCGACATGCGTCCGCGCGACATGATCGACCTCCAGTCGTTCCTCTGGGTCCAGGGCTCGGACGAATATCGCTGACGCGCTCAGCGGTCCGGGTACCACATCGCGGGGCTGCTTTTGGCATGCAGCACGACGTCGGCCGCCAGAGCGCCGGACGAAAGATACTTGCCGCGCGCGACCAGCGCCTTGCCGATCTGCGGCTGGGCCTTGGCATGTCTTGCCTCTGCTCCCGACACATCGACCGAGACCATGGAGCCGTCGCGCTTGCGTAGGGCGACGACCGGCCCTTGGATGCCGCGCACCGTGCCGTAGATCTCGTGCTCGCCTGCGCCCAGCGGCGCGCGCAGCGCCGGCGAGAGCACGGCGTGCAGCTGCCGCGCCGGCGCGCCGCTCGCGGCGAATATCGCAAGCGTCTTGTAGCTCGCCACGAACACCTTCCCGTTCGCGACCACCGGCATGACCGTGGCGTTGTTGTCGGGGAAGGGCCAGGTGCCCGCGTCGCCGGTGAACAGCGTCGCGCCGCTCGCTGCGTCGAAAGCGTAGAGCTCGATCTTGCCCGGTTGGAAATCGACCGGACGGCCCACTGCCCATATGACCGCAGTGCCCGGCTTGCGGCCGTCGGACGACACCCAGGTGAAGACGCCGGGGTCCTGGCCGTTG
This sequence comes from Alphaproteobacteria bacterium, assembly GCA_019247845.1. Taxonomy (GTDB): domain Bacteria; phylum Pseudomonadota; class Alphaproteobacteria; order Micropepsales; family Micropepsaceae; genus Rhizomicrobium. The sequence goes on along the minus strand of JAFBAL010000044.1, from coordinate 90,762 downwards.
TCGATCCTGGCGCTCTCAATCTCTTTGGTGAGCTTGGGCGCGGCGCCGGTTGCGACCTTCCAGACGTGGATCACGTTGTCGCCGCTGCTGATCACCCTTCCAACGCCGTCAGGACCTTGGAAATAGGATTCTGCGCACCAGCACGCGCCGCCGTCGACGATGTCGTAAGCCTTGGCATCGCCATGCGCATGGTTGTCGAGGTCGTCGGCGTTGAGAAGATACATCTTCCCAACCTTGCCGAGCGCGACGGCGAGGTTCGACGGCGCGCCCTTCTGCGCCGGCAGCAGCATGACTCCGCCCGAGCCGAAATCGTTGTCGACCTTGTCCAGCGCGCTCCAGCCGTCGGTCGGGCCGTCCGGCGTGAACAGCCCGTCGAGGTCGAGGAGATCGTCGGAGACCTGCACCACGCTCTCTTCGATGTTGTGGAAGCGGCGGAAAGTCGTGCCGCTGAAGTCCGAATTGCCGGTGACGAAGTAGACGTGACCGTCGAGCGAGGCCGCGGGACCCGCGCCGGACATCCAGACCGACGACAGGAAATACATGTTCGGCGAGCGCGTCCGCGCATTGGCCAGCTCGTTGCCGGACAGCGGCGAAAGATCGTCGCCGCTGAAGCCGAGCATCCAGCCCCGCGAGCGGTCGGCCGCACTGTCGCAGAAGCTGCCGAATCCCGCATAGACGTTGCCGTTGGAGAGCAGCAAGGCCGGCCGTTGGCGGCTCACGCTCGCGTCGAACTTATAGGTCGAGCCGTCCGACAGCTTGGCCGATGCGGTCACGGTGACCGGCGCGATGGCATCTTCGAGCGTCGCGAGGTCGACCTGGTGCAGCTGATAGGTCGGAACGAAATCGGGGAAGGTGTAAGTCATAAGGTAAATCTTGCCCGTGACCTGAAGGATGACGGGCGTCGAGGTGATGCCGAGGTTCGGTCCGTTGTTGGTGCATTGGTTGGGAAGCCCGGTATAGGGGACGGGAGGGCCGAAATTGTGCGACTTGAGCACCGCGCCCGTCGCGGCATCGATGGCGTAGAGCGTGTTGCTTTCGGTGGCGACATAGACCACGTCGTGGATGCCGTGGCCCTGTATGTGCTGATGCGTCATCACCAGCGGCTGAGCATGGACCAGGTCGTCGAGCGGCGTCGACGCGACCATCTTGAACTGGGAACTTCCCACCACGGACGGCGTGAGCTCCCGCTCCGCCGCGTTCCACCCTGTGCGCAGGTTGTCGTAATGATACGTGACGACGCGCGTTCCGCCGGGCGCGGCATGCGCCGCGGCGGCGATAAGAGCGGCGGCGGTTGCGAGTGAGGCGCGCCAAAGCGAGCTCGTGAAGCAGCGGCGGCGCGATGCGGTCGTGATCATGGCGTTCCTCCCTCAAAAGAAAGAGCCCGGCACGACGCCGGGCTCTTTGCTCAAATCATTTCGATGTGTTGCCGCTTCCCGAGCCGCCGGAGCTCTGCTGGGAACCGCCCGAGCTTCCGCCCTGGCTACCGCCACCCTGACCGCTTCCGGTCTGGCCGCCGCCGCCCGGGGCCACCGCTGCCCTGGCCGCCGCTGCCCTGGCCGCCGCTACCCTGCTGTCCCGAACCCTGCTGACCGCCGCCGCTCTGGTTCGCGTTCCGGTTCTGAATTGTCATGGAGATCTCCCTTGTATGACGGGAAGGAAAACGAGCGGTTGCCGCATCCGTTCCTGACGATGGTTGTCTGCGAACGGTAAGAGCGTCGTATGAACTCGACATGGTGACAACGCATCGTCCGCGCGTCGCTCTCAATTGTTGGGGCGACGGACCGTTGCTTGTTTATTTTACCCGAAGGCAACATGGTCGATGCGCAGATCGACAGGCTGGAGCACTATCCAAAGCTAAAGGAAAAGCTCCTCGAGCATCGGCGGCAGAAGGACGCGCAGCTTCAGCGCCTCGAGACGATCCTCGACCGACTAGGCAAAAGCCGCTCGGCGCTGAAGGACACCGCGATGAGCACGATGGGCGCGATCTCCAGCGCGACGACCGCCATGGCCGGCGACGAAATCCTGAAGAACTGCTTTGCCACCTGCGGCCTGGCCAACTTCGAGGCATCGGCTTACGAAACTCTGATCGTCTTCGCGGACGCTGCGGGAGATGTGGAAGCGCTTCAGCCCCTGCGCCAATCGGAGACCGAGGAACGCGCGATGGCTGATTTCATCCGGCAGAACCTGCGCGAGATCGTACTTCTTTTCCTGACGCTGAAGACGCAAGACCGTCAGGCCAGTCGCTGACGCCTGGTGCGATGCGCTAAAGCAGCCGCAGCGATTGCATGTGCTCGTCCAGGCGCGCGGTCGGAACAAGGGCGACGTGCTCGAGGCGGTCGTCGAGCTCTTTGGCGCGCTTCGCCGTGCCGTCGATCGTCGTGACGTCGATCATGGGATGCCGGGGCACGACCATGCCTTCGGCGATGAGCTCGCGGCCCTTCTCGCGCACGCGCACGACCGCGTCCGCGATCCAGTCTTCGCGGCGAAGGAACTGCGTGAGCTTCTCGGGCAGTGGATCCAGGTCGGATCGGCCCAGCTTCTGGGGACGGCGGTCCATCAGGTCCGCCAATGCGGTTCTGACCTCGCTCCAGCCGCTGCGCACGATCTCGAGCGAAATGAAAAGCGCCGCCACGGCGTCGGCCCACCAAAGTCCGGCGGCCACGCCCAATATGCCGACGATGGCGGCGCCGGCGCTTTGCCAGTTGGCCGTCTTGGTCTGTGCATCCGCGAGCAGGCCTTTATCGTTCAGGCTCTCCGCCAGCTTCTTCTTGCTACGGCCCAGGAGCCAGGAGGGGATCGCGCACCACAGCAGCACGGGGATCGCGAGCCAGCCGATCCAGATCACTTGGCCGCCCATGTCAAACCCGCCGATGCTGGGATGCTCCGTTTCGATGAGCTTTAGCGCACTGTCGCCGAACACCAGCATCCCGGCCGCCAGGAGCGCGAGCGCGGCACCCAGATAGGCGGCCGAGGTCGCACGCTCATAGCCGAAGGGATAGAGTTTGGAGGCGGGCCGCGCGCTGATCCGATCGCCGACCAGGAACAGGACCGGCGCGATGAGGCTCAGGCCGTCCTCGACGATCTCGGTCAACAGCGCCTGCGATCCGCTCATCACCAGTGCGAGAAGAGCCACGCAGCTCAAGACATAAGCGATGCTGAGCCAGGCCGACCGTCGCGCCTGTTTCACGAGGCCGGCGAGCTCCGGCGTGTGCGGGCCGCTGAGGTCGCTCATTGGCGCGTCACCAGGAACCGATCGAGGCGCAGCAGAAGCTGGTTCTCGCCCGGTGCCGTCAGCAGGACATGCCCGCCATAGGGTCGCGTTGTGCCGACGGTCGACCCCCAGGGCGTCGACGATGTAAAGCCGCCAGCGACCACGTCGAGCTTGCGCTTCTCAAGCAGAGGCATGAGCCGGCTCTCGCTTCCGCGCTGCCAGTCGACGCGTGCGCCTAAGCTGGCCGCGAGCCGCGTGACCAGTTCGGCGTCCGGTCCACGGGGCTGCCCGTGGTCGAACCAGATCCAGGGTGGGTTCTCGCTTGCGCCGGCATGCAACAAATGAGAGGCGAGGATGCGGTCGGTCGCATGCTCCGGATCGCGCGGCGCATCGCAAGCGCACAGCAGAAGCAATGCCAAAAGAAAGATCACGCGCATCGCGTAACGCCCTGAAGAGAAAACGTAACGCGGGTCCGGTTCTTTCAGCGCTCTTTCAAATGACAGTCGTGGAACGGATTCGCTTTTGCGCGGTTCTCACCGCGGAGGTGGGACATGCGGCGCGTCGCGACGATATTTCTGGTTTCATTGCTACTAACAAATGCTGGTTCGGCAGCGGATGGCGAATGGCCCGTCGCGTCCGGCTCACCGCAAGCGCTGCGCTTCTCCGATCTCACCGAGATCAACACGAAGAACGTCGCCCGTCTGAAGCCGTCCTTCACGTTCAACACCGGCCTGCATCACGGCGAGGAGTCGGCGACGCTGGTGGTGGGCAGCACGATGTATTTCGTGACGCCGTTCCCGAACTATCTCTATGCGCTCGACCTGACCAAGCCGGGCGCTCCGGTGAAATGGAAGTTCGATCCACATGCCGATCCTGCGTCACAGGGCGAAGCGTGCTGCGACACCGTCAATCGCGGCCCCGCCTATGCCGACGGCAAGGTGGTGATGAACACGCTGGACGGCCAGACCATCGCCGTCGACGCGGCGACCGGCAAGGAGCTATGGCGCGCCCATCTTGCCAATATCCGCATCGGCGAGACGCTCACCATGGCGCCTATGATCGCCGAAGACAAAGTGCTGGTCGGCAATTCGGGCGGCGAGTTCGGCGTGCGCGGCTGGATCGCGGCATTGAACCTGAAGGACGGCTCGATGGCGTGGAAGGCATTCCATACCGGCCCCGACAAGGACGTGCTGATCGGCTCGGATTTCCATCCTTTCTATCCTCAGGACCGCGGCAAGAACCTGGGCATCAAGACCTGGCCGGCCGACAGATGGAAGCAGGGCGGCGGCAATGTCTGGGGCTGGGTGTCCTACGACCCGCAGGCGCGCCTCGTCATCTACGGCACCGGCAATCCTGGGCCGTGGAACCCCGACCAGCGTCCGGGCGAGAACAAATGGACCTCGGGCGTCTTCGCGCGCGACGTCGATAGTGGTCAGGCGCGGTGGTTCTATCAATGGAGCCCGCACGATCTCTACGACCATGACGGCATCAACGAGAACATCCTGGTCGACCGCGACTGGAAGGGCAGCCCGCGAAAGCTTCTGCTGCATCCCGGCCGCAACGGCTATCTGTATGTGCTTGACCGCACCAACGGCCAGGTGCTGTCGGCCAAGCCGTTCGTCTATATCAACTCGAGCTTCGGCGTGGATTTGAAATCGGGCAAGCTGATCCCCAACCCCGCCAAGCATACGCAAACCGGCAAAACGGTCTACGACATCTGTCCAACGGCCGCTGGCGCGAAGGATTGGGAGCCGTCGGCCTATTCGCCGCGCACCGGCTTCGTCTATATCCCGCACGCCAATCTCTGCATGGACGAGGAGGGGGTGCAGGCGAGCTACATCGCAGGCACGCCCTACGTCGGCGCGATTGTGCGGCAGAAGCCAGGCCATGGCGGCTATCGCGGCGCGATGACTGCCTGGGACGTCGCGGGCGAGAAGATCAAGTGGGATCACCACGAGAACATGCCGGTGTGGAGCGGCGCGCTCGTCACCGCGGGCGACGTCGTGTTTTACGGCACGCTCGACGGCTGGTTCCGCGCCTTGGACGCGCGCAGCGGCAAGCTCCTTTGGCAGTACCGCACCGACAGCGGCATCGTCGGCCAGCCGGTCGCCTATAAGGGGCCGGACGGTCACGAATATATCGCGATCCTCTCCGGCGTCGGCGGATGGATCGGCGCGGTGCTCACGAACCGTGTCGACGTGCGCGATTCCACCGGAGCCAACGGCATGGCGTCCGCGGTGCCGGACCTGCCGCGGCGCGGCAAGACGGGGGGCAGGCTCTATGTCTTCCGCCTGGGCTAGGTTCGCGCTCTTGGCCGCGCTGCTGCTTGCGGGATGCGAGCGCGAGAAGCGCGTCTATTCCGGCCAGCCCGCGACCAATCCCGCCGGTGAGCTTTACCAGGAGAACGCCTACGACGTCGCACAGGGCAAGCGCCTCTACACCTGGATGAACTGCACTGGCTGTCATGCCCATGGCGGCGGCGGCATCGGTCCGGCGCTGATGGACAACCGCTGGATTTACGGCGGCAAGATCCAGCAGATCTATCGCTCCATCCGCGACGGCCGGAAGAACGGCATGCCCGCGTGGAAGAACCGGCTGACCGACCAGCAGATATGGCAGCTCGCCGCCTATGTGCGCTCGATGGGCCGCTATGTGCGCAAGGACGTGGCGCCGTCCCGCGACGATGCGCTGAACAGCGGCAAGGCCGAGAGCCGGCGCGAGCGTTCCGCGCCCTTGGAGCCCGGACGATGAACTGGCAGTCGGCCCTCGATCCGCACAGCGCCAATGCGCGGCATTTGGCCGACCTGTTCTGGTTCTTCACAGCCCTCTGCGCGGCGATCTGGCTGCTGGTGGTGGCCGCGCTGTTGCGTGCCATCCGCCATCCCGGCTTGGCTGGAGAGCAAGATCCGCCCGAGCGGCAGCTGCGCAAATCGCGCATCGTCGGTGCACTGACCGCATTGACGGTTTTGATCTTGGTCGTGTTCACGGCCGCGAGCTTCTACACCACCCGCAGCTTCGCCTGGCCCGACATGAACACGCTGCGCATCAAGGTCACGGGCCAGCAATGGTGGTGGCAGGTCGAATACCGCAACCACGACGCCTCGCAGGTGCTGACCACCGCCAACGAGATCCACATCCCCGTCGGGCGTCCGGTGACCTTGGAGCTTCACGCCACCGACGTGATCCACAGCTTCTGGGTGCCCGACCTGATGGGCAAGCAGGATCTGATCCCGGGCCGCACCAACTACCTTACGCTTCAAGCCGACCATGCCGGCGTCTATCGCGGCCAGTGCGCCGAGTTCTGCGGCCTCGAGCATGCGCGCATGGCGATCTGGGTGTTCGCCCAGGAGCCGTCCGCGTTCGAGGCGTGGCGCAGGCATGCTCTGATGCCGAACACGATGCCGGACGGCGGCGCTGCGGCGAAAGGCGCCTACATCTTCGTGCATCGCCAATGCGCCTCGTGTCACGCGATCAACGGCAGCGACGCGGCGGGTCAGACCGGTCCCGACCTCACGCATTTCGGGGCGCGCGCGACCATCGCCGCGGGAACGCTGCACAATACCGCTGCGAACCTCGACCGCTGGCTGGCCGATCCGCAAGCCGTCAAGCCCGGCGCGAACATGCCCAAGGTCGACCTTTCGGCGCCGGACCGTGCGGCATTGGTCGCGTTCCTGGAGGGGTTGAAATGAGCGCGCCGCTGCTCGACACCGATCTTGCGCCGGCCGAAGTCTCCGCGCGCCTCGAAGCCGTCTGGAGCGAGCCGAAGACGCTCTGGGGCTGGTTCGCGACGGTCGACCACAAGAAGATCGGCCGGCGCTATGTCGTGACCGCGCTGATCTTCCTGCTGCTCGGTGGACTGGCAGCGCTCGTCATGCGCGCGCAGCTCGGCACCCCGGACAACCACTTGGTCGGGCCCGACGTCTACAACCAGCTCTTCACCATGCACGGCTCGACGATGATGTTCCTCTTCGCCGTGCCGGTGATGGAGACACTGGGTGTCTATCTCGTGCCGCTGATGATCGGCACGCGCACCGTCGCCTTCCCACGCCTCAACGCCTTCAGCTATTGGGTCTATCTCTTCGGCGGCGCGATGCTGTGGATCGCGTTCTTCGTCAACAGCGGGCCCGACGCCGGCTGGTTCAGCTATGTCCCGCTGGCAGGCCCGCAATACGGCATCGGCAAGCGCTCCGACATCTGGGCGCAGATGATCACCTATACCGAGCTCTCGGGGCTGGCGGTCGCGGTCAATACCATCGTCACCGTGTTCAAGATGCGCTGCCCGGGCATGAGCATCGACCGCATCCCGCTGTTCGTGTGGGCGCAGCTCGTCACCGCGTTCATGATCGTCTTCGCCATGCCGGCCGTGATGGTGTCGTCGACCATGCTGATCTGCGACCGGCTGGTGGGCACGCATTTCTTCAACTGGGCCGAGGGCGGCGATGTGCTGTTGTGGCAGCACCTGTTCTGGTTCTTCGGCCACCCGGAAGTCTATTTCATCTTCCTGCCCGCCACCGGCATCGTCTCGGCCATCATCGTGCCCTTCGCGCGCCGCAAGATGTTCGGCTATTCCGTCCTGGTGCTGGCGCTGTTTGCGACCGGGTTCCTGGCCTTCGGGCTGTGGGTCCACCACATGTTCGTGACCGGCTTGCCGCGGCTGGGCGAAAGCTTCTTCACGGCGTCGAGCATGGCAGTCGCGGTGCCTTCGGGCATGCAGATCTTCTGCTGGATCGCGACCTTGTGGGACGGACGCCTGCGCTTCGCCACGCCGTTGCTGTTCGTCTTCGGCTTTATCTTCAACTTCGTCGCGGGCGGCTTGACCGGCGTGATGGTCGCCTCGGTCCCCATCGACACCCAGGTGCACGACACCTATTTCGTCGTGGCCCACTTCCACTACGTGCTGGTGGGCGGCGCGGTGTTCCCGCTGCTGGGCGGCATCTATTACTGGTTCCCGAAGTTCTACGGCCGCATGCTCGACGAGCGGATGGGCAAGTGGAACTTCTGGCTGGCGATGGTCGGATTCAATCTCGCCTTCTTCCCGATGCATATCCTGGGACTGATGGGCATGCCGCGCCGCATCTATACTTATCCGGCGGAGATGGGATGGGGCGGCATGAACCTCGCCTCCACCATCGGTGCGTTCCTGTTCGCAGCGAGTTTCGCGCTGCTCGCCGTCAACATCGTGCGCGCTTTGCGCCGCGCGCCGGGCGCGCCCGCCAATCCGTGGGACGCAGGTTCGCTGGAGTGGGCGCCGGCCTCGCCGCCGCCGCCGCACAACTTCACCTTCACCCCCGTCGTCGCGAGCCGCGAGCCCTTGTGGGATACGCCCGAACTGCCCGTGACGACGGGCCTGCATGCCGACCGGCGCGAGACCGTCATCACCAGCCTCGTCGAGGCCGAGCCGCAGATGTGCGAGTCCTCGCCGCCGCCCTCGATCTGGCCATTCGTCGCGGCGCTGGTGATCAGCGTGACCTTGCTGGGCTCGATCTTCACGCCCTGGGCGCTGGTGTGGGGCCTGGTGCCGGTGGGGATCACCCTGATCGGCTGGTTCTGGCCCAAGGGCGCGAAGGAGGAAGAGTCGTGAAGGTCGAACGCGACGTCTCCGCGCTGCCGCGCCACGGTTTCGGCACCCACAGCCTCACCTGGTGGGGCACGCTGGGGTTCATGGCGCTGGAAGGCTCGGGCTTCGTGCTCGCTGCGGGCGCCTATCTCTACCTGATGACGCTGGCGCAGAAATGGCCGCTCAACGCGCCGCAGCCCGATGTCTGGCCCGGCACGGTGGTCGCGATCATGTTGCTGGCGAGCCTGCCGCTCAACATGCTGATGTCGAGATGGGCGAAGCAAGAGGACCTGGTGAAGGTCCGCTGGGGCCTGGTCGGCATGAGCTTGTTCGGCATCGCGCCCCTGATCGTGCGCTGCTTCGAGTTCTCGGCCGTGAACGTGCGCTGGGACGACAACGGCTACGGCTCCGTCGTCTGGTTCCTGCTCGGCCTGCACACCACGCATATCTTCGCCGACGTCGCCGAGACCCTGGTGCTCACCGCCTTGATGTTCACCCGTCACGGGCAGAACGGCCGCCGCTTCGGCGACGTGCACGACAACGCATTCTACTGGTACTTCGTCGTGCTGACCTGGCTGCCGATCTACGCGCTGCTCTATTGGGTGCCGAGGGCCGCATGAGCCGTCCGCTCGTCCTGCGCCTCGCCGGTGCCGCGCTGTTTGCGAGTGTCGCGGCCTGGGCGTTGCATCAGCAGGCGGGCTACATCATGGCCGCGTGGAGCTGCGCGCATGCGTCCGAGGGTATATGGCTGTCGGGCGCTCTCGCGCTTTTGCTGCTGCTGGCGGGCGCTGCGATCTCCTGGATCGCGTTCAAGCGCTCTCGAGCCGATGGACTCGAAGCGCGGCACTTCCTCGCCGGCGTCGCGTTGATGGCCGCCGCGATCTTCTGCTTCGCGCTGCTGCTGCAGATCGCGGCGCCGTTCTTCCTGCCCGGTTGCGTCGCATGAACGCGGCGTGGGAGCTCGATCCGGCGGTCGCGCTCCCGCTGGCGATCAGTCTTCTGTTGTATGGTTTTGGCCTGTCGCGGCTGTGGCGCCGCGCCGGCGCCGGGCGCAGCGTCACGCGCGCGCAAGCCGCGTGTTTCGCCGGCGGATGGCTCGCGCTGTTCGTAGCACTGGTCTCGCCGCTGCACGAATACGGCGAGCATCTGTTCGTCGCGCATATGATCGAGCACGAGGTGCTGACGGCCGTGGCCGCGCCGCTGCTAGCCTTGTCGCGTCCGATCGGCGTTTTCCTCCATGCCCTGCCGCGATCCTGGCGGCCGGCCCTGGTCGGTTGGGCGCATGCCCCGCCGATTGCGGCGGCGTGGACGTTCCTCACCGCGCCTCTGGTCGCCACCGTGCTGCACGGCATCGCGATCTGGGTCTGGCATGTGCCCGCGCTGCTCGACGCGACGCTGACGAACGAAATGCTGCACCGGCTTCAGCACATGAGCTTCCTCGTCACCGCTTTATTCTTCTGGTGGGCGATCCTGCGCCGCCCGGCCGCCGATTATGGCCTCGGCACAGTGCACGTCTTCGCGACGATGATCCATACCGGCCTGCTCGGCGCGTTGCTGACGCTGGCGCCGCATGTGCTCTATCCGCTGCAGACGGCGGACGCCCCGCTGTTCGGACTCAAGCCGCTCGAGGACCAGCAACTCGCCGGCCTCTTCATGTGGGTGCCCGGAGGGGCGATCTATCTTTGCGCCGGACTATGGCTGCTGGGGCGCTGGCTGGTGCGCCCGCCGCTTTCGAGGATCGGGAATGATTGCAGAGCATAGCCCATCCGACCTAGTCCTCTGGGGCACGAACATCCTTTTGGGCTTCATCGTGATCCCCGTGTGGATGGCGATGGGGCTGGTGGATTATTTCTGCCACCGCGCCACCGACATCGCGCATACGGCCGGCACGCGCGAGTCGGTCATGCATCTGGCGCAGCTCGCGCTCGTCGGCGTTCCGCTCACCATGGCGCTGTTTCTCGAGATCGATGCCGGCCTTCTTCTGCTGATGATCGTGTTCATTGTGCTGCATCACGCCGTGGCCTTCGCCGATCTGAGCTATGCGAGCACCAAGCGCGCCATTCCTCCGGTCGAGCAGATGGTCCATAGCTTTCTGGAGATCATGCCGATCGCGGCGTTCCTTCTGGCCGGCGCGATCGCTTTCGCGCAGCTCGAGGCGCTGTTCGGCTTCGGCGACGCGCGGGCGGACTTCGCCCTTCGCCTGCGGCAGCCGCCGCTGCCCGTCTGGTACATCGCCGCCGTCCTGGCGGCCGCGTTCACGCTCAATCTCGTGCCCTATCTCGAGGAGCTTCTGCGATGCCTGCGGGCGGATCGGCGTACACGCCATTGATGTGCGGAAGGTTCATTGCACCTCCGACCCCTCCCTAACTCATCGCAAAATTTCAGAGAAACCCTTGGTGGGCGCGACAGGGATTGAACCTGTGACCCCTCCCGTGTGAAGGGAGTGCTCTCCCGCTGAGCTACGCGCCCCTCCTGGGGGAGACGCCCTATAGGGGGCGCGGCGGGGGGCGTCAAGAAGGGGCGGCGGCCGCTGCCGCCCGGCTTCCGAAAGCTTCCGTCAGCTTCCCTCGCGCTCGCTCAGGATCATGATCTTCTGCCAGATCTTGCGGCCCAGGTCGGAGGTCAGCTCCTCGACCTCGCCGACGGCGGCGATCACCTCGCCGTCGCGGCTGGGTCCGGCATAGAGCGCGGCGAGCTTGGCGATCAGCGCCAGCATCTCGGTGCAATAATCGAGATAGCGCGACAGCTCGAACTTGCTCATGCGCCGCTCGGGCGAGGATTGGGTGGGCTCGCTCCGGCTGAGCACCACGGTCGGGTCCTTGGTCAGCTGGTGCATGTCGATGACGTGGGCGAAGGAGCGCAGCTCGTAGAGGCGGCCGCGCGCCTGGCGGCGCTTCAGCCGCTGCTCGAGCGTGAGCACGAACCAGATCGCGCCGAAAGCGAGCAGCGCCAGGTTGACGATCGAATCCAGCCCTTGCGCGATGCCCACCGGATCGGCCCGCTTGAGCACGCCGTCCCAGTCCACCAGCCGCGCGACATAGATCTGCGCCGCCAATCCGACCGCCACGACCATGAGCGCCAGCCCGCGCAGCAGGAAGCTCGGCCGCGCCAGCCGTTCGACGCGTCTGACGGTGGCCTTCGCGGTCTGCGCCAGGTCGGCGGCGACGGACGCGAGGCCCGATTGCGGGAATCGTTCGTGCACGCGCGCGGCCAGACGCTCGACCGTCTGCACGATCAGATCGGGCCTAAGGATGCGCTCCCCCATGCGCCCGAGTTTATCTCACGGCTTGGTCACCCGCCATACGGCGTTGCCGACGTCGTCGGCGACGAGCAGCGCGCCGGTCCTGTCGATGGCCACGCCCACAGGCCGCCCGCGCGCCTCGCCCTTGTCGTTCAGGAAGCCGGTCAGCACGTCCTTGGGCGCGCCCGCGGGTTGCGCGCCGGAGAACGCGACGAACACGACCTTATATCCTGCGCGCGGATCGCGGTTCCACGAGCCGTGCTGGCCGATGAACACGCCGTCCGAATATTCGCCGCCCAGCTTGGCGCCGTCGGCGAAGGCCAGGCCCAGCGACGCGGTGTGGCTGCCCAGCGCATAGTCCGGCGCAATGGCTTTGGCGACCAGGGCAGGGTCCTGCGGCTGCACCCGGTCGTCGACATGCCCGCCGTAATAAGAGTAGGGCCAGCCGTAGAACGCACCGTCCTTCACGCCGGTCATATAGTCGGGCACCAGGTCGCTGCCGATCTCGTCGCGCTCGTTGACGGCCACCCACAACACGTCGCCGCGCCAGCCCATCCCGACCGGATTGCGCGTGCCCGAGGCATAGACGCGATGGCTTCCGCTCTTGGGATCGACCTCCCAGATGTCGGCGCGGCCGGCCTCCTTGTCGAGGCCCTGCTCGCCGGCATTGCTGTTCGAGCCGATGGAGACATAGAGCTTGCTGCCGTCGGCATTGGCGATGACGTTCTTGGTCCAGTGATGGTTGATGCGGCCGGCCGGCAGGTCGACGACCTTCTGACCTTTCTCCGGGATGCTCGTCTCGCCGTCCTTGTAAGGAAAGCGCAGCACCGCGTCGGTGTCGGCGACATAGAGCGTGTCGCCGACCAAGGTCATGCCGAAGGGCGAGTGCAGGCCGGAGAGAAAGACGGTGCGCCGGTCGGCGACGCCGTCGCCGTTGGTGTCGCGCAGCAGGGTGATGCGGTTGGCAGAGCCGCCGCTCTCGGCACCCGCGAACTTCATCACCGTCTGCTCGACGAAGCCGGTGACGCCACGGCTGTCGTCGGGCTTGGGTGGCGCGTTGGTCTCGGCCACCAGCACGTCGCCGTCGGGCAGCACCAGAAGCCAGCGTGGATGATCCAGATCGCGCGCGAACGCGCCGACGGCCAGGCCCGGCGCCGGTGTCGGCTTCTCGCCCGCCTGCCAATGCACCGCCTTGGCCGCGTTGACGGTCGGGATCAGCGTTTTGTCCGGCGCGGGCAGCTCGGGCTTGGGGCCCCAGCCGGATTGCTCCGGCAGTTTCGCCTTCTCGCCGCAGCCGGCCAGCGCGACGGAAACCAGCAAAAGAAAAGCGTGCCGAGGATCGTGCATGGAACGGGAACGCGGCCTGCGCGGCGTTGTTCCGCCTTAGAGCAACCGCGCCGCGAGTTCCGGAATCTCCCGGAAGTCGTCCGTGACCGCGTCGGCGCCCAAGGTCGACGCGGGCTCGGGCGTATAGCCGTAAGAGACCAGGATCACCGGCACATTCGCGGCGCGGGCGGTGGCGACGTCGGTGGCGCTGTCGCCCACCATCAGTCCCGGCCCGCCGCCCAATTCCTCCACGACATGATGGAACACGCGCGCGTCGGGCTTGTTGTAGCTGTAGCGGCCGGCGCCGTGGATCGCCGCGAAGTAACCGTCGAGATGAATCTTGGGCAATAGAAGGTCGGTCAGCTCCTGCGGCTTGTTGGTCAGCACGCCCAGCCGCGCGCCGCCGGCTTTCAGGCCGGCCAGCGTGTCCTCGACGCCGGGAAAGGGACGGCTGGCGACCGCGACGTGCTTTCGGTAATGCGCGATATAGTCGTCGACCAGGCTGGGCAGGCGCACGGGATCGACCTCGCCGCCGGTGCGGCGGAAAGCCTCGCCCATCATGGTACGCGCTCCGAAGCCGACCAGGTGACGCAGGTCGGCATGGTCGACGGGCGGGCGGCCTTCGCGAATGAGAATGGCGTTCAGGGCGCCGAGCAGGTCGGGCGCGGTGTCGACGAGCGTGCCGTCGAGGTCGAAGATCAGGGCTGGACTCATATGTGCCGCTTAGCAGATTCTGCGAAACATAGCGTCATGAATCGTCACTTTACCCTTTAGGACGCGTGGGTTACGGCAAGCCATGGCAAGAGCGGCAGTCATTTTGGGCGCAGGCATGGGCACGCGGATGAAGTCCGCGCTGCCGAAGGTGATGCACGCAGTGGCGGGCGCGCCGATGCTGCGCCACGTGATCGAAGCGGCGCGCGGCGCGGGTTGCGAGCGCATCGTCGTGGTGACGGCGCCGGGCTTCGACGCGGTGCGCGCCTTTGCGGCCGGCCTGGGCGCGGAAAGCGTCGTGCAGGACAGGCAACTCGGCACCGGCCACGCGGCGCTGTGCGCGAAGGCCGTGCTCGAGGATTTCGACGGCGCGATCCTGATCAACAACGGCGACATGCCGCTCGCGGAGGCCGCGATGATGGCACAGTCGCTGGAGAGCGCAGAGAAGACCGGCTTCTCGATCGTCGCGTTCCGGCCCGACGACGCGGCGGCCTATGGGCGCGTGATCTTAGGCGAAGACGGCCTGCTTGATCGCATCGTCGAATATAAGGACGCCAATGCCGAAGAACGCGCGGTCGACCTGTGCTGCGCCGGCACCTATTCGGCGGCGAGCGCCAAGAAGTTCTTCGAATGGGCGGCGAAGCTCAGGAACGACAATGCGCAGGGCGAGTACTACCTTCCCGAAGTTCCGGCGGTGGCGAAGACGGACGGCGTGAAATGCGCGGTCACCGTCGCCGATGCGGTCACGGTGATGGGCGTCAACTCGCGTGCCGAGCTCGCCGAAGCCGAGGCGCAGATGCAGAAGCGCCTGCGCGCGCGCGCCTTGGACGGCGGCGTCGGCATGACGGCGCCGGAGACGGTGTTCCTCTCCCACGACACGATGCTGGAGAGCGACGTGCAGGTCGGGCCCTATGTCGTCTTTTCGCCTGGGGTCACGGTTCGCAGCAGCGCCGAGATCAAGAGCCACACGGTGCTAGAAGGCTGCGAGGTGAAAGCCGGCGCGGTGGTCGGGCCGCACGCGCGGCTGCGTCCGGGAACGATGATCGGCGAGGGCGCGCATATCGGCAATTTCGTCGAGGTGAAGAACTCCACCGTCGGCGCGGGCACCAAGGCGAACCACCTGGCCTATCTCGGCGATGCGACGGTGGGCGCGGCGGCGAACATCGGCGCAGGGACCATCACCTGCAACTATGACGGCTTCGACAAGCACAAGACCCAGATCGGCGCCGGTGCGTTCATCGGCTCCGACACGGCGCTGGTGGCGCCCGTCAGCGTCGGCGACGGCGCCTATGTCGGCGCCGGCTCGGTCATCACGCGGGCGGTGCCGGAGAACGCTCTGGCGGTCACGCGCGCCGAGCAGCGCGAGGTCGCGGGCTGGGCCGAGAAGTTCCGTGCACGGAAGAAAGCCCAGAAAGGCAAGAAATAATGTGCGGCATCGTCGGCATCGCGGGCACAGAAGAGGTCGCCCCGACCATCCTTGAAGCCTTGAGGCGCCTGGAATACCGCGGCTACGACTCCGCCGGCATCGCCACCTTGACCGGCGGCCATATCGAGCGCCGTCGCTCGCCTGGCAAGCTCTCCAAGCTCGACGCGGTGCTGCGTGAGCATCCGCTCGCGGGCAGGACCGGCATTGGCCACACCCGCTGGGCGACGCATGGCGCGCCGACCGAGATCAATGCCCATCCGCACGCCAATGCCCGCGTCGCCATCGTCCATAACGGCATCATCGAGAACTTCCGCGAGCTGCGCAGCGAGCTGGTCGCCAAGGGCCACAAGTTCGAATCCGAGACCGACAGCGAGGTCGCTGTCCATCTCGTCTCCGACTATCTCGAGCAGGGGCTCACGCCCGAGGACGCGGCGAAGACCGCCGTGCGCCGCCTGACCGGCGCCTATTCGCTGGCGATGATCTTCAACGGCGAGGAGTCGCTGCTGATCGGCGCGCGCAAGGGAAGCCCGCTCGCGGTCGGCTATGGCGAGCGCGAGGCCTATCTGGGCTCCGATGCCTTCGCGCTCGCGCCCTTCACCAACCGCGTCGCCTATCTCGAGGACGGCGACGTGGCGGTGGTGCGCGGCAACCAGGTCGCGATCTACGACGCCGAGGGTCGGCCCGCCAACCGCGAGATCGTCACCACCAATGCTTCGGCGGCGATGGTCGACAAGGCCGGCCATCGTCACTTCATGGCGAAGGAGATCCACGAGCAGCCCGAGGTGATCAACCACACGCTGGCGCATTACCTGAACGCGGCGGGGCCGAACGTGCAGCTCGACAATCCCAAGCTCGAAACCGCGCTGGCCAAGGCGTCGCGGCTGACCATCTCGGCCTGCGGCACGGCCTATTACGCGGGCCTGGTCGGCAAGTATTGGTTCGAGAAGCTGGCGCGGCTGCCGGTCGAGATCGATTTCGCCTCCGAGCTGCGCTACCGCGATCCGGTCTACCCGAAGGACGGCGCGGCGCTGTTCATCTCGCAATCGGGCGAGACGGCTGACACCTTGGCGGCGCTCCGCGACGCCAAGGCCAACGGGCAGACGACGCTCGCGCTCGTCAACGTGGTCGAGAGCTCGATCGCGCGCGACGCCGACATCGTGCTGCCGATCTTCGCGGGCCCCGAGATCGGCGTCGCCTCGACCAAGGCCTTCACCTGTCAGCTCGCTGCGCTGGCGGCGCTCGCCATCGCGGCGGGGCGCAGCCGCGGCACCTTGTCGGAAGCGGACGAGAAGCGGCTGTGCACCGCGCTGCTAGAGATCCCGCGCCACATCGTCGAGTTCCTCAAATCAGAGCCGCGCATCGAGGCCCTGGGGCAGGAGGTCGCCAAGGCGCGCGACGTGCTCTATCTGGGCCGCGGGCCCAGCTTTCCGCTCGCGCTCGAAGGCGCGCTGAAGCTGAAGGAGATCTCCTATGTCCACGCCGAGGGCTATGCCGCGGGCGAGATGAAGCACGGCCCGATCGCGCTGATCGACGAGAACGTGCCGGTGATCGTGATGGCGCCGCACGACGCCTTCTTTGAGAAGACCGTGTCGAACATGCAGGAGGTGATGGCGCGCGGCGGCAAGGTGCTATTGATCTCGGAGAAGAGCGGCATCGACAGCGCCGGCAGCCAAGCCTGGACGACGATCCAGGTCCCCGATGCCGACCCGTTCATCGCGCCGGTTCTCTATGCCGTGCCGGCGCAGCTGCTCGCCTATTATGCGGCCATCGCCAAAGGCACCGACGTCGACCAGCCGCGCAACCTGGCGAAGAGCGTGACGGTGGAGTGAGTTGAGCGCGACCGCCTTGGGCGTCGTCGTCCTGCCGGTGTGATGCTATCCCGCCGCCGCTCCGACCCGCGTGACGGGCCGCCCGCTCTCGCCTAAGCTCGCCGGCGGGGAACCGCGCGATTCCCTTTCTCCGGACGCGCAACGCTTGGGGGCGTTGCGCGTTCGCCTCGGGGATAGGATCGCGCGTTAAAGCCGAGGGTTTTGTTTGCATCTGGACCAAGAGAAGATCCGCGCGCTCGCGGACTTTCGCGCCGCGCTGCGCCGGTTCCTAGCTTTCAGCGAGGAGGCGGCCGTCGGGGCCGGCGTCACCTCGCTCCAATATCAGGCGCTGCTGGCGATCAAGGCCGCGGGCAAGGACGCGATCGCTCTCGGGGATCTGGCGCGCGAGCTCTTGCTGCGCTCCAACGCGGCGGTGCAGATGGTCGACAGGCTCGAGGCGATCGGGCTGGTCGCGCGCGTGCCGTCAACGACCGACAGGCGCTCGGTCAACGTCGCGCTGACCGAGAAAGGCGAAGCGCTGGTGACGAAGCTCGTGATGCTTCACCTCGAGCAGCTCGCCAAGCGCAAGAAGCAGTTCGCCGACCTGCTGCGCCAGCTCAAGCAGACGCAAGCGGGCTGACGGCGAAGAGCGCGACGAAGAAGGCAAGGCCGGACGGCGGAGGTCGCCCGGCCTCATCCCTGTTCCGACGTTTACTTCACGCTGCCGGCAACGGTGTTGAACGTGCTCGACAGGCCGGTGCCGACGGCGGTTACCGCGCCGATGACCACGACGGCGATGAGCGCGGCGATCAGGCCGTATTCGATCGCGGTGGCGCCGGATTCGTTCTCGATGAAGCGGGCAAAGGTTTCCATTTCGATAGCTCCCAGAAGGTCCCTGACACGCGCAATCCTGGCAGCAAGGTATGAAACGGTGGTGCATAAGGGTCCGACAATTTTATCGATCTCGCGTTTCAGTTGGGAAATCTGCAAGTAAATCCAGGTGCTAGTGAGTTGCAATGTGATGTTTCCCGCTCGTTAACCGCGGCTCGTCGCAAACTTTGTCGCTGCCGCGCGCCGACACTCATTGCCGCTCCCAATAGCTGCGTCCGCTGTCGGGCCGGAAGAAGGTGCGGGGCTCGCCGTCCTCATCCTCGACCGCGAAGGTGTTCGTCGCGGGGTCGTAAAGCAGCGTGTCGCCGTTGAAGCGGCGCTTGACCAGCGTGCCGGCCGGCGGATGGCGGAGGAACGCGAGCGCGCCGCGCTCGTATTCGGCCGCATCGTGGAATTCCGGGAAGTCGCGGCCGTGCTTCAGCCAATGCTCTTGCGCATTGCGCGCGGTGCCGTCATGGCCGTGCGACCAGACGATGTGGCCGCCCATGTCTTGCGTCGCCGCGGCGTCCTGCGGCGCAGCGACAGCGGTGAGCGACGTGTTGGGCGCGGGTTGGTCGCGCAGGCTGCCTGCCGCGAACAGGCCCGCGAACACCGCGGCAACCACGGCATAGGCGGGAACCCAGGACGGTAGCTTCCGAAGCATGGCACTTTTGTAGCCTTGAAACGGTTGTCGATCTTGTCTAGAACGAATAAAGAACACGGAGGCGGCGATGGAAGGCGGTTGTTCCTGCGGAGCGGTGCGCTATCGGCTGACAGCCAAGCCGATGTTCACCCATTGCTGCCATTGCATGGATTGCCAGAAGCAGACCGGCGGCGCCTTCGCCATCAACGCGCTGATCGAGACCGACCGCATCGAGATGCTGAAGGGCGCCCCCGTCGCGACCTCGATGCCGACGGAAAGCGGCCGTGCGCACGACGTCTATCGCTGCGCGCAGTGCCAGGTGGCGGTGTGGAGCGACTACGGTCGGCGCCCGGCCTTGCGCTTCGTGCGCGTGGCGACGCTCGACGACCCCAAGGCCATCGCGCCCGACGTGCACATCTTCACGCGCTCCAAGCAGCCCTGGGTCGGGCTGCCGGCGGACGTGCCCACGGTCGAGATCTATTACGACATGCAGGCGCTATGGCCGAAGGAAAGCCTGGAGCGGCGCAAGGCCATTCTTGGATAGCGAGGCTATTTCGCGGCGGGCATCAACCGCCGCTTGGCAGCCGACAGCGCGCGGCGCAGAAAGCTGCGCTTCGGCGGCGCGGGCTTGGGCGGTTTGGGCAGCTTCGCCGGCTTCGGCTGCCGGGACTGCGGCGCGGGCCGGGGCTCCTTCGCGCGCCGCGGCTGGCGCCCGCCGGCCTCCGCTTCGAGCGCGGTCGTACCCAGCATCTCGAGCGAGAAGTCACGCACCTCGGCGAACATCTTCTCGGCGTCGGCGAGCGCGAACTCGGTATCGCAGAACGCCGCCTCGAAGGTGCGCATGATGGTCTGGATCACCGCCTCGTGCGGATGGCGGTTGTCGGTCTTGAAGCGCGCGGGGAAGCAGTCGTTCACGATCTCGTAGGACGGGAAATAGAACAGCCGCGTGTTGAGGTCGGCCGAGTTCTCGCGCACGAACTCGTCGAGCGCCGCGCGCAGCAGCGCCTTGGACACCGAGTTGGCGGTGAGGCAGCTCACCGGACGGAAAGTCGCGCCCAAGGGGATCGGCGACAGCGTGAACAGGACCTTCGCCTGCGGCACGTGCTGGCGGATCAGCCGGTACATCGTCTCGATCTGCGATTTCGTTTCGGCGAAGGAGTTGACGCGGAACTTGTGGCGGCTGGGATCGAACTTCTTGGCCGGCACCGCGCGCCAGAACACCCCGCCGGTCGGCTCGTCGTACCAGACCTCCGACAAGCCCAAGGTGATGATGAAGAACTCGGTGTCGAGGAACACTGCGCGGGTGCGCAGCCGCGTGTCCTCGTCGAAGCCATATTCCGTCGTGTCGTAGCCGTGCCAGAGATTCTCGGCCGGACGCTTGTTCTCGAGCGCCCATTCGAACTGGCCGGCCAGCGCGTGCACGTTCACCATGCCGTCGCCGAGATGCGAGATATAGATGTCGGGATCGCGCTCCTTCGAGGTGTTGAAGCCGATCCTGGCCAGATGCTTGGTGATGTTGACGGCGAAGCAGCTGCCGAAGGCGGTGACCTTGGTGCCCCGGCCGATCGGCGGCGTCTCGGGCAGCCAGCCCTTGAGCAGGTATTTCTCCAGGAACCGGCCGCCGTGAAAATCGTACTGATAGGGGTTGAAGTTCACCGTGCCCGGGCGGTGGAAGGACGGGCCCGGCCGCTTCTCCTTTTCCACCCGCTCGGCACGCAGCGAGATGCGCATCTTCTGCTTGAGCTCGTCGATCTCGGTCGTCATGGCTTGCACTGTGGTGGTTTTCGTGCAGGTACGCTAGGTCTTTGTCATGAGCCAGGACTCGCTGAAGATCGCCGCCGCCGCCAAAGCGCTGGAGTTCGTCCGGCACGGGATGAAGCTGGGTTTGGGGACCGGCTCGACTGCCGAGGCCTTCCTCGATCTCCTGGCGCCGCGTGTGCGCGCCGGCCTGGAGGTGGATTGCGTCGCGACGTCCGAGCGCACCGCGCTGAAAGCACGCGGCCTGGGCATCCCGTTGGGCGAGCTCGACGCGCTTACCCCCCTGGACATCACGATCGACGGCGCCGACGAGGCCGACCGCGCGCTCAATCTCATCAAGGGCGCGGGCGCGGCGTTGCTGCGCGAGAAGATCGTCGCACAATCCTCGCGCGCCATGATCGTCATCGCCGACGAGACCAAGCTTGTGGCGCAGCTGGGCAAGTTCCCGCTGCCGGTCGAGGTCATCCCTTTCGGCCGCGGCGCGACGGCGGCCAGGATCGCCGAAGCCGCCGCGCGTCTCGGCTATGCGGACCTCGAGGTCGTGCAGCGCATGAAGGACGGCGCCGCGGTCAAGACCGACAGCGGCAATCTGGTCTACGACTGCGCTTTCGGCGCGATCAAGGATGCGGCGGCGCTCGCGGCGGCGCTTTCGGGGATCGCGGGCGTGGTCGAGCACGGTCTCTTCATCGGCATTGCGACCCGGCTCGTCATCGCCCATCCGGGCGAGGTGGAAGTCATTCCGGCGAACCCGTAAGGGGCGCCAGCTCGATGCGCGGCACCAGCGGCGCGAGATCGCGGATCAGCTTCACCCAGGCATCCGGCCGGCGCGCGGGCGTAACCGCCAGCACGTAGTGCGGCGGCGCGTCCGCCTCCGGCGTCACCGTCAAGGTCGCCGGCCGGTCGCCGTCCGGCGCGGTGCGCTCGGCCGCCGGCATGCCGCGCAGCACCAGCGCGATGTCGCCGATCATCTCGGTGGACAGCGCGAAATAGGAATGGCCGAGCAGCTCGGCCGGCGCGTCGCTGGCGTCGACGACGTCGATCCTCCCATCCTCGAGCGCGCGGTCGCCTTTGGTGCGGCGTCCGGCGCGCGGCACGTTGCCATGCGCAACGCCCGACACCGCCAGCACCGCGTCGCCGCGCGAGGCATAGACCGTGATGCGATGCACGAAGGGCCGCGCATCGGCCACCAGATGCGCAAAGTCGTTGTTGACGGGGTCGGCGCCGACATCGGCTGCGGCCAGGATCAACTGGCCCAGGAACGCCTCCGGCGGATCGTCGTGCTGCGCAAGGGACGACAGCGCCATCAGCGTCAATCGGGCGCCGATGCTGTGGCCGACGACGTCGACGCTCAATCCTTGTTTCGCCAGCGCGCGCAGCAAAGTCTCGAGCTCGGGCGCCGCATAGCTGCCGTGCTCGATGTCGGCGACGTAGCGGCCGACCTCGCCCTCGCTCGCCCAGCTGAACGCCGCGACCGCGCAATTCGCCTTGGTGTCGAGCGCGAGCTGGCCGGCGCGCAGGATCGCGCCGTCGATCAGCGTGTTGAAGCCGTGGACATAGAGCAGCACCTCGTTGCAGCCCTTGACGCGCGCCTCGGCGGCGATGGAGGCCGCGATCGCTTGTGTCTGGGTGCCGCAGTCCTGGCGCGCGAGCGTGCCCAGCCGGCCCGTCTTCTCGTCGGTCTTGTTCAGCGGCGGGATCAGTGCCTGCGCCGTGCCGCAGGAGAGCTTGTCCGCCCAATGCTTGGCGAAGCCGCCGGGCCAGGCGGGATCGGCCTCGCGGTCGGTGACGTAATAGACCTTCTGCGTCAGCTCCGCCGCGTTCGGCGCGGTCCACACCGAATGGACGTATTCCGCCTTGTCGCCGACGCATCCCGACAGCAGCGTCGCGAGAAAAATGAGGATAAGGTGCCGCCCGGCTTTCATGGGATTCGAGTATGGCACAATACGATTACGATCTCTTCGTCATCGGCGGCGGTTCGGGCGGGGTGCGCGCCAGCCGCATGGCCGCGGCGGCCGGCGCGCGCGTGGCCCTGGCCGAGGAATATCGCATGGGCGGGACCTGCGTCATCCGCGGCTGCATCCCCAAGAAGCTGTTCGTCTATGCCAGCAACTTCTCCGAGGATTTCCACTCGGCGCTCGGCTACGGCTGGAGCGTGGGCGAGACCAGGTTCGACTGGCCGACGCTGATCGCCAACAAGGACAAGGAGATCGCGCGCCTCGAAGGCCTCTATCGCCGCAACGTCGAGGCCGCGGGGGTGACGATCTTCGGCGACCGCGCGGTGTTCGAGGACGAGCATACGCTGCTGCTGCTGAACGAGGGGCGGCGCGTCACCGCCGGGACCATCCTCATCGCCACCGGCAACAGCCCGACGCGCGAGATGGGCACGAGCCATATCGTGCCAGGCGGCGATCTCTGCATCACCTCGAACGAGGCGTTCCATCTGGAAAGGTTCCCTGAGCGCATCCTCATCGCGGGCGGCGGCTATATCGCGCTCGAATTCGCGCATATCTTCCACGGGCTGGGCGCGAAGGTCTCGCTCGTCTATCGCGGCGAGAAGCCGTTGCGGGGCTTCGACGACGACCTGCGCGACGCGGTGATGGATTCGATGAAGCGCCGCGAGCTCGACGTGCTGCTCGGCTGCGAGTTCACCAAGGTCGAGCGGCGCGGCAGCTGCCTGCATGCCGAGACCAACAAGGGCGGCGTCGTCGAATGCGACCAGATCATGCTCGCCATCGGCCGCCAGCCCAACACCGCCTCGCTGCATGTCGAGAAGGCGGGCGTGCGGCTGGGCAAGCGCGGCGAGGTGGTGGTCGACGAATATTCGAAGACCTCGGCCGCGAACGTCTATGCGATCGGCGACGTGACCGACCGGTTGCAGCTCACCCCCGTCGCGATCCACGAGGCGATGTGCTTCGTCAAGACGGTGTTCGATCGGACACCGACCGCGCCCGACCACGAGCACGTGCCCAGCGCGGTCTTCACCACGCCCGAGATCGCGACCGTGGGACTGTCGGAGCAGAAGGCGCTGATGCTCGGCCACGCGGTCGACGTCTACAAGTCGACGTTCCGCCCGTTGAAGCACACGATGACGGGCAGCGAGGAGCGCTCGCTGTTCAAGCTCGTGGTCGATGCCAAGACCGGCACGGTGCTCGGCTGCCACATTTTCGGCTGGGGCGCCGCCGAGATCGTGCAGATGGCCGCCGTGGTGATGAAGATGGGCGCGAAAAAGGCCGATTTCGACGCGACCGTGGCGCTGCACCCAACCGCCGCGGAGGAGCTGGTGACGATGCGGGTGAAGAGCTACAGCAAGGAAGCTACTTCGTGAGCGCCTCGTCGATCGCCGCCACCATCGCCGCGTCGCCGGGCACGGTGGCCGAGCCGAAGGTGCCGGCGATGGTGCCGTCCTTGTTGAACAGGTATTTGTGGAAGTTCCACCGCGGCGCCGCGTCGGGGCCCAGCTCGCTCGCGACCCACTTGTAGAGCGGGTGTGCGTCCGGCCCCACGACGTGCTCCTTGGCGGCCATCGGGAAGTCGACGCCGAAGTTCGTCTCGCAGAAGCTCTTGATCTGGCTTTCGCTGCCAGGCTCCTGGGCGCCGAAGTCGTTGGCGGGCACGCCGAGCACGACCAGGCCCTTGTCGCGCTTGGCCTGCCACAGCGCCTCGAGCCCTGAATATTGCGGGGTCAGCCCGCACTGGCTGGCCACGTTCACCACCAGCACCGCCTTGCCCTTGAACTGGGTCAGGGGGAGCTGCCCGCCGTCGATGGAGCGGAAGCTGAAATCGTGAAGCGTGGTCATGGGCGGCCTCCCGGGCTTTGTTTGGTTAAGGGATTGGAAAGAACCATAGGCAATTATTGCCCGTTTTTGCGAGCGGCGCCCATGGCCAGATTCCTGACCCTCGTCATCTATCTCTTCGGTTCAGCCGCCATCGGCGGAGCGATCGGCCTGTTCGCCGGTCTGGGGCTGGGCATCGCGGCCGGCGCCGGGCTCTTCCTCTTCGCGCTGCAGGTGCAGTCGGGCTTCGACGCGCGCCGCCAGCGCAAGGCGAGCGCTCGCGAGATTTTGGGCCTCAAGCGTGCCAACGCCGCCATCGAGCTCGCGCTCCACCAGACCGAAGCCCGCATCGACGAGGTGAGCAAAGCCGTCGAGGCGCGCGCCAATGCGCAAGGCAAGAAGATCGTCGCCGAGCTCCAGGTGCTCGAAAGCCTGATGCGCGATTTCGCGCAGCGCATCGCGACCAAGTCGAAGGCCGAGCCTGCGCCCGAGGCCGCGGCCATTCCCGCCCAAGGCACCGCGGCCGCCTATCTGGAATCCGACCTGCTCGAGACCATCCGCGCCAGCCTGGAGGAGAACCGCGTCGACCTCTATCTGCAGCCCATCGTCAGCCTGCCGCAGAGGAAGCTGCGCTATTACGAGGCGCTGTCGCGGCTGCGCGCCGAGAACGGCCAGGTCATCATGCCGGCGCAATACATCAAGGTCGCAGCCCCCGCGGGGCTGATGTCGGTCGTCGACAACCTGCTGCTGTTCCGCTGCGTGCAGATCGTGCGCCGCCTGACGCAAAAGCATCGCGAGGTCGGGGTGTTCTGCAACATCTCGGGCGATACGCTGACCGACGCGGAGTTCTTCCCGCAGTTCCTGGAATACATGCAGGCCAATCGCGACCTCGCGGGCCAGATCATCTTCGAGTTCGGCCAGGACGCCCTCGCCAAGGCCGGCGCGAAGGGCGAGGAGAACCTCGCGTTCCTCTCGAGCCTCGGCTTCGCGCTGTCGATGGATCACGTCACCAGCCTGGCGCTCGATTTCGCGCGCCTGAAAAGGATCGGCTTCCGGCACCTCAAAGTGCGCGCCGAGACCTTGCTCGGCGGCATGGGACAGGCGCGCGCCGCGGTCGGGCCGGAAGACTTCAAGAAGCTGCTCGAGCGTCACGGCCTCAACCTCGTCGTCGAGCGCGTCGAGGACGAGAAGACCGTGGTGCAGCTGCTCGACTATGCCGTCGACTATGCGCAGGGCTATCTCTTCGGCGAGCCGCGCGCGGTGCGCGACGCGCCGCCGGAGGCTCAGGCGAAGGCGGAACCGAAGATCGAGGCTGGGGCGCCTGTCATCCCGTTCCGCAAGAGCGCTTGATTTCGGCCCGGCTGTCTGTATCAACGGCCCATGCCGTCCCCCCAGATCCTGTCCGGCCTTCGCGAGATCGCGCCCAACTACGATTCGCTCGTCTGCGACGTTTGGGGCGTGCTGCATAACGGCCATGTCGCGAACCGTGCCGCCGTCGAGGCGTTGCGGGCCTTCCGCGAGCGCGGCAAGGTCGTGCTGCTGTCGAACGCGCCGCGGCCCAAGCACGATCTCTTGGTGCAGTTCGAGCGCTACGGCATCCCCGAAGACGCTTACGACGAGATCGTGACCTCGGGAATCGCCACGCGCCTCGATCTCGAGCGCCGCAAGCCGCTGACGATGTATCACCTGGGGCCGGAGCGCGACCGCGGCATCTTCGAAGGTCTCGGCATCCGGGAGACCGAAATCGCGGATGCCGAGGTCGTCCTCAACAGCGGTCTCTTCAACGACGACGTCGAGACGCCGGACGACTACAAGGCCGCGCTGGCGGAGATGAAATCGCGCGGGCTGTTGATGCTCTGCGCCAATCCCGATTGGGTGGTGCAGCGCGGCGGCAAGCTCATCTGGTGCGCGGGCGCGTTGGCCGATGCCTATGAGAAGACCGGCGGCGAGGTCGTCTATTACGGAAAGCCCAAGCCTGAGATCTACGATTTGGTGCGCCGGACAGCGACCGGGCGCCTGCTCGCCATCGGCGACGGGATGCATACCGACATCAAGGGCGCCAATGCGGCCGGCATCGACGCGCTGTTCATCGCCGACGGCATCCATGGCGAGGACGTGCGCGAGATGACGGCCGAACACCTGGCCGAGCTTTTCGCCAAGGCGGGCGTCGCCGCGCGTGCCGCAATGCAGACACTTTCATGGTAGAGGACGAGTCATGACCTATTACATCGACGACCTGAAGCCCGGCCTGTCGGAGAGCTTCACCAAGACGATCAGCGAGCGCGACATCCAGCTGTTCGGCGAGGTGAGCGGCGACGTCAATCCGGTGCATTTCGACGAGGCGTTCGCCAAGACCACCATGTTCAAGGGCCGCATCGCCCACGGCATGCTGTCGGCGAGCTATATCTCGACCGTGCTCGGCATGCAGATTCCCGGGCCCGGCACGATCTTCATGAGCCTGACCACGCGCTTCAAGGCGCCGGTGCGCATCGGCGACACGGTGGTCACCACCTGCACCGTGCGCGAGGTCAATGCCGAGAAGCGGCGCGTGATCTTCGATTGCGTCTGCAAGGTGGGCGACGTCACGGTCGTGGAAGGCGAGGCGATGGTCATGGCGCCGTCGCGGCCGAACACCTGATCCTCGCGTGGCCCGATGCGCATCATCCGCCACTACGAGCACATCCCGCCCGCCCTTCAAGGCGCGGTGGTGGCGGTCGGAAATTTCGACGGCGTGCATCGCGGGCACCAGGCGCTGATCGCCGAGGCCGAGGCCAAGGCGCGCGAGCGCGGCGCGCCGCTGGGCATCCTGGCCTTCGAGCCGCATCCGCAGGAGTTCTTCCGTCCCGGCGCGGAGTCGTTCCGGCTCACGCCGTTCCGCACGAAAGCGCGGCTGCTCGCCGAGCTCGGCACGGATGCGATGTTCGCGCTGCCCTTCGATGCCCAGATGGCCGCAAAGAGCGCGCAGGATTTCGTGACCGACGTGCTTGTCGGCGGGCTCCAGGTCGGCTGCGTCGTGGTGGGCGAGGATTTCCAGTTCGGCAAGGGCCGCGCCGGCAACGCGACCGTGCTCTCCTATATGGGCGAGATGGAGGGCTTCGGCGTCGACGTCTTCAAGCCGATCGGCGACGGCCATGAGAAGATCTCGTCGACGGCCATCCGCCAGGCGCTCAAGGCCGGCCGGCCTGACGAGGCGGCGCGGCTGCTCGGCCACACCTGGGCCGTCGAGGCCCGCGTCGAGCACGGCGACAAGCGCGGCCGCACCATCGGCGTGCCGACGGCGAACATGCGCCTCGACGACTGCCTCAAGCCGGCGTTCGGCGTCTATGCCGTGCGCGCCTCGGTCGTCGAGGACGAGCGGGTCATGTCGCGCCACCTGGGCGTCGCGAATTTCGGCGTCCGTCCCATGTTCGAGACGGACGTGCCGCTGCTCGAAAGCTTCCTGTTCGATTTCGACGGCGACCTCTACGGCAAGCACCTCTCGGTCGAGCTGGTGGCCTATCTCAGGCCCGAGATGAATCTGGCCGACCTCGACGCCCTCAAGGCGCAGATCGCCAAGGATTCTGCCGAAGCCCGGGCCACGCTGGACCGGGCGGGGGTGCGCTGCTAGAACCCCGCATTGACCGATTTGGCAGGCAGGCCGATGCCGGAAGTCTTGAGGATTTCGCGAATTTGCCGCCCGGCTCCGCGCCGGGAGGGCTGACCCTTTCGGCTGAGCGGAGACCGGGTGCCGGCTCCTGAACGAAGACCCGAAACAAACAAATGAGCGATCCCAAAACCGATTCCGGCGCCCCCTCTTCCGGTGCCAGCGACTACCGCGCCACCTTGTTCCTGCCCACGACCGAGTTCCCGATGAAGGCGGGCCTGCCAGCGGCCGAGCCCAAGTGGCTCGCGCGCTGGGAGGCGATGGACCTCTATGGCCGTATCCGCGCCCAGGCCAAGTCCGAGAAGCGGCCGCTGTTCGTCCTCCACGACGGCCCGCCCTATGCGAACGGCGAGATCCATTCCGGCACCGGCCTCAACAAGGTGCTGAAGGACATCGTGGTGCGCAGCCGCGGGTTCTTGGGCTTCGATGCGCCCTATATCCCGGGCTGGGACTGCCACGGCCTGCCGATCGAATGGAAGATCGAGGAGAAGTACCGCAAGGAGGGCAAGTCGAAGGACGACGTGCCGATCGCGCAGCTGCGCCGCGACTGCCGCGAATTCGCCGAGCACTGGATCGACGTGCAGCGGAACCAGTTCAAGCGCCTGGGCTGCATGGGCCAGTGGGACAAGCCCTACACCACGATGGACTACCGCGCCGAAGCGGTGATCGCGGGCGAGCTGCACAAGTTCGTCGGCAATGGCCTTCTCTATCGCGGCTTCCGCCCGGTGATGTGGTCGCCGGTCGAGAAGACCGCGCTCGCCGAAGCCGAGGTCGAGTATCACGAGAAGACCAGTCCGACGATCTATGTGAAGTTCCCGATCTTGCATGTTCGGTGGAACCGGGCAAACGAGCATTTCGCGACGTCGCCGGAGAATTCGCCGCAACCGCATCTGGCTGGCGTTTCCATCGTGATCTGGACGACCACGCCGTGGACGATCCCGGGCAACCGCGCGATCGCCTTCTCGCCGACGATGGAATACGGCGTCTATGAGGTCGTGAGCGCGGACGAGGGTTCGTTCGTGAAGCCGGGCGAGAAGATCGCGCTGGCCGACGAGCTCGCCGAGCAGACCGCCAAGCATGCCCAGGTCGTGCTGAAGCGCATAGCCGCTCTGAACCCCGACGGCCTGGTCGCGGCGCATCCGTTCCGTGGGCGTGGCTACGAATTCGACGTGCCTCTACTCTCGGGCGATCACGTCACCGCCGACACCGGCACGGGCTTCGTGCACACCGCGCCCGGCCATGGCGAGGAGGACTTCGAGCTCGTGCTCAAGGCCTTCCCCGACTACATGGTCACCAATCCCGACGCGTTCAACGTCGTCGCCGCGGACGGCGCGTTCACGCAACACGCGCCCGGCTTCACGGGCAAGTTCATCCTGTCGCGCGACGGCAAGAAGGACGGCGACGCCAACGGCGCGGTGATCAAGGAGCTGATCGAGGCAGGCGCGCTGCTCGCAAAGGGTACGCTGCGCCACCAATATCCGCATTCCTGGCGCTCCAAGGCGCCGGTGATCTTCCGCGCCACGCCGCAATGGTTCGCGGCGATGGACAAGGAGATCCCGGGCGGCGGCACCTTGCGCACGCGCGCCATGAAAGCCATCGGCGACACCAAGTGGTATCCGCCCTCGGGCGAGAATCGCATCGCGGGCATGGTCAAGGACCGTCCCGACTGGGTCTTGTCGCGTCAGCGCGCCTGGGGCGTGCCGCTCGCGATCTTCGTTGACAGGAAGACGAACGAGATCCTGAACGATGCAGAGGTCAATGCGCGCATCGTGGCCGCGTTCCGGGAAGAGGGGGCCGACGCCTGGTTCAACTCGCCCGCCTCGCGGTTCTTAGGGAACGGCCGCAACCCGGACGACTACGAGCAGGTCAAGGACATCCTCGACGTCTGGTTCGACAGCGGCTCGACGCATGTTTTCACGGTCGAGCAGCCGCTGGAGCCGGAATGGCCGCAGAAGAGTCACGCGGACCTTTATCTCGAAGGCTCGGATCAGCATCGCGGCTGGTTCCAGTCTTCGCTCTTGGAGAGCTGCGCCACGCGCGGCCGGGCGCCGTATGACGAGGTGCTGACCGCGGGTTTCGTGCTCGACCGCGAGGGCAACAAGATGGCCAAATCGTCGATCGACAAGGCCGTCCTGCCGCAGGACGTCGCGAACGCGAACGGCGCCGACATCTTCCGCCTCTGGGTGGCGTCGTCGGACTTCACCCAAGACCTGCGCATGGGCAACGACATCATCCAGGCGAACGCCGACGCCTATCGCCGCCTGCGCAACACCATCCGCTTCATGCTGGCCAATCTCGCGGGCTTCGACGAGAGCGAGCGCACGGCCGAGCTGCCCGAGCTCGAGCGCTACATCCTAGCCAGGCTGGTCGAGATCGACGCCGTCGTGCGCGAGAGCTACACCGTTTACGACTTCAACCGCGTCTACAACACGGTGTTCTCGTTCTGCACCAACGAGTGCTCGGCGTTCTATTTCGACATCCGCAAGGATGCGCTCTATTGCGACGCGGTCTCGTCGCAGCGCCGCCGCGGGGCGCGCACCGCGATCGACGAGATATTCCGCCGCGTCGTGACCTGGCTCGCGCCGATCCTGTGCTTCACGATGGAAGAGGCCTGGACCTTGCGCTTCCCGGACGACAGCGTGCATCTGCATACCTTCCCCGAGACGCCGTCCGCTTGGCGCGACGAGGCGCTGGTGGAGAAGTGGAGCCGCATCCGCACCATCCGCCGCGTCGTCACCGGGGCGCTTGAAGTCGCGCGCCGCGACAAGGTGATCGGCGCGAGTCTCGAGGCGGCGCCGCTGCTCTATCTCGACGACGCGGCCGACCGCGCGGTCCTCGAGGGCGTGAACCTGGCCGAGATCGCCATCACCTCGGGCGCGCATATCGCGCAGGTCGCGGCCCCGGACGACGCCTTCCGCCTGTCCGACGTGTCCGGCGTGGCGGTCCGCTTCGAGCATGCCCGCGGCGACAAATGCGCGCGCTGCTGGATGATCCTGGAAGAGGTCGGCAAGAACTCCAATCCCGACCTGTGCAACCGCTGCTCGGAGGCCGTGGACGCGGCATGAAGACGTGGACATGAAGACGACGTGGACATGAAGACGCGGATGAAGACCTGGGACATGAAGAACTGGATTCTCAACGCCCGCGAGGCGGGCCTCGCCGCGGCCGGCCTGGCGCTGATCCTCGACCAGGGGTCGAAGACGCTCATGCTGTACGGCTTCGGCTTCAAGGACTTCGCCAACGGCGAAGCCGTCCCGGTCTTGCCGTTTTTTAACCTGGTCATGGTGTGGAATCCGGGCGTTTCCTACGGGCTGTTCCCCGCCAGCGGACCGGAAGGAACCGCGGCTTTGGCGCTGTTTTCCATCGCCGCGGTGGCGGCTTTGGGCTGGTGGCTGTGGAATTCCGACCGGTTGGCGCTGACCGTGGGCCTCGGCCTCGTCATCGGCGGGGCGCTAGGCAATCTGATAGACCGGTTAATCTATGGGCGGGTCGCCGACTTTTTCCACTTTTACGGCCGTGGCTACGACTGGTATGTGTTCAATGTCGCGGATGCCGCCATCACCTTCGGCGTCATCGCCCTTTTATACGACGCGCTGCTGAAGCCTGAGACCCGGGCAGGGGGCGACAGCGCCTGACATGGGAGCGGTCCCCGAACGCGGGGAGCGTTCCCTAATATGGGAGTGGTCATGGAATACCGTTCGCGTGCGTTCGTGCGCTTCGCCGTGCTCGGCGTCTGCGCGCTGTCGTTGATGGGTTGCGATTCTCTGCGCCGGGCCGCCGGCATCAACAAGGAAGGCCCCGACGAGTTCGCGATCGTCACCAAGCAGCCCCTCATCATCCCGCCGGAATATGCGCTCAAGCCGCCGCGCGACGGCGCCGCGCCGACCAACCAGGTGGCGCCGACCGACGCCGCGCAATCGGCGCTGTTCGATACCGATCCGGTCGCCGCCGCCAAGCAGATTCCGGGCGACTATTCGGAATCCGAGAAGCTCCTGCTCGCCCAAGCCGGCGTGAACCGGATCGATCCGTCGATCCGCCAGGAGATCGCCGCCGACGGGCGTGCCATGGAAGCCGCCGACGACAGCTTCACCAAGAAGGTGCTGTTCTGGCAGGACGAGAAGGTGCCGGGCTCCCCGGTCAACGCCGAGTCCGAGGACCGGCGCCTGTCGGCGCAGAAGGCCTCGGGCCAGAAGGGGTCGAAGGACTCCGCCACGATCCAGGAGCAGAAGGACGACAAGGACTCCGACGACAAGGAGTCCCACGGCTGGCTCGATGGGATTTTCTAGTTAGTGCGGCGTCATGGCCCGCGAATGCGGGCCACCCAGCTGACGCATTCTCTTGCTGGAGGACTAAGCTGCGCCGCGCCGGCGACAATCGCGCAGGGTTTCAACTGGGCGGTCCGCATTCGCGGGCCGTGACAATCTTGGTAGGTATCCACGCTTTGACTGCCCTACGCCATCGCTTCGCGCTTGTTGTGGCGACCGCATCGCTCTTGCTCGTCGCGGGCGGCGCGGACGCCGAGGCGCCCAAGGCGTTCCAGTTCGCGCTGCAGAACGGCATGCAGGTCGTGGTCATCCCCGACCGCCGCGCGCCGGTCGTCACGCAAATGATCTGGTTCAAGGTCGGCGGCGTCGACGATCCGCAGGGGCTGTCGGGGCTCGCCCATTTCTTCGAGCACATGATGTTCCGCGGCACCAAGAAGGCGCCCGGGGACACCTTCAGCCAGACCATCGCGCGCAACGGCGGCGAGGACAACGCCTTCACCACCCACGACTATACCGCGTTCTACGAGGAGATCGCCAAGGACCGGCTGGCCGGCGCGATGGCGCTCGAGGCGGACCGGATGGCCAATCTCGATCTTTCCGACAAGGCGGTGGCGCCGGAGCGCGACGTGGTGCTGGAAGAGCGCCGCATGCGCATCGACAACGACCCTCAGGCGCTGTTCAACGAGCAGATAGACGCGGCCCTTATGCTGTCGCACCCTTACGGCCGCCCGGTGATCGGCTGGCCAGAGGAGATCCGCCATATCGGCCGCGCCGAGGCGCAGGACTTCTACAATCACCACTACGCGCCCAACAACGCGATCCTTGTCGTCGCCGGCGACGTCAGCGTCGACGAGGTGCGCAACCTGGCGCAGGCGGCCTATGCCAAGGTGCCGGCGCGCGAGCTTCTGCCGCGCGCGGCCTTTGCCGAGCCTCCGCGCATGGGCGAGACGCGGCTGAACGTGTCGAGCAAGGACGCCAAGGTGCCGTTGTTCATGCGCGAATACCGCGTGCCGTCCTATGCGGAAGCCGCGCCCGGCCAGGCCGAGGCGCTGGAGACCTTGGCGCAGCTTCTGGGCGGCGACTATTCCTCGACCCTCTACAAGCGGCTGGTGGTCGAGAAGCGGCTCGCGACCAATGCGGGCGCGAGCTATGACGGCTATCACCGCGATGCCGGCTCGTTCACGCTCTTCGCCTATCCGCGCCCGGGCGTGCGAATGGACGTGCTCGAGCACGCCATCGACGCGGTGCTCGCCAACGCCGCGAAGACGAAGCCCGATGCCAAGGACCTCGCCCGCGCCAAGACGCAGCTCGTGGCCAGCGCCACCTATCGCCGCGACAGCCAGTTCGCGATGGCGTCCGCTTACGGACAGGCGCTGTCGATCGGCTTGACGGTGTTCGACGTGCGCGCCTGGCCCGACCGCATCCAGCAGGTCCCGGGCGATCAGGTCGCCAAGGTCGCGCGCGACAACCTCATCAAGCGCGAGTCCGTCACCGCCGAACTCACCCCGGCTTCGCCATGAGAATGCGCGCGCTTCTTATCGGTGCGATGGTCGCGCTGGCGCCGCTGGGCGCGCAGGCCTTCGGCGCCAAGCAGCTCAAACTCGCCAAGGGCGAGGAGGTGTGGTTCGCCGAGGACCACACCCTGCCGATGGTCGCGCTGGTCGCCTCGTTCCCCGCCGGCTCGTCCTACGATCCTCCGGGCAAGAACGGGCTCGCCTCGTTCGCCGCCTCGATGATGGACGAGGGCGCGGCCAACACCAATTCGCGCGCCTTCCACGACGCGCTGGCCGACCGCGCGATCCAGCTCAGCGTCCAGACCGACCGCGACTGGACCGTCGTCACGCTGGTGACCCTGAGCGCCAATGCCAAGGACGCGTTCAAGCTGCTCGCCATGGCGCTCGCCAAGCCGCGCTTCGACGGCGACGCCATCGCGCGCGTGCGCACGCAGATGCTGCAGAACCTGGCGCAGCAGGACGAGGACCCATCCGAGGTTGCGGCGCGCGAGTTCAACCGCGTGTTCTTCGGCGGCCATCCTTACGCGCATTCCACCGACGGCGATCCGGCGGGGCTGAACGCGATCAACCGCATCGATCTCAAGAACTTCGCCGCGAGCCATTGGGTGCACGGAGGCTTGAAGATCGCCGCCGCCGGCGACCTTACCGCAGCGCAGCTGGCCGACATCGTGAAAGCGACCTTTGGGCCCTTGGGCGCCAAGCAGCCGCCCTTGCCGTCGCGCGCCGCGCGGCTTGGCGCGCCCGGGATCCATGTCGTCAAGATGGACGTGCCGCAACCCAATGCCGTGTTCGGGCTGCCCGGCGTGATCCGCTCCGACAAGGATTTCCTGCCCGCCTATGTCGCGAATTATATCCTGGGCGGCGGCGGCTTCGCCTCGCGGCTGACCGCCGACGTGCGCGAGAAGAAGGGGCTCACCTACGACATCTCGACGGAGCTTTCCGACCTGCGCCGCGCCGGCGCCATCGAAGGCCTCGTCGCCACGCGCGCCGACGCGATGCAGGAGACGCTCGACACGGTGCGCGAGACCATGACCAGGTTCGCCGACCAGGGCCCGACGCCGCAGGAGCTCGCCGACGCCAAGACCTATCTCACGGGCTCGTTCCCGCGCGCCTTCGCGTCGAACCAGGGCACCGCCTCGCAGCTCTCAGCCTTCCAGCGCGCCGGCCTGTCCGTCGACTACGTCGCCAAGCGCAATGGGCTGATCAACGCCATAACCCTCGACGACGTGAAGCGGGTGGCGAAGAAGCTGTTCGATCCCGGGAAGCTGACCGTCGTCGTGGCGGGGACGGTCAAAAGCAAGTAGAATTCTTCCCGATTCCATCTCGGGGGGAAGAAGATGCGTCGGGCCGGCTTTGCGCTCGCTCTCGTTCTTGCGGTTCTGGGCGCTACGCCCGCTCGTGCGGACCTCCACACGGACTGCGCGAATTGGCGTAACGCGCACCCGAACGGGGATGCAGAGCTTCCCACCGTCTGCCTGGCCGAGAAGGACTCCGATACGATCCCTCTGTTCGAAGGACTTGGCGCGACCAAGCGGGAGCTCTACCGCGACGACCGGGACGTCCAGAACTATTTCAACCAGGGCCTGCGCTTCTATTACGCCTTCAATTTCCGCGAGGCCTATCGCGCGTTCCGCAAGGCGGCCGCGCTCGCCGAGCTCACCAAAACGCGCTGCGGATACTGCTATTGGGGAATCGCGGCGTCGCTGAGCGTCAGGCCGGGCGAGTTCCTCACCCCCGAGCCCGACCGCCAGGAGGCGCGCAGGGCGCTCACCGAAGCCGACAAGATCTTCGATCCAAACAAGCAGAAGCAGGCGACAGGCCTCGTCGGCGCGCTGCTGGTCCGCACCGAGAACTGCAATAACGGCGAGAACTGCTACAGCAAGCGCGTGTCCGACTATCACGGATTCATGCGGCAGTTCTGGTCGAACAACAACCACGACGCCGAGATCACCTGCCTCTACATGGATGCGATCCTCGGCAATCCGCGCGGCGACAGGCTGGCCGAAGGGCGCGCCGCGATAAAGCTCGCGATGGACGCGCCGTTCAACGAGACCCATACCGGGCTCTGGTACTGGTATCTGCATCTGATGGAGGCGTCGAACATGCCGGGACCCGCCGAGGCGGCCGCCGACCAGCGGGGCGGCATGGCCCCCAATGCGGGACACATGGTGCACATGCCGTCGCACATCTATCTCCTGCTCGGTAAGCCGGAAAAGGCGGTCATCTCCGACGACAAGGCGATGAAGGCGGACGACAGGTACTTCGCTGACCCCAACAACAAGCTCGTTCACCCCGACGGCGACCGCTATCGCTACGATTCCTATCCGCACGTGCTGCAGTCGCTGATGTGGGCGGCGCTCATGCGCGGGCAGAAGGACGTCGTGGAGATCGCGGCCGCGCGTCTTCTCGATACGCAGCCGAAGACGGCCGGCAGCTACCGTCAGGACTATTATCGCGCGATGTACTATCTGGGCCGTTTCCCGCTGTTGCAGTCGGGAGACGTCTTCCTGTTCCCCAAGCCCGGAGACAAGCAGCCGCTTGCGACCGTCGCCTATCGCTATGTCCGCCTGCGCGCGACGCTGTGGAGCGGGGTGGAATGGAAAGACGATCTCGCAGAGTTCGACGCTGCAGTGAACGCCTATCCGAACAAGGACCAATGTCCGGACAAGCTCAAGGTCTTCCATACCGAGCCGTGCCTGGTCGACATCATGTCCCATCTTGCGCATGCCCAGGTGGCCGCACAGCAGAAAAACTGGCGCGATGCGATCCGCGAAGGCGAGACCGCGGCGGCGATCCAGACGAGGATGCCCGACGGTCTGCCCGGCAGCTGGGTCCTGCCGGTGAAGCAGACCTTGGCATCGTTCTATCTCCGGGCCGAGGAAGGTGCGCCGCCGCCGCTTTACCTGAAGAAAGCCGAGGAACTGCTCAATGAGAGCCTCCAGACCCGGCCCGGCAACGGCTGGGCCTATTTCGGGCTCATGGAGGCCGCGAAGCTCAGCGGCCAGGTCGACAAATGGCGGGCGGCCGAGAAGGTGTTCCGGGCCCATTGGGCGACCAACCTCGATCCGCGCCTCGACCATATGTGAGCGCCCAAGACGTCGTTGGAACCTATCGCCGCGTATGACATTCTATGGCGATGGCATCCTTCGATATCTCCCTCGAGCTCGCCTCGGTCGCGGGCTATGACGCGGCGCTGAAAGAGGCGCAGACCCATCTGGACGCAACGATGAAGAGCGGCATCGAGCTGCTCTCCATCCCGGGCCAGACCTCCGACATCGACGCCGCGCAGAAGGTGGTCGACGGCTGGTGCGACAAGACCAGCGACGTCGCGGTGCTCGGCATCGGCGGCTCGAGCCTGGGCGGCCAGGCACTCAAGACCGCGCTCGAGGCCTTTGGCCGAAAGGGCGCGCGCGTCAGCTTCCACGACAATCCCGATCCGTTCTCGTGGGAGCATTTCCTCAAAACCGCCGATCTCAAGACCACGCGCTTCGTGGTGATCTCGAAGTCGGGCGGCACGGCCGAGACCTTGATGCAGGCGCTGAGCGCGGCCGACGTCTTCGACCGGCTCGGCGCGAGCCAATACCTCAAATATCATTTCGCGGTCGTGACGGAACCGAAGGATTCGCCGCTGCTCAAGTTCGCGCGCGCGATCGACTGTCCGGTGCTCGACCACCCGACCGGCATCGGCGGACGCTATTCGGTGCTCAGCGTGGTGGGCGCCTTGCCCGCGCTCTTGATGGGCATCGACGTGAAGGCGTTGCGCGCCGGCGCGGCCGAGACCTTGGCCGAACCGTCGCGCGCGGCGGAAGGCGCGGCGCTGCATTTCGCGCTGGCGCAAGCCGGACGCCTCGACCAGACGGTGCTCTGGGCCTATGCGGACCGGCTATCGACCTTGCAGGGCTGGTGGCGCCAGCTCTGGGCCGAGAGCCTCGGCAAGGACGGCAAGGGCTCGACGCCGGTGGGCGCGGTCGGCCCGGTCGACCAGCACAGCCAGCTGCAATTGTTCCGCGACGGGCCGGGCAAGTCGCTCTACACGCTGCTATCGACCGACATGAAAGGGCATGGGCCCGCGGCTCCGTCCAAACGCGCCGCGTCGCTTGGCATCGACTATCTCGCCGGCAAGACGATGGGCGACCTCGTCGATGCCGAGGTGCGCGCGACGGCAAAGACCCTGGCGCGCAACGGCCGCCCGGTGCGCCGCATCCACATGCCCACCATCGACGCGCGCTCGGTCGGCGCCCTGATGATGCACTTCATGCTCGAGACCATCGTGATGGGCCGGCTGATGGGCGTCGATCCCTTCGACCAGCCCGGCGTGGAAGAGGGCAAGGTCCTCGCGAGGGAATATCTCGCGGGCTAGGATAGCCCATGAGGATTCGCCGTCTCGACGAAGGCACGATCAACCGCATCGCCGCGGGCGAGGTGGTCGAGCGTCCGGCCAGCGCCGTCAAGGAATTGGTCGAGAACGCGCTCGATGCGGGCGCTCTGCGCATCGACGTCGCGGTATCGGCCGGCGGGGCCGAGCTGATCCTCGTCGAGGACGAGGGGCTGGGCATGGACCCCGGCGAGCTCGCGCTCGCGGTCGAGCGTCACGCGACCTCCAAGCTCGACGGCGACGATCTGACCAACATCTCCACCATGGGTTTCCGCGGCGAGGCGCTGCCGTCGATCGGTGCGGTGGCGCGGCTCACGATCCGGAGCCGCACCGCGACCGGCGAGGCCCACGAGATCAAGGTCGAGGGCGGCCACGCGACCGCGCCCGGCCCTTGCGGCTTCCGCGCCCGCGGCCAGCACGGCACGCGCGTCGAGGTGCGCGAGCTGTTCTATGCGACGCCGGCGCGGCTCAAGTTCCTGAAATCGTCGCGGTCCGAGGACTTGGCGACGCTCGACGTCATCAAGCGGCTCGCGATGGCGCGCCCCGACGTGTCGTTCTCGCTGACCCTCGACGGACGGCGCGCGCTCGATCTGCCGCCCGAGGCCTCAAGCGGCGAAGCGGCAGGCCAGAAGAAGCAGCTCGACCGGCTGAGCCGGCTCGCGAAGATCATGGGCCGCGACTTCGGCGACAATGCCGCTCCGGTCGCGATCGAGCGCGAGGGCGTCGCCATCGCAGGCTTCGCGGGCCTGCCGACCTACAATCGCGCCAATTCGACGATGCAGTTCCTGTTCGTCAACGGACGGCCGGTGCGCGACAAGCTGCTCATCGGCGCGGTGCGCGGCGCCTATGCCGACTTCCTGGCGCGCGACCGCCATCCCGCGCTGGCGCTGTTCCTGGACTGCGACCCGGCTTTCGTCGACGTCAACGTCCATCCCGCCAAGACCGAAGTGCGCTTCCGCGACGCCGGATTGGTCCGTGGACTGATCGTCTCGTCGCTGAAGCGCGCCTTGGCGGAGGCGGGCCATCGCGCCTCGACCACGGTGGCCGCCGACACGCTCGCCTCGCTCAAGCCGGAGAGCTATGTCTGGCGCGCCCCCGAGCGCCCTGCGCAGGGCATGTTCGAGGCCGCGAGCGATTTCCACGCGCCGCTCGCCGCCCGCGTCGAGGAAGCGGACGCGCCGGAATCCGGACAGGCACCGGCCGCCGACACGCCGCTGGGCGCCGCCCGCGCGCAGCTGCACGAGACCTACATCGTCGCTCAGACGAGAGACGGCATCGTCATCGTCGATCAGCACGCGGCGCATGAGCGCCTGGTCTATGAGCGCATGAAGCGGGCGATGGAGAATGGCGGCGTCGCGCGCCAGCCGCTGCTGATCCCCGAGGTCGTCGATCTCGACCCGTCCGAGGTCGAGCGCGTGGCGGCGCGTGCCGACCAGCTCGCAGAGCTCGGCCTCGTGGTCGAGCCTTTCGGTCCCGACGCGGTGGTGGTGCGCGAGGTGCCGGCGATGCTGGGCAGCCTCGACGTCAAGGCGCTCATCCGCGATCTCGCCGACGACATCGCCGAGACCGGCTCGGCTTTGTCGTTGAAGGAGCGCCTGGAGGCGGTCGCGGGCACGCTCGCCTGCCACACCAGCGTGCGCGCCGGGCGCCGTCTCAATGCCGAGGAGATGAACGCGCTGCTGCGCGAGATGGAAGCCACGCCCCACAGCGGCCAGTGCAACCACGGCCGTCCGACCTATGTGGAGCTCAAGCTCTCCGACATCGAGCGGCTGTTCGGGCGGCGCTAGGCGTCTTACAACGGGCTATCCTTCCACTGGATCATCGAGGTCCATCTCACCGCGACGGGTTCGTCGTGCAGCGTCGCCGGGCGGTAGCGGTATTTGGCGATGCATTGCAGCGCGGTGCGGTCGAGCTGCGCGCTGCCGCTCGAGGTCTTGATCGTCAGGTCGCGCGGCACGCCGTTGTTGCCGACGGTGAGCGCGACCACGGTCGGTGCCGCTGCCGTCGTGCTTACATAGGCCGCGCTGCAATCGCTCCTTTCGACCGCCTTGGGCGGTACCAGCTCGGCGGGAGGCGGCTCCGCGATCGGCGTGTCGAGCTCGAGCTGTCTGGGCCAGTCGAGCTCGACATGGCCGGCGAGGCCCTCCGGCGGGATGTCGAGCGCCCCGATGTTGTAGTGCTCCTTGTTCAGGCAGTCGATGCCGGCCTGGTCGAGCGCGGCATTGCCGCTGCCGCGCACGATCGCGGCATCGGTCACGGAGCTGTCGGGCATGACGCGGAAGGTGAGCAGGGTGCGGCCGTCGATGCCGGCGAGCAACGCTGCGTCGAGCGGATGAAGGCGCGTGCAGCCCGCAACCAGCCAGGCTGCGTCGGGGCTGCGAAGCTTCCATTGCACCGCGGCCTGCCATGGCGCGTCGACCGGCTTGCCGTCTTTGGTCGCGGGCTTGTAGCGCCACTCCGGCACGCAGCTCATCGCGGCCGCGTCCAGATCGGGATTGCCGCTCGATCGCGCGATCTTCTGGTCCGAGACCGAGCCGTCCTTGCGGATGGTGAAGCTCATCACCGTACTGCCCTCGGCATGCGCGCGCAGCGCGGCGACGGGGTAGCGGTCGGCGCAGGAATGCGCGCCGTCGGGCGAGGGCGAAGTGTCCGTCCCGGCATCGGCCAGTGCCGGCGACGCGACGATGGCGAGAAGGGCTGCGAGAAGAAGATGTCCGCGCATGAAGGCCTCTTAGAATCCGTGCGTCCGCCATTCCGTCCGTTCGTGCCAAGCCACCGCGACAGGGCGGCCGTTCAACGTCGCGGGTTGATAGCGCACCTGTGTCGCGCAGGTGGCGGCGACCTCGTCCAGCGCGGCGTTGCCGCTGGATTGCGCGACGCGCAGGTCGCGAACCTGCACGTCGGTGCCGACGACGGCATGCGCCGCCGCCGCATCGGCCGGATAGTATTTCGTGCGGACGTCCAGCGGGAATTCGGCCTTGGGCCCGTTGGCCGCATGTGCGATGCCGGCCTGCGACGACACGATGGCGACGGGCGCCACGACGAGCAGACGTTTACGCATGAAATGAACCCCCTGTAACGAAAATAGAGCACCGCGATGCAGCCTACGCAACATGCAGGGCGCGACATCCAACCTTTGCCGCGCTAGGATGACGCGTCGCTTAGCCAAGGAGCACGGCCATGAAACGCGCGCTGGTTTTCGCTTCGATGATCGCAATGCTCGCCGCGCCCGCTCTCGCAACGAAAGCCTCGGCCGCCAGTCCGGCGAAGAGCTGCTTTCCCGTCCGCGAGATCGACGGCTGGCGCGCGGCCGATGCCAGGACGATCTATCTGCGCGTCGCGCAGACGCGCTACTACCGCCTCGACCTCGGCAATCCGTGTTCGGTCCTGACCGACAAGGGGGCGCATCTGATCACCCAGACGACGGGCTCGGATCTCGTCTGCACCGCGGCGGACTGGGATCTGGGCGCCGCGCGCGACATGCACGGCAGCCTGCCGATGCGCTGCATCGTCAAGACCATGACCCCGCTCTCCGCCGCGGAGGCCGACGCGATTCCGAAGGAATTCAAGCCGCACTAAGCTGGAAAGACAGTCGCATAGCGCAGATCGTAGGCCTCGCATAGCAGATATGAAAGTATTCCTTATCGATCTCTGCAAATAGGCTTCCGGTCTCCGGCCCGTGGCACTGGAGGACCCGCCGGCCGACAGGCGGATCGTGGCGGAAATCGGCCGGGGATCAACGTGCTGCGACCAGGAACGTCACCCGCGTCTCGCCATAGACCCGCGCGTCCATCGATTCGTATCCATCCGCGTACGGAACGATCTCGTCCTCAGCCGTCTCCACGACGACCAGCGCCTGCGGCGCAAGCCAGCCGCCGCCGCGCAGCGCCGCCAGCGCGGGCGCTGCAAGGTCTTTCCTATACGGCGGGTCGAGGAAGGCCAGGCCGAACGGTCCTCCCGCGCCCGCCGCCATGGGGCCGAGATCGGTCGCATCGCGCCGCCATATCTTGGTGATCCCGGTCAGGCCCAGCGCCTCGACATTGGTGCGGATCAGCGCGCGGCTCTCGGCATGATCGTCGACGAAGAGCGCGAAGGCGGCGCCTTGCGACAAGGCCTCGAGCCCGAGCGCGCCGGTGCCCGCGAAGAGATCCACGACGCGGCAGCCTTCGAGCGCGAAGCCGATGCCGAAGTCTTTGTGGCGCAGGATGTTGAAGATCGCCTGCCGCGTCTTGTCCGCCGTCGGCCGCACGCGCGCATCCTTGGGCGCCGCGAGGGTACGTCCGCCGAGACTGCCGCCGGCGATCCTCACAGGTCTTTGCGCATGAAGTGCTGCGTGTGCTTGGCCCCGAGCCAGGGCAGGGTGGCGAACTCGAGATAGCCGAGCTTCTCGTAGAACGGCTTGGCCTGGAAGCTCATCGTATAGAGCCACGCCGTGCGCGCGCCGAGCGAACGGGCGCGGTCCTCGACCAGGCGCATCAACTCGCTGCCACGGCCGGTTCCGCGCAAACCTTCGCCGGTCCACACGACTTCCATGTAGACGCTGTCGCCGGCCATGCGCCCGACCACCGCGCCGCAAAGCCGTCCGTCGTCGTCGCGCAGCGTCGCGGTGATCCTGTGCGAGGTCAGGTCGGGGACCTTGGCATGGTTGAAGGCGCGCACGGCCGCGACGGCCTGCGCGGTCACGATGTCGTCAGGATCGTCTTCGAGAGCTGCTCTCATGGCTTCACTCTGGCGGGTCCGGAGGCTATAGCCAAGCCATGAGACGCCTTGTCCTCGCTTTGCTCATGGTGCTGACCGCCCAGGCCGCGGCGCAGATCGACTCCGCGCCCAAGGTGCATGCGCGCCTCATCGCCGAGCGCGATGCCGTCAAGCC
Organism: Alphaproteobacteria bacterium; assembly: GCA_019247845.1. Taxonomy (GTDB): domain Bacteria; phylum Pseudomonadota; class Alphaproteobacteria; order Micropepsales; family Micropepsaceae; genus Rhizomicrobium. The sequence continues at coordinate 47,768 of JAFBAL010000044.1, read as the reverse complement.
GGGCGGGACCTTGACCGTCGCGCTGGAGCTGGCGACGCGCACCGGCTGGCACACCTATTGGATCAACCCGGGCGACGCGGGGGCGGCGACCGAGATCAAATGGACGACCTTGCCCGAAGGCTGGCAGGCCGGGCCGATCCAATGGCCGGCGCCGCAGGCCGAGGCCGTCGGTCCGCTGATGGACTATGGCTACGAAGGCAAGCCCTGGCTGCTGACCGATATCGCGGTGCCGAAGGATGCGCACTCGCAAGCGGTGACCTTGAAGGCGCATGCGAGCTGGCTCGTCTGCGCAGAGGTCTGCGTGCCCGAGGACGCGGATGTGAGCGTTACCGTCAATGTCGGCGACGCGGCGCTGCCGCCCGATCCGGCGTTCGCGCTCGCGCGCGCCAAGCTGCCGGTCAAGTCGCCATGGCCTATGCGCATCGGGACGGTGCGGGGTGGATCGTCGCTCGATCTCTTCGTCGAGGCGCCGATGCTCGCCTCCGCCCATCCTGCCAAGGCCGAGTTCTTCCCGCTGACGCCGAACGTGATCAAAGGAATCGCGCCGCAGCAACTGGGCTTCGCGGACAACGGATTGGTGCTGCGCCTCGCGCCCGGCAAGGCATTCAAGCCCGGTGCTGCGCTTGACGGTGTCTTGATGCTGACGTCGAGCGACGGCTCGTCCCAGGCGCTGCAGGTGCATGCGCTGCCGGGCGCGGTGCCCGCGGCGAGCTTCGCCGATGCAGGCGGCGGCGCGGGCATGAGCCTGTGGCTGGCGCTGCTCTTCGCTTTCGTGGGCGGGCTGATCCTGAACCTGATGCCCTGCGTGCTGCCGATCCTGGCGATGAAGGCCTTGTCGCTCGCGGGCCATGGCGGCGGCGTCTCGCGGGCGGCGCGCGAAGGCCTCGCTTACGGCATCGGCGCGGTCTCGAGCTTCGCGGCGCTCGGCGGCGCGCTGGTCGCGCTGCGCGCCGGCGGCGAGGCGATAGGCTGGGGCTTCCAGCTGCAGGAACCGATCGCGGTCGCGGGCTTCGCGCTCCTCATCTTCGCGGTGGGCCTGAACCTTTCGGGCGCGTTCGAGCTGCCGGGCTTCGGCGGCGGCGACCGGCTGACGCATCAGGGCGGCGCGGCCGGCGCCTTCTTCACCGGCGTGCTCGCGGTCGCGGTCGCCGCGCCCTGCACCGCGCCGTTCATGGCGGCGGCGCTCGGCTATGCGCTCACGCAAAGCGCCGCGGTGGCGCTCGCGATCTTCGTGGCGCTGGGTGCGGGTTTCGCGGCGCCCTTCGTGCTGATCGGCCTGTCGCCGCGCCTGCTGTCGCTGATCCCCAAGCCCGGCGCCTGGATGCTGTATCTCAAGCAGCTCCTCGCCTTCCCGATGTACGGCGCGGCGGTATGGCTGGTGTGGGTGCTGGCCAACGAGGTCGGGCCCGACGGCGTGGTCTGGACGCTCGCCGCCATGGTCGCCTTTGCGCTCGCCGTGTGGATCTGGACCGCGAGCCGAGCGGCCTCACCGCGCGGCCGCGGCTTCGGCGCCTTCGCGACATTGCTTGCACTGATCGCCGCGCTCGCCTTCCTGGCGATGCTGCTGCGCGCCGCGCCGGCGCCCGCGCTCGGCCGCGTCGAGACCAGCGCCATCCCGCACGAGCCTTACACCGCGGCCCGGCTGGCCGAGCTGCGCGCGCAGCATCGCGCGGTCTTCGTCAACGCCACCGCGGCGTGGTGCATCACCTGCCTGGTCAACGAGCGCGTCGCCTTCTCGAGCGGCAAGGTCGCCGAGGCCTTCGCCAGGCACCATGTCGCCTGCCTGATCGCCGACTGGACGCGGCGCGACGGCGAGATCACCAAGCTGCTCGAGGCCCACGGCCGCGACGGCGTGCCGCTTTATCTCTACTACGCGCCGGGCGCCGCCGATGCCGACGTCCTGCCGCAGATTTTAACCGAAGACGAAGTGTTGAAGGCGGTCGGCGGCTGACAGGATTCTTTCTCTTGAACGAAGCGCCGCGCAGCTTCCTGTGCGGGCGGGGCTGCGAAATGGCAAAGCAATTTCCGCAGGCCGGGAGTAGCATCCGCGCTTCGCCATCACGGAGTGCAAATCCGCCATGAACGTCTTCGATTCACCCGATTTCGACCATCACGAGCAGGTCACGTTCGTCGACGACAAGGCCACGGGCTTGAAGGCGATCATCTCGGTGCATTCAACCGCCATGGGTCCGGCCTGCGGCGGCACGCGGATGTATCCCTACGCGACCGCGGACGACGCGCTGACCGACGTGCTGCGCCTGTCGCGGGGCATGAGCTACAAGAACGCCATCGCCGACCTGCCGCTGGGCGGCGGCAAGGCGGTCATCCTGGGCGATCCCGCCAAGGACAAGAACGAGGCGAGGCTGACCGCCTATGCCCATGCCGTCGAGGCGCTGGGCGGCAAGTACATCACCGCCATGGACGTCGGCGTCGGCCCGAAGGACATGCCGGTGATCGCGCGCGGCACGAAATACGTCGCGGGCTTCGACCAGCCGGGCAAGAAGGGCGGCGACAGCGGACCCCTGACCGCGCTCGGCGTGTTCGTGGGCCTGAAGGCCGCGGTCAAGCACCGCCTCGGCACAGATACCACGAAGGGTCTCACCGTCGCGATGCAGGGCCTGGGCAAGGTCGGCATGGACGTCGCCCGCAGGCTCCATGCCGAAGGCGCCAGGCTCATCGTCGCCGACGTCAGCGAGGACGCGGTACGCCGCGCGGTCGAGGCCTTCGGCGCGCGCCAGGCTTCGCCCGACGGCATCGCCACCGCGGACTGCGACGTGTTCTCGCCCAATGCGCTGGGCGCGATCCTGAACGACGAGACTGTGATGGCCATCAAGGCCAAGGTCGTGGCCGGCGGCGCCAACAACCAGCTCGCCCGCGATCCCCACGGCAAGATCCTGATGGAGCGCGGCATCCTTTACGCGCCCGACTACGTCATCAACGGCGGCGGCATCATCCGCGTCGCGGGCCAGATCTACGACTGGGACGACGCCGAGACCGAGCGCCGGGTGCTGGCGATCGCAGATACGCTGTCGGCGATCTTCCGCCGCGCCGAAAGCGAACATCTGCCGACCAACGTGATCGCCGACCGCATGGCGGTGGAGCGCATCGCGCGGGGCAGCCAGGCGGCGTCCAAGGCTGCGGAATAACGTTATGCGCAGGGGGCCGCTCGCGGCGCTTGCAATCCTGGCATGCGGCGCGCCCGCGCTCGCGGCCGTCGATACCAACGCCAAGGCGACGAGCACGCCGCAGATCGTGCTCCCCAGGGACGGCGACGACTACTCTGCGCTGGTGGCGCGCGCCGCGGCGCAGGACCAGAGCGTCGACTTCAAGGCGCTGCGCTTCGCCTATCTGAAGAGCAAGGCGCGCAAGGCCGCCGGCGCCGATGCCGATGCGCTGCGCCAGACGCTGTTCTCGGCCGTGGAGGCGGGCGACCATGGTCGCGTGCGCGAGGCGGCCATCAAGCTGCTCTCGGCCGACTATATCGACATGTGGGGCCACAAATACCTGCACGAAGCCTGCTTCATGCTGCACGACGAGGCCTGCGACAAGCAGGGCAAGTTCGTCGAGTTCGGGCTGCTGCGCTCCATCCTGGCGACCGGCACGGGCAAGGAATGCACGGCCGGCTTCGAGGTCGTCAGCGTCGCCGAGGAATATTTCATGCTTTCGATGGTCGATGCGAAGGACATCAGGCAGTCGCTGATCTCGGGCACGCCGAGCTGCGACCTGATGGAGTTCACCGACCAGGACGGCAAGCCGAAGTCCTACTACTTCCGCATCGACGCCGTTCTGGCCGACGAGGCGGAGGGATTGGGGATCAAGTAGGGGGGGTGAAGACTGGTGCCGCAGGTGAGAATCGAACTCACGACCTATCCCTTACCAAGGGATTGCGCTACCACTACGCTACTGCGGCATTCCAGTGGGGCCGGTCCTATAGCCCAGAGTTCCGGCGAGGGCAAACGGGTATGAAGGCCAAATCTGCCGATCGCCAGGAACGTCTTGCCGCGGCTCTGCGCGAGAACCTCAAGCGGCGCAAATCCCGCGATCGGGCGTTAGCGAAAGAGGCGCCGGCCGTGTCCGAACCCCGACCCGAGTCCGCCCTCGAGCCGCGCCCGAATAAAGCCCCGAAAGGCGACTAGAACGCGGGTTGCGGGATAGCTACAACACCACCATGGACCGGATCAGAATACGCGGCGGCGCCCGGCTGAAGGGCGAAATCTCCATCAGCGGCGCCAAGAATGCGGCGCTGCCGCTGATGGCGGCTTGCCTGTTGAGCGACGCCCCCCTGACCTTGACCAACGTCCCCAAGCTTGCCGACGTGCAGTCCATGGCCGAGCTGCTGCGCCAGCTGGGCGTGGCGGTCGATTGGACGCCGGGGACGGCGCTGGGCGAGGGCGGGCGTTATGTGCTGACCGCCGCGTCGTTGAGCGGCACCACGGCCGACTACGACATCGTGCGCAAGATGCGGGCGAGCTTCCTGGTGGCGGGGCCGCTGGTGGCGCGTGCCGGCCAGGCCAAGGTGTCGCTGCCGGGCGGCTGCGCCATCGGCGCCCGGCCCGTCGACCTCCACCTGAAGGCGCTGGAGGCGCTCGGTGCCGCGGTTCAGCTCGAAGAGGGCTATGTGATCGTCCGCGCTCCGAAGGGCCTCAAGGGCGCCCGAATCGCGTTTCCCTTCGTCTCGGCCGGCGCCACCGAGAACGCGCTGATGGCGGCGTCGCTGGCCAAGGGCGAGACCGTGATCGAGAACGCCGCGCGCGAGCCCGAAATCGTCGATCTCGGCGACTGCCTGATCGCGATGGGCGCGAAGATATCGGGCCTGGGCACGTCGCGCGTGACGATCGAGGGCGTGGACACGCTGCATGCGGCCGAGCATGCCGTGCTGCCCGACCGCATCGAGACCGGCACCTATGCTTTCGCGGCGGCGGTCGCGGGCGGCGAGATCGAGCTCTCCGGCACGCGTGCCGACCTGATCGGTTCCATCATCCCGCTGCTTCAAGCCGTCGGCACCGAGGTGCAGGAGACCAATCGCGGGCTCAAGGTGCACCGCAACGGCGTGCGTCCCAATTCGGTCGACGTCGAGACCGAGCCATTCCCGGGCTTCCCGACCGATCTGCAGGCGCAGTTCATGGCGCTGATGGCCACGGCAAGCGGAACCTCGCACATCAAGGAGACGATCTTCGAGAACCGCTTCATGCATGTGCCGGAGCTCAAGCGCATGGGCGCCGACATCAAGGTCGAAGGCGACATGGCGATCGTGACCGGTGTCGAGCGGCTGAAAGGCGCGCCGGTGATGGCGACCGACCTGCGCGCGTCTTCCAGCCTCGTGCTGGCGGGGCTGGCGGCGGAAGGCGAGACCATCGTCAATCGCGTCTATCACCTCGACCGCGGCTTCGAGCGGCTGGAAGAGAAGCTTCGCCGCGTCGGCGCCGATATCGAACGGCAGAACGCATGACCGAGCCGGCTCTGACATTGGCGGCCGAGGACGCCGAGGATCTCGACATCATCTCCGCGCGGCTGCAGGACGCGGTCGCGCCGCTGAAGGAGATGGTCTATCTGCCCAGGAAGCGGCGTTTCTTAGGCCTGTTCAACCGCTTCAAATGGGAAGACAAGCGCGCCGGCGCGAACCTGCGCGTGCGCTCGCTGCTGCATTTCGACGACGTGCTGTCGGCCAAGTCCAGGAACCTCAAGCTCGGCGCGCCCGATGCGGTGGTGTCGCTGCTCGCGATCCGCTTCACGCCGAAAGGCGGCGAGGATCCGGGCGGCGAGGTCGAGCTGGTGTTCTCGGGCGGCGGCGCGATCAAGCTCGAGGTCGAGTGCCTCGACGTGGGGCTGGCCGATGTCGGCAGCGAATGGGCGGCGCGGGGGCGGCCCGGCCACGACGAGGGCTGACATGGTGCGGCGTCTGGATGCGCGCGCGCCGGATTTCGCTGATGCGTTCGACGCGCTGCTTCATGCCAGGCGCGAGATCGAGGACGACGTTTCCGTCGCGGTGAAGGCCATCGTCGCCGACGTGCGGGTGCGCGGCGACGAAGCGGTCGCGGAATACACGCGCCGCTTCGACAGGCCGGAAGCCTTGGGCGAAGAGCCGTCCACGGAGGTGCTCGATGCCATCGACGTCGCCGCGGCGCGCATCGAGGCCTATCACCGGCTCCAGCGGCCCAAGGACGAGCTCTACACCGACGACACCGGCGCCACGCTCGGCTGGCGCTGGACGGCGCTGGACAGCGTCGGCCTTTATGTTCCCGGCGGCACGGCGAGCTATCCGAGCTCGGTGCTCATGAACGCGATTCCCGCGCGGGTCGCGGGCGTGACGCGCATCGCGATGGTGACCCCGGGCGCCAATCCCGTCGTGCTCGCGGCGGCACGGCGCGCGGGCATAACCGAGATCCATCGCGTCGGCGGCGCGCAGGCGGTGGCGGCGCTGGCCTATGGCACGAAAAGCATCGCGCCCGTCGACAAGATCGTGGGTCCCGGCAACGCCTATGTCGCCGCGGCCAAGCGCGAAGTGTTCGGCACGGTCGGCATCGATTCCATCGCCGGTCCGTCCGAGATCCTGGTGGTCAGCGACGGCGAGAGCAACCCGGACTGGATCGCGGCCGACCTCTTGTCCCAGGCCGAGCACGACGCCTCGTCGCAATCGATCCTGATCACCGACGACGCGGGTTTCGCGGACGAGGTCGAGGCCGCGGTCGCGCGCACGCTCGCGACCCTGCCGCGCAAGGAGATCGCATCGAAGAGCTGGCACGATTTCGGCGCCATCATCGTCGTGGCCAGCCTCGACGACGCCGCGGCGCTGGTCGACCGCATCGCGCCGGAGCACCTGGAGATCGCGACCGCCGCGCCCGAGCGCATCGCCGCGAAGGTCCGCCATGCCGGCGCGATCTTCCTGGGCCGCCACACGCCCGAAGCGATGGGCGACTATCTGGCCGGTCCCAACCATGTGCTGCCGACCTCGCGCACCGCGCGGTTCTCTTCCGGCCTTTCGGTGCTCGACTTCATGAAGCGCACGACCCTGCTGTCGTGCGAGCCGGGCACGCTGGCGCGGCTCGGCCCCAGCGGCATCGCGCTCGCCCGCGCCGAAGGACTCGACGCGCATGCCCGTTCCATCGCGGTCCGCCTCGATGGCAAATGAGAACGCCTTCCGCCTGGTCGCGGTGACGCTGGACGAACGCACGGTCGTGCGCCGCACGCGCCAGATCGAGCAGGAGCGCGAGATCGCGATCTACGATCTTTTGGAGGAGAACAGCTTCGCGCCGGCCGGCTCCGACGGCGGTCCTTACAAGCTCGCGCTCGGCGTGGAGGAGAACCGGCTGATCTTCGACATCCGCCTCGAGGACGACAGCGCACATCACAAGGTGATGCTGTCGCTGACCCCGTTCCGCACCGTGATCAAAGACTACTTCCTGATCTGCGACAGCTATTTCAAGGCGATCCGCAACGCGCCGCCGTCGCAGATCGAGTCGCTCGACATGGCGCGCCGCACCGCGCACAACGAGGGCTCGACGCTGCTCCAGGAGCGTCTCAAAGGCAAGATCGAGGTCGATTTCGACACGGCGCGGCGGCTGTTCACCCTGATGTGCGTCCTGCACCTCAAGGGCTGAGCGGCGATGCGCGGGCCAAACGGCGAGGAGCTGCCCGGCGCGGTGCTTTTCGCTTGTACGATGAATTCCGTGCGCAGCCCGATGGCCGCGGCGCTGATGCGCCATCTGTTCGGCCCGCATGTCTATGTGGATTCGGTGGGCGCGCGCAGCGGCGTGCTCGATCCCATTGCGGTCGAGGCGATGGACGAGATCGGCATCGACATCGCCAAGCACAGGCCCAAGAGCTTCGAGGAGTTCGAGGACACGTCCTTCGACCTCGTCATCACGCTTTCGCCCGAGGCGCATCACAAGGCGATGGAGCTGACCCGGACCTCGGCCGCGGTGATCGAATATTGGCCGACCCTGGACCCGACGGTGGTCGAAGGCTCGCGCGACCAGCGCCTTTCGGCCTACCGCGCGGTCCGCGACGAGCTTCAGAGGAGGCTGGAGGCCCGGTTCGACGCGCGGCGGGCATCCGATACCTGAGCGGGCCGGTGAGGCCCGAATCCGAGCAGGCACTTGCGGGCCATAAACCCTTGCTTTTGGCCCGTTTCGGTGCATTCTCCCGGCCGGTCAACCAGGCCAGAGGACGAATGGCGAAAGAAGAACTGCTTGAATTCGAGGGCACCGTGAGCGAGCTGCTGCCCAACGCGACGTTTCGCGTGCTGCTGCAGAACGGCCACGAGATCATCGCCCATACTGCCGGCAAGATGCGCAAGAACCGCATCCGCGTGCTGACCGGCGACAAGGTGATGGTCGAGATGACGCCCTACGACCTCACCAAGGGACGCATCACCTATCGCTTCAAATAGTCCAGATCGGCCGCGCCTGGTTCTCGCGAGCGAGAGCCCTCGGCGCAAGGCGTTGCTCGCCCAGGCCGGCATTGCGCCCGACGAAATCCGCGCGGCTTCCATCGACGAGACGCCGATCACGGGCGAACTCCCGCGTGTCCATGCCGAACGCCTTGCGGAAGCGAAGGCGCGCAAAGTCGCGGGCGAATGCGCGGGCCCGCCGGAGCTCGCGACCGACGGTGCCGGCGCGTTCGTACTGGCCGCCGATACCGTCGTCGCCTGCGGCCGGCGCATCCTGCCCAAAGCGGAAAACGACGGCGAAGTGCGCGCCTGTCTTGCGATGCTGTCGGGCCGCAGCCATCAGGTCATCACCGCCGTCGTGCTGATTGCGCCGGACGGGAAGGTTCGCCGTCGTACCGTGCTCACGCGCGTCGCCTTCAAGCGGCTGGATGCCGAAGAGATCGCGGCTTATATCGAATCCCGGGAAGGGATCGGCAAAGCCGGCGGCTATGCCATTCAGGGACGCGCCGAAACATTCGTACGCGGACTGAACGGTTCCTATTCGAATGTGGTCGGGCTGCCGCTTTCGGAAACCGTGTCCCTGCTTCGTGGCAACGCATACCCGTGCTAGGCTGAAGCGTCGCTATTCGTTCGAGTTCCGGATGCCGAAGGAAGTCCTGATCAATGTGGGGGCTGGGGAGATTCGCGTTGCCCTTGTGGTGGACGGCCGGCTTCAGGAGCTTGCGCTGGAGCGCACGCTGGGGCTCGACGATGGCGCGGTGAAGGGCCAGGGCCGCAGCGGCCACAGTCTCGTCGGCAACATCATCCTGGGCCGGGTGCAGCGCGTGCTGCCCGGCATGCAGGCGGCGTTCGTCGATGTCGGGCTGGACCGCGCCGGCTTCCTCGGCGCGCGTGAGGCGCGCTGCCTGGCCGACCTGCCGGGCTTCGACGACGAGCGCGCGCCCAAGATCGGCGATTGCGTGCATGAGGGCGAGGAGATCCTGGTCCAGGTCGTCAAGGACCCGATCGGCGACAAGGGCGCGCGGCTCTCCGCCAACGTGACTATTCCCGGCCGGCTTGCCGTGCTCGTGCCCAACCAGCCCGGCGTCGCACTGTCGCGGCGCATCGAGGGCGAGGGCGAACGCGCCCGCATGATGGCGATGGGTGAGGCGATGATTGCGCAAGGCGGCGACAGGCTGGCGCCGGGGGCGGGCTATATCCTGCGCACCGCAGCGACCGACGCCTCGCCGACGGACTTGAGGGAAGACGCCGAGCGCCTCGCCGATGCCTGGCGGCCCGTGCTGGCCAAGCGCCAGAGCGCAACCGCGCCGGCGACGCTCTATCACGATCTCGATCCGGTGGAGCGCACCTTGCGCGACATGGTGCGCGCCGATACCGCGCGCGTGCTGATCGACGACACCCAGTCGGTCGAGGCCGCGCGCGCCTATTGCCGCCGCGCCATGCCCGAGGCCGAAAGCCGGATCGAGCTCTTTGCCGGGCCGGGCCAGCTCTTCGACATGTACAATCTGGAGGACGAGATCGACCGGCTGACGTCCCCGCGCGTTCCGCTGCCCTCCGGCGGCTGGATCACCATCGAATCGACCGAGGCGCTGACCGCGGTCGACGTGAACTCGGGCAGCTTCACCGCCTCGACCGGACTGGAAGAGACCAGCGTCAAGGTGAACCTGGAAGCCGCCGACGAGATCGGCCGTCAGGTACGCCTGCGCGGTATCGGCGGGCTGATCGTCGTCGATTTCATCCATCTCGCGGAAGCCGATAACGTCGCCAAGGTGCTCGACGTCCTTGAGGAGAGCATCTCCAGGGACCACACGCCGACGCAGATCTCGCAGATGTCCGAGTTCGGCCTGGTCGAGATCACCCGCAAGCGCGTGCGCGATCCGCTGGTCAAGCTGATGAGCGAGTGCTGCCGCAGCTGCTCGGGCCACGGCCGCAAGCGCACGCGCGACAGCGTGGCGCTGGAGGTCATGCGCCGGGTGGAGCGCGCAGCCCAGGCCGCGCCCGGCAAGCCCATCGTCGTGCGCGCGGCCCCCGACGTGGTGCGCTGGTTCGAGGATCACGGCGAGGAGGTCCGCGCCTCGCTGGCGCGCCGCGGCGCGGCACGCGTCGAGTTCGAGGCCAGCGAATTCTATGCCCGCGAGGGCTTCGATGTCGCAACCGCCTGAAACGCGCAAATGCGCCGCCTGCGACAAGCCGCATGTGCCGGAATTCAAGCCGTTCTGCTCCAAGCGCTGCGCCGACCTGGATCTCGCCCGCTGGCTCAAGGGCGACTACGCCATCCCGGCGGTCGAGGAGCCGGAAGGGCTGCCGGACGAGGGCGACGGGGAGCCGTCATAGGCCGCTTGCCTTGAGGGGGCGGGTCCACTAAAAAGCCCGTCCTTTCCGGGTGCATCCCGGTATTTCGGCGGTTTGCCCAGGTAGCTCAGTCGGTAGAGCAGCGGATTGAAAATCCGCGTGTCGGTGGTTCGATTCCGCCCCTGGGCACCATCCACTCTCTTGCCCCCGGGGAGGGTCGAATGAAGGCTCTTGTCAAATCGAAAGCCGAAGAAGGCATCTGGCTCGAAGACGTGCCGGAGCCGAGCTACGGCATCGACGACGTGCTCATCAAGGTGCTCAAGACCGGCATCTGCGGCACCGACGTCCATATCTACAACTGGGACGCCTGGGCGCAGAAGACCATCAGGCCCGGCACGGTCGCGGGCCACGAGTTCGTCGGCCGCATCGCCGCGGTCGGCTCCAACGTCCGCGACCACAAGGTCGGCGACCTGGTGAGCGCCGAAGGCCATATCGTCTGCGGCCATTGCCGCAACTGCCATGCCGGACGCCGCCATCTCTGCGCCAACACGCTGGGCGTGGGCGTCAACCGGAACGGCGCCTTCGCGGAATACGTCGCGGTGCCGGCGCTGAACGTGTGGGACTGCGACAGCCGCGTGCCGCTGGAGCTCTATGCGATCTTCGATCCGATGGGCAACGCTGCGCATACCGCGCTGTCCTACGACCTGGTAGGCGAGGACGTGCTGATCACCGGCGCTGGCCCGATCGGCGTCGGCGCGGTGCCGATGGCGCTGAAGGCCGGCGCACGCTACGTCGTCGTCACCGACGTCAATGAGTACCGTCTCGACCTCGCCAAGAAGATGGGCGCGACCGCCGTCGTCAACGTCGCCAAGGGCGATCTGCGCGCGGTCATGAAGGACCTGGGCATGCAGGAAGGCTTCGACGTCGGCCTCGAGATGTCGGGCAATCCGGCGGGCCTGCGCCAGATGATCGACAGCATGGCGCATGGCGGCAAGATCGCGATGCTCGGCATCCAGTCGGGCGAGACCGGCGTCGACTGGGACGCCGTCGTGTTCAAGGGCTTGAACCTGCGCGGCATCTACGGCCGCATGTTCGGCGAGACCTGGTACAAGCTCACCTCGATGATCCAGTCCGGCATGAACATCGAGCCGGTGATCACCCACCGCTTCTCCTACAAGGACTTCCAGAAGGGCTTCGACATCATGCGCTCGGGCAATTCCGGCAAGGTGATCCTGGACTGGAGCGAGCTGTGACGGCCGCGCTGGACGAGAGCCTCCAAGGCGATCTTTCGGCGATGGAGAAGGCGGGGACGCTCAAGACGTTCCGCCACATCACCGGTCCGATGGACACCGAGGTGACGATGGCCGAGAAGTCCGGCCCCGTCCTGGTGCTGTCGTCGAACAACTATCTGGGCCTCGCCGATCACCCCGAGCTGGTCGCGGCCGGCCAGGCGGCGCTGAAGGACTACGGCGCCGGCACCGCGTCGGTGCGCTTCATCTGCGGCACCTTCTCCATCCACGACCGGATCGAGAAGGCGCTGGCGAAGCTGTCGCACACCGAGGCCGCGCTTACCTATGTCTCGTGCTGGGCGGCGAATACCGGGCTGATGCCCGCCATCGCCGGCGAGCAGGATGCGCTGGTCTCCGACGAGCTCAACCACGCCTCGCTGATCGACGGTTGCCGCATGTCGAAGGCCAAGCGGCTGGTCTACAAGCATTCCGACATGGCCGATCTCGACGCCAAGCTCGACGCGGTCAAGGGCGCGCGGCGCATCTTCCTGGTCACCGATGGCGTGTTCAGCATGGAAGGCGACATCGCCAACCTGCCCGACATCGTCACGATTGCGAAGAAGCACGGCGCCTCGATCATCCTCGACGACTCGCACGGCACCGGGGTGATGGGCCGCCACGGCCGCGGCACGGCCGAGCATTTCGGCGTCGAGGGCCAGATCGACATCGTCACGGGCACGCTGGGCAAGGCGCTGGGCGGTGCCGCCGGCGGCTATGTCGCGGGTTCGCGGACGCTCGTCGATTTCCTGTCGCAGGTGTCGCGGCCGCAGCTGTTCTCGAACGCGCTGCCCGCGACCATCGCTGCGAGCGCGATGAAGGCGGTGGAAATCCTCGAGCGCGAGCCCGAGCGCGTGGCGCGGCTGCATGCGATCACCAGGGCGCTGCGCGACGGATTGAAGGCGCGGGGCTTCAAGCCGCTCGAGGGCGAGTCCGCCATCGTGCCGATCATCGTGGGCGATACCGCCTTCGCCATCCGCATGAGCAAGGAGCTGCTCGCCGAAGGCATCTTCATCACCGGGTTCGGCTATCCGGTCGTCCCCGAAGGCACGGCGCGCCTGCGCATCCAGGCCTGCGCCTCGCTCACCGACGCGCAGATCGAATTCGCGCTGGCGACCTTCGAAAAGGTCGGCAAGAAGCTCGGCGTCGTCTGAAACGAAACGGGCTCCCGCATTGCTGCAGGAGCCCGGATTCGTCGGGACGAAAGCCCGGTTATTTCACGTATTTGAGGCTGATCGAGCCGATGCCGGCCGCGACGTTCAGGCCCGTATTGCCTTCCATGCTCAGCGGCTGCAGCGCGATCGACTTGTCGAGGCCGCCGACCAGCACGTTGGCGCCGAGGCCCACGCCGACCGTGGCGCTGGCCGTCGCACCCGCATAGTCGCCCTCGAGCGCGCCCGGGCGGACGTCGGAGGTCGGAGCGAACACGCCCCAGATCAGCTCGCCGCCGTCGGTATAGCCGATGTCGACGCCGAACTTCGAGATCGAGCCCGCATAGTGCTCACCCATGTGGCCGTTGGGGCGGAAATTGCAGTGAAGATCCTTGGAGGAGCCGAACACGAAGCCCCAGCCGCTCGACACATGACAGGTCAGCGTGCCGACCTTGACGCCATGCGGGCTGTCGGCTGCCTGGACGGGAGCTGCAAAAGCAAAAAGGGCAATCGCGGCCGCGCTAATCATCAGTTTCTTGGACATGCCATAATCTCCTGGTTTTTTTGATGCCCCCCTCTGCCAGCACGGTAACGCTCGACGGCGTCGCGGGTTCCCGTCGAACGATGCAACCCTTTGAGACTGCGCCGCGTTTTACAGTCATGGATAGGAACGTCACGACGCCGGACGGCGAAGCCCACACCGAATTGTCCACCACCGAAGCGCGCCAGGCGCAGACGGGGCTGGGCGCGCGTTATGTCCTTGCCATCAGCCTGTCGGCGGCGCTCGCGGCGCTCGCGATCGTCTATTTCATCTATTTCTCGCCCTAAGCGGCGGCACGCTCCGGATCTTCGAAGATCAGCTCGACCCTCGTGCCGCGCCCCGGCACGGAGTCGACGGATGCGGTGCCGCGCACCTGGCGCGCGAACACGCCGAGCAGCCGGCTTCCGATGCCGGGCTTGATGCCTTCGGGAGCATAGCCGACGCCGTCGTCCTCGATGGCCAGGCGCAGCTTGCCGTCGTCGCGCCGTTCGAGCATGACCTTGACCGCGCCGCCCTTGCGCTCCGGCGGATACGCGTACTTGAAGATGTTCATCAGCGCTTCCACCGTGAACAGCGCGATGGGAACGGCGATCTCGCCCAGCACATTGCTGCTCACCGACGCCACCTCGGTCGAGATGTGCGAGTCTTCGACCGTCATGCTCTCGGAGATCTTGCGGGTGAGCTCGCCCAGCAGGCGCTGCACGTCGACCGTTGTCTGGTCCTCGACCTCGTGCAGCAGGCGGTGGACCAGCGCGAGCGCATCGATGCGCGCCTGCGCCTGGGACAGGGCTTCCTTGACCGCAGAGTCCGGCATCTGGTTGGACTGAAGGCTGAGCAGGCTCATTACGATCTGCAGATTGTTCTTCACCCGGTGATGGGTCTCGCGGATCAGCAGCGTCTTCTGCGCGATGGCGTCGCGGAGCTTCCTGTCGCGGTCCTGGATGCCTGCGGCCATCTCTTCCATCGCGGTGCCCAGAAGCTTGAACTCGACCGGTGCGTCCTCCAAGGCAGGCTTGGCGCCGTAATGGCCGCCGCGATAGGCGGCCGCGATGCGCCTGAGATAGTTGATCCACTGGGTGATCTGGCGGTCGGTGGCGAACCAGATCGCGACCCAGGCCAGCCCGATCATCAGGATCGGCAGCAGGAAGTCCGTGCCCACGCGCAGATAGGTGGGCGCGAAGAGCTTCGACTGGCGCATGGCCAATCCCACGAACACGTTGTTCCCGACAAGGGGCGCCGCGGCGAAGACCCAGGACTTGTTCCTGCTGTCGTCGCGCGTCTCCAGCCCGCCGCGCAGCGCCTGCTGCTCCGGCAAGGTCGAAAACAGGTCGTGCGCGACCGCGTTGTCGTTGGCGGCGATGACCTGGCCGTGGCGGTCGAAGACGGCGATCACCGCGCCATGCGGCAGGTCGCGCGTCTTGAGGATATGGGTCAGCCAGCGCGCGTTGACCGCGACGCTGACCGCGCCGTCGAAACGGCCCTTGGCGTCATAGACGGGCAGCATCGTGCCGATCACCGGCTGGTGCGTCACCGGGCTCATGATCTGGCCGCTGACGGTGAACATCCCGCTCTTGCGGGCGGCGTCGAATATCGCATTTGCCTTCATCCCCTTCGCCTTGGGGATGGCGGCGCAGACCACCTTGCCGTCGCGGTCGATGCGCGCCAGATTGGTGAGGAAACGCACGCCGATCAGCACGTCGGCCAGAGCGCGGTCGCATTCGGGCGTCACGTTGCGCACGTCGTCCACGCTGGCCAGCGTGCGCAGGATCTGCTCGCTGGACGCCAGCACGTTCTCTTCCGACGAAGCCGCGATGCGCGCGGTCTGCACCAGCCGGTCGCGGACATTGGCGCCGTCGACGCGGGCGCGCTCGATGCCTTGCAGCACGCTGACGACCACGATCGGGAAAAGAGCGAGTGTGACGGTCAGGAACAGCCGGAAGCGAAGGGAGGGCGCGCGGCTAGCCGGCATGCCCCTTTCGCCGTCTCGCGGGCGCATCCGACTGCCGGCTCGGAGCCAGTTCGTCAAGCTGTGCCATGATATCACGGGCGGCTTCTCCCTCATCCGGCCGCTGTCGAGAGGGTAGACTATCCTGCCGCTCAAGGATTGCGAGCAGCGCCTTGCGCGCACGCGCCACCCGGCTTTTCACCGTTCCCACGTTGCATTTCACGATGTTGGCCGCGTCCATGTAGGAGAAGCCGCCGGCACCGACGAGAATCAGCGCTTCGCGCTGCTCGTCGGGCAGAAGCTTCAAGGCGCGGGCCGTATCGCTGAGATCCGCGGCCCAGTTCTGATCCTGGCTCGTGCCCGGCATGCGCTCGGCCGCGTCCTGGTCCCACGGCGCCTGGCGCCAGGCGCGGCGGCGGTCCGAATAGAACTGGTTGCGCAGGATGGTGAACAGCCAGGCCTTCAGGTTGGTACCCATCTCGAAGGTGTCGCGCGACTGCCAGGCCTTGACCAGCGTCTCCTGGACGAGGTCGTCGGCGGCTTCGTAGTTGCCGGTCAGCGAGCGCGCGAAAGCGCGCAGGAACGGGACCAGCGCCAGCAGGTCCGTCTTGAAATCGGGAGCCGGCTGGGTCTCGCGCTCTTCTTGCGGCTGGGGCTGGAGCTCTGTGCGCGACATCAGGAGGACTTCTTCCTGTCGCCGACGCCGTCCGCATCGTCCATCTTGCGAAGCAGGTCGAGGAACTCGTCCGGAACGGGCTCGTTCACCACGCCGTCATAGATGCGCCGCAGCTCGCGGCCGATGGCGCGTTGACGCGCCCGCACCGCGCGTGATTTCCCACTGTCTGGGTTGTCGTCGTTTGACAAGTTCCCGGTCCGATTTGCTTGCAGACTCGACAAGACCATTCTCCGACGCAGCGGGCGGGCGTTGCAATCCCGACCTTGTGTGAAGGTGCCCCAGGAGGGCGTTTCAAACCCCTGAGCAGCCCTAACGTGTCGCCCGGAGGAAGGTTCCCGCGGACGGAACTTATTCCTCTAGCGCGCGTTCCCGGTTGGAGCTTTTCTGCGTCTGTCGAAGAGGAGTCCCTTACGGATGGGAATGAAAGAGACGGTTGCGCCGCACTTGCCATATCTGCGGCGTTACGGCCGCGCGCTCACGGGTACGCAGGAGCGCGGCGACGCCTCGGTGCGCGCCACTTTGGCCGGCCTGCTTTCCGGCGAACAGGCTTTGGGCGAGGGCGTGCCTGCGCGCGTCGGCCTTTACCGCGCCTTCCAGGACCGCTGGTCGGACGACGAAAAGGCCAACCGCGACACGGCCCCCGACCAGCATGCCACACGGCCGGACGGACTGCTGAAAGCGGTCGAGGCCCCCAAGCGCGCCGCGGTCCTGCTCACCTCCGTCGAGGCGTTCAGCCTCGAGGAAGCCGCCTATATCCTTCGCCAGACGCCGCAGCAGGTCGAGCGGGCGATATTGGAGGCGCAGGAGGTGATCGACCGGCTGCTCGCCTCGCGCGTGCTGATCATCGAGGACGAGCCGATCATCGCGCTCGACCTGGAAAGCCTTTTGGTGGAGCTCGGTCACAAGGTCGTCGCCAAGGCCGCGACCCGCGACGAGGCGGTCGCCATGGCGCGCGCCGAGCGGCCGGGCCTTGTGCTGGCGGACATCAATCTCGGAGAAGGCGGCTCGGGCATCGACGCGGTCAGCGAGATCCTTTCCAGCTTCGACATCCCGGTCATCTTCGTCACGGCCTATCCGGAAAAGCTCCTGACCGGCGAACGGCCCGAGCCCGCCTACCTGATCGCCAAGCCGTTCCTGCCGGAAACCATCCAGGCCACGGTCGGCCAGGCCTTGTTCTTCCATCCCCAACGCGAAAAAGCGGCATAGGCTTATGCTGGGTTGGGCGCTCACGTTCCTGGTGCTTTCCGCGGTCGCCGGCTATCTGGGGTTCTATGCCCTGGCCGGCACCGCGGGACTTATCGCCAAGGTGTTCCTGGGGGTTTTCCTGGTGCTTCTGGTCGCCAGCGCGGCCGTGACGGTGCTGGGCCGCAAGGGGCCGGCGTAGCGGCACGAATTTTTCGATCTTCTCGGGAACCAATCCCGATGCCACGCATTTCCTGGGGCAGAGCGGACGTCTGATCCGGTACGCCCCAGCCCCTTCGACAGCCCCGCGTCGGGTGTCCGCTCCACTTTCCCCAGATAAAACAGCTGTTTAGGCGATTGCGGGCTATTGGCCCGCCTGGCCGCCGCCGAACTTGCCGGTCTCGCGATAGCCGATGTCGCCGGAGACCCGCTCCTGGACCTCCATCCGCGCCTTCACGACGGTCTTGAGCCGGCTCGGCTCGCCGCCCGTCATGCCTTCGTCGTCGGCCACAGCCAGGGCTCGGGCGTCGCGCTCCCAGGCCTCCAGGATCTCCAGCCGCTCGGTGTCGGAGAACCGTCGGTCGCGCACCACGTCGCTGGGCGCCGGATAGAAGCGGGCGGGATCGGCCTTGATGTCTTCGAGGAGTTTCGCTTTCGCCATCGGTTCGCCTTCTATTTTTATTTTTCAAACGTGCGCTCGGCGCGGCCGTTCCGTCGTAATGCGGCGGGCAGTGTCTGCGCTGCTCCTGTCGAAAATTTCAACTCGTCCCGGCGGGAAAGGTTCCCCTTTGTTCGCGCGTTGCACCGGAACCGGCATGGTGAACATGCGTTTTCAGTTGGACCGGCCGAGCTCGCTCCACGGTCATCTCGAAAAAAATTGGGAGATGGAAATGAAGTTCAAAACTCTAGCCTTGGGAGGCGCCGCGATTGTGGGGCTCGCGCTCGCCACACCGGCAATCGCTTTCACGCATCATCCTTCGACGCCGGCTGAGGATAAGCAGACCGACGATCTGAACGCGCAACAGCTGGCCAAGGCGCAGCAGTCCTCGACGACCACGGTCGCAGGCGCGTCCTCGACGACGATGCCGTCGAATACACAAGCCGCGAGCGCTCCTGCCACGAGCGAAGGCGCTCCTGCGGTCGAAGGCGCCTCGACCACGCAGAGCCCCAACGACAAGCAGGCTTCCAACACGGCCGAAGGGCCACAGGCGGCGACGAGCACGGTGACGCTGGCGCAGATCGCCAACCCGCCGCAAACCTTGGTCAATGCGAGCGTCGAGACGAACAACGGCCAGGCTGTCGGCGCGGTGCAGAAGGTCGTGACCGGAACCGACGGCAAGGCGCAGGCGCTCGACGTCGCGCTGCTCGGCGCGCAGAGCAAGATCGTCGCGATCGATGCGAACCAGCTGAGCTACGATCAGTCGAGGAACGTCGTGGTCGCGCAGCTGAGCGCCGACCAGATACAGGCGCTGCCCGCCGCGCCGCAGGGCTAGCAGCGGATCATACAGCCTGAGAGGCCGGCTCGGTTGAGCCGGCCTTTTTTGCGACTAACGCATAACGTGACAATTGTTCCAATTCGCTCCAAGCTTGGTGGCGCGCCAACCGGGGCCTTTTGGGGTGTCGTCCGTTACCGTCAGTCTTCCGAGCTTCTTGCGTGAGGTCTTCTCCTGCTCAGGCGAGATCGCGGCGAGCATCGCCCGAGGCGCGCAAGACCGCCATTTTGCGGTGAGGACGATCCTTCTCAAGCAGGGCGACAAGGCCGGCACGACGTTCCTGCTGGTCGCGGGCCGGGCGCATGCGCTGACCTTCAGCTCGGAAGGCCAGGAAATCCTGCTTCACGAATTCCTGCCCGGAGACTTCTTCGGCGCGGTGGCGCTTTCGGATCCGTCGCCGCAGCAGGCCGACGTCATCGCGGTCGAGGCCGTCCGGGCCGCCGTTTTCCTCGCGCTCGATTTTCTCAGGCTCATCGAAGCGCATAGCTGCGTCGGCCTCGTGGTCTCGAAGGCGCTGCTCAAGCAGCTGCACGCCACATCGACGCGCATGGTGGAGCAGACGACGATGTCCGTTGCGGGCCGCGTTCACATGGAGCTGCTGCGCCTGGCGCGGGCCGGCGACGGCCGCACCATCAGGCCGTCGCCCGTGATCGCCGCGCTGGCGGTCCGCGTGCACAGCACGCGCGAGACGGTATCGCGCACGATCAACGCCTTGGAGCGCCGCGGCATCATCCGCCGCGACGATGATGCGCTCTTCATCGTCGCGCCGCAAAGGCTGGAAGAGCTGATCGTCTAGGCGGGACGCAGCGAATACAGCCGGATCGGGCTTTCGACGTTGTCCGACGGCAGCTCGCCCACGAGCTCGGTCCTCGGACGGTCCCGCGCGGCGCCGCTGCATAGCGCGGCCGCGAAATCCTCGCTGACATGGATGCCGCCGGGCGGGGTCGAGCGCAACACGTCGGCCGCGAGCTTCGTCTCCGTGCCGATGAGCAGCGGCGCGCCGCCGAACGGATCGGCCAGCGTTTCGGCCAGTGCGTAGTGTCCGGCCACGCGCGCGCCGTCCATGCCGCCGAGCAGCGCCATTGCCGACAGCGCCGCGCCGGCGGCCTGCTGCACGGTGTCGAACGCCACCGAGACGTCGTCGCCGTTCCAGCGGGCCGATTGCAGGGGCTGCGGTTTCGAGGCCAGAAGACGCGAAAGGCGCGCCAGGACGGAGGGCGTATGCCAGGCCGCGGGGGGAAGCTTGATCCGAAGCATCGCGGCGAGATGCTTGTTCGTCTTGCGCTGCGGCGGCGAACGAAGCGCATGCACCCGCGGCGCGACGACGATATGCTGGCGCCGCCCGCTGGCGCGCCATGTCGAAGCCATCAGGTTGCTGACGCCGGCGCCGCCGCTCTGCCGGTTCTTGGCCTCCAGGATCAGGAGCTGGATCGCCTCGGTGGTCAGCAGGCCGGCCTGCATGGCGGCCGCCCCCATCGAGATCTCCGCGGCCAGACGGATCGCGAGAGGAGAAAGCGGGTCGCAGTCCTGGGTGATGAACCGCACCGTCGCCGCGTCCTTGAGGATCTTGTCGAAGCGCCTGCCCCAGCCGCGTCCGGCGCTCGCGACCGAGGCTTCGCGGAAATGCTCCTTCGACGACGGCAGCACGAGATGCAGCTCGGCTTCGGCTTCGAGCAGCGCTTCGGCGATGAGGATGTCCGCGCCCGCGGCAAGCGCGCCGTAGCCGAAGCCGAGCCGCTCGCGCTCGAGGAAGATGCGGATATCGCGCTCGACGGCCGCGCTGCGCGGCGCGAGTGCCATATGACCCGCGAAATGCAATGTGCGCGGCGGCCGGCAGGCGTCGAGCCAGGTCTTGTCCTGTCCGAGCTCGTCGAGGACCAGCGCGAACTGCCGAAGCGTTGCGGCGTGGTCCTCGTAGGCGGACGGCGCCAGGGCGATGGCCGCGGCGAGGTCCTTTCTGGCCTGCGCGACGTCGCCCAGCAGCAGATGGGCTTCCGCGCGCGTAGCCTCGCGCCAATAGGGCGTTTCCGCCTCGCCGTCGTCGCGCGCGCTTCTTTCGAGCACCTGGCGCGCCAGCGTCCTGGCGCGGTTGCGCTCTCCCGCGAGCAGGGACAGTGTCGCGGCGTTGATCAGCGGATAGGTCGCGCCGGAGATGGTGCCGGCACGCGCATAGGCGGCGGCGGCCTTGCGGTAGGATTGGCGCCTTTCCGCGCCCTTGGCGGATGCGGCGCGGTCCTTCAACAGCCGCCCCAGGACGCTCAGCGCCGCTGGATCGTGGCGCGCGGCCTCGAACCCGGCCTCGCGGAACAAGTGCCAGGCCTGTTCCACGGCGCCCGAACGCGCATGGGCGATAACGGAGAGAAGCGTGGTATTGGGGGCGGTCATGGCTGCTCGGACGATAGCTGTGGTTGGGGACGCCGTCACCTGCTGGCTAACACCATAGGTGGAATTGACACCGTGACGGCCGTCACGCGCCGAATCGGGACGGTTTTCTCAATGCCAGGCCAGAACGAAATACGGGCGTTGCTTGCTGCTCGTGAGCTCGACGACGGCCGAGCGCGCGAACGTCCGCCGTCCGACCGTGAGCCGCGCCTCGATCGAAAAGGCCCGCCCGCTGGGCGCGGCGAGCGTCGCCGCCGCCGCCGGCGAGAAGCCGAGCTGCATCGAAGCGTTCGGATCGCCGGAACGCGCGCGGACGATCTGCTCGACCTTGCCGGGGTCGCCGGGATAGAGCGCCGCCAGCGCTTCGCGCGGCGCCACGGACGAATCGAAGGACGGCCGCTTGCTGTAGACGGTGAGCGCGGGCCTGATCGCCGCGAAGAGCTTGGGCGTCATGCCGAGCACGAGCTTCACCTCGTCCACCGTCTGAAATGGGCCATGGCGAGGCAGATAGGTCAGATGCGCGGCGCGATATTCGTCGTCGGTTGCGCCACGCAGGTTCTGGAGGCCGGTCTTGCTGCGCCAGTACACGATGCCGTCGGCCAGCTTGCCGGCTTCGTCGGGCGCAAGCCCCGCGCCGAGCAGGAGCTGCGTGATCAATGCGCCGCTCGATACGTTGAGATCGATCCGGCCGAGCTCGTCCTGGGCGGACACCTGCATCGCGAAGCCGTCGAAGGAGAAGTCCGTGGCGGTCCCGTCCGCGCGCCAGCGCCGTTCGGGCCTGAGATCCGAAACGCCGAGCACGGCCGCCACGACGGCGGCGTCGAGATCCGCTTCGGCGCGCGCGTCGATCATCGCGTGCGTCTCGCTGCGGTAGGAGGTGACGGTCAGCGCCTGCGTCGCCGCCGCCATCAGCGAGAGCAGCGTTATGGCCCACAAGACCGATACGAGCGCCCAGCCGCGCTCGCGCCCGGGTTCGTGCCCCGGTTCGTGACCCGGTTCGTGACTGGCCTCGTGCCCACCGGGCGGCGGCTCAGCGCGCCCGCTCGAGCACCGACTGGACGGCCGGAAGCTTGCGGCGAAGCTCATCGGTGACCTTTCGCGCCTTCTTGATGTCGTCGACGACGTGCGGCGTGATCAGGACCATCAGTTCGGTTCGCCGCGAATTGTTGCCGGTGTCGCGGAACAGGTTGCCGAGCACGGGGATGTCCTGAAGATAGGGCACGCCGTTCTTCGATTGGGTGCGGGAATCGCTGATCAGCCCGCCCAGCACGATGGTCTCGCCGTCCTGCACCGCGACGGAGCTCGTGATCTTGCGCTGCTGGATGGTGGGCGAGGGCACCGGCGAGGCGCTGGTGTCGCTGACCCCGCTCACTTCCTGCGAGATGTCCATCATCACCATGCCGCCGCGGTTGACGCGCGGCGTGACTTTCAGGATCACGCCGGTGTCCTCGTATTGCACGCTGTTGACGATCGGCGCGTCGGCGGTCTGGGTGCTGACCGCCTGCTCGGTGATGATCGGCACGCGGTCGCCGACCTGCAGCGTCGCGGTCTGGTTGTTGAGCACCATCAGCTCGGGCGAGGACACGACCTCGACATGCGTCACCTGCTCGAGCGCGCTCAAGACCACGTTGATGTTGCTGCCGTTAGAGAACATGTAGGCGAAGCCGGGCAGCGAGGGCACGACCGAGGTCGAGCCGGTGTCGGAAAGGACGGTCTGGTTGTGGCTGTCCTTCCAGAAATACTGCACGCCGTATTTGAGGTCGTTGGTCAGCGTCACTTCTGCGATCGCGGCCTCGAGCAGCACCTGGAGCGGGGCCGCGTCGAGCTTGCGCAAGGCGGTCTCGATGACGCCGTATTGCTGCGGCGAGGCCAGGATCGCCAGCGCGTTGTTGGTCTCGTCCGCGGTGATGCTCAGGCTTCCGATGCCGGGCGCCGAGCCGGAGACCGATACGCCTTCGGCGCCGCCGGAGGACGGCACCGCGGAAGTCGTGGCGCCGCCGCTCTTGTCGAGGCCGCTTGGCGTCGTCTCGGTCGGCGAGCTTGCGGTGGTGGTGCCGGCGAAGGACGGCCGCGGCGAGGCGCTGCCGCTGACGCCGCTGCTGCCGAAGAGCAGCTTGCCCAAGGTCGCTGCGAGGTCGGAGGCGCGGCCGTTCTGGACGTTGTAGATGAAGATGCGCTTGTCGCTGCCCTGGCCCGGGCGGTCGAGCCGGTTCACCCAGGCGCGCAGATGCTCGAGATATTTGGTCTGGTGCGAGATCGCGAGCACCGCGTTCAGGCGCTGGATCGGGATGAGCTGGACGAGGCCGCCGACCGGGCTGTTCAGCCCGCCCATCACCTGGTTCAGCTCCTTGGTCAGCTCCTCGGCATCGGTATAGCTCGGCGTGATGATCGCGAACGACATGCCGCTCATCCAATCGGCGTCGAACAGCGCGATGTCGTCGCGCAGCGTCTGGCGTTCCTCGGCGGTGCCTTCGACGATGAGCACGTTGCGCGCGGCGTCGACATGGACGATGCCCGCGGTCGGCGCCAATGGCTCGAGCAGCTTCTGCATCTCGGCCGCGCCGACATAATGCACCGGCACGATGTCGATGCCGTAGCCGATATTGGCGCTGCCCCTCGATCCGGCTTGATTGATGCGCGCCATGCGCGGCGCGTCGGCGAGCGCCAGGACCTTGTAGATGCCGTGGGACTCCACGACGGTCAGCCCGTTGAGGCGCAGCGCCTGTTCCAGCGCCGGCAGGACTTGCGAACGCTGCAAGGGCTGGCTGGTCTGGATCGTGACGCTGCCCTGGACGTTGGCGCCGATCTCGTAGTTGAGCTTCAGGTAGTCGCCCAGGACCGCCTTGGCGACGTCCTTCACGTCCGTGTTGATGAAGTTGAGCGTGATGTCGCCCTGCTCGCCGACCGTGGTGCGCGACGGCTCGCGCGCCCGTCCGGCCTGGGTGAAGGCGCCGGTGCCGGGGAAGACCTCGAACTTCGCCTCGGAGGAGGCGCCGGGCAGGGGCGTGGCTTGCGCCGTCGCGGCCGGCGGTTCGGACGCGGGCGGCACCGCGATGGGCGCGGCCGCCGGCGGGGCGGGAGTCTCGTCCGTGGAGCACGCGGCAAGCGTCACGGCAAAGCACGCGGCAATCGCACCGACACGAATTCTCAAGGAACGCCCCACTTCATTTGTCTCCGGCCCGCGGAGTATTTGCACCATTTCACGCATTATTGCGAACTTCCAGGCGCGGCCGGCGGTCGCGGCGGCGCCTTGTTCGCGTCCAGACGGATCTCGTTGCGCGCCGGGCCCGCGGTCAGCACCACGCGATCCGGCGCGATTTCGCTCAGCTGCCAGCCTGAGACGGTCGCGCCGATGCGATACGCCGTGGCGAGCGGCGAGGAGGGGGTGCGCAGCATGGCCAGGCTGTCGCTGCCGCTCACGATCACGCCGACCAGGGTGACGTCCGGCGGCGCAAGGCTCGCGGCGCCTGGCTGCGCCATCACGGCTGCCTTGCGGTCGGGCGCGAACATCGGCCTTGCGTCGATCTCGGCGAAGGCCTCCAGCGCGGGCGTGGTGACGGGTACCACGGCTTCGGCGCGCGGCACCTTGGGCTTGAGGTGCATGACCGGCGGGTCGAGCTCCGGCAGCGACGCCGTGAGCTGGTAGACCAGGAGGCCCGCGAGCAGCAGATCGGCGGCCGCAAAGCCGATCAGGACGGGCTGGCGCGACAGCGTCATTTCGTCCGCCCCCAGCGATAGCCGTGCACCGTCCAGCGGATGTCGAGAATCGCCTGCTTGTTGCCGATGTCGTCGGGGCCGAGGTTCGGCGCGGAGATCGACGCCTCGTCGACGAACAGATAGGGCGCATGCGCCGCGAGCGCATAGGCGAGGCTCTTCAGCTGGCTCTGCGGCACCGACAGGTCGCATTGCACCGCAATGATCTCGAAGCCGCCCTGCTTGGACACGGGCACGATCTGCATGGACTGCACGCTGCCCTTGTTCGCCTCGACGAGCGCCTTCATCTGGCTCTGCAGCTGCGCCTGGGCGAGCGCGGTGCTTTCGGCGTCGATCACGCCGGGCACCGAGGCGCCCTTCTCGTTGAGCGACTTGAGCTCGGCTTCGAGCATGGGCTTGGCAGCGATCTCGGCGCGATAGAAGCCGAGCTGCTGGAGCGAGGCATCGATCTCGTCGCTCTGCGCCGAAAAGGCCGCGACGACCGGCGTCACGACGAAGACGGCGACCACCAGCAGCACCACGGCGCAGGCGGCGAGCGCGGCGGCGCGGCTCTTGATGAAGGCGGGGCGAGCGGTCATCGCGGCGCTCCCGCGACGTCGAAGCTGAGGTCGAACCGCTCGATGCCCGGCGAGGGGCCTTGCGTGACAGGCGCCGCGAACTGCGCATTGGCGAAGCGGCCCGAACGGTCGAACACGCCGATCAGGTCCGACGCGGCGCGCGAATAGCCGCCGACGCGGATCTTGGCGCCGCTCATGCTGAAGTCGGTGAGCCAGCTGCCGTCGGGCAGCGTGCGCGACACGTCGGCCAGGATCGCGACGAAGAGCGGGCTGCGCTTCCGCTCGGCGAGGAAGGCGAGCTGGGTGCCGGCCTTGTCGATGCGGTGCTGGAGCTGCTCGACGCGCGAGGCGCGCGCGCCTTCGGTCAGCAGTTCGTCGGTCAGCGAATCCAGGACGGCCGCGCCGCGCAGATAGCTCGCGAGCAGGACGGCCAGCAGCAGCGCCAGCGCCAGGCCGGCGAGCGCCGCGACCGCATGCCTGCGGCCGAGCCCGCGCATCCAGGCCGCGCGGTCGACCGGAAACGCATTGCGATCGGCGGGTCGCGGATCGCCTTCGAAACGGATGGCGCCCACGGAAAGCCCGGCGGCGCCGCACAAGGCGAGGGCGTCGTCGACGATGGCGCGGCGGATGATGCGCAGCTCGACCTCGACGGTGTTGGCTTCGCGGTCGCGCCCCAGCACGCGGAAATCGAAATAGACCTCGTCGGGCGGCACCGGGCTCAGCTTCTCGAGCTCGTATTGCAGCGCGCTGCGCAGGATGCGTTCGTTCGCGTGAGGCATTCTGACGACGGGCCTGAGCACGTCGCTCGACGGCAGTGCCAGCACGGCATCGCGCCGCGTGCCGACGATGGCCGCGTTGGAGGCAAGGGCCGCATGCAAGGAAGCGGCCCCGCCGAGCGCCTGCTCGATGCCGTCATGCACCCAGTGCAACGCGACGGCGCCGTCGCGCAGCACGACGCGAAGCTCGCTGGTGTCGCGGGTCTCGCCCAGCCTTTCCTTGGCGAGAGCGGCAAGCTCCGCGCGCCAGGCCGCGAACACTTCGCCGGCGTTGATCCGTTCGACCTCGATGTTGGAACGCTCGCTCATTGCCGCCCCTGGCAGAACTTGGTGAGCGCGTCATAGATGCAATCGGCATCGGCGGCGATGTGGGGCTCGATCAGCATCTCCGGCCACGGCGTGGTGCCGGCGCCCGCCAGGACGACGCGAACCCGGATGAGATGGGGGAGCGCGTGCTGGTTGCGCCAAGTCTCGTGCCAGGCCGGCTGCTTCTCTTCGCCCGCGGCGCCGAAGTAGGAGAACTCGATCGCCGCCAGATGGCGTAGCAGGGGCTTGCTCCAGATCGGCGCGCCGCCGGTGCCGAGCTCGGGCGTGGCGCTGATGGCGAGCACCAGCTCCTTGCCGTTGCTCTGCGCCGTCAGCGTGTCGCGCATGATATGGCCGGTGCCGGAGGCGGCAGTCGAGAGAAAGGTCATGCTGTCCTTGGTGCCGTCGAAATCGATATGGGATTCCTCGGGCGAAACGACGACAAGCTTGGGGTAGGCGCGGCCGAGGTTGTCGGCCAGCGTCTTCTGAGCCACGCGCATCGCGTTGGTGTCGAGGTTCTTGTCCTGCGCCTTCTGCCAGATATTGGCGCCGGTGCGTAAGCCCGCCATCAGCCCGACGCTCAGGAAGGCGAGCAAGGTCATCGCGACGAGCAGCTCGAGCAAGGTGAAACCGGCCTCGTGCTTCACGGCGCGGAGTCCTTGGGCAGAAGGCGCAAAGTGGAGAGCGACAGCGTCTGGCCGTTGCCGCCGTCGCCCCAGCTCACCGTGGCCGTCACCCGCGCCGCGGCTGCGGGCCAGGCCTGCAGGTCCTTATCGTTGCCGTAGCGCTGCACGCGCACGCGCCACGCGAGCCCCGAACCGGTGCGACCGTTGCGCTCGCCATAGGCAAGCGCGGGCGCGCTTTCGGAATCGGCCAGCAGCGAGGTCGCCAGCGCGCGCGCCTCGAGCCGCGACTGCGTCTCGCGAGAGCGCGACAAGCTGTTTCCGAAGATGCCGAACAGCACGGCAAGGCCCACGCTCAGGATGGTGAGCGCGACGAGGACCTCGAGCAAGGTGAAGCCGTGTTCGGACGATGTGCGGCGCATGATCTACCAATTGGCCACGGGTGGCTTCTTTTCGCCCGGCACCGCCTGCTTGTCGGGGCCGTAGCTGAAGATGTCGTACTCGTTGTGCTGTCCCGGCGATTGATAGTGATAGGGACGGCCCCAGGGATCGTTGAAGGAGTCGAGCTTCTTGATGTAGGGCCCGTCCCAGTTCTCGGCATCCGGCGGCGCCTTGAGCAAGGCCTCGAGGCCTTCCTGGCTGGTCGGATAGCGCCCGACATCGGCCTTGAACATGTCGAGGCCGGCGCCGATGTTGGCAATCTCGGTGCGAGCGGTCTTGACCTTCGCGGTCTGGAGATAGTGCAGCACATAGGGCGTCGCGATGGCGGTGAGCAGCCCCAGGATCGCCAGCACGACCAGGAGCTCCATCAGCGTATAGCCGCCGTCGCGGGCCAGGCGGTTGCGCAATCGGTTCATGGTTCCCCTCATTGCAAAGCCAGATCGTTGACGCTCAGGATCGCGATCAGCATCGAGGCGATCAGCCCCGCGATCACGAGTCCGAGCAGGATGGTGAGCGCCGGCACCAGCATGGCCAGCAGCCGGTCGATCGTGTGCTTGATGCGCTGCTCGTCGAGATCGGCCTGGCGGATCAGCATGTCGTCGAGCTTGCCGGTCTCCTCGCCGATCTGGATGAGATCGAGAGAGCCGTCCGAGAACTCCTTGAACTGCGCCAGCTTGCGCGCGAAGCCTTCGCCCTCGCGCAGCGAGGCCGCGGTGTCGCGCACCGCATCGCTCAGCGTGGTGTTCCACAGCACGTCCTTGGCCAGGTTCAAGGCCATCGGCAGCTCGACGCCGTTGCCGAGCAGTGTGCCCAGCATGCGGTTGAAGCGCTCGATCTCGATGGCCGCGAGCAGATTGCCCAGGATGGGGATGCGCAGCACCAGCTTGTGGATTCGGCGGCGCACCGCGTTGTCCTTCAGCGCCTGCCGGAGCCACAGCCACAGGCTAGCTGCGACCAGCGCCCCGAGCCACCACCAGTCGCGCACCGCGTCGCCGAACGCCATCACCATGCGGCTGGGCAGCGGCAGTTGCGCGCCGGTCTGGGCGAAGAGCGGTTTGAACTCGGGCAGCACGAAGGCCAGGATCACGAAGATCGAGAAGCCTGCCGTGACGGTGAGGATCGCGGGATAGACCAGCGCCGAGGCGATCGAGTCCCGGATTGCCTGGGTGCGCGTGAGATAGCCCGAGAGACGGCGCAACGCCGGCTCCAGCGCGCCGCCAAGCTCGCCCGCGCGCACCATGCCGACATAGAACTTCGGGAAGGCTTTCTCCTGCGCCAGCGCGTCGGCCAGCACCGCGCCGTCGCGCACATGGCCGCGCACCGCGGTCAGCGGCTCTTTCAGGACGCGCAGGTTCTTCAGTCCGATCAGCACCGACAGGGCGCGGTCGAGCTCCAGCCCCGCGCCGAGCAGTTCGGCCAGCTCCTGCGTGGCGAGCGCCAAGAGGCGCAGCGACGGCGCGCGCTTGCCGGGCATCAGGCCGGTGAGCTTGTCCGCGAGGGTGCCCGCGTCGCTCGCCGTCGCCGACAGCGGATAGTGACCTTGGGCGCGCAACGCGCGGATGGCGGCGGCTTCCGAGGAGGCATCCAGCGTGCCCCGCACGATGGCGCCGGCTTCGGTCATCGCCTTGTAGCGGTAGCTCGCCATGCTCAGACCGACCGCGTCGCGCGAAGGACTTCCTCGACCGTCGTCAATCCGGCCGCGGCCTTCTTCAGGCCATGCGCGCGCATCGTCTGCATGCCGCCGTCGACCGCGACGCGCTGCAAGGCTTCGGCATCGCCGCTCTTGAGCAGCTCGCGGCGCAGCTCGTTGGTGAGCGGCAGCACCTCGACGATGGAGCTTCGCCCTTTGAAGCCGGTGTGGTTGCAATGCGCGCAGCCCACGGCGCGCCACAGCCTGCCCGACGGCAGATGCATCTTCTCGGCCAGCTCGGCGACGGGCTCGTAGCTCTCGCGGCAATGGATGCAAAGCGTACGCACCAGGCGCTGCGCCGCCACGCCGTTGATGGTCGAGGTCAGGAGATAGTCCTCGACCCCCATGTCCATCAGCCGCGTCACCGCGCTCGCCGCGTCGTTGGTATGCAGGGTCGAGAGGATCAGGTGGCCGGTCAGCGCCGCCTGCACCGCGATCTGCGCGGTCTCCAGGTCGCGGATCTCGCCGATCATCATGATGTCGGGATCGTGGCGCAGGAACGAGCGCAAGGCGTTGGCGAAGGTCAGCCCGATCTGCGGCTTGACCTGCACCTGGTTGATGCCCGGGAGCTGGTACTCGACGGGGTCCTCGATGGTGAGGATCTTCTTGTCGATGGTGTTGAGCTCGGTCAGCGCGGCGTAGAGCGTCGTGGTCTTGCCGCTGCCGGTCGGACCCGTCACCAGCACGATGCCATGCGGCTCCTTCACCAAGGCGCGGAACTGGCCGACCACGTCGTCGTCGAAACCCAAGGTCGCGAAATCGAGGTTCAGGCTGCCGCGGTCGAGGATGCGAAGCACCACGCTCTCGCCATGGATCGTCGGCGTGGTCGCGACGCGCATGTCGATGTCCTTGCCGCGAACCGCGATGCCGATGCGCCCATCCTGAGCCAGGCGCCGCTCGGCGATGTTGAGCCGGGCCATGATCTTGATGCGCGAAATCACCAGCGAGCCCAGATGCGGCGGCGGCGACTCCACCGCCTGCAGCACGCCGTCGATGCGGTAGCGGATGCGCAGCTCGTCTTCCATCGGCTCGATATGGATGTCCGAGGCGCGGCTTTCCACGGCGCGGGTGATGAGGTGGTTCACCAGCCGGATGACCGGCGCCTCGCTCGCCGTGTCCTTCAGCCGGTCGATGTCGTCGCCGAAGACGTCGGCGCCCGTGTCGGGCGCCTGCTCGAAGATCTGGCGGATCTCGGACTTGCCTTCGCCGTAGAGCTTGGCATAGGCGGCTTCGAAATCGGCCGGATAGACGATGTGACGCACGACCTGCTTGCCGGTCGCGAAGCGCACCGCGTCGCAGGCATAGGTGTCGAGCGGATGGACCATCGCGACCGCGACCGCGTCGCCACGGTCCTCGATCGGGATGAGCTGCTTGTCGCGCAGGAAGGCGCGGCGCAACCGCTCTTCCAGCACCGGTGTCGCGGGGAAGTCGGCCGGTGTGACGAGCTTCAGGCCCAGATAGGCGGCCAGGGCGTCGGCCAGGTCCTTGTCCGAGACCATGCCCAGCCGGGTGAGCACGTGCTCCAGGCGCTCGCCGCTCTCGGCGGCGATCTGCTCGGCGCGCGCCAGCGCATCGGCGGCGACCTTGCCGCTCGATAGCAGGTGCTGCGCGAAATCCGCAGGCCGGGGATTTTCCAATGCCGCCATGCCGCCACTATACAGGTTGTGGCGGCGCCGGTGCTACCCGCCAAGCCGTTACGGCGGCGTCACGATCCCTTCCATCTTCACGACCTCGAAGTTGGAGCCCTTGACCTGGGACAGTTCGCCGACGAGGTGGTCGTTGTTCCAGCCGTCGTTGGGGGCGCCGGAGATGTACCAGTTGCTGCCGTTGTCGGCGACCATCATGCCATAGGTCTTCAGCGCCTGCAGGATGGCCTTGGTCTCGGTGCTGAAGCCGGACGGGATCTTGTAGCTCGCCTTCAGCCGCACCCGCATGCCCATGGGCGGCAGGTTCGGGTTGTCGTCGTCGGACGCCCAGTGGTTCGCCGGCGGCACATAGGCGCGGCGCGAGTGCGCCACAGTGAAGCGCAGCGCATGTGCGATCGTGCCGGTCCGGGCTTCGTCGTAGCGCGCGAGCCCCGGGAAGATCGGCAGGCCCGCGGCGTCGGCGCTGGTCCAGCCCGGCTGCTGCGTCGGGCGGACGTCGTCGCTGTCCAGATGGAACAGCGCGCCCGCATCCGCCTTCCATTGCATCTTCAGGATCGGGAAGGCGCGGTACATCTCGTACATGCGGTTGGTGTCGCGGTCGATGACGATCACGTGGCGGTCGCCGCCGAACTTCCTGCCGTCGGGACGGTAGCCTTCGATCGGCGCGTCGGGCGGCACGGGAAACGGACCCTTGTCGCTCTCGTCCTTGTAGGCCTTGAGCCTGATCTTCACGTAGCGCTGGTCGTCGGACACCACGACATAGGGGATGCCGATGATCGCATGCGCATAAGTGCCGCTGCCGAAATCGGGATGCAGCCCGGTGCCGAGCCCGATGGACTTGATCAGGTTGTCCGAGTTCGGATCGACGTCGCTGCCCGAGATGTCCGTGTTCCACGCGTTGTCGGCCGGGAAGGGCACCGCGCCGTGCAGGTCGGCGTTCTGCCCCAGATCGGCGCCGGCCATCGAGCCGTACTGCCAGTCGGGATGGGCCTTCTTGTGGGTGGCGGCAAGACTGGGTTGGATCAGGGCAAGCGAAAGGGCCGCGGACGCGGCGAGAACCGGCTTCATTGCGTCACTCCTTGCGAAGCGCGCCCCCTTGATACGATCTTTCCATTTTCGCTTTCCACGAGCAATACGTCCGACGCTTAAGATTGGGTTGCCCGCTTTTCTCGCATCATCGATAATCCGCGCCGCCGTCACCTCGCAAAGAGATCGATGAAAAAGGTCCATCCCAACGCAAAGGCCGCGCTCGAAGGCCTGCTGTTCGACGGCATGACCGTCATGGCCGGCGGCTTCGGCCTGTGCGGCATCCCCGAGACGCTGATCTTCGCGCTGCGCGACAGCGGCGTGAAGGCCATCACCGTCATCTCCAACAATGCCGGCGTCGACGATTTCGGGCTCGGCCTGCTGCTGCAGACGCGCCAGATCAAGAAGATGATCAGCTCCTATGTCGGCGAGAACGAGACCTTCGAGCGGCAGTATCTGAACGGCGAGCTGGAGCTCGAATTCAATCCGCAAGGCACCCTGGCCGAGCGCATCCGCGCGGGCGGGGCGGGCATCCCGGGCTTCTACACCAAGACCGGCGTCGGCACACTGGTCGCCGAGGGCAAGGAGCTGAAGGAGTTCGACGGCGAGACTTACGTGCTCGAGCGCGGCTTGCGCGCCGATCTTGCCATCGTCAAGGCCTGGAAGGGCGATGCGGAGGGCAACCTCATCTATCGCAAGACCGCGCGGAACTTCAATCCGATGATGGCGATGGCCGGCAAGGTCACAGTCGCCGAGGTCGAGGAGCTGGTGCCGACGGGCTCCATCGATCCGGACCTCATCCACACGCCCGGCATCTTCGTGCAGCGCATCGTCGGCGGCGCGACGTACGAGAAGCGCATCGAGAAGCGCACGGTCAGGACCGTCTGATGGCGGAAGCGTTCTCGATACGCGCGGCGGAGCCGTCGGACCTCAGGGCGATGAATGCCCTGATGCACGGCTCGCGCGCCTATCAGGGCGAGTACTATCGCATCATCGAGGACTATTTCGTCACCGCGGACACCTTGGAGCACAACGCGGTGTTCGTCGCCGACGCCGACGGCGCGCTGCTCGGCTTCTACAGCCTAGTGGTCGAGGGCGAGGCCGATCTCGACCTGATGTTCGTGTCGGACGCGGCGCAGGGCTCGGGCGTCGGCCGCGCTCTGTTCGAGCACATGAAACGCACCGCGCGCGCGCACGGCTTCGGCACCGTCGCCATCGGCTCGCATCCGCCGTCGGTCGGCTTCTACGAGCGCATGGGCGCGGTGCGCTCGGGCGTGCTGGCGCCGGCGGCGCATGTCACCTGGGAGCGCCCGCTCCTCACCTTGAACGTCATGGAGAGCTGACGCATGCCCTGGACCCGCGACGACATGGCCAAGCTGGCGGCGCGCGAATTGCGCGACGGCTTCTACGTCAATCTGGGCATCGGCATCCCGACCCTGGTCGCCAACTACATCCCTGAAGGCATGGACGTGACCCTGCAGTCCGAGAACGGCATGCTCGGCATGGGCCCGTTCCCGCTCGACAACGAGGTCGATCCCGACCTGATCAATGCCGGCAAGCAGACGGTGACCGCGCTGCCGCGCACCTCTTATTTCTCGTCGTCCGACAGCTTCGCGATGATCCGCGGCGGGCATATCGACCTGTCGATCCTGGGCGCGATGGAGGTGTCGGAAGAGGGCGATCTCGCCAACTGGATGGTGCCGGGCAAGCTCGTCAAAGGCATGGGCGGCGCGATGGACCTGGTCGCGGGCGTCAAGCGCTGCGTCGTGGTGATGGATCACACCGACAAGGCGGGAAAGCCGAAGCTGCTGAAGAAGTGTTCGCTGCCGCTCACCGGCGTGAAATGCGTGCAGCGCGTGATCACCAACCTCGCGATGTTCGACGTGGTCGACGGCGGTCTCCAGCTCGTCGAGCTGGCGCCGGGCGTGACGAAAGAGCAGGTCGAAAGCTCGACCGAGGCGCGGCTCGTCAAATAGCGGCGCGGCTGGTCAATTGGCGCGTCTAGTGCCGGCTGGCTTCGTTGTCGTCGTCCTTGCGCGATTTGTCCCTGGTGCCGAGACCGAACCAGTTCCGCCAGCCCACGATCACCGCCATGACCAGCGCGAAGAGGATCAGCGCCGTGGGCACGGCCATGGCGATATAGCCGGCGGCGGCGCTCAGCGGGTTCTTCCACAGCATCCACCACATCAGCCACCCGCCAGCGCGTTGGTCATCACCAGCCTGGCACCGGGCTCGACGGTGTGCGCGGCGAACTCGCGCGCGCGTATCAGCTCGCCCCGATGCAGGCAGACGATGTTGCGGCGCGGGCTTCCCGCCTCGTCGAAGAGGTGCAGGCCCAGCGCGGGATGGCGTGCGGCCAGATCGGTGAGCACTTGGCCGATGGTGCCGCCTTCGCCCTCGACCTCGCCCAAGCCGCCCATCACGGTGCGCAGCACCGGCGGCAGGCGGACCTGAACCTTGGCGCTCACCGTTGATAGGCCTCGACGCTCATGATGCGCGGCAACCCGCTCGCGACCTCGCTCCAGCTTTCGCCGCAGTCGCTGCTGCCGTAGACGGCGCCCGAGGCGGTGCCGAAATAGACGCCGCCGGGATCGAGCTGGTCTGCCGCCATCGAACCCCGCAGCACCGCGGTGAAGCAGTTCGAAGGAAGCCCCTTGGTCTTGGCCTCCCAATTCCGCCCGTCGCTGGTGCGATAGACCGCGAGCTGGCCGTCGCGGGGAAATCGGAAATTGTCGCCCGTGAGCGGCACCACGAAGACGTTGCCGCTGCGCCGGTCCATGGCCGAGGGGAACCCGAACGAACAGCGATGGCCGTCGGACAATTCGCCGACGGGCAGGCCGTCCTCGATCACCTGCCAGGTGTCGCCGCCGTCGTCGCTGCGATGCACGCCGCGATGCTCCTGGCGGAACAGCACGCGCGCGTTCTTGGGGTCGTGCGTGACGCTGTGGACGCATTGGCCCATGTCGCCGTTGACGCCGTCGTTCTTGGGGGCCCAGGTCCGGCCGCCGTCGTCGGTGCGGAAGAAGCCCGCGGCCGAGACGCCGACCCACATCCGGTCGGGATCGTTGCCGTCGGTCAGGATCGTATGCGCGCCCAGCCCGCCGAAGCCCGGCACCCAGCTGTCGCGCGAGGGATGCTCGTTGAAGCCGTCGATGGGTTGCCAGCTCATGCCCCGGTCGCGGCTGACGAAGAGACCTGCTTCGGACACGCCGGCGAACAAGGCGCCATGCGCGAAATGCAGCGTCCATATCTGATCGACGAAGCGGCCGCCGCCCTTCAGCACGCCGCCGAAATCCATCTGCGAGACGATGCGGTGATGCTCCGGATTGCCGCGGTCTTCGGGACGGTAGCGCGGCGCAGCCGGCAGCTGAGTCCAAGTCTTCAGATCGTCGCTGGTGAAGATCGCGACGCCGTAGTTCGGGCTGTTCACCGCCGCATAGACGCGGCCCCGGTCGTCCGCCACGCTCGCCGTCACCGGCCAGCCGCGCAGCACGAACTCGCTGTCCCAGCTCCTGCGGTCCTTGCTTGTGAGAACGGCCGCGCCCTTGGGCGTGCCGACGACGAGCGCCACGGTCATCGCTTGTGCTCCTCCAGCCTGGGCATGATCTCGACGAAGTTGCAGGGCCGGTGGCGGATGTCGAGCTGCCACTTGAGGATTCCGTCCCAGCCGTCCTTCACCGCGCCGGGCGAGCCGGGCAAGGCGAAGAGATAGGTGCCGCCCGCGACGCCCGCGCAGGCGCGCGACTGCAAGGTCGAGGTGCCGATCTTCTCGTAGGAGATTTGATGGAAGACGACAGAGAAGCCGTCGATCTCCTTCTCGAACAGCGGGCGGAACGCTTCCACCGTGACATCGCGCCCGGTGAGGCCGGTGCCGCCGGTCGAAATGACGGCATCGATGCCCTTGTCGGCGATCCAGGTCTTAAGCTGTGCGGCGATCGCATCCCGGTCGTCGCGCAGCAAGGTGCGCGCGGCGAGGACGTGGCCCGCGTCCTGGATGCGCTTGGCGAGGATGTCGCCGGACTCGTCGTCGGACGGGTCGCGCGTGTCCGACACGGTCATCACCGCGATGCGGACCGGCACGAAGGCCTTGCTCTCGTCAATCCGTGGGGGCGATGGCATTGGGCTCGTCATCCGGTTCGGCCTGCGGCGGCGGAGGCGGTGGCGGCGCAGGCTGGTGCGGCGGCTTGTAGACCGGCCAGCCGCCTGACGCGGTCTCGGTCAGGGTCACCTGGTCGAGGCCCAGCCGGCGGCGGTACATCCAGTGATACATCAGCACGCGCTTCACATAGAGGCGCGTCTCGGGCGCGTGCATGCTCTCGATGAACAGCAGCGCATCGTCGCCCTTGCCCTCGCGCGCCGCCATCCAGTTCGACACCTTGAGCGCGCCGATATTGTATGCCGCGCAGAGCATCACGAGATTGCCGTTGTACATGTTGAGCAGCTTGGCGACGTAGCGCTGGCCGAGCGTCATGTTGTAGCTCGCATCGGTCAGCTGCGAGGACGCGCCGGGGCCGGCGATCGCGTCGGCGGTGCCCGGCATGATCTGCATCAACCCGCGCGCGCCGGCGCCCGAGACGGCCTCGGG
The DNA here is from genome assembly GCA_019247845.1 of Alphaproteobacteria bacterium. GTDB lineage: Bacteria > Pseudomonadota > Alphaproteobacteria > Micropepsales > Micropepsaceae > Rhizomicrobium. The sequence goes on along the minus strand of JAFBAL010000044.1, from coordinate 11,067 downwards.
ATGGAAGCGGCTTTCCGCGCGGACGATCGCAAGCACCAGCGACGGATCGATCGTGTAGCCGCCGTCGGGCTTGTAGGGCGGCACGGGGAAGAGGCCCGTCAGCTTGACGCCGCGCGAGGCGCTGGTCTCGCTGGCGCGCATCTCGAGGCTCGGCGCGCCGACCTGGCGGGCGAGACCGGCGAAGGCCGGATCGAGCTTGGAGTCGATCTCGCCGAAGGCGCGCTCCATCTCGCGCTGGGTGTGGGCGAGCTCGCCCACCTGCGCCAGCGCCGCCGCGCGATGCGCCGCCGGATAGCTCATCAGCCGCCCGAAGCTCGCATCGTCCAGCACGGGATCGCTGAAGCCCGCCTGCACGTCGGTGCCCAGCATCTGCTCCGCGAGCAGGCCGTAGAAGGTCGGCTCTTCGCGCGCCGCGGCCGACAGCAAGGTCACCACGCGCACCGGATTGCCCGCGCGCATATAGGATCGCGCGGCCCAGAACGCGGCGCCGCTGCGCACCCAGTTGGGCACCGAGCCCACCTGAGCCAGCGTCTCGAAATGCCCGGCCGCTTCGGCGAACATTCCCATGCGATAGGCGGCCAGCCCGGCGTTCCAGTCGAGCAGCGGCGCCGACTTTCGTCCCTTGTCCGCCGCGCGCGTCGCGAGGTCATAGGCCTTCTGGTCCTGCCCCTCGATGAAATAGGACTGGGCGATACGCTGCGACAGCCGCGCGATGTCGTAGTCGGGCGTGGTGCCGCCGTCGATCAAAGGCTGAAGCACCGCCATCGCCGCGTCGGGCTGGTCGCTCTTGATGTCGGCGTTGATCTGCTCCAGCGCGGCGACGCCTTCGGGCGAGGAGATCGGCGGATCGGGCAGGTTTACGTCCTCATAGCCGCCCCCGCGCTGGCGCGGCATGGACGCGGGCGCGGGGATATTGGTCACCACCGCGACCAGGATCGTCTTGTGATGGCGGCGCACCTTCTTGGTCGAGCGCTTGACGGCCAGGCGATAGATACGGTCCGCGATCGCAAGCTCGCGATAGTTCGACAGCCAGTCGACCAGCTCTTCGACGGACGCCTTCTTGCCGTGCGGCGAGAGATAGTGCTCGGCCTGCACATAGCCCTTGAGCGAAGTGTCGTTCAGCTGCGCGATCAGGCCGTCGGCCTTCTCGAAGCGGCCGTCGCGCTCTGCGGCGAAGATCTGGCGGTAGCGCTCCGCATCCGCAGACGACAGGACCTGCGGGCCGTCGGCGCGCGCGGCACCCAGCAGTGCGGCGGTAAAGAACAGCGCAAGCGCGGTGCGGTTCATGCCTTCCTCACGGACTCGATTTTCTGCGCCACCGCCTGCAGATCGCGCCACGCCAGCTTCTTGTGCGCCGGCTGGCGCAGCAGATAGGCGGGATGCAGGGTCGGCATCACCGCTACCATATCGCCGTTCACGTTATACTCAAGCCAGCGGCCGCGCGTCTTCATGATGCCATCGCTGCGGCCCATGACGTGGCGCACCGCGACGGCGCCCAGCAGGATGATGACGACCGGATTCACCAATTCGATGTGGCGGCGCAAAAAGGGCAGGCACATCGCGGCTTCCTCGGGCGAGGGTTCGCGATTGTCCGGCGGGCGCCAGTTGATGACGTTGGTGATATAGGCCGAGCTGCGGTCGAGCTTGATCGCCGCCATCATCTTGTCGAGCAGCTTGCCGGCGCGGCCGACGAAGGGCAGGCCCCGGGCGTCCTCGTCGCGGCCCGGCGCCTCGCCGATGAACAGGATGCGGCTTAAAGGATTGCCGTCGGCGAAGACGGTGGTGGTGGCGCGCTGCTTCAAGGCGCAGCCGTCGAAGCCTTCGAGCGCCGCTTTGAGCTCGGGAAGGGAGCCGGCCGCGCGCGCGAGCGCCTGCGCGGTGCCGATATTGTCGGAAGGGTCGACGGTTGGAGCGGGAGCACCAGGCCTCGCCGCCACCGGCCTGGGCGCCGCCGGCTTCAACGCGGCGGGCGCCACCGTCGTGGCGGCCGCAGCCGGCCTTGGCTGCGCCACGGCAGGTGCCGCCGCGGGCCGCGCGACGAAGCGGTCCACCGGCACCTCGCCGATGGCTTCGTCGGCGCCGGCTTCGACCAGCCAGGCCAGCGCGGAAAGCGGGTCTTCGAGAGGGGTTGGGGCAGCCATGGCCTTACCCTAACGGGGGGATTGCATCGGGCAAATCCCCCGCCCCATAAACCATGCCAGGCAAGCGGATTTGCAGGAACCGGCATGACCGAACGCGAGAGCATGGAATACGACGTCGTGATCGTGGGCGGCGGGCCGGCGGGGCTTTCGGCCGCGATCCGGCTGAAGCAGCTGGCGGCCGAGGCCGGGCGCGAGGTCAGCGTCTGCGTGCTGGAAAAGGGCTCCGAGGTCGGCGCGCATATCCTCTCCGGCGCGGTCATCGATCCCGTTGCGCTGAACGAGCTGATCCCGGACTGGAAAGAGAAGGGCGCGCCGGTCGACACGCCGGTCACCGCCGACAAGTTCTATTTCCTGGGACCCATGGGCGCGATCCGCCTGCCCAACTTCGCCATGCCGCCGCTGATGAGCAATCACGGCAACTATATCGTCAGCCTCGGCAACCTGTGCCGCTGGCTCGCAAGCCAGGCCGAGGCGCTGGGTGTCGAGATCTATCCGGGCTTTCCCGCCGCCGACATCGTCTATGGCGACAGCGGCGAGGTGCGCGGCGTCGTCACCGGCGACCTGGGCGTGGCGCGCGACGGCCATCACAAGGACGGCTTCACGCCGGGCATGAACCTGCTCGGCAAGTACACGCTCTTCGCCGAAGGCGCGCGCGGCTCGCTCTCCAAGCGGCTGGGCGCGAAGTTCGGCCTGCACGAGGGCCGCGATCCGCAGAAGTTCGGCATCGGCTTGAAGGAGCTCTGGGAGCTCGCGCCCGACAAGCACCGCCGCGGCCAGGTGATCCATTCCTTCGGCTGGCCGCTCGACAACCGGACCGGCGGCGGCGTGTTCTGCTATCACTGGGGCGAGCGCTTCTGCTCCATCGGCTTCGTCGTTCACCTGAACTATTCGAACCCGTACCTTTCGCCCTTCGACGAGTTCCAGCGCGTCAAGCATCACCCGGTGATCGCCGAGATGCTGAAAGGCGGCAAGCGCATCGGCTATGGCGCGCGGGCGCTGACGGAAGGTGGACTGCAGTCGGTGCCGAAGCTCGCCTTCCCCGGCGGCGCGCTGATCGGCTGCGGCGCGGGCTTCATGAACGTGCCGCGCATCAAGGGCAGCCACAACGCGATGAAGACCGGCATGCTCGCCGCCGAGGCCGCCTTCGCGGCGCTGGGGGAGGGACGCGCCAACGACACGCTCGACGCCTATGAAGAGGCTTATGCGCAAAGCCACGTGTACAAGGACCTGAAGCGGGTCCGGAACGTCAAGCCGCTGTGGTCCAGGTTCGGGACGATCCTGGGGGTGCCGCTGGCGGCGCTGGACATGTGGACCAACCAGCTCTTCGGCCTGTCGCTGTTCGGCACCTTGAAGCACGGCAAGCCGGACTATGCGACGCTGAAGCCCGCGGCGCAGAGCAAGCCGATCGCCTACCCCAAACCTGACGGCGTTTTAAGCTTCGACAAGCTGTCTTCCGTGTTCCTATCCAGCACCAATCACGAGGAGGACCAGCCGGTCCATCTGGTGCTTAAGGATCCGTCCATCCCGATCAGGGTAAACCTGCCCGAATATGCCGAGCCCGCGCAGCGCTACTGTCCGGCCGGCGTCTATGAAGTGGTGCAGGAGGCCTCGGGCGCGCGGTTCCAGATCAACGCGCAGAACTGTGTGCACTGCAAGACCTGCGATATAAAGGACCCGGCCCAGAACATCACCTGGGTCACGCCCGAGGGCGGCGGGGGACCGAACTATTCGAACATGTGAGGAGAAATCCGTTGCGTAAAGTCTCCCTGCTCCTGGTCGCGGCATCTGTGTTTGTCGTGGCGGGTGCGTCCGCGCGCGAGACCGGCCTCGCTTCGGCGCGCGCCGAGCCCAATGCGCTGAGCTATGGCGCCTATCTCTCGGCCCGCATCGCCGCCGACCAGCACGACATGGAAGACGCGGCGCGGTTCTATCGCCAGAGCCTCGACCGCGATCCGAACGATCCGACCCTGCTCGCGCTCGCCTTCTTCTATGCGACCTCGGCCGGCGAGATCGACGATGCCGGCGGGCTCGCCAAGCGGCTGATCGCGAGTGCGCCGGACGACCGCGCCTCGCGGCTGGTGCTGGCGGTCGCGGCGATGAAGCACGGCGACTACAAGGAAGCGCGCGAGCAGATCGGCAAGTCGGCCAAGAGCAACTTCACCTCCATCACCGTGGGCCTGCTCGATGCCTGGGCGGCCGCGGGCGCCGGCGACGAAGAGGGCGTGACCGAAGACCTCAAGGCCTTGCACGCCATGCCAGGCACCGATGCGATGGCGGGCTTCCATCAGGCGCTGATGTTCGAATACCTGAACAAGACCGCCGCCGCCGATGCCGCCTATAACGACGCGCTCAAGGTGGACGTGCCGTCGCCGCGGCTGGTCGACGCCTATGGCCGCTTCCTCGAGCGCAACGGACGCGCCGCCGATGCGTCCGCGTTCTATTCCAGGCTCGCCGGCAACGGCGCGCTCGCTCCCATCATCGCCGCAGGCCAGGCGCGCATCGCCAAAGGCGAGAAGCCCGATCCGCTGATCAAGCGGCCGCAGGACGGCGTCGCCGAAGCGCTGTTCGGCATCGCCGCCTCGCTGACCGAGGACAGCAGCGCCGACGTGTCGGTGCTCTATCTGCGGCTGACGCTGTATCTCAAGCCGGATTTCGATCTCGCCAATATCCTGCTCGGCGACCGCATGGAGACCCTGCAGAAATATGCCGACGCGATCGCGGCCTATCGCAAGGTCGGTGGGGATTCGCCTTATCACCGGCTGGCGGCGATCCAGATCGCGACCGACGAGGCGCGCATCGACAAGACCGACGACGCCATCCGCGACCTGAAGGCGCTGACGGCCGAGGACGCGAACGACGTGACGAGCTGGACGGCGCTGGGCGATGCCTATCGCGCCTCGAACAGGTTCGACGAGGCGGCGGCCGCCTATGATCACGCGGTGAAGGCGCTGGGCACGCCTGCGAAGAAGGGCTGGCCGCTGTTCTATGCCCGCGCCATCGCCAAGGACAAATCGCACGACTGGGCGTCGGCCGAGGCCGATCTCAAGCTGGCGCTGACCTTGAGCCCGGAAGAGCCGCAGATCTTGAACTATCTGGGTTATTCCTACGTCGACCAGGGCCGCAATATCCCCCAGGCGCTGGTGATGCTCGAGAAGGCGCGTTCGCTGAAGCCCTATGACGGCTACATCGTCGACAGCGTCGGCTGGGCCTATTACAAGCTCGGCCGCTACGGCGACGCGGCGAAGACGCTTGGCGACGCGGTGCTGCTGGTGCCGGGCGATCCGACGATCAACGACCACTACGGCGATGCGCTGTGGAAGGTCGGCAAGAAGCTCGACGCGCGCTTCCAGTGGAACCACGCCATCGCCTTCGGCGCCGAGGACAGCGAGAAGTCGCAGATCGAAAAGAAGCTGCAGACGGACTCCGGTGGTTGAGACGCGCGTCTTCGCGCCGGCGAAGATCAACCTCTTCCTGCATGTCGGCGAGAAGCGCGCGGACGGCTACCACGCGCTGGAAAGCCTCGTCGTCTTCGTCGATGTCGGCGACGAGCTCACCTTCGCGCCGTCGCCCGAATTGGCGCTGGCGGTCGACGGGCCCTTCGCCGCCGAGCTCGCGGGCGAGGGCGACAACCTGGTGCTGCGCGCGGCGCGGGCGCTGGGCGTGACCGCGGCGATCACGCTGAGCAAGAACCTGCCCGTGGCCTCCGGCATCGGCGGCGGTTCTGCCGATGCGGCGGCGGTGCTGCGCGTGCTGGGCGAGGGACGGCACGACCTGCACGACATCGCCGAGACCTTGGGCTCGGACGTGCCGGTCTGCGTCGACAGCAAGGCGGCCTGGATGGAAGGCCGCGGCGAGATATTGACGCCGATGACGGTGCCGGAGATGCATCTGGTGCTGGTCAATCCGCGCTTGGCCGTGTCGACGGCGGCGGTGTTCCGCGCGCTCGACATGCGCTCGGGCCTCGGCGCCGTCCGCTCGAACGCGCTCGACGGCACGCGCAATGATCTGGAAGCGCCGGCGCGCGCGATCGAGCCCGGGATCGGCGAAGTGCTCGATGCCATTGCTGCGGTGCCCGGCGCGCGGCTGGCGCGCATGTCGGGCAGCGGGGCGACGTGCTTCGGCTTGTTCGACGATGCGGACGCGGCGGCGCGTGGCGCGAATCTGCTTGGCGAGGCGTATCCCGGCTGGTGGGTGCGCGCGACGCGGACCCTCTAATAAGCGCGCTCGACGCAGAAATCGGCGATGTCGGCCAGCGCCGCGCGGATCTCGCCATCGGGCAGGGAACTCAGCGCCCCGCGCGCCTGGTCGGCATAGCGGCGCGCCCGCGCCATCGTATCGCTGATCGCGCCGGTCTCTTCCACCAGGGTGATCGCGCGGTCGAGGTCGGTCTCGCCCTGCGGACCGGTCTCGATGGTGCGCGTCCAGAACTTGCGCGCGACGTCGGTGGCGCGCGCATAGGCCAGGATCACCGGTAGCGTAACCTTCGCCTCGCGGAAATCGTCGCCGACCGATTTGCCCATCAGCGCCTGGCGTCCGGAATAGTCGAGCGCGTCGTCGACGAGCTGGAAGGCTATGCCGAGATTCTGGCCGTAGGCATGCATCGCCGCGATCTCGTCCGCGGGCCGCGATGCGATCACCGCGCCGGCTTCGGCGGCGGCGGCGAACAGCGCAGCGGTCTTGGCGCTGACGACGTGAAGATAGTCCTCTTCCGTCACACCCAGGTTGTTCGCCGATTTGAGCTGCATCACCTCGCCCTCGGCGATGACGGCCGAGGCGCCGGAAAGAATGCCGAGCACGGTCAGGCTGCCGGTCTCGACCATCAACTGGAAGGCACGGCTGAACAGGAAGTCGCCGACCAGCACGCTGGGCTTGTTGCCCCAGACGAGATTGGCCGACACCTTACCGCGGCGCAGCGTGCTCTCGTCGACCACGTCGTCGTGCAGCAGGGTGGCGGTGTGGATGAACTCGACCGCCGCGGCCAGCTTCACGTGGCCTTGGCCCTGATAGTCCCAAAGCCGCGCCGCCGCGAGCGTGAGCAGCGGACGCAGCCGCTTGCCGCCGGAATCGATCAGGTGGCGCGACAGGTCGGGGATGAGCGCGACCGTGCTGCCCATCCGCTCATGGATCAGCTTGTCGGTCGCCGTCATGTCCGCCGCTACCAGCGCGTGCAGGCGCTCCACCGGCGAGATGGCGGCGGCCAGCGAGGTGGCGTGTCGGGTCTCGTCCTTCAGCATCGATGCGTCCCTTGCCGGAAGTGGCAGGCCTTGCGAGATTGGGCGCGGGCCCAGGGCGCGGTCAAGCAGGTGCGGTGTCGCGCGGCTCGCGCTTTACGAGGTATCCCATGAAGACCGTGCTGAAGTCGAACAACCCGGTGCTCATCAGCTATGCCGAAGCCCTTCTTAAAGATGCGAAAATCGAGACCTTTCAGTTTGACCAGCAAATGAGCGTGAACGAGGGCTCCTTGGGCATTTTGCCGCGCCGGCTGATGGTGCCCGACGAGGATTTGGGCCGCGCCGAGGACATCCTGCGCGAGGGGCTGAAACACGCGCCGCTCTCCACGTGAACGCCGAGCGATTCCTGGGCGGACGCGTCGTGGCGCGCCAGAGCGCGACCGGGTTCCGCTCCGGGCTCGACGCGGTGATGCTGGCGGCGGCGGTCCCGGCCGAAGGCGGCGACGAGGCGCTGGAGCTCGGCTCGGGCGCCGGTACGGCGAGCCTCTGCCTCGCCGCGCGCACCGGCTGCCGCGTGGTAGGTGTCGAAATCGATCCGGCGCTCGCCGCGCTGGCACGCGAGAATGCGCAGACCAATCGGGCAAGTGCCGAATTCACCTGTGCCGATATCTTCGACCTGCCGCAGGCGCTGAAACGCGACTTCACGCATGTCCTCTGCAACCCGCCGTTCCACGAGGGCGAGGCTTCGCCCGATCCGGCCCGGGACCGCGCATTGCGCGACGGGGGGCAGCGGCTCTGCAGCTGGATCGCCAGCGGCCTGAAGCGCACCGTCTCGGGCGGCACCTTCACGCTCATCCTGCGCGCAGATCGCCTCGCCGAGGTGCTCGCCGCTCTGCCCGGGCGCGGTACCGTGATCTTCCCCCTGTGGCCAAAGCAGGGCGAAGCCGCCAAGCGCGTCATCGTACAGGCGCGCAAGGGCGCGCGCGCGGCACCGGTGCTGCTGCCCGGCCTGGTGCTGCACCAAGCCGACGGCGCCTACACGCCGGAGGCAGACGCGGTGCTGCGCGACGGTGCCTCGCTTGCCCTGGATTCGCGCCGCCTATAGGTTCCGGCCCGCATTGGAGGCGCGCGTGGCCAAGACGTTCCAGGACCTGATCCTTACGCTCCAGAACTATTGGGCGGAGCAGGGCTGCCTCGTGCTTCAGCCTTACGACAACGAGATGGGCGCCGGCACCTTCCATCCGGCCACGACCTTGCGCGCGCTGGGGCCGCGGCCGTGGCGCGCGGCCTATGTGCAGCCCTCACGCCGGCCGAAGGACGGCCGCTACGGCGAGAATCCGAACCGGCTGCAGCACTACTACCAGTTCCAGGTGATCCTGAAGCCCGCGCCGAAGGACGTGCTCGACCTCTATCTCGGCAGCGTGCGCGCGATCGGCCTCGACCCCGACCTGCACGACATCCGCTTCGTCGAGGACGATTGGGAGAGCCCGACGCTCGGCGCCTGGGGGCTGGGCTGGGAAGTGTGGTGCGACGGGATGGAGATCACCCAGTTCACCTACTTCCAGCAGGTCGGCGGCATCGACTGCGATCCCGTCTCCGCCGAAATCACCTATGGCCTCGAGCGGCTGGCGATGTACGTGCAGAACGTCGAGTTCGTCTACGACCTCGCCTACAACGACCGCTTCCGCTACGGCGAGGTGTTCCATCAGAACGAGATCGAGCAATCGACGTTCAACTTCGAGCGCGCCGACACCGACATCCTGTTCCAGCATTTCAAGGACGCCGAGAAGCAATGCCAGGCGCTGCTGGGCGGCGAACGCAAACTCGCGCTGCCCGCCTACGACCAGTGCATCAAGGCGAGCCATGCCTTCAACCTGCTTGACGCGCGCGGCGTGATCAGCACGACCGAGCGCGCCGCCTATATCGGCCGCGTGCGCGCGCTGGCGAAAGCCTGCTGCGAAGCGTGGCTGGAGACCCCGATGGGCGCGTACACTCCGAGGTTCGGCTGATGGCGGACCTTCTGCTCGAGCTGTTCTCGGAAGAGATTCCCGCGCGCATGCAGGCGCAGGCGGCGAAGGATCTCGAACGCCTCGTCGTCGGCGCGCTGTCGGATCGCGGGCTGCTGTTCGAAGGCGCGAAAGCCTTCGCGGGGCCGCGGCGGCTGACGCTTGCGGTCGCGGGACTGCCTCTGCGCCAGCCCGACGTCAGCGAAGAGATCAAAGGCCCCAAGACCGACGCGCCGCAACCGGCCATCGACGGGTTCCTGAAGAAGACGGGGCTCACCCTCGACCAGCTCGAGAAGCGCGACGCGGGCAAGGGGCAGGCCTATTTCGCGGTGATCAAGCGCGAGGGGCGCGACACCGCGACGGTGCTGGCCGAGGTGCTGCCCGAGGTCTTCGCCAAGCTTCCCTGGCCGAAATCGATGCGATTCCCGGGAAGCGCGGTACGCTGGGTGAGGCCGCTGCATGGCATCGTCTGCACGCTGGACGGCGAGGTCGTGCCGTTCGCCTTCGCGGGCGTCGGGAGCGGCAACACCACCATGGGCCACCGCTTCCTGTCGAGCGGGCCGATCAAGGTGCGCCGCTTCGAGGACTATGAAGAGAATCTGCGCAAAGCCTACGTCGTCCTCGACGTCGAGGAGCGCAAGGCCATCATCTTCGAGAACCTCAAGCAGTCGGCCTTCGTGCACGGGCTCGAGCTGATCGCGGATGAGGGCCTGCTCGACGAAGTGGCGGGGCTCGCCGAATATCCGGTCGTCCTCGTCGGCGCGATCGAGGACCAGTTCATGGACGTGCCGGCCGAGATCCTCCAGACCTCGATGCGCACGCATCAGAAATATTTTTCGCTGCGCGATCCCAAGACGGGGAAGATGGCGAACCGCTTCGCGCTGGTCTCGAACATGGTGGCCAAGGACGGCGGCAAGGAGATCGTAGCGGGCAACGAGCGCGTGCTGCGCGCGCGGCTGTCGGACGCGAAGTTCTTCTGGGACCAGGACCGCCAGGTCCGCCTCGAGGATCGCGTCGCGGCGCTCAAGGACATCGTATTCCACGCCAAGCTGGGCACGCAGTACGAGCGCGTCGAGCGCATCGAGGCGCTTGCGGGCGAGATCGCCGCCAAGATCGGCGCCGGTCTCGCCGAAGGCGAGCGCAACAAACTGATTGCGAAGGCCAAACGCGCCGCCCGCCTCGCCAAGGCCGACCTCACCAGCGGCGTCGTCGGCGAGTTCCCCGAACTGCAGGGCGTGATGGGCCGCTACTACGCGCTGCACGACGGCGAGGACCAGGAGGCCGCCGACGCCGTGCGCGACCACTACAAGCCGATCGGCGCAGGCGATGCGGTGCCGACGAGCAAGGTGTCCATCGCGGTGGCGCTGGCGGACAAGCTGGATCAGTTGGTCGGCTTCTTCACGATCGACGAGAAGCCGACCGGCTCAAGCGACCCCTTCGGCTTGCGCCGTGCCGCGTTGGGCCTCATTAGGATCGTACAGGACAATGGCGTGCGAATGGGTCTTTCCCGGCTGATCGTCGCGCAGGGCCTGCGCGTCGCGGAGCATGCCGTTGCGCCAGGGCTCGTGCTCAACACGAGGGATGCGACAACGCGTTATCTGCTCGACTTCTTCGCCGACCGCCTGAAGGTCGCGCTGCGCGAAAAGGGCACGCGTCACGACCTGATCGACGCCGTGTTCAGCCTCGGCAACGAGGACGATCTCGTGCGCCTTGTCGCGCGTGTCGAGGCGCTGCAGTCCTTCCTCAAGA
>JAFBAL010000018.1 GCA_019247845.1 Alphaproteobacteria bacterium | reverse complement strand
CGGCTCGTCGCGCAGCACCACGAAGCGCTGCGGGAGTCCTGCGACGGCCGGCTGGATGTTCTGGATGCCCTCGACCTCGATGACGCCGGTGCTTCCGCCCTGCACCGCGATCGACGAGATGCCGTGGATGTGCGGGTGATACCAGTACAGGCCCGGCGGCTCGTCCGGCGGGATGTGCAGGTTGTAGTCGAAGGTCTCGCCGGAATTGACCAGGGTGCGGATGGTCTCGTCGCCGTGGCAGCGCGGCGACACGTTCAAGCCGTGGAAGTGCATGTTGACCGAGGTGTCGGTCATCAGCGCATTGCCGCAGACATTGGCGTCGTTGGCGACCATCTCCGAACGGCCCAGCGGCGCCTGCGGCAGCATGTTGGTCAGGTGGATCAGAAGCTGGTCGCCGGGATTGACGTGGAAGGTCGGCGACAGCTTGCCGTCGGCGGTGACGAAGCAGAACAGCGTGCGGCCCGCGTCGTCGACCGAGGTGTAGTAGTTGAGCGAGACCTCTATTCTGCCGTTCTGGCTATAGATATCGGGGGGCGGAAGCACCTCGCTGCCGACCGCAGGGCGCGGGCATACGCCGCCGTCGGCGAGCGCCTGGGCCGGAACCAGCAGCGCCAGTCCAAGCGCAAGCAGCGTCCCGCGAATCACACGTTGCATCATTCCCTCCTGCGGCTGTCGATTTTTCGGCGGCGCCCGCCCGCACGTCTTATTGAGACGCGTTTTCATTACCTAGTCTACATCATTGCGAGTTACTCGCAACACCAGATTTGTGAAGAGTTTCACTGGTTTGCGGCGTAAAACGATGCGCAACCGAAGGGTGATGATTCCCCCCTTTTTGTGTCGGAAGAGCGATGTCGAGACAGGTAGAAGGAGATCAAGTGGGGAGATTCTGTTGCCCAGCTCTCCCCGGGCTGCGCTTACCTATTAGGCAGCGAGGGCCATTTCGTTATCGTTGGCACCTGTACGAGTAGTCCGATAACGGCGGAACAACACCGGGCAAAAGAACCACCTTTACACGTCCGTCGATCCTGTTTCGCCCCCGCCGCACGGGACGCTTTCGCATCCCGTCCGGTGGAGGCGCCGGGTACCGCCCCCGGGTCCGGTCCGCTTATTACGTGGCCGTTTATCGCCATAGTCCGGACGAGCCGGACACTCCCAATATACGCATGACGGGTTAAAATACCAAGGAATCGACGAAGCATCGCCATGCGCCAATATCACGACCTGATGGAACGCGTTCTGACCGGCGGTGTGGAGAAGCGCGACCGCACGGGCACGGGCACGCTCTCCGTCTTCGGCCATCAGATGCGCTTCGACCTGGCCGAAGGCTTCCCGATGGTGACGACCAAGAAGCTGTTCCTGAAGGCCATCGTCTACGAGCTGCTGTGGTTCCTGAGAGGCGACACCAATGTGCGCTGGCTGCAGGAGCACGGCGTTACCATCTGGGACGAATGGGCCGATCCGGCGGGCGAGCTCGGCCCGGTCTACGGCCATCAATGGCGGTCGTGGCCCGTATGCGGGCCCGACAACAATGCCGGCACCATCGACCAGATCGCGAACCTCATAGCCGACATCAAGCGCAACCCGGATTCGCGCCGGCTGATCGTCACCGCCTGGAACCCGGCCGACGTGCCGAAGATGGCGCTGCCGCCATGTCACTGCCTGTTCCAGTTCTACGTCGCGGACGGGCGCTTGAGCTGCCAGCTCTATCAGCGCTCCGCCGACATCTTCTTAGGGGTTCCGTTCAACATCGCGAGCTATGCGTTGCTGACCATGATGGTGGCGCAGGTCACGGGGCTTAAGCCCGGCGAGTTCGTGCACACCTTCGGCGACGCGCATCTCTATCTCAACCATCTCGACCAGGCGCGCGAGCAGCTCTCGCGCAAGCCCTATGCGCTGCCCACCATGCGCATCGATCCCAAGGTCCGCGACATCTTCGGGTTCGAGTACCGCGACTTCGCGCTCGAGAACTACCAGGCCCATCCGCACATCAAGGCCGAAGTCGCGGTCTGACTGTCGCAAAAATAGCAATAAAATTTCTCGCTACCGGGACTTGAAGCGGCTTTCGGCCCTCGCCATCTCCGACGCAGGTGATGTGCGCGGAAGGAGGCGCGGATTCTCGCCAAAGCCTGCAGATGTACAGAAGCGTGTTCGATCGGCGCGATTTATTCCGGCCTTTTCCGCGCGCGATCAAAGGGTTGAATGAGGTTCTGCCGGAATTGAATTCGAAAAAATCGCTGTCGCCTGCAGATGTACGGAAGCGGTGAGGAACAGGGAAGGGGGGGTACCCTCTCGAAACATGAGGTTCAATTGGGCAAGCGGACAGGAGGCAAGCGCGGCGCACCGTTCGGCAACCGTAACCGGTTGATCCACGGCTGCTACTCGGCCGCCCGCGCCGCCCGCCACGCCAAGGTGATGGAAATGATCCGCCGCACCCGCGCGCTGGCGGCTAGGCTCGTGCTTTTCGGCTGTGCCTTGCGGGCGCTGGCGGCAAAGCGCGGCCTTGCCGCCGAACGGGCACTCGCCGTCCTTCCGGCGCGCTCGCATCGCGACACCGCGTTCGCAGTTCCGGTCTTGCGATGCGTATCGCGAAGGCAGTCTCTGGCACGTCCCGCGCTGCGCTGCCGCGCGCCGCCGACAAACAAGGCCTCGGAAGGGAAAACCTTCCGAGGCCTCGCTCAAGCCCCGCGCGTAACGCCAGGGTCTGGTTTCAGTAGAACAGGCCGTATTCGACCCGGATCACCTCGCCGGTCTCCACGTCGATCAGCAGCGCGTCGTCGCCATAGCGCACCCATTCATAGCCCGACCACGGCTCGATCAGGCCATAGGCCGCGAAGTCGAGGATGAAGTAATCGGGCGCGAAGAAGGCGCGCGGCAGCCGCTCGCCGAATACCCAGCGGTGCGGATAGAAGCCGGCCGGACGCACATAGGCCCGCGCGAAATGATAGCGGTGCGACGCGGTGATGTTGGCGCGGAATTTCAGCACGGTGCCGCGGTCGACGGTCTTGCGCACGACGGTCTTGTTGACGGTCTTGTTGACCGTGCGGTCGTTGTCGTTGTTGCGGATGACGGTCTTGTCGTTGTCGTTGTTGCGGATCACCGTCTTGTCGTTGTCGCCGCGGTTGCGCACGACGGTGCTGTCGTTGTCGTTCATGTCGCGCGGACGGTCGTTGTCGGCGCCGGGCCTGCCGCCGGTCGTGCGGGGACGCGGGCCGTTGTCGGTGTCGGGGTTGCCGCCGGTCGTGCGCGGGTGCGGGCCATTGTCGGTGTCCGGGCTGCCGCTCATCGTGCGCGGCCGCGGGCCGCCGCTCGTATCGGGCGTCGCGCCGCGGTCGCTTGAGCGGTCGGGGCCGCTGTCGCGCGTGGCCTTTTCATGCTGGCCCTGGTGACGGCTGTTGTTATCGTTGTCGTCGGCCATGGCGACCGGCGCACTCAAAATGGCGAGCGCCGCCGCCGAAACAAGCAGCTTTTTCATATGTGGAATCTCCTTTGCCGCCTTATTAACGAAGGAGCGGGAAACGGGTTCCCGCCACGCGCATGGCGGCGCAGGCGGGCTTGCCCTAAGGTTCGGGAAAACGGGGCGATTCAGGCATGACGGACTTCACCATCCGGCCGGCGAAGCCGGGCGACGAGGACACGATCGTGGCGCTGCTTCGGGCGCTCGCGCAGTACGAGAAGCTCACGCACCGATTCCACATCACGCCCGAGATCGTGCGCCGCGACTATCTTTCAGAGCGTCCGCTGGTCTTCTGCGACCTGCTGTTCCAGGGCGACGTCGCCGCCGGGATCGCCAACTGGTACTGGACCTATGGCAGCTTCGCAGCGGCCCGGAAGATCTATCTCGCCGATCTTTTCGTCGATCCGGAATTCCGCGGCCGTCACTATGGCCGCGCGCTGATCGCCAACCTGGCCAGGCGCGTGCTCGCCCATGACGGCATCGGCATCGATTGGGAGGTGCTGGACTGGAACCAGCCGTCGATCGACTTCTACGACGGCCTCGGCGCGACCTCGATAAAGAACTGGATCGCCTACAATCTCGGCGGCGAGGCGCTGAAGAAGGCGGCCGAGACGTGAGCGTCGTCTCGTTCGTGCTGGCACGCGCCGACAACGGCGTCATCGGCAAGGACGGCGGATTGCCGTGGCGCCTGCCCGACGACATGCGCCGCTTCAAGCAGCTCACCCTGGGCAAGCCCGTCGTGATGGGCCGCAAGACCTGGGAGAGCCTACCGAGGAAGCCGCTGCCCGGCCGCGAGAACATCGTGGTGACGCGCGACGCGGGTTTCCGCGCGGAAGGCGTTGTGGTCGTGCATGCGCTCGCCGATGCGCTGGCGCGCCAGGCCGACGAGATCTGCATCATCGGCGGCGCGCAGATCTATGCCCAGGCCTTGCCGTACGCCACGCGCATCCATCTGACCGAGGTGCACGGTGAGGTCGAAGGCGACACGCGCATGCCGGGCTTCGATCCGGCTGAGTGGCGCGAGACCGCGCGCGAGGATCATGAAAGCTACAGCTACGTCACGCTTGAGCGGCGGGCCTGATCTTCGCTAGCCTTCCCTCGGCACTCGGAGGGAACGTGATGGATATCCGCGAAATCGCCACGGGCTTGAGGTTTCCCGAAGGCCCCGTCGCCATGGACGACGGCTCGGTGATCGTGGTCGAGATGGCGGCCGCGCGCATCTCCCGCGTCACGCCGGACGGCGGCACGCAGGTGATCGCCGAGCCCGGCGGCGGACCGAACGGTCTGGCCATCGGGCCGGACGGCGCGCTCTATTGCTGCAACAACGGCGGCAACTTCGAGATCCACGAACGCGACGGGCTGACGATCCCCGGCCACACGCCGGCGTCGCACAAGGGCGGACGCATCGAGCGCATCGACATCGCGACCGGCAAGACCGAAGTGCTCTATTCGGACTGCGACGGCGAGGGGCTGCAGGCGCCGAACGACCTTGTCTTCGACCGGGACGGCGGCTTCTGGTTCACCGATCACGGCAGCACCAATGCGCATCACCGCACGCACGGCGCGCTCTATTACGCCAGGGCCGACGGCTCGAAGATCGTCAAGGTGTTGCGCGAGCTCCTGTCGCCGAACGGCGTGGGCATGTCGCCCGACTACAAGACGGTGCATTACGCGGAGACCTTTCCCGGCCGTCTCTGGAGCCTGCCCCTCGCGGCGCCGGGCGAAGGCCGTCCGCCGCAGGGCTTCACGCCGGCCGATTTCGAAGGCGCGTTCCCCGGGCTCGGCTATTTCGACTCGCTCGGCGTGCAGGCCGACGGCGGAGTGTGCGTGGCCACGATCCTGGCCGGCGGCATCTCGACCTTTTGGCCCGACACCAAGAAATTCGAGCATACGCCGTTGCCCGATCTCATCTGCACCAACATCTGCTGGGGCGGAAAGGACATGAAAACGGCCTACGTCACCATGTCCTCGACGGGCAAGCTGGCCGCGATGGCGTGGCGCTCGCCGGGCCTGCGCCTCGCGTACAACGCTTGAACGAGAGGGAGGACAACATGCGTGCGATATTGCTTGCGTGCGCGATCGCGATTTCGTTTGCGTCCAGTGCTCTTGCCGACGACGTCATGGCGGCGCGCTTCGGCAACACCACCATCACCAAGGATGCCGCGGGCAACGAGGTGCACCTCTATTACGCCGCCGATCACACCTTCACGGTGAAGACCGGCGGCCGCAGCACGACCGGGAACTGGGAGATCAAGGGCGGCACGATCTGCCTGACCTATGCCAATACGGCGATGCTGTCGTCGGGCACGCCCGATCCCACCTGCGTGCCGATCTCGGCCCACGGGATAGGCGACACCTGGACCGCCGGGCCCTACACGGTCTCGCTGGTGGCGGGCATCCAGTAGTTTTTTTCCCGATTAGCCTTGGGGCGGGCGGACTCGTTCACCATATCGAGTCCGCAAGTCCAATTTTCATAGGGGAATCCATGAAACGCATTGCGCTGGCCGCCCTCGCGGCCGTCATCCTGCCCGTCGCAGCCGCCCAGGCCGATCCGTTCGCGGTCGCCTACGGCAATACGGTCACCCAGACGCTGCCCGACGGGCGCAAGACCACGATCTACATCAATGCCGACAAGACCTGGGAGCGGCACAACACCGACGGCACGACGGTCAAGGGCACCTATTCCTGGAAGGACGCGACCCATGCCTGCTTCGTCATGACCGATCCGCCGCCGCCGGGCAACGCCCAGGCCGATTGCAACGAGATCAAGGGCGATCACAAGGTCGGCGACACCTGGACCGAGACGATGCCCGACGGCAAGACGTCCATCACCATGGCGATCACCGCGGGGCGGTAGTGATCACGGCGTCGACGACGGCGCGGGCGCCGAAAGGTCGAACTCGATCGTGAGGCGCTGCGCCGGTCCGTCATAGCGGCGCTCGCCGCGCGGCTGCCACGACGGATGCAGCAGGATCATGCCGCTCTGCGGGCGGATGATCTCGCTCTGCCCCGCGGCCAGGCCGCCGGGCATGCGATAGGCGAGACCCGGCGCGACCATCGCCGGCAAGGGGCCGCGCGGATCGGCAAGCTCGCATTCGCCGCCCAGCGCCTCGTCGTCGGATTTCTGATAGCCGTCGTCGACGTAATAGATGCCCGACCAGAACGCGCCCGGCCGCGCCGCCATGTCCTGATAGTCGCCTTTCTGGCGCATCGCGGCGCATGCCGCGATCGACCAGTCGAGCGTCAGCCGTCCGCCGCTGCGCGTCGCGGTCAGGCTGTTGGCAAGGTCGCGCAGCACCCGGAACAGCGTCTGCAGATGCGCGCCGCCCCAGCTTTCGAAGTCGCCGCCCGAACGCCAGCCTTGTCCGCGCGCACCGCTCTGCGCCTGCGCCTTGTCCAGGATGAGCGGGCGCAGATCCGCGTTCACCTCGGCGGCGACGGGCAGGAAATGCACGCAGACCGGCGTCGCGAAAAGGCTTCTGGTCTGAGGCTTGGGCGTCGGCATGGCGTTCCTGTATGTGCTTGCGCTTATTCCATCACGATTTTCGGCGCGGCGCGCAAGGGCGCGGCAAACGTGCGCGCCACTTCGGCGGCGACAGTGTAGTAGGTTCTTGCCTCTTCGCTCTGCGGCGAAGTTGCAGTGACCGGTGTGCCGGCATCGGACATCTCGCGAATGCGTCCCACGAGCGGAATCTCGCCCAGGAAGGCGACGCCCATCGCCTTCGCCGTCGCTTTCGCGCCGCCATGGCCGAAGATGTGGCTTTCGTGTCCACACTGGGGACAGACGTACAAGCTCATGTTCTCGACCAGTCCCAGGATCGGCACCTGGGTCTTCTCGAACATGGCGATGGCCTTCTTGGCGTCGATCAGCGCCAGGTCCTGCGGCGTCGACACGATCACGGCACCCTTCAACGGCACGCGCTGCGCCATGGTGAGCTGCGCGTCGCCTGTGCCCGGCGGCATGTCGACGACCAGCACGTCGAGCGGCGACCAAGCCACGTCGTTCATCATCTGGGTCAGCGCGCTCTGCACCATCGGCCCGCGCCAGATCATCGGCGTCGCCTCATCGACCAGGAAGCCGATCGACATCGTCTTGATGCCGTGCTTCTCGATGGGGATGAGCTTGCCCGCCTCGCCCTGGCGCGGCTTGTCGCGGATGGCGAGCAGGCGCGGCACCGACGGCCCATAGATGTCGGCGTCGAGGAGGCCGACCTGCAGTCCCTGACGCGCGAGCGCGATGGCGAGGTTGACCGCGACGGTCGACTTGCCGACGCCGCCCTTGCCGCTTGCCACCGCCACGATGTTCGCGACGCCGGCGATGCCGGCGGGCTGCGGCGGTCGCGGCGCTTCCGGCTTGCGGCCCTGATGGGCCGTGAGCACGGCGGTGACCGAGAGCACGCCTTTGAGCGCGTTGACCGCGTCCTCGCATTGCTTGCGCAGCGGCTCGGCCTCGCGGCCGCGTTTGGGATCGACCTCGATGGCGAAGGCGACGTGGCCGTCCTTGACCACAAGGCCTTCGATCATGCCGCTCGCGACGACGCTTTTGCCGCCGGCGGGATCCGTGATGCGCTCGAGCGCTTTGAGGACTTCTTCGCGTGTAATCATGGGTTTGCGTGGGCGTTGCGTTGCACATATAACCGCGACACCTTGGGAAACCAAGGAAAGCGAGGCGGGGAATGCCCTGGAGCAGTCAAGGCGGCAACGGAACCGGTCCTGCGCCGCCGCGCGGGCCCTGGGCCCGTGGCCCCTCCGGCGGCGGCCCCCACGAGCCGCCCGGCTTCGACGAGATGTTCCGCAACGCGATGAAGCGGGCGCGCGGTTTTCTGCCGAGCGGCGGCATGACGCGCGGCACCCTGGCCGCAGCCGCGATCGTCGTGGCCGTCATCTGGCTTGCCAGCGGCACCTATTTCGTCAGCCCCGGCGAGCAGGGCGTGGTCCTGCGCTTCGGCGCCGTCAGCGCGCTGACGGGGCCCGGCATGCATTATCACATGCCCTGGCCGATCGAGATCGACTACCGGCCGCAGGTGCTGAACCAGAGCACCATCACCGTAGGCTTCCAGACGGGCGAGACCGCCGACGATGCCCAGACCGGCGACGTCGCGGAGGAGAGCCACATGCTCACCGGCGACGAGAACATCGTCGACGTCAACTTCACGGTGTCGTGGAACATCAAGGACGCGCCGGCCTATCTGTTCAACGTCCCCAACCAGGAGCAGACGATCAAGGCCGTCGCCGAAAGCGCGATGCGCGAGGTGGTCGGCGAGAGCCTGTCGGAGAATATCCAGACGCTCGACCGCGCCCGCATCCAGGCGCGCGTCCGCGACCTGATCCAGAAGACCGTCGATATGTACGGCATGGGCACCAACGTCATCCGCGTGCAGATGCTGCGCTCGCAACCGCCGCTCGAGGTCATCGCCTCCTATCGCGACGTGCAGGCCGCGCGCCAGGACCAGGACCGCAAGCGCAACGAGGCCGAGACCTACGCCAACACCATCATCCCGCGGGCGCGCGGCGAAGCGGCGCATGTGGTGCAGGATGCCGAAGCCTATCGCCTCAAGGCGATCGCGGACGCGACCGGCCAGGCCAAGCGGTTCCTGTCCATCTTTGCCGAATATCGCAAGGCGCCGGAAGTGACGCGCCGGCGCATGTATCTGGAGAACCTGAGCGAGATCCTGGGGCCGATGAACAAGGTGATCGTCGACGGCTCGGTCAAGGGCGTGATGCCCTATTTCCAGCTGCCGTCGCTGCAGAAGCCCGCGCCGAATCCGCCCGCGCCGCAGCCGCCGCAGGCCACGGTTCCGTCCCTGCTCAACGATCCCAACGCGCTGCAGGAGAATGCGCCGCAGGAGACGGGACCATGAACCGGCGCATCGCCATCGCCGGCGGCATCGTCGCGCTCTTCGTGCTGGGCGTGATCCTGTCCTGCGTCTACACGATCTATCCGACCGACCAGGTCCTTCTGACCGAGCTCGGCGCGCCCAAGGCGGTGATCGCCGAGCCCGGGCTGCACTTCAAGATCCCGTTCCTGCAATACGCCAACTTCATGCCGCGACAGATCCTCAACGTCGAGCCGCCGAGCGAAGAGGTCACGGCCGAGGACAAGAAACGGCTGATGGTCGACGCCTTCGCGCGCTGGCGCATCGTCGATCCGTTGCGCTTCTACCAGTCGGTCTCGGGCGGCAACATGGCGGTGGCGGAATCGTCGCTGTCGACGATCCTGTCGTCCAGCGTGCAGACGGTCGTCGGCTCGCACAACTTCGCCGCCATGCTGTCGGAGAAGCGCGCCCAGCTGATGCGCGACATCCGCGACGTGATGAACAAGGAGGCGCGCACCTACGGCATCGAGATCGTCGACGTGCGCATCCGCCGCGCCGACCTGCCGATGGAGAACAGCCGCGCCGTCTATCAGCGCATGCAGCAGGAGCGCATGCGCGAGGCGGCCGAGTATCGCTCCGAGGGCGACGAGACCAGCCAGCGCATCCGCGCCCGCGCCGAGCGCGAGCGCACCGTGCTTCTGGCCGAGGCCAACCGCGAGGCCGAGATCCTGCGCGGCCAGGGCGACGCCGAGAAGACGCGCATCCTGGCCGAGGCTTTCGGCCAGGATCCCGATTTCTTCGCCTTCTACCGCTCGATGCAGGCCTATCAGGACGCGCTCAAAGGCGACACGACCACGCTGGTGCTGTCGCCGAACAGCGAGTTCTTCAGGTATTTCGGCGGCGGCGGGGGGAAGCGGCCTTGAGGCGATCGTCGGCTCGTGTCGCCGCCGGCCGGCGGCACGGCCGGCTTGCGACAATGTCATGCCCGCCCTGCCCAATTTGCTTCATATTCGGTCTCTAGGTGTTCTAGTTTCCGGTCCTTCGAAGAGGTTCGATGCGCATGCGCGCCCGCTTGTTGGCTTTCCTGCTCGTCTTGGTCGCTGTGCCCGCCGGTGCCCGTCCGGCGCCCGATTCCTTCGCCGACCTCGCCGACAAGCTGCTGCCGACCGTGGTCAACATCGCGACCAGCCAGACGCTCAAGAGCGCGCCGCAGGCGGGCCTGCCCGACATCCCGCCGGGCTCGCCGCTCGCCGACCTGTTCAAGAACTTCCTGGGCCCCCAGAGCAAGCAGCCGCGCCACGTCACCTCGCTCGGCACCGGCTTCATCATCGATCCGAGCGGCCTCATCGTCACCAACAATCACGTCATCGAAGACGCGGAGCACATCACCGCGACCTTGAACGACGGCACGGTCCTGCCCGCCAAGCTGATGGGCCGCGACGAGAAGACCGACCTGGCGCTGCTCAAGGTGGCGCCCAAGAAGCCGCTGCCCGCCGCCAAGTTCGGCGACAGCGACCACGCCCGGGTCGGCGACTGGGTGATCGCGATCGGCAATCCCTTCGGGCTCGGCAGCACGGTGACCGCCGGCATCGTCTCGGCACGCAACCGCGACATCAATTCGGGTCCCTATGACGAGTTCATCCAGACCGACGCGCCGATCAACCGCGGCAATTCGGGCGGCCCGCTGTTCGACATGGACGGCAACGTCATCGGCGTGAACTCGGCGATCTATTCGCCCTCCGGCGGCTCGGTCGGCATCGGCTTCTCGATCCCTTCCAACCTGGTGCGCTCGGTGATCGCGCAGCTGCGCCAGTTCGGCACCGCCAAGCGCGGCTGGATCGGCGTGCGCATCCAGGCGGTGACGGAAGACCTGGCCGAGGGGCTCGGCCTGCCCGCGCCCACCGGCGCGCTCATCACCGACGTGACGCCCAAGGGGCCCGCCGCCAAGGCCGGCATCGCCAACGGCGACCTGGTGCTGGCCTTCAACGGCAAGACGGTGCCCGACAGCCGCACTCTGCCGCGCATCGTCGCCGAGACGCCCATCGGCAAGACCGTGCCGGTCGACGTGCTGCGCAAGGGCAAGAAGCTGACGGTGAAGCTCACCGTCCTCAAGCTCGAGGACGAAAAGCCGATGCGCGCCAAGCCGCAGACCCAGATGCCGGCGCCGACCGAGGCCAAGCCCAAGTCGCGCATCTCGCAGCTCGGCCTGTCGCTCGCCAATCTCGACAACGACGCGCGCGCGCAATTCAAGGTGGGCCACAAGGTGCAGGGCGTGGTCGTGACCGAGGTCAAGCCGGAAAGCCCCGCCGCCGAAAAGAACCTGCGCCCCGGCGACGTCATCGTCCAGGTACAGAACCAGGCCGTGCATACCCCGGACGACGTGATGCGCCAGGTCGAGGCCGACGCCAAGGCGGGCAAGAAGGTCGAGCTGATGCTGGTCAATCGCCATGGCGACCTGACCTATGTGGCGCTGAAGATCGGCTAGCTTTCGACGATCTCGTCGTCGCGATAGCCTTGCAGATAGAGCGCCGCGCGCAGGTCGCCGCGATCGATGCGCGCGGCCGCGGCTTCCGCCACGACAGGCTTGGCATGGAACGCCACGCCCAATCCCGCCGCGCGGATCATGTCGAGGTCGTTGGCGCCGTCGCCGATGGCGAGCGCGTCGCGCGCGTCGATGCCTTGGCTGAGAAGCGTCTCGAGCTTGGCCTCGCGCCCCAATACCGGCTCGCGCACCTCGCCGGTCAGCCTTTCGCCGTCGTCGATCAGGACATTGGCGTAGTCGGCGTCGAAGCCGCACAGCCCGCGCACGCGGCCGGTGAAGTATGTGAAGCCGCCCGATACCAGCACCGCGCGCGCGCCATGCGCCTTCATCGTCGCGACCAGCGCTTTGGCGCCGGGGTTCAGCCGCACGCGCTCGTCATAGGTGCGCTTGAGCGCGGCGAGCGGCAAGCCTTCGAGCAAGGCGACGCGCTCTTTCAGCGCCGGCACGAAGGCGGTCTCGCCCTTCATGGCGCGTTCGGTGATGGCGGCGATGCGTTCCTTGAGGCCTGCCTGGCCGGCGAGCTCGTCCAGGCACTCGCAAGCGATGATCGTCGAATCCATGTCGGCGACCAGCAGCCGCTTGCGGCGGCCCGCGACCGGCACGGCATTGACGTCGCAATCGAGGGTGCGCGCGATGGCGAGCGCGTCGTCGTGGAAGGGCACGTCGAAGGCGCGGCCTTCGCTCAGCCAGCGCGGCTCGCCGAAGCCGCGCAAGGCATGCGCGACAGGGCGCGCGTCGTCTGCGATAACGTTGAGGATTCGTTCGGACAAGCGTTTCGCCGATGACCGTGGATGCCGTGCTTATCGCAGGACCGACCGCGAGCGGCAAGTCGCGCGCGGCGCTGGCTTTGGCGCACGCGCTGGACGGCACGATCGTCAATGCCGATTCCATGCAGGTCTATCGCGAGGCGCCCATCCTGACCGCGCGGCCGGCCGCCGACGACATGGCGCGCGTGCCGCATCTGCTCTACGGCCATGTCGGCGTGCGCGAGGTCTATTCGACCGGGCGCTATCAGAGCGACGCTCACGATGCGCTGCGTGCGGCGCGCGGCGTTCCGATCTTCACCGGCGGCACGGGACTCTATTTCATGGCGCTGACCGAGGGATTGTCGCAGATCCCGCCGACGCCACAGCCGGTGCGCGACGCGGCGCGCGCGCGCCTCGCCGAGATCGGCGTCGCGGCCCTGCATGCCGAGCTGCATGCCGCGGACGCCGCGCGGCTTCGCGCCACCGACCCGCAACGCGTGCTGCGCGCCTACGAAGTGTTCAAGGCGACCGGCGAACCGATGACGCGCTGGCAGGCCGAGATGGGCAAGCCCGTGCTCGACGGCTTGCGTCTCGCCAAGTTCGTGCTCGACGTGCCGCGGCCCGAGCTGCGCGCGCGCATCGCGACGCGGTTCGAGGCGATGCTGGACGAGGGTGCCCTGGAGGAAGCCGCGGCGCTCGAAGGCCTCGACCCTTCGCTGCCGGCGGCGAAGATCTTAGGGCTGCGCGAGCTCCAGGCGCTCAACGCCGGCACGCTGACCCGCACCGAGGCGCTCGCCTCGGCCGTCACCGCCACGCGCCAGTTCGCCAAGCGCCAGTCGACCTGGTTCCGCCACCGCATGGCGGATTGGATGTGGGTGGAACCCCACGACGCCGTGGAGCAGATGACGGCGCTGGCCCGGGCGGGGTAGGGTTCTTCCGGTCCTGGAGCCCTTCCCATGCGCGTCACCTATGATCGCGATGCCGATCTGAATTTCATCAAGTCCAAGAAGGTCGTCATCATCGGCTTCGGCAGCCAGGGCCATGCCCATGCGCTGAACCTGCGCGATTCCGGCGTGACGGGCATCGCCGTCGCCGGCCGGCCGGGCGCATCGCTCGACAAGGCCAAGGCGCAAGGCTTCGAGACGATGAGCGTGGCCGATGCGGCGCGCTGGGCGGACGCGATGATGATGACCGCGCCGGACGAGCTGCAGGCCGACATCTACAAGGACAGCCTTGCCGCCAACATGAAGCAGGGCGCAGCGCTGCTCTTCGCGCACGGCTTCAACATCCATTTCGGCCTGATCGCGCCGCGCAAGGACCTCGACGTGCTGATGGTCGCGCCCAAGGGGCAGGGCCACGCGATGCGCGCGGAGTATCTGAAGGGCGGCGGCGTGCCGGGCCTGATCGCGATCCACCAGGACGCCAGCGGCAACGCGCACGACCTCGGCCTCGCTTACGCTTCGGCGCTCGGCTGCGGCCGCACCGGCGTCATCGAGACGAGCTTCCGCGAGGAATGCGAGACCGATCTGTTCGGCGAACAGGCGGTGTTGTGCGGCGGGCTGATCGCGCTGATCCGCGCCGGCTTCGAGACCCTGGTCGAAGCCGGCTACGCGCCCGAGATGGCCTATTTCGAATGCCTGCACGAGGTGAAGCTGATCGTCGACCTCGTCTATGAAGGCGGCATCGCCAACATGAACTATGCGATCTCGAACACGGCCGAATACGGCGAATACGTCACCGGCCCGCGCATCATCAACGACGCGACCAAGGCCGAGATGAAGCGCGTGCTCGCCGACATCCAAGAGGGCCGCTTCGCGCGCGACTGGGTGCTCGAGAACAAGGCCGGCCAGCCCTCGTTCAAGGCGATGCGCGCGCTGGGCGCCGCCCATCCGATCGAGGAGGTCGGCGAGCGCCTGCGCGCCATGATGCCCTGGATCGGCAAGAACAAGCTGGTCGACAAGGCGAAGAACTGAGCCGAAGAACCGCGCGGCGTTACGCCGCCTTTTCTTCTTCCGCGGCCGGTTCGTGATTGTGGTGATGCGCCACGACCGCGGCATGCTCGTGCGCCTCTTCGACCGTGCGGTCGATCGGAGCGTCATGTGCGAGGGCGGCATGGGCATGCGCCGGCTGATGGTGGTGAGGCGCCGCATGCACGGGCTCTTCGTCATGGACGACCGCGTGATGCACGGTGCCGTCGGCATCCTCGATCTCCACCACGTCGCCGTCTTCCAGCACCTCGTCGACCGTCGTTTCCGCCGCGGGCTCTTCCTCGACGTGGTGATGGACGACGGGTTCCTCATGGTGGCGATGATGCACCGGCTCGTGATGATGGTCGTGGTGGCCGTGGTCGTGATGCTCGACCGGCGCCTCCTCATGGACGTGGTGATGCACCACGTGCTCGACATGTTCCGCCGGCACGTCGTGATGGCCGTGGCCGTCCTGAAGCACCGGCTCCATCGCGACGATCTCCGAGACCGGCATCGCCACTTCCAGCGCGTTGAACAGCAGCGCCCGCCCGCGCCGCATGCCGACATAGAGCAGCAAGAGGCCGAGCCCGATCAGCGTGCGGTACAGCACGACCAGCGCGCCCAGGACCAGGTTCGCGCCGTTGATCTCCATCTGCGTCGCGCGCAGGTGGAAGACGGCCGGGATGTCGAGCGCCAGCGCCGCCAGCTGGTCGGCGGAGAAGCGCACGATCTGGTCGGTGGTGACCTGGCTGTTGGCGATGGTCTTGCCGGCGATCTCGAAGATCGGCGCGCCGCCGGGCGCGGCCTGGGTATAGGTCATGCACAGCGCCGGCACGGCGACGGCAAAGAGCACGATGCCTGCGAAAAGAAGCCCGCGCGCGCGGTCGAGATAGACGATCTCTTCCTTCTCTTCTTCCTGGATCGCGGCCGCGACCACGCCCGCGATGTCGCTGGCCAGGCCGGTGCGCTCGTGCAGGAAGCGGCGCAGCTTGCGCGGGCTGACGCGCAGGCCCGCCCACAGCGCGTGCCAGGTGCCGCCGATGCCGAAGGTCAGGCACAGAAGCGCGTTAAGCAAAAGGACGATGGCCGCCAGCAGCATGTTGCCGGTCAGGTCCATGGAGAGGCCGGGCCCGAACCTGCCCGGAATCCAGGGGGTCAGGAGGTCGGGCCGCTGCAGGGCCGCATAGACCAGCGGCGCCGTAACCAGCAGGTTCAGCAGCAGAAAACAAAGAATGAAGTTACGACCGATCTTGCTCTGCAGCATGAATTCCCCCTCTACCCTTGGGACCAGTCTAGCAAATCCGTTCGCGAATCCCATGTCGGTTTCGTGACGCCATATCGTTTATGAGCTTACGTTACGGCGCGCCCCGACCTCGATCACTTCGAAGCGAGCATGCGGGTGCAGGTTGAGCTCGGCCAGGTTTTCTGCCTCTGCGCGCGTCTCGTGCGCGGTGACGTGGATCAGCGCGAGCGAGCCGTCGTCGTGGAAATAGCGGATTTCATAATCGGGCACGAGTTCCTTTCCTCGCCAAGACGAAGTCGATGTCTTCCGACGATGTTGGAGTGACCATTAGGGAACGCACCGGTTGAGGCGGGTGAGGGAACTTCTTGTGGCGAAACCGGGGCAGATGTGATCGAAATTGGGCATGGATTCTACAGCGCCAAGACATGGGAAATCCGCGCCCACCGTCGCCGTCATCGGCGGGGGCTTCAGCGGCAGCGTCTTCGCGATGAAGATCTCGCGCGCCCTGCCCGGCGCCCGCGTCGTGGTGATCGAGCGCGGCCGCCGCGTCGGACGAGGGCTCGCCTATGGCGCCTGCGCGCCGGATCACCTGCTCAACGTGCCCGTCAGCCGCATGGAGCTGGGCCTCGAGCCCGGCTTCGCCGATTGGCTCGGGCGCCGCGGCGCCGTGCTTGCAGAGGCGCTCGCCGAAAGCGGCGGCGATCTGGCCGCCGCCTTCGTGCCGCGCGAGATGTTCGGCACCTATCTGGAAGAGCGCATGCGCGAGGCGCTGTCGCCCGATCCGCGGACCGGTCTCGCGGTGCTGCGCGGGGAGGCGGTGGCGCTGCTCGACTTTCCCGCGCGCGGCGTCCTCCTCGCCGACGGCCGCCGCATCGAGGCCGACATCGTCGTGGTGGCGACCGGCAACCTGCCGCCGCGCCCGCCGGGGGCGAAGGACGCGTGGCTCTACGACACCTCGCTGTTCGTGCCGGATCCCTGGGCCGACGATGCCTTCGACGAGCTCGACAAGGATGCACCGGTCGTCCTGCTCGGCACCGGCCTCACCATGGTCGACGTGGCGCTGAAGCTCTCGGGCCTCGGCCATGCCGGCACGATGCACGCGATCTCGCGGCGCGGCTTCCTTCCGCTCGCGCACAAGGCGGGCGGCAGCTGGCCCACCTTCCATGATCCGAAAGTGCATGCCTCGCCGCTTGCGCTGATGCGGCTGCTGCGACGGGAAGCCAAGCGCGCCGAAAGCGAAGGCGTTCCCTGGCAGCGCGTGATGGACACGATGCGCCCCGCTGTCGCCGGCGTATGGGCAGGCTGGAGCACGAGAGAGCGTGCGCAGTTCCTGCGTCATTTAAGGCCGCGCTGGGACGTGCATCGCCACCGCATGGCGCCGCGCATCGCCGAGCGGCTCGAGACGCTGGTCCATGGCGGCCAGCTCCGCGTCATGGGCGGCAGCGTGAAGGCCTATCGCCGCCGCGGCGACTTGGCCGAGGTCGTGTTCCGCAAGCGCGGCTCCGACGTCGAGCACGTCTTTCCTGCCGCGCGCGTGATCAACTGCACCGGGCCGCGCAGCGACATGGACCGGCTCGCCTTCCCGGTTCTCGCCGATCTGCGCAAGCGCGGCCTGGTCGCGCCGGACGCGCTGGGGCTGGGCATCGAGACTGACGATTGCGCCGCGCTCGGCAGCGCCGGCCATCCGTCGTCCTGGCTCTATGCGCTGGGACCGCTGACCCGGCCGTCGTGGTGGGAGGTCGTCGCGGTGCCCGAGATCAATGCGCAGATCGACCGGCTGGTGCACGACCTGACCAGCGGCCGCCATACCAAGCAAGAGCCGTCGCTGGCCGACGCGTTCCAGGATCTCGGCGCGGGCATCTAGCCGGGCGGCGCCGTCAGTGCCGCGCTAGCCAGGCCGCCGCCTGCTCGGGCGTCTTCTTGTCGTCGCTGCGGTCGACCATCAGGTTGGCGCGCTGCATGGTTCCCAGGTCGATCGATCCGATCAGCGGTTTGAGCGCGGCGAGCAGCTTGGCGTCGCCTGCGTGGCGCGGCGAGACCAGCAGCACGGCGTCGTAAGGCGGCAGCGCCTGTTTCGGATCGCCGATGAGCTTCAGGTCGTATTGCGCGATGCGCCCGTCGCTGGAGAAGGCCGAGATCACGTCGACGTCGCCGTCCGCCACGGCGCTATACATGAAATTCGCCTGGTATTGGCGCTGCGCGGCGAAGTGCAGGCCATAGGTCTTCACCACCGCCGCCCATTCCGGCCGGCTGAAGATCTCGAAATCGCCGCCGATCTTCAGGCGCGGCGCGTAGGCCGCGAGATCGGCCAGCGTCTCGATGCCCATCGCCTTGGCCTTGTCGCGGCGCATCGCGAAGGCATAGGCGTTCTCGAAGCCCAGCGTGCCGACGGAGCGGTCGCCGCGCGTCTTGAGCCATGCCGAGAGTTGGCCGAGCACTGCCTTGCGTCCGGGCATGTCGGCGCGATGCATCTGCGTCGTCCATAGCGTGCCGGAATAGTCGACATAGACGTCGACGTCGCCGGCCTCGAGCGCGTGGAAGATCACCGTCGAGCCCAGCCCGTCGCGGCGCACGGTCTTGAAGCCTGCCTTGTCGAGCTTGTCGCCGATCACGGCTCCCAGGATGTATTGCTCCTCGAAGCTCTTGGTGCCGATGACGATGGGGCGCTCTTCGCCGCCGAACAGCGGCGCCAGGCTCGCGCCGACGACGATGATCAATCCGGCGACGGCCGCGAGCAGCCTGCCGCGCGAGCGCAGCGCGAAGCCGTCCTCGGCCAGCGCCAGCAACCGGTCGATGACCAGCGCGAGCAGGGCCGCAGCCACGCAACCGAAGAGCACGAAGACCCAGTTCTCGGTCTGCAAGCCGGTGAAGATGTAGTTGCCCAGGCTCGTCTGGCCGACCGGCGTGGACAAGGTCGCCGTTCCGATCACCCAGACCGCGGCGGTGCGCAGGCCCGCCATGATCACCGGCGCGGCCAGGGGCAACTCGACCAGCCACAGCGATTGGCGCGGCGTCATCCCCACGCCGCGCGCGGCGGTCAACACGGCGGCGTCGATGCCGGCCAGCGCCGCCACCGTGTTCCTCAAGACCGGCAGCATCGAGTAGAGGGTCAGTGCCAAAAGCGCGGGCAGGAAGCCCAGCGCCCGGAAGCCGAAGCCGAACGCGTGCCGGGTGAAGACCGACAGCGCCAGCAGCAGCGGATAGAACAGAGCGAGCAGCGCCAGCCCCGGGATCGTCTGCACCACGCTGGCGGCGGCCAGTGCCGGACCGCGCAGCCAACCTATGCGCGACACCGCCACCGCCAGCGGCAGGCTGATCAGGAAGCCGATGGCGATCGCCGAGACGCTGATCAGCACGTGCTGGCCCAGATATTCGGGCAAACGGGCCCAGGCGACGCGGATCATGTCGTCGCTCACGGCGCCACCGCCTTGGCCAGTTCGGCGGCGCGGCGCCTGGGCGTCTCGATCAGGCTCCGGACGAAGTCGTCGGCCGGGGCGGAGAGCAGCTCTTTCGGGCTGCCCACCTGGACGATCCGGCCGTCGCGCATCACCGCGATGGTGTCGGCCAGGAGCAGCGCCTCGGTCATGTCGTGGGTGACCAGCACCGTGGTCAGCCCCAAGCGGTCGTGCAGCGCGCGGTATTCGGCCGAGAGCTCGTCGCGGGTGAGAGGGTCGAGCGCCCCGAACGGCTCGTCCATCAGCATGATCTTCGGCCGTGCCGCCAGCGCGCGGGCCAGGCCGACGCGCTGGCGCTGGCCGCCGGAGAGGCGGGCGGGCAGGCGGTCGCGGAACTCGGCCGGGTTGAGACGCACCAGCTCCAGAAGCTCGTCCGTCCGCGCGGCGATCTCGGGCGCCGGCCAGCCCAGCAGCTTGGGCGTGATGCCGACATTCTCGGCCACCGTCAGGTGCGGGAACAGCCCGATGGCCTGGAAGATGAAGCCCATCCCCCGGCGCAGCGCCACCGGGTCCAGCTTGCGCGCGTCCTCGCCGTCGATCAGCACCTGCCCTGCGCTCGGCTCCAGCAGCCGGTTGATCAGATGCAGGGTCGTGGTCTTGCCGCAGCCCGATTCCCCGATCAGGACGAAGAAGGTCCCCTCCGCCACGTCGAGGCTGACCTCGCGCACGGCCGCGGCCTGTCCCCCGGGATAGGCCAGGCTCACCCCTTCGAGCGCGATCATGGGCGTCATATGAGCGCGGTAGCACGCCTTGGGCCGCGCCGCAAAAAAGCCTTGAAAACAGCGGGTTATCCTATTGCGCGGCTGCTGCGATCCGGCGTAAGAATCGCCCTGCGATGCCCAGAAGCGGTGCATTTACGACCGCTTAACGGCCTCTCGCTAGGGTTAGCAAACCGTAAAGGCGGAAGTGGGCGAGCGCGGGTGCGGTCGCGTCGTCTTTGACACGCGAAACGCATGCGTGCAGGCATAGGTTTTGCAGCGCTTGCTTAGGAAAAGGATGGGTTGAAGCATGTTCGGCAGTCTTCTCGGCGCACTGTCGAGCGATATGGCGATCGATCTCGGGACGGCGAACACGCTCGTCTACGTCAAAGGCCGCGGCATCGTGCTGAACGAGCCTTCGGTGGTCGCCACGATCAATCGAGGAGGCAAGAAGCAGGTCCGCGCGGTCGGCAACGACGCGAAGATGATGCTCGGGCGCACGCCCGGCAACATCGAGGCGATCCGTCCGATGCGCGACGGCGTCATCGCCGACTTCGAGATCGCGGAAGAGATGATCAAGCACTTCATCCGCAAGGTTCACAACCGCCGCTCTTTCGCCAATCCGATGATCATCGTCTGCGTGCCGTCGGGCTCGACCGCGGTCGAGCGCCGCGCGATTCAGGAATCTGCGCTGTCGGCCGGCGCGCGCCGCGTCTATCTGATCGAGGAGCCGATGGCGGCCGCGATCGGCGCGGGCCTTCCGGTCAGCGAGCCGACGGGCTCGATGGTCGTCGACATCGGCGGCGGCACGACCGAGGTGGCCGTGCTCTCGCTCGGCGGCATCGTCTATTCGCGCAGCGTGCGCGTCGGCGGCGACAAGATGGACGAGGCGATCATCGCCTATATCCGCCGCCACCAGAACCTGCTCATCGGCGAAGCCTCGTCGGAGCGCATCAAGAAAGAGATCGGCTCGGCCGCGCCGCCGCAGGACGGCAACGGCGTGACGCTCGACATCAAGGGCCGCGATCTGCTGAACGGCGTGCCGAAGGAGATCACGATCACCCAGCGCCACATCGCCGAAGCGCTTGCCGAGCCGGTCGGCGCCATCGTCGAGGCGGTCAAGGTCGCGCTCGAGGCGACGCCGCCCGAGCTCGCCGCCGACATCGTCGACAAGGGCATCGTGCTCACCGGCGGCGGCTCGCTGCTGGCGGGGCTCGATCAGGTGCTGCGCGAGGAGACGGGTCTGCCGGTGTCGATCGCCGACGATCCCCTTTCCTGCGTCGCGCTCGGCACCGGGCGGGTGCTGGAGAATTCGAAGAGCATGCGTCACGTGTTGTCGACGGCGTTCTAGTTCGCGCCGAAGCGCGAGAGTAGGTTGGTCATGGCCAACGGCACCTGGAGAAATACGCGCAGTCGCGGTTATCAGATGCCGCTCGCCGTTCTCTTCGTGCTCGCCGTCGCGATCGTTCTCGTCGGCAAGGCGCAGACGACGCTGTTCGACAGCGCGCGCGCGCGCGTCACCGACTGGATGGCACCGGGGCTCAAGGTCGTCCATCAGCCGTTCGACTGGATCTCGGGCTGGTGGGCCGATCTCGGCGAAGGCTACGGCGTCTACAAAGAAAACGTGCGCCTCAAGGAAGAGAACGCGCGGCTGCGCCAGTGGCAGACCTATGCGGTCACGCTCCAGGCGCGGGTGAAGCGCTATCAGCTGCTGCTGCACGCGGTGCCCGATCCGGCATTGTCGTCGGTGCTGGCGCATGTCATCGGCCGCGCCAAGCGTCCGTTCCTCGAGACCATGATCCTCGACGCGGGCAAGGACAACGGCGTCAAGCCGGGGCAGGCGGTGGTCGACGCGCGCGGCATGATCGGGCGCGTGTTCCTGGCCGGCGAGCACACCTCGTGGGTGATCCTGCTCAGCGACCTGAACAGCCGCATTCCGGTCGTCATCGAGCCCGGCCATGCGCAGGCGATCCTGACCGGCGACAACGCCAAGGCGCCGGCGCTCGACACGCTGGCGCAAGGCGCGCAGGTGCACGAGGGCGACCAGGTCATCTCGTCCGGCGACGGGGGCATCCTGCCGCCCGGCCTTCCCATCGGCACGGTGGTCGCGGACGGCCACGGCTTCCGCGTCGCGCTGCTGGCCGATCCGGCGTCGAGCCAGGACGTCGAGATCGTCGACTTCAAGAATCCGATCGAGATGCCGTCGGCGCCGACGCCCAAGGATCTGCCCGTCGCTGCGGCGGGCCTGCCGCCCGCGGCCCCACCGCCGCCGCCGGTTCAACAGACCGCGCCGGCCGGCAACCAAGCGGTCGCGGCGCCGGCTGCGCATGTGCCGGCGCAACCTCAGCCCAAGACGCCCGCGCGGAAGCCGGCCCTCAAGCCGGCCCTCAAGCCGGCCGACACGACCGCCCAGCCGCCCGCCGACACGGCGGACGATCAGTGAGGCGTGGCGATGGACCGGACGAGTTCGTTCATGGCTAGCCGGATCCTGGCAGCGGTCGTTCCCGTCACGCTCGCGCTTCTGGGGACATTGATCGCCAACCTGCCGGTGTCGTTCCTGGGCGGCATCGTGCCGGCGCCGCTGCTCGGACTGATGCCGATCTATTTCTGGTGCCTCGTGCGCCCCGACCTGATGCCGCCTTTCTGGGCCTTCGCGGTCGGGCTGCTCGAGGACATGCTTTCCGGCGGGCCGGCGGGCGTTTGGACCTTCGCCTTCATCGTCACCTATGCCTTGATCGACCGCCAGCGCGACGCCTTCGCGGGGCTTTCGGGCCTGGGCGCAATCCTGGGCTTCGCGACGGCGGCCGCGGTCGCCTGCGCCAGCGCCTATGCCGTCGAGGCGCTTTGGTACTGGCGCGTGCCGCCGCTCGCGCCGGTGATGGGCGAGCTTGCGATGAGCGTGATCTTCTACGTGCCCATCGCGATGTTCTTAGGCGGCGTGCACCGGCGCCTGGTCGGCCCCTTGCGGAGCGACTTCTGATGCCGCTCTTCGACCGCAAGGACAAAAGCCGCTACGCGACCTTCACGCGGCGCACGCTGATCATGTCGGGCGGCATGACGGCGGTGCTGTGCGCGCTGGGCGGGCGGCTCTATCAGCTGCAGATCCGCGACGGCGATCTCTACCGCACCGCGGCCGAGGACAACCGCGTCAACGAGCGCCTGGTCGCGCCGCCGCGCGGGCGCATCCTCGACCGCTTCGGCATCGAGCTCGCCAACAACCGCCGCAACTATCGCCTGCTGCTCGTCGCCGAGCAGGCGAGCGGCGGTACCGAGAAGGCGCTGGACAGCATCGCGCGCGTCATCCAGCTCACCGACCAGCAGAAGAAGCGCGTGCTGCACGACATCGCCATGAACAAGAAGTTCGTGCCGGTCGTGGTGGCCGAGAACCTGAGCTGGGACGAGTTCGCGCTCATCAACCAGCATCTTCCCTATCTTCCGGGCGTTCAGCCGGACGTCGGCGAGACGCGCTCCTATCCCTTCGGCGCCGAGTTTTCGCATCTGCTCGGCTATGTCGCGCCGGTCTCGCTGGACGACAAGCAGAAGGCGGGCGACGACGCCGATCCGCTGCTCGATCTTCCCGGATTCCGCATCGGCAAGCGCGGCATCGAGAAGGCGTACGACGCCGAGGTGCGTGGGCAGGCGGGTGCCAGCCGCGTCGAGGTCAACGCCTATGGCCGCGTCATCCGCGAGCTGTCGAGCGATCCCGCGCGGCCGGGCAAGGACATCTATCTCACCATCGACCGCGAGCTGCAGCATTTCACCGATCAGCGGCTGGCCGGCGAGAGCGCGGCTTGCGTGGTGATGGACGCGCAGACGGGCGACGTGCTGGCGCTGTCCTCGACGCCGGGCTACGACCCCAACCTGTTCAACGTCGGCATCTCCAACGACGAGTGGAAGCAGCTCACGACCGACGATCACAAGCCGCTGATCAACAAGGCGGTGTCGGGCGAATATCCGCCGGGCTCGACCTTCAAGCCCGCGATGGCGCTGGCCGCGATGCAGAACGGCTTGAAGGATCTGACCGTCAACTGCTCGGGCGCGATGCAGCTCGGCAATCACCTGTTCCACTGCTGGGCCTGGAAGAAGGGCGGCCACGGCCATGTCGACCTGAAGCGCGGCATCCAGGTGTCGTGCGACGTCTTCTTCTATGAGGTCGCGCGCAGGCTCGGCATCGACAAGATGCACGAGGCCGCGGTCGCGCTGGGCTTCGGCAACCGCACCGGTATCGAGATCCCGGGCGAGCGGCCGGGCTTCATGCCCTCGACCGAATGGAAGCTGCGCCGCACGGGCATTCCCTGGCAGGTCGGCGACTCGCTCAGCGCCGGCATCGGGCAGGGCTATGTCATCGCCACGCCGCTGCAGCTCTGCACGCTGGCCGCCCGGATCGCGAGCGGCAAGGCGGTAACGCCCAGGCTCGCCCATGTCGTGGGCGGCATGGTGCAGCCCCGCGCGGAAGCCGCACCCCTGCCGTTCTCGGCCGAGGCCTTCGACGCGGTGCGGACGGGCATGAACCTGGTGACCAACGTGCCGGGCGGCACCGCCTTTGCCTGGCGCATCGCGGAAGCGGGGCTGGAGATGGCGGGCAAGACGGGCACCGCGCAGGTTCGCGTCATCAGCAAGGCCGAGCGCGCCAGCGGCGTCAAGAAGGACGCACAGCTTCCCTGGGCGTTGCGCGACCACGGCCTCTTCATCGGCTTCGCGCCGGTGCAGCAGCCGAAATATGCCTGCGCCTGCATCGTCGAGCACAACGCGCCGCCGCATCCGCAGGTGCAGGTCGCGCGCGACGTGCTGCGCTTTGCCCAGCAGCGCGACGTGCTGGGGCTGAAGACCGCCTATCCCGTCAACGCCGCCCAGGCCGCCACCGCAGGAGAGCGGACATGACCATACGCGCCTATGCCGCGGCCAAGCGCACGCTGACCGTCGCGGACAAGCTGTACGAGGTGAATTGGGGCCTGGTCGCGCTTATCACGCTGATCGCCTGCGTCGGCTTTGCGATGCTCTATTCGGTCGCTGGGGCGAGCTTCTCGCCTTGGGCGGGCAAGCAGATGGCCTATTTCGCCGTGGGCCTTGTGCTGCTCGTCGCGGCGGCCCTGACCGACATCCGCTTCTGGATGAGCATCGCCTATCCGGCCTATGCGGTGTCGCTGGTGCTTCTCGTCGCGGTGCTGGCGGTGGGCCACACCGCGCTCGGCGCGCAGCGCTGGCTGAGCTTCGGGCCGCTCGAGCTCCAGCCATCCGAGCTGATGAAGATCTCGCTGATCCTGGCGCTCGCGCGCTTCCTGCACGGGCTTTCGGTCGAGGACGTCTCC
Organism: Alphaproteobacteria bacterium; assembly: GCA_019247845.1. Classification (GTDB taxonomy): domain Bacteria; phylum Pseudomonadota; class Alphaproteobacteria; order Micropepsales; family Micropepsaceae; genus Rhizomicrobium. The sequence continues at coordinate 83,102 of JAFBAL010000018.1, read as the reverse complement.
AGGCCCGTCAAGCTGCTCATCCCGCTGGTGATGATCGCGATGCCAGCGTTCCTGGTGCTCAAGCAGCCCAACCTCGGCACCACCATCATCCTGGTCGCCGACGGCGTCTCGCTTCTGTTCCTCGCGGGGCTGTCGTGGTGGTGGATCGCGCCGGCGGTCGGCGCGGTCGCCGGCGCGGTGCCCGTCGCCTGGCGCTTCTTCCTGCACGACTACCAGAAGGCGCGCGTGATGACGTTCCTGGACCCCGAGTCGGACGCGCTGGGCGCCGGCTGGAACATCACCCAGGCCAAGATCGCCATCGGCTCGGGCGGGCTGACGGGCAAGGGCTATCTGCAGGGCTCGCAGAGCCGGCTGAACTTCCTGCCCGAGAAGCATTCCGACTTCATCATCACCAATTTCGGCGAGGAGTTCGGTTTCGTGGGCTCGATCGCGCTTCTGCTGCTGTTCGCGATCGTGATCGGCTATGGCGTGCAGATCGCGATGAGCGCGCGCAGCCAGTTCGGCCGGCTGGTGGCGATGGGGCTCACCCTCAACTTCTTCTTCTATATCCTCATCAACGGGGCGATGGTCATGGGCTTGATCCCGGTGGTGGGCATTCCCATGCCGCTGGTTTCCTATGGCGGCACGGCCATGCTGAGCGTCATGTTCGGCTTCGGCATCCTGATGAGCGTCCACGTCCACCGCCAGGTCGAGATTCCCCGCCATTCCGGGGGGATCATCTGAGGACCGGAAGGGGGTGGCCACGGGGGAGGCCAAGGGACGAAGGGGGCGGCCAAAGGGGGTAGACTGGCCGCCCCGGCCTTGCTATAGGCCGCCCCTTCGCGCGGGCCGAACGCCCGCCGCGGCGGGTGATTAGCTCAGTCGGTAGAGCAGCTGACTCTTAATCAGCGGGTCGCAGGTTCGATTCCTGCATCACCCACCAATACGTCCGGTCGAACCGAGACTTTCTCTCCCGTGGCCGACAGGCGCGAATTCCGGCCGTTGCTGCCGGGCCGGCGGCGATCAGCGCGCGCCGGCGGCCGCATCCTCGATCACTTTCGCCACGGCGTCGGGATGGCTGATCATGACGACATGCGAGGCGCCTTTGACGACGACGGTCTCCCGCGCATGGACGCGGTCGGCCATGAAGGCCTGGACCTTGGGCGGGATGGCGGTGTCATGATCGCCATAGACGAACCAGGCGGGAATGGTCTTCCACGCCGGTGCCGCCGCGGCTTCGCCGAAGGCGATGTCGGTGATCGGACGCTGCGCGACAGCGGCGACGCGCGCCGGACCTTCAGGCAAGTCGGGCGCGAAGGCGTCGTGGAATTTGTCCTGCGTCACGTAGAGATCATGGCCACCGCCGGGCAGAGGAACCGGCGGCGCGAGCGCGGGGGTGAGCAGGCTGCCGGGATATTTGCCGTCGAGGCCGCCGGCGCTTTCGCCGGCTTCCGGCGCGAAAGCCGCGACGAAGACCAGCGCTTTCACGTTCGGTGCGCCGTTCGCGGCATTGCTGATCACCATGCCGCCATAGGAGTGGCCGACGAGAACGACCGGCCCTTTGATCGTGGCGAGCAGCGCATGGACATAGGCGCCGTCGCTCTTGGGTCCGCGAAGCGGGTTGGCCGCGGCCACGACTTGATAGCCGTCGCGCATCAGGATCGGCACGACGCCGTTCCAGCTCGACGAGTCGGCGAACGCGCCGTGGACGAGGACGATGGTGGGCTTCGGCCCGGCAGCGGCCGGCGCGCACAGGGCTGCGGCAAGGGCGAAAGCGGCGATTGCGGATTTCATGGGTCACTCCTCCAAGTCGGATGCGAATACATCCGACGGGGAGCGCTCCTGCCAATTGCACGATGGTATTGCTGGTGCGGTTTCGGCGCGACGGTATCGGCCGGCGTCAATCCCTGCGCGGCGGCGCGAGACCAAGCTTCGCCGCCATGTTGACGAGATCGGCGAAAGACCTGGCTTGCATCTTCTGCATGACCTTGCCGCGATGCGCCTTGACCGTGATCTCGCTGATGCCGAGCTCGTGCCCGACCTGCTTGTTCAACAGCCCCTTCGCCACGAGCTTCATGACATCGCGCTCGCGCCCGCTGAGCGACGCGAAGCGATCCTGCAGCAATCGCGTCCGGCTCTCGTCGGCCAACGCTTCGCGGCTGCGCTCGATCGCGCCGCGGACCGCGGCCAGAAGGACATCGTTGTCGAACGGCTTGGTCAGGAATTCGCAAGCCCCGGCCTTCATCGCCCGCACGGTCATCGGCACGTCTCCGTAACCCGTGAGGAAGACGATCGGGATTTGCGCGCCATCCGAGCGGATGCGCTCCTGAAGCTCGAGCCCGTTCAGGTCCGGCAGGTTGACGTCCAGGATCAGGCAGCTGGGCGTCAGCGGGCGCGGGCACGCCAGGAAACTCTGCGCGGATTCGAAAATCTCGGTCTGCCATCCCTCGTGGCGAAGAAGGGCCTCGAGAGACTCACGCACGGAGATATCGTCATCGACGACGAAAACGACAGGCGATGCCATGGCGGATGGCCTCGAAAGCTCGCACTGTAAACCCATGTGAACCCCCATGCTATATGCCGAGAGCTTTCTTCAAGGCGTCATGCAATGCGGTGTCGCTGAAAGGCTTGATCAGGCAGGGCGTCGCGGCGGTGTCCACGCCAGATCGCGCGGCCGCTTCGGCATGCGCGGTGATGAATACGACCGGAATGCGATGGCCGCGCCGCTCCAGCTCCTGCTTGAGGCCCGGGCCCGACATGCCCGGCATGGAGACGTCGAGGAGCATGCAGCGGGTATGCTCGATCAGGCCCGAGTTGAGGAACGCTTCCGCCGAATCGAAGGCCTGGGCCGCAAAGCCGAGTTCCCGCAAAAGATCGGGAAGCGATTCCCGCATGGACTCGTCGTCGTCGACGACCGACACGAAAATCTGCGTCTTGCTTTTGGTCATGGTGTTCTTTGAACGCGGGTGGGAAGGATGCGCCGTCGGGCGCCGGGACTCCATCATACTTTGGTGTCGGCCGGGTAAAATATGACGGTGCGGCATCATACGTTAGTGCAATAGCCCGAGCCCTCGACCTGCGGCAAAGATGTGCCGGATCGACGGAGAGCCCCATGATCGAGCTGCGCGTGAACGGTGAGGCCAAGTCCGTGGACGTCGCGCCCGACATGCCGCTGCTCTGGGTGCTGCGCGACGTTCTCCACCTCACGGGGACGAAGTTCGGCTGCGGCATCGCGCAGTGCGGCGCCTGCACGGTCCATATCGACGGCAAGCCCGTGCGCTCGTGTCAGCTGGCGGTGGGCGCGCTTGGCAACCGCGCCATCACCACCATCGAGAAGATCGGCGAGACGCCGGCCGGCGCGCGCGTGCAGAAGGCCTGGCTCGATCTGGAAGTCATCCAGTGCGGCTATTGCCAATCGGGTCAGATCATGTCGGCCGCGGCGCTGCTGAACAGCGTGCCGCATCCCGACGATGCCGATATCGACGCGGCGATGTCGGGCAACATCTGCCGCTGCGGGACCTATGTGCGCATCCGGGCGGCGATCAAGCGCGCGGCGGCCGAGCATGCTTGATGCGCGAACATCGCGCCGGACCGTGCTCGGCGGGTTGGGCGCGACCGTCTTTGTCGCCGGCTTCCATGTGCCGCGCGCCGGCGCTGCAGGGGTTGCCGACATGGAGCCGAACGCCTTCATCCGTATCGATGCCCAGGGCTTCATCACCCTCACCATGCCGCAAGTCGAGATGGGGCAAGGGACCTATACCTCGATTTCCATGATCCTTGCCGAAGAGCTGGATGCGGCGTGGGATCACGTGAAGGTCGAGCACGCACCGCCCGACGAGACGCACTATGCCAACCCGGCTTTCGGGGTGCAGGCGACGGGCAATTCCAACTCCATCCGCGCGTTCTGGCTGCCGCTGCGCAAGGCCGGCGCCGGCACGCGCGCGGTTCTCGTCGAAGCGGCGGCGCGGGGGTGGAAGGTCCCTGCCGCGGAGTGCCGCACCGAGAACAGCCAGGTCGTGCACGACAAGAGCGGCCGCCGGGTCGCCTATGGCGACCTGGTCGCGCGCGCGGCGGCAATGCCGGTACCGACGGATGCTCCCCTCAAGGATCCTAAGCAGTTCAAGCTGATAGGGCGATCGCTGCGCCGGCTCGATACGCCGGTGAAAACGGATGGAACGGCGGTCTATGGCATCGATGCGCTGCCGCCGGGCGTCAAGTTTGCCGCGCTGATGCAAAGCCCCGTGCTCGGCGGCAAGGTCGCGCATGTCGACGACGCGGCCGCAAAGAAGATCAAAGGCGTGCGGCAGATCGTCGTGCTCGACGATCTGGTCGCCGTGGTCGGCGACCATATGTGGGCGGCGAAAAGCGGTCTCGAAGCCCTCGACGTCGCCTGGAACGACGGCGCCAATGCCGAGATCTCCACGGCCGACATCTGGGCGCGGTTGCGCAAGGCGTCCGAGCGCGACGGGGCCGTGGCCAAGACGGTCGGTGACGCTCGCAAGGCGCTTGGCGAAGGCGACGTCTACACGCAAACCTATGAGGTGCCGCTGCTCGCGCATGCGCCGATGGAGCCTCTGAACTGCACCGTGCATGTCCGCCCCGATGGCGCGGAGGCCTGGATCGGCAGCCAGGTGCTGGCGCGCGTGCAGAGGGCCGTCGCCAAAGCGGCCGGGCTGTCGGTCGAGACAGTCGTCGTGCACAACCATCTTCTCGGCGGCGGGTTCGGCCGGCGGCTCGAGCCCGACATGGCCTTCGTCGCCGCGCGCATCGCCAAGCAGGTCGACGGACCGGTGAAGGTGGTGTGGACGCGGGAGGAGGACATCCGCCACGACGTTTATCGCCCGGCCTATCACGACCTGCTGTCGGCCAAGCTGTCGCGCGACGGCAGAATCGTGGGCTGGAAGCACAAGACGGCGGGCTCGTCCATCTTGGCCCGTTGGCTGCCGCCCGCGTTCCGGAACGGCGTCGACGGCGACGGCGTCGACGGCGCCGCCGATGTTCCCTACGACATCGATAACCTTCGTGTCGAGTTCGTGCGCGAAGAGCCGCCGGGCGTGAACACGGGCTTCTGGCGCGGCGTCGGCCCGAACAACAATGTCTTCGCCATCGAAAGCTTCATCGACGAGCTGGCGCACCGGGCGCGGATCGATCCGGTCGCGTTCCGCCGCGCGCATCTGGGCAAGACGCCGCGCCTGAAGGCGGCGCTCGATCTGGTCGCCGCCAAAAGCAACTGGGGCAGCGCGCTTCCACCGCGCGCCGGCCGCGGCGTCGCCGTGCAAGTCGCGTTCGCGAGCTTCATTGCCACCGTCATCGAAGCGGAAGTGGACGAGGCGGGCGAGGTCCTGCTGCGCCGCATCGACACGGCGGTCGATACCGGCACGATCGTCAATCCGGACACCGTCATGGCTCAGCTCCAGGGCGGGCTGATCTTCGGCCTCACCGCCGCGCTCTATGGTGAGATCACGGTCGAGAAGGGCCGCGTGCAGCAGAGCAACTTCCACGACTATCGCATGCTGCGCATGGACCAGGTGCCGCCGATCAACGTGCACCTCATCCGCAACGGCGAGCCGCCGGGCGGTATCGGCGAGACCGGCACGACGGCCTCCATGCCCGCGCTGCGCAACGCGATCTATGCCGCGACCGGCGTTGCGCTCCGCCGCATGCCGATCGACCGCACGCTCATCGCGGGAGCACGGCGATGAAAGCGCTGTCCAGACGCTGGAAGATCGTGCTCGGCATCCTCGCCGCCGGATCGCTCATCGGCCTGAGCGTGGCTTGGTGGCTGATCCCGCCGGGCGCGCTCGCCTTTGCCGGCGGGACGAGGGTGGCGCTCGATGCCTATTCGGGTCCGAACCCGACGGGCGTTTCCACGGAGCTCAAGAGCGCCGATGCCGTTACGCGCGGGCGCTATCTCGCCGCGCTCTCCGGTTGCCAGATCTGCCACACCGAGGAAGGCAGTGCGCCCTTCGCCGGCGGGCATGCCTTCCCGACGCCGTTCGGCACGCTCTATTCGCCCAATATCACGCCCGACCGCCGGACCGGCATCGGGGATTGGAGCGATGCGGACTTCCTGCGTGCGATGCACAAGGGTATCGCCAAGGACGGATCGCATCTCTATCCGGCGTTTCCCTACGACTCCTACGCGCTGATGACCGACGAGGACGCGCTCGCTATCAAGGCCTATCTGTTCAGCCTGAAGCCGGTGCGGCAAACGCCGCCTAGGAACACCCTTCCGTTCCCCTTCAACCAGCGTTGGCTGATGGGCATCTGGGGGGCGGTCTACACCCCGAGCGACCGCTTCCGCCCGCATGCCGACCGTTCGCCGGAGTGGAACCGCGGCGCCTATCTGGTCGAGGCGCTGGCGCATTGCAACGACTGTCACACCGAGCGCAACCTCGCCGAAGCGCCGAACAACCGCCGCAAGTTCGGCGGCGGCATCGCCGACGGCTGGCTCGCCTACAACATCACCCAAGACGAGACATCGGGCCTCGGCGCGTGGAGCGACGACGAAATCGCGCGGTATCTTTCCGGCAGTCATGTCCAAGGGCGCGGCGCGGCGGCTGGGCCGATGGCGGGCGTGGTCGATGTCGAGCTCAATCACGCTTCCCAGGCCGACATCCGCGCGATGGTCGCATATTTGCGCAGCATCCCGCCGGCCGCCGGCGATCTGCCGGCTCCCCGTCCGACAGCGGCGCCGGATTCGCCGCGCGCCGAGGTTGCGGCTTTCGACAATCGGGGCAAGCACGTCTTCGAAGGCGCCTGCGCCAGCTGCCACGGCTGGAGCGGCGCGAGCCCGCTGACCGGCTACGCCACCCTGACCGGCAGCCGCGCGGTGAACGATCCGAGCGCGACCAATGTTGCCAGCATCGTGCTCTTCGGCACCGAGCGCCTGACACCGCAAGGGAGGATCGCGATGCCCGCATTCGGCAAGGCCTATTCCGACGCCGAGATTGCCGCCGTCGCGAACTACGTCACCGCCCGCTTCGGCGCCCGCGGTTCGCACCTGACGGCGAAAGACGTCGCCAAGCTGCGAGAAGGCTCATGATCGAGATCGCGATGATTCAGCCGCGTCGTCAATTCCTCGGCACGATGGCGGCGGCGCTTGCGGCCGCGAGCACACCGGTGTCGGCGGCCGATGCGATGACATTCGGACCGCTTCGTTCGATCGATGCCGGCGATCTCAACGTCTCCTATATCGACATAGGCCCCAAGCATGGCCCGGTCGTGATCCTTCTGCATGGCTGGCCCTACGACATCTACAGCTTCGCCGACGTCGCGCCCGCATTGGCTGCGGAAGGTCATCGCGTGATCGTGCCCTATCTGCGCGGCTACGGGCCGACGCGCTTCCTTTCCGACAGCGCGCTCCGCAACGGGCAGCCCGCGGCGCTCGCAAGCGATGTGATCGCGCTGATGGATGCGCTCAGGATCGGGACCGCCGTGCTGGCAGGCTTCGACTGGGGCGCACGCAGCGCCGATATCGTCGCCGCTCTGTGGCCGAAGCGTTGCAAGGGGCTGGTATCGGTCAGCGGCTATCTGATCGGCAACCAGGCAGCCGGCAAGCAGCCGTTGCCGCCCGCGGCCGAGCTGTCCTGGTGGTACCAATTCTATTTCGCCACCGACCGCGGCCGCGACGGCTATGCCAAGTATCGTCGCGAATTCGCGAAGCTGATCTGGCACACCGCTTCGCCCAAGTGGAATTTCGACGACGCGACCTTCGAGCGCTCGGCCGCCGCGTTCGACAATCCCGACCATGTCGACATCGTCGTTCACAACTATCGGTGGCGCCTTGGCTTGGCGCAAGGCGAGGCGCGCTTCGACCGGCTGGAAGCTGAGCTCGCCTTGGGCCCCGTCATCGCCGTGCCCACCATCACCATGGAAGGCGACGCCAACGGCGCGCCGCATCCGCAAGCCGACGCCTATCGCGACAGGTTCTCGGGCAAGTACGAGCACCGCGTCTCTACGGGAGGTATCGGCCACAATCTCCCGCAGGAGGCGCCACACGATTTCGTGCAGGCCGTGATCGACGTCGGGCGGTGGTAAACAAAATCGATGGTATTTGAATGCGTTAGGCGCCGTCGGTAAGCGACAAACAATTTGGTGGCGCAGTCTGGTCCGCACACGCACAATCGCGCGCCGGAGCAGGAGGCGCCGGCCGGCGATGCTCGATCCCAGGGACGGTGAGATTGCGCGCCTGCGGGCAGCGCTTGCGCAGGCCGACGATGCGCTGAAACGCGAAGTGGAGGCGCGCCGCCGCTCCGAGGAGGTTCAGCGCGTCCTGGATCTCAGCGCGCGCGCCGCCATCGACGGCATCCCCGGCTTCGTCGGCATCCTCGCGGCCGACGGCAACGTCGAGGTCGTCAACCGGCAGATCCTCGAATACTGCGGCGCGACGCTCGACGAGCTGCAGAAGTGGAGCTTGATCGGGGTGGTTCATCCCGACGATCTCGAGATGACGAGAGACATCTTTTTCTCCTCGGTTGCCGCCGGTGCTCCTTACGACCACGAAATCCGCCTGCGCCGGTTCGACGGCACCTTCCGCTGGTTCTCCAACCGCGGCGTTCCCGTCAAGGACGATGCCGGCAAGCTTCTGCGCTGGTATGTCCTTCTCACCGATATCGACGACCGCAAGCGCGCCGAGGAACGCCAAGCGGCGAGCGAGCGCCAGCTGGCCCTCGCAATCGACGCCACGCCTGCGCTCATCTGGTCGGCCACGCCCGACGGCCGGGCCGATACCGTCAACAAGCACTTTGCCGACTATGTCGGAAAGACATTCGAGCAGCTGGCAGGAGACGGTTGGCAGGTCGCGATACACCCTGACGACCAAGAGGCATTGGGGGCGGTTTGGTCGGATCTCCTGGCTGGCGGCGAAGCAGGGCAAACCGAGGCTCGCATCCGCCGCCATGACGGCGAGTATCGCTGGTTCCTGATGCGCGCCAACCCATTGCGCGATGAGAGCGGCAAGGTCATCCGCTGGTACGGCGTCAATACCGACATCGAGGATCGCAAACGTGCCGCGCAGGCCGTCGCCGCCAACGAGCGAAACCTGCGTGAAACTATCGATGCGATTCCTACCCTGGTGATGTGCAGCAGCGGCCAAGACGGCGCCTATGAATTCGGCAACAGGCCTTGGCACGACTATACCGGGCTCTCGCAGGAGGAAGCACGAGACCGCTGGCCGTCCGTCCTTCATCCCGACGATTCGAAGCGGCTGATGCTGGCATGGAGCAAGATGGTAAGGACCGGCGAGGGCGGAGAGCTCGAGGGCCGCCTGCGCCGTTTCGACGGTACTTATCGCTGGCACTTCCTCCGCACCGAGCCGCTACGCGACGAATCCGGCAGGATAGTCCGCTTCTATACCGCGAGCCTCGATATCGAAGACCGCAAGCTCGCCGAGCAGGCGGTCGCCGCCAACGAGCGGAACCTGCGCGAGACGATCAACGCCATTCCGACGCTGGCATGGTGCAACCGCACCGACGGGTCGAACGAGTTCCTGAACCAGCGCTGGCACGACTATACCGGGCTCTCGTCCGAGGAGGCGAATGGATGGGGCTGGCAGGTAGCGCTTCATCCCGACGATCTGCCGAACCTGCTGAACGTCTGGTACCGCATGCTGCACACCGGCGATTCCGGCGTGCTCGAGGCGCGGCTGCGCCGGCATGACGGCGTCTATCGCTGGTTCCTGTTCCGCTGCGATCCGCTGCGCGACGAGGCCGGAAATATCGTCAAGTGGTACGGCACCAACACGGACATCGACGACCTCAAGACGGCAGAGCAGGCTCTGGTCGAAAGCGAGCGCAGCCTCAGGCAGACCATCGAAACGATCCCCACCATCGTGTTCAGCAACGATGCCGAGGGCGCCAACGAATACATCAGCGGAAGCTGGTACGACTATACCGGACTATCGCCTGAGAAATCCGCAGGCACCGGCTGGATGCGGGCGCTTCATGTGGAGGACCGCCCCCGCATGACGCAGGCCTTGCTGGAGATGCAGCGGACCGGCGAGGGCAGCGGCACCGAATGCCGCGTGCGCCGCCGTGACGGCGTCTATCGCTGGTTCCTGTTCGTGTCCGCTTCATTGCGCGACCCGGCGGGCAAGATCCTCAGATGGTACGGCACTGTCACCGACATCGACGAACGGAAGAACGCCGAGGCAACGCTGCGGCAGGCATACGATAGCTTCGCCGATGCGCAGCGCCTTAGTCACACCGGGAGCTTTGTAACCGATCTTCTCAACGACGAGCACCGCTGGTCCGACGAGGCCTATCGCATCTTCGAGTTCGAGCCTGGATCGAAAGTCACGGTCCAGCGCATCCGGGACATCGTTCACCCCGAGGATCTGGCGACCTTCAATTCCGTGGACCAGAACACGGTCAGAAACAAAAAATTCAAGATCACATTCCGCATTACGACGGCAAGCGGCGTACTCAAACACGTGGAAGGGATCGGTCAGGTCATCGAGGAAATGGAAGGCCGTCCGCTTTTCGTCGGCGCGCTGCAGGACGTCACGGAGAGCAAGGTCGCCGAGAATGCACTGCGGCGAAGCGAGGCGATGCTGGCGCAGGGCGAGGCGCTGAGCGAGACCGGCAGCTTCATATGGAATCTCGAGACCCGCGAGATCCGCTGGTCGGATCAGCTCAGTCGCATCTTCGGCTTCGAGATCGGATCGCCGGTCACGATCCGCCGGATTGCCGAGCGCACCCACCCGCTGGATCGTGCGCTGGCGGAAGACATGGCGAACAAGGCGCGCGCAGGCATCGACTCCGAATACGAGTACCGCCTGATGATGCCCGACGGATCGGTCCGCTACCTGCACTTCGTCGCCAAGGCGACGCGCGACAGCGCCGGACGGCCCGAGTACATCGGCACGATCCAGGACATCACCGAGCGCAAGCTTGCGGAGCGCGAGCACGACCGGGTGCGATCGGAGCTTGCCCATGCCGCCCGCGTCATGAGCCTGGGCGTGCTTACGGCATCCCTGGCGCATGAGGTCAACCAGCCGCTCGCCGGCATCATCACCAACGCCAATACAGGTTTGCGCATGCTTTCCGCCGATCCGCCCAATGTGAAAGGCGCGTTGGAGACCGCGCGCCGCACGATCCGCGACGGCAATCGAGCGTCGGAAGTCGTCAGCCGCTTGCGGACGTTGTTCAGCAAGAAGGACTTCGCGGTCGAGACGATCGACCTCAACGATGCGACGCGCGAGGTTCTGTCGCTGTCGGCCCATGAGCTGCAGCGCCACCACGTCACGGTCGTCACCGAGTTCGCCAGCGAAGCCGTCGAGGTCGCCGGCGATCGCGTTCAAATACAGCAGGTCATCCTCAATCTGCTGCTGAACGCCTGCGACGCCGTCAAAGGCATCGAGGGCCCGCGCATGGTCGTGGTCGGCACCGCGGACGACGGCACTGGCGCCGGCCGGCTTACGGTGAGCGACACCGGCATCGGTATCGGGCCGGAACAGCTCGGCAAGCTGTTCGATCCGTTCTACACCACCAAGCCGGACGGAATGGGCATCGGCCTGTCGGTCAGCCGCTCCATCATCGATCGGCATCACGGGCGCCTTTGGGCCACGCCGAACGATGGAGCGGGCGCGACCTTCGCCTTTTCGATTCCGGCGAAGGTCCAATAGGCACCTATACCAAAGTATCGTCCATACCTTCGTGCAATGGCTCCCGGCCCCTTGCGGCGACATGTTCGGCGCATGACCGATGAGAAATCAGCGCCTGTTTTGACCCGCCGGGAAGGCCTCGCGCTCGGCGCCGCGAGCTTGGTGGTCAATTTCGCCCCCGCCGCATTCGCCGCCCATCAGGAGACGCCCATGAGCACCGACATCCGTCCCTTCCGCGTGAGCTTCCCCGACGCCGACCTCGCCGATCTCAAGCGGCGCGTCGCGGCGACGCGATGGCCCGACAAGGAGCAGGTCGCGGACACGACGCAGGGCGTGCAGCTCGTCACGATGCAGCAGCTGGTGAAGCACTGGGCCGATCACGACTGGCGCAAGGTCGAGGCCAGGCTGAACTCCTATCCGAACTTTCTCACCGAGATCGACGGCCTCGACATTCACTTCATCCATGTGAAGTCGAAGCATGCTGACGCGCTACCGATGATCGTGACGCATGGCTGGCCGGGCTCTGTCGTCGAGCAGCTCAAGATCATCGAGCCGCTGACCGACCCCACCGCCCATGGCGGGACCGCCGCCGATGCGTTCCATCTCGTGATCCCGTCGCTTCCCGGCTATGGCTTCTCGGGCAAGCCGACCGAGCCCGGCTGGATTCCGTCGCGTATCGCCAAGGCGTGGGCCGCGCTGATGCAGCGGCTCGGCTACACGAAGTACGTCGCGCAGGGCGGCGATTGGGGCAATGCGGTCACGGAGAACATGGCCGTGCAGCAGCCGCCGGGCCTGATCGGCATCCACACCAACATGCCCGCGACGGTCCCGGCGGAGATCAACGCGTCGCTCGCGGCGGGCAAGCCGCCGGCCGGTCTCGGCGCGGATGAGCTCAAGGCTTGGAACCAGCTCTTCTACTTCAACAACAACGGCCTCGGTTACGCGATCGAGATGAACAACCGTCCGCAGACGCTGTACGGCATCGCGGATTCGCCCGTGGGTCTCGCCGCGTGGATGATCGACCATGACGACGCCAGCGAGAAGATGATCGCCCGCTCGCTCGCGGGCGGCAGCGAAGGCCTTTCGCCGGACGACGTGCTCGACAACGTCACGCTCTATTGGCTGACCAACACCGCGATCTCGTCGGCGCGCCTCTATTGGGACAACGCCAAGCATCCCACGGGCGGCTTCTTCGATCCGCGCGGCATCAAGATCCCGGTCGCGGTCACCGCGTTCCCCGACGAGATCTATACCGCGCCGAAGAGCTGGGCGGAGAAGGCCTATCCCCGCCTGATCCACTACGGCAAGGCTGCCAAGGGCGGGCACTTCGCCGCCTGGGAGCAGCCGGCGATCTTCGTCGACGAAATGCGCGCCTCGTTCAGATCGCTTCGCTAAGGCAAACCCCTGAGATAAGGACCCCGACCATGAGCGCTTCCAGCACCGTTGCCGCCTCCACCCCCCGGTACGGCCACGCGTTCTGGGAGCGCTTGTGGCGGTCGGCAGGGATCCAATCCGTCGGACTTTTCGTCGTCGCCTACGTCCTGTGCGGTATGGTGCCGCCCGTCGGTGCGCCGCCGGGTGCGTTGATGACGTTCTATGAGGGCGCGAGAACTTCCGTCCTCATTGCAGCGGCGCTGTGCGGACTCGCGATCCTCAACCTCACCTGGTTCGCGGCCTCGATCAGGGTCGTGCTGGCCGACGCCGGGCAGGAGGGTTGGGGCTCGGCGGCGACGGCGGCGAGCGCTGCGGTGGCGGCGCTGCTCCTGCTGCCGGTGATGATCGGGGCCGTGCTGGCGTTCTCCGTCGCGCAATCGGCCGATCAGGCGCTGGCGTCCGCCCTGAACGACCTGGTGTGGGCCGGCTTCGTCATGAGCTCATTCCCGCGCGCGATGCTGATCATGGCGGGGTCGCTCGGGCTTTGGCGCGCCGGGCTGATCTCGAACGGCCTTTTCGCAGCCGGCGTTGGCGCCATCGTGCTCGTCCTCGCCGGCGGCACGACATGGATGAGCGGCGGTTTCTGGTCGCCGGACGGCCTCTACTCCAGCATCATCTCTCCCGTCATCGGTCTCGTCTGGGTCACTGCTATGAGCGCGTTTCTGCTCTTCCGCGTGCCCGCCGCCCGTTCGGGATGGTGATGCCGAGCTATCAATTCGCGCCCGAAGAGCGGCCGGCATTTCCCGGCTCGCCCTACGTGCCCGCGCTGGCGGGGCGGCATCGTCTGGCCTATGCGGCTGCGGGTACATTCATCGGCGCCTGCACGACCTTCACCAATGCGCTGGTCAACGTGAATGCGGGCAATCTCGCCGGTTCGCTCGATCTCACCTTGGCGCAAGTGAGCGCGTTGCCGGCGCTCTATGTCGCGCTGAACGCAACCGGCAACCTCACGCTCATCCGTGCGCGCGTGCGCTTCGGCATTCCCAACCTGACGCTGGCGCTCGTCGGCCTCTATGCCTTCTGCGCGTTCCTGCAGCTCGCTTTCCCTTGCTATGCGACGGCAATCGCGACCCGCGCGAGCTGCGGATTGATGGCGGCGGGCCTGACGACGCTGACGGTCTACTACTTCATCGAAGTCCTCCCTGCCCGCGCGCGCCCGCTCGCGCTCGTCATCGGCATCGGCCTGATTCAGCTCGGCACGCCGCTCGCACGGCTCGTCCCGCTGGAGGTGCTCGCGACCGGTCACTGGCACGGGCTGTCGCTGATCGAGCTCGGCACGGCGTTGCTGGTGAGCGCCGCGATCATCACCGTCCCGCTGCCGCCGAGCGACATCGGCCCGGCGTTCGAGATGCCCGATTTCGTCACCATCGCGCTGACGATTCCGGCCTTCGTACTGTTCTGTCTCGTGCTGGCCGAGGGGCGGCTGCTTTGGTGGACCGACCGCGCGTGGCTCGGCTGGGCGTTGGCAGCCTCCGTGGCGATGATCGCGGCGGCCATCGCCATCGAGCGAAGCCGCGGAAGACCGCTGCTCTATACCGACTGGATCGGGCGCGGCGACATATTGGCTTACTTCGCCGTCGCCTTGCTCGTGCGTCTCGCCTTGGCGGAGCAGACCTACGGCTCGGTCGGGTTCCTCGCGTCCGGCGGTCTCACCAGCGACCAGCTCCACACGCTTTTCATCTATGTGTTCTTCGCGATCCTGCTCGGCATGGTCACCGCCTGCGTGACGATGTCGGAGAAGAGCCCCCGCTATCAAATCCTGGCGGCGTCGCTGATCATCGCCTTCGGTGCCTTCCTCGACAGCCACTCGACCAGCGTCACACGCCCGGAGCAGCTCTATGTCAGCCAGTCGCTGATCGGCTTCGGCAGCACGCTCTTCATCGGGCCATCATTGGCTTACGGCTTCCTGCAGATGCTCCGCCAGGGGCCGAGCCATCTGGTCAGCCTGGTCGTGGTGTTCAGCACGACACAGAACGTCGGCGGGCTGGCGGGCTCTGCGATTCTCGGCACGGCGCAGGTGATGTACGCCAAGGCACACGCGGCTGCGCTCGCGGACCATCTCGTCGCCGGTGACCCGATGGTGGTGGCGCGCATCCAGCAGAGCGCCGGCGCCTTGTCGGGCGTGCTGAGCGATCCGCTGCTGCGCGGCGCCGAAGGAGCCAGCCTGCTCGGGCGCGCGCTGGCGACCGAAGCGACGACGCTCGCCTTCGACGACGTGTTCCGGCTGGTGATGTATGCCTCGCTCGCGACGGCCGTCTATCTCGCTTTCCAGCTCGTCGTGGAGGCGCGCCGGACATGAGCGCCATCGGTCAAACTTCGCCGCAGAAGCAGACATGGCGGCCGGACGTGCACCATCAGCGGTCGGTGGCCGTCATCGCCGGCCTGGCGCTGATGGCCATCCTGGCGATCCTCTGGGCGTGGGATCTCTGGCCCTTCGGCGGAAGCATCGAGACCACCGACAACGCCTATGTGCGCGGCCGAACGACGGTGATCGCGCCGCAGGTCAGCGGTTACGTGGTCAAGGTCGCCGTCCACGACTACCAGTCTGTGCGCGCGGGCCAGGTGCTGGTCGTGATCGACGACCGCATCTATCGCGCGCGCGTCGCCCAGGCCGAAGCCTCGCTTGCAGCTGCCAAAGCGTCGCTCGCCAATTCCGATCAGGCGCACGCTTCGCGCGTCGCGGCGCTTGCGGGCGCGCGCGCGCAGGTGCGCCGCGCCCAAGCCGACATGGCGCGCGTCGGCGACCTCGTCACCGACGGGTCGGTCTCCATCCGCGAGCGCGATCAGACCTCGGCGGCCCTGGCGCAAGCGCGCGCATCGGGTCAGATCGCGGCCGAGGACGTGCGCACCGTCGATGTCGGGCGCGATGGGTTGGCGGCGGGCGTGGATGCCGCGCGCGCGCAACTGAAGCTCGCCCAGATCGATCTCGAGCATACCGTCATCCACGCGGCGGAGGATGGGCAAGTGGGCGAGATCGGCGTGCGCCTGGGCCAGTACGTCACCAACGGCACGCAACTGTTCTCGCTGGTCCCGCCCGACCGTTGGATCATCGCCAACTACAAAGAGTCGCAGATGGCGCGGATGGCGCCGGGCGAGACGGCGAGCTTCACCGTCGACGCGCTGGGCGGTGCGCGCTTCACCGGCCGCGTCGAGCAGGTATCGCCGGCGGCCGGCTCGGAGTTCTCCGTGCTCAAGCCCGACAATGCGACCGGCAATTTCGTCAAGGTGCCGCAGCGCATCGGCGTGCGCATCGCCATCGATCCCCGTCAGCGCGGCATCGAGCGTCTCAGCCCGGGCATGTCGGTCGAAACGCGCGTCGATACGAGTGGTGCGCCGTGAGACGGCTCGTCATCGTCGCGATGGTCGGGCTTTCCGCCTGCGCCGGGCCACGGCCGGAGATTCCCGAGAGCGCCGCCGTCGCGCCGCCTGAAGCTTGGCGTGCCGAAATGTCGACGGGCGATGTGTCTGCCGACTGGTGGCAGGGCTTCGGCGATCCGGTGCTTGCGAAGGTCGTCGAAGCTGCGCTTGCCAACAACACCGACATCGCGATCGCGGCGGAAAGGGTGGCGGAAGCCAGAGCCCAGTTCGACTACGCCCGGGCGCAGCAATTGCCATTGGTGACCGGCGGCGCCGGCGGCGGCCGTGACCGCGAGGTCAATCCGGGCTTTGGATTTCCCGAAGAGCAGTTTGCCGGAAAGGCCGTCGTCTCCATCTCCTACGACCTCGACCTGTTCGGCCGGCTCGCGGACGCGAGCGAAGCGCGGCGCGCGCAACTTCTCGCCAGCGAAGCGGCGCGGGACAATGTCCGCCTGGCCGTCGCCTCGTCGGCAGCCAGCGGCTACGTCACCTTGCGCGCGCTCGATGCGCGCCTCGACGTCCTGCGCCGCACGCTCGCCGCGCGCGGGGAGTCGCTGCGCGTGATCAAGCGCCGCAGCGACACCGGCTACGGCTCCGCGCTCGACCTGGCCCAGGCGGACGCCGACTATCGCGCCGCGGAGCAGCAAATCCCCACCGCGGAGCTTGCCATCACGCGGCAGGAGAACGGTCTCTCCATCCTGCTGGGCCAAAATCCGCGCGCGATCGAGCGTGGAATGGCGCTCGGGCAGCTCACGATCCCGGCCGTGCCGGTCAGCGTGCCGGTCTCTCTGCTCAGGCGCCGTCCCGACATCGTCGCGGCCGAGAACCAGCTCGTGGCATCGGACCATGCGCTCGACTCCGCGCGCGCGGCATTCATGCCCAGCGTGTCGCTGTCCGCCGATGGCGGTGTCGTCGGCTCGACATTGTTCCCAAGCCCGGTATGGATCTACTCGTTGGCCGGCAGCATCACCGGCCCGATCTTCGATGCCGGACGCCTGGACGCGCAGCAGGACACGGTCGGCGCGCAACGCAACCAGGCCGCTTTCGCCTATCGCAAAACCGCGCTGACGGCGTTCCGCGAGGTCGAGGACGGTCTTGCAGCGGTGCGCCGCTTGGACGAACAAGAGCGATCGCTCATCGCGCAGCGCGACGCGGTGGCGCGCGCACTGACACTGGCGACGAACAGATATCGCGCCGGATATTCGCCTTATCTCGATCAGCTCGACGCCGAGCGTGTGCTGCTCTCGACCGAACTGGCATTGGTGCAGGCGCGCGCGGATCGATTGAACGCCGCTGTCGCGCTGTATCAGGCAATGGGCGGCGGTTGGAACGCGAACGATACCATCGTCCAATAGATTCATCTTCGCGCGACGTGCTCCAAGAGCGTCTGCAATACCGACGGAGATCGTCATGGCAACGCAAGCAACGGCCGAAGAGCGGCTGCGCACGGTCGAGCGTCTCAAGGAGCTGTTCGCCGATGCATCGCCGTTGGGCAAACAGGCGCTGGCGAACACGCTGCGCGATCTCAAGTCGCAGGCGTCCGATCAGGTGACATGGCTGCCGGTGGAAAGCGCCGGCCGCACCGGCGCGCGCGTCGGCAAGGTGTCGGAGCTGACGATCATCGTGCCCCTCGTGCCCGGCGCAGCGGCGCGGCTGCGCGCGTTCCTGAAGCTCGTGCACGGCAATCCCGCGGCCGGCGCCGACAAGGTCGGCACGCTTCACGACATGCGCTTCGTGTTCCTGGAGAACGACACCAAGCTGCTCTTCGCCACCGCCTATGACGGCGACTGGGACGCCTATATCGACGATTTCGCGACCAAGATCCCCGACTATCTCGATATCATCGACGAGGGTTGGGAAGGCTGGCCCGGCATCCGCAGCCCGCAGGCGAAGGATTATCTCGCCAAGCACCAGATCACGGCGGAGGGCTGGTACGTCGCCCATCCAGACCTGACGGTGGCGGAGATCCATCGCCTCAAGCGCATCGGCAAGGCCGTCGACGAGCTTCTCGACAAGATTGGGTAGAGAACGAGCCGGGCCATGAAGTTCGTCAACTTCGTCAGATACGGAGATTTGAGCAAGATCGCCGACGCGCGCGCAGCCCATTTCGCCTATGCGGATCGGCTGCGCGCACAGGGCAAGCTGGCCGTCGGCGGCCCGCTTCTCGACGATAAGGGGCTGCGCGCGGGATTGCTCTTCATCTATGAAGCGGCTTCACACGAGGCGGCGTTGGCCCTTGCGCAGGAAGATCCGTTCACGCTCGCGAATGCGCTGAGCAGCTACGACATAAGCGAATGGCGCCTGCGCGGCGTAAATCTCGATCTGCTCGCCGGCGCAAATCGATCCGCCGATCATGCCGTCTCGCAAGTCAGGTTGTTCGCGAATTACGCGCGATACGGCGCGGACGGATCGAAGCTCGCGGCCGCCCGCCCGGCGCATTGGGCGTATGACCAGAATTTGAAGCGCGCCGGCAAATTGGCTTTGGCCGGTCCTTTCGCGAACGACGAGGGCGGCCTCTTCGTCTACGGCGCCGCCAGCAGAGAGGACGCGATGTCCTATCTCGAGCGCGATCCCTTCTTCGCCGCGGGCGTGTTCGCCGATCACGAGCTCAACGAATGGCTTATCGAGGGCGTCAACGCCGACCTGCTCACCACCGACCTCTCCTCAACAAATTGAAAGGAGCACACAGCCATGACCCCCGACGAGAAAATCCAGAAAGTACAGGAGCTCTATGCCGACGCGCCCGAGGTCGGCCGCGTAGCGCTCAAGAACGGCCTCGACAACCTCAAGCGGGAGCTCGCCGCGGTTCCCGGCCGCCAGAGTGCCGGCCGCATCGGCGCGCGCCAGGGGCGCGTGTCGGAGCTGACGGCGATCATTCCGCTCGAGCCCGGCGGCGGCAAGCGCATCCGCGGCCTGCTGGACGTGCTGGAAGGCAATTTCAAGGGCGCGGACGTCGTCGGCACCTTGCACGACATGCGCTTCGTGCTCCTGGAGGACGACACCAAGCTCCTGTTCTGCACGACCTACGACGGCGAGTGGGACGCGTATATCGACGACTTCGTGACCAAGATCCCGAACTCGATGGATATCCTGTTCTGCAACTGCAAAGGCTGGCCCGGCATCCGCAGCCCCGTGATCAAGGACTATCTGGTCAAGAATCAGGTCACCGCGGACGCCTGGTACGTCTCCAACCCGAACCTGTCGGTCGCCGAGGCGCACAGGCTGGAGAAGGTGGGCCGAGCGCTCGACGAATTCCTCGACAAGGTGGCGTGAGAAGCGTCGATGCTCGACCTGCACGAGATCCAGTCGACCGTGCTGCGGTTGCGGCCTGCGCCCTATGTCGGCTCGCACGTCGCGCTGCGCGTCGACAATCCGCAGGGCGGTCGCGAGCTGTTGCGGCGGTTGGCGCCGCATGTCGACTCCGCCACGAACTGGTGGAAGCCGGCCAATGCCTGGCTGTCGGTGGCGATCAGCTATGCGGGGCTGGAGGCGCTCGGTGTGCCGCAGGCCTCGCTCGACAGCTTCCCGGAAGCCTTCCGCGTTGGCATGGCGGCGCGCGCGCGCGAGCTGCGGGACGAGGGCGTCAACGACCCCAAGAACTGGGAGAAGCTGTTCGGCGGAGGCCGCATCCATATCGGCCTCAACGCCTTCAGCGATTCCGAAGAGAAATGGCGTCGCGTCATGACCATGGCGCGCGCGCAATATGACGGTCTGTCGGGGGTCACGGTCCTCGATGTGCAGAACTTCGGCTTGCAACCCGGCGACCGCAACTCGCTCGGCTACAAGGATGGAATCGACCAGCCGGCGATCGAAGGCAGCGGCGTCGATCCCCTGCCTGGACAGGGACGGCCGATCAAAGCCGGCGAGTTCATCCTCGGCTATCCGGGCGAGGCCGGCGTTCCCCTGCCGATGCCGCAGCCGGAGGTGCTGGGCCGCAACGGCACCTATGTGGGCTTCCGCAAATACCAATCGCGCGTCGGTGCCTTCAACCGCTTCCTGCATGCCAACGGAAAGACCGAAGCGGAGCGCGAGCTGCTCGCCGCAAAGCTCGTCGGGCGCTGGCGCAGCGGCGCGCCGTTGACCCTGGCGCCGGAGGCCGACGATCCGGCGCTCGGCGCCGACCCGCATCGCAACAACGATTTCAACTACGCGAGCGATGCACAGGGGCGAAAGGCGCCGTTCGGCTGCCATATCCGGCGCATGAATCCGCGCGACACTGAGCTCACGCGGCTCACCGACGTCAATATCCATCGCCTCATCCGCCGCGGCACGACCTACGGCCTGCCGTACGATCCCAACGCGCTGTCGGAAGCCGACGACGAGGTCGAGCGCGGCGCGATGTTCCTGTTCATCAGCGCCAAGGCGATGGCGACGATGGAGTTCCTGCAGCAGGAATGGATCGACGACGGCAACTTCATCGGGGTCGGCGACGAGCGCGATCCGATCATCGGGCGGCAGGACGAGGGCGCAACCTTCACGATTCCCAAGGCGCCGGTCCGGCGCCGCTGTCACGGCCTCGAGACCTTCAACGTGCTGCGCGGCGGCGAATATTTTTTCATGCCGAGTCTCAGCGCCCTGCGCTGGCTCGCGAACCTGGGAGGCTGACGATGTCCGATCATGTCGACGGGCCGCGTTCCATCGGCGATCCACCTGCCGATGTCACCGACCTCTTCGCGTTCACGAGCCCGGAGGATCCCA
Source organism: Alphaproteobacteria bacterium (assembly GCA_019247845.1). GTDB lineage: Bacteria > Pseudomonadota > Alphaproteobacteria > Micropepsales > Micropepsaceae > Rhizomicrobium. The sequence continues at coordinate 62,029 of JAFBAL010000018.1, read as the reverse complement.
GGCGCACCGTGCTCGCGATGTGCGTCTTTCCTTCGGCCGGCGAGACCGCGGTGTTCTCGAACGCCATCGAGCATGCGATCGCGGTGCGCCGCGTGCGCGTCGCCGGAGTCGGCAATGCCGCGAAGTTCCAGCCCGCCGAAGAGGAGCTTCGCTTCAGCTTCGTGTTCCAGGTGCTGGAGCGGGACGCGGCGGGCAAGGTTCTGCAGCGCGGCACCTGCGCGCTTCCCGACGGTCGCAAGATCGCGCTCGTCATGAATGACGAAAGAGGCGCCGCCACGCCGGAGGGCGATGTCCGCGTCTTTGCCGGCCTGCGCTCCGATCCGTTCTATCTCGCCTGGATCGCGGCAACCCTGACCAGGGTCCCGAACCTGCTCCAGCACGACAATGTGCTCTCGCTGGTCGTCGAGTTCGACACCGAGCGCATGCTGAACCCCACGGCCGGTTCGCTGTTCGGCGCCATCGCCGAGACCGTGCCGTTCGGGCCGCCCGGCCGCGTCAGCCATCCCGCCGCGCGCATCGACTGGGTCGGAAAGCCCGAGCAGACGAACATCCGCTTGAGCAATCCCGGGCTCACAGGCGCCGACGATCTCCGCGATCTGTGGAACCAGCAGAACCCGTTCGCGATCGCCGGGACGCTGAAGCCGCTGTTCCTCCAGCGCTTGAAGGACAGCTTCGCCGAGTGGGACATGCGCGACGGCAAGGCGGATTGGACGCCGGAGGCCTTGGCCGCCAACGCCAATGTCTTCCTCGACGACTTCCTGCTGTTCGATGTCGCAAAGCCCATCACCGATACGAGCCATCTCGAGATCGAGAAGAGCACGATAAGCGGCGCGCCGTACCTTACCGGCGGCGGACGCACCATCGATGCGAACGTGATCGACATCCTGCTCACCTGGCTGATCAACCGCGACCGCGAATTCCTTTTGGGCGGTGCGACGGGTGCGACCAAGCCCGGCATGAAGGTCTTCCCCTATCTGGCGACGCCGAACACGCAATTGCAGGTCGTATCCGAATCCGTCGAGCTTGCGGCATCGCCAGATGCGGTGTGGGACGTGATCGGGCGGTTCAACCTCGATTGGCACCCGCTGGTTGCCCATGTCAGCCTGATCGGCGCCGGCATCGGCCAGCTGCGCCGGATCACGACGCGCGATGGCGGCCAGATCGTCGAGCGCCTCGAAGAGATCGACGACGCGAAGCGGCATCACCGCTACGCGATGGTCGCCGGCATGCCCGCGACCCATTATGCGGGCACCGTCGATGTCCAGCCGAAGGGCAGCGGCTCGGTCGCCGCCTGGAGCGTCGCATACCTGGCCGACGATCAGCCCGACGTCATCGTGCACGGCCGGATCGCGGCACTGCTCAAGACCGGCATGGCAAACCTCAAAAACCGCTTTGGAGCCGTGACATGAACCGCATCGTTTTACGCTTTTGTGCCGCTGCCATCGCATTGCTGCCCGCCGCGGCGTCGGCGCATCCGGGCATCGCCGGCCACACCCATGGCTTCGCCTACGGCTTGGCGCATCCGCTCGGCGGCATAGATCATGTGCTGGCGATGGTCGCTGTCGGCATGTTCGCCGCACACCTGGGCGGCCGCGCGCTGTGGCTGCTGCCGTTGACGTTCGTGTCGGCGATGGCGCTTGCCGGCATCGCGGGCATGACGGGCCTGGCGCTGCCGTTCGTCGAGATCGGCATCGGCCTGTCGGTCGTCGTGCTCGGGCTGGCCGTCGCGCTGCAATGGAACATGCCGGCGCTCGCCGCGATGGGGTTGGTCGGATTCTTCGCGGTCTTCCACGGCTATGCGCACGGGGCCGAGGCGTCCGGGCTCGCCTATGGCGCGGGCTTTGTCTGCGCCACCGCGCTGCTTCATTCGGTCGGCATCGGCTTGGGCCTCGCGATCCGCAACCGGCGGATGGTCCATTTCGTCGGCGCCGCGATCTCGCTCGCGGGCGTCGCCATCCTCGCCGCGTCATGAGCCGGCTCGCGACCGACGGAGAGATCGCCGCGCTGAATCTGGACAGCGCGTGCCGCCAAGCCTGGGCTCGCTTCGGCCGGGCCCCTCGACCTCAGGGCCTCGCCGAAACTATCGTCGACATGGAGCGGCTGAAACTCCAATTCTTCGGCGACACCGCAGCCCTCGACCGTCTGGAGACGCTCGCGCGCGTGGATGGCTCGCCGCTTGTCCAAGCCGCGGCCGCTTCCGCCGCGCATCGCTTCGATGAGGCCCGCCGTCATCTCGCGCGCGCGCCCCATGAAGCGGCCAAGCATCAATTGCTGAGCATCGATCAGGCTTGCGGCACGGATCTCGACGCTGTGCTAACGGCGCGCCGTCGGCTTGCGGGCGCCGGCGGGCGGCTCGAAGACCTGGTGCCGCTCGGTGCCGTGCTCGCGGACCTTGAACGGTTTGCAGAGGCCGCCACGGTCTATCGGGAAGCCCATAACGCTTATAGCGGCACTTCGCCGTTTCCTCTGGCCTGGGTCTGCTTCCAGCTGGGCCAGCTTTGGGGAGAGCTCATGCCCGAGCCCGACCTGGACCAGGCGGCGCAGTGGTATCGGAGCGCCGTGGCCTATCTACCCTTTTTCCCGAAAGCGCGCGTGCATCTGGCCGAGATTTACCTGGGCCAGGGTCAAGCATCCGAGGCCGAAGCCTTGCTGCTGCCCGTCTTGTCGAGCCGCGACCCCGAAGTGCGCTGGCGTCTGGGCGACGTGCTGCTTGCGCAGGGACGATTGGAGGAAGCCAAAGCGCAGCTCGAAGTCGCCCGGCTCGGCTTCGAGGAGCTGCTCGAGCGGCATCTTCTGGCGTTCGCCGACCACGCTGCCGAGTTCTACGCCGGCAGCGGCAACGACCCGAGGCGTGCGCTGGCGCTGGCACGCACGAATGCCGCCAACCGTCCGACGCGCCGCGCCATGGGGCAGGCGCATGCGCTCGAGGCGGCGGCATGACGTTCGAAACGCTGAACGTTACGCGGGACGGCGCGATCGCGACGGTCGAGATTTCGGCTCCCCCCATGAACCTCATGGGGCCCGCGCTCGTGCGCGATCTGGTTGCGCTCATCGAGCAGGCTGAAGCCGACGCGGCGCTCCGCGTTCTCGTCTTCAAGAGCGCGGACCCCGACTATTTCATCGCCCACGTCGATGTCGCACGCATTGCCGAATATCGCAAGGAGACGGTGAAGCTGACAGGCGGCGAACCATCGATCGGTCTTCTGTTCCGCTATCTGAGCGCAAGCCGCTTGATCACGATCGCGCAGATCGCGGGCCGCACCCGCGGCGCGGGCAGCGAATTCGTGCTGGCTTGCGACATGCGCTTCGCCGCGCGGGGGAAGGCGCTGTTCGGCCAGCCGGAGGTCGGCTTCGGCCTCTTGCCCGGCGCGGGCGGCATGCAACACCTCACGCGCCTGATGGGACGTGGCCGTGCGCTCGAAGCCATATTGAGCGGTAACGACTTCGATGCCGATCTGGCGGAACGCTATGGCTGGATCAATCGTGCGCTACCGAGCGAGGGTTTGGGCGAATTCGTTCGCGCTCTGGCGCGGCGGATCGCAAGCTTTCCGGCCGCGTCTCTTGCCGCGATCAAGGAGCGTATCAACGCCATAGCGCTCGCACCGGCGGCGGAGTTCAGCCGCGACTCTGGCCTGTTCGGCGAGCTGGCAGCCGCGCCCGAAGCGCAACGGCGCAGCCGCGACGCCGCAGCGCTCGGCTTCCAGACCCGCGACGGCGAATTGGACTTGCCGCGGATGCTTCCGGAACTCGGTTCCGAAAAAGCGCGAACGACAAATGCCGGTGCGTGACAGCTCCGGTCAGGCGGGTGCTTCCTCGGCGCTTAAGGCTCTACCGGGACTGAGCGCGATGATCGCAGCACCGAGTGCGGCGGCGATCACGGATCCGACGAGCACGGCGATCTTGGCAATCGCCGCATCGCCGCCTTCAGGAAACGCCTGATCCGCCATCAGAAGGGCGACCGTGTCGCCGACGCCGCAAAGACAGATCGCTCCGATAAATGTGTGAATGCCCACCCCTTTCGGCGCACGTGCGACTCCGGTCTTGAGCGCTGCGAGCGAGAACAGCCCGATGCCCAGGGGCTTGCCGACAACAAGGCCAAGGATCACGCCCGCAAGGATGGACAGCGCACCCGGCGCGGAAAGGTCGGCGTCGAAGCTCACACCGGCGGCCGAAAACGCAAACAGCGGAAGTGCGAGATAGGTGCTCCATGGCGCGACCGAACGCTCGATCCTGTCCGCTGGCGACAGCAAGCGTTCGCTTGCCGCGGACAGATTGCGCCCCGCCCAATCCAGAACCGTGTCGCGGTCCCGTTCGTCCGCGCTCTTGTCCGCCTGCGCGATCTCGAGCGCGGCAAGCGCGTTCGCGGCCTGGGCCAGCAACGGTCCGGCATCGGGCTCCGGGCGCGTCGGCAGGAAGCCGGCCAGCACGATGCCCGCCAGCGCGCCATGCACGCCCGCGGCATGCAGGCAAAACCACACCGCGACAGCGACCGCCATATAGGGCCAGCCGGCATAGACATGACCGCGGTTCAGCGCGAACATCACGAGTATTCCCGCGCCTGCGCCCACGAGCCACATGGCTTCGAAGTTGTGCGGATAGAAGATCGCGAGCGTCAGCACCGAGATGATATCGTCCATCACCGCGAAGGCCGCGATGAAGACGCGCAGCTGCGCCGGCACGCGATCGCCCAACAGCGCCAGGATCCCGAGCACGAAGGCGATATCGGTGGCGGTCGGCACGGACCAGCCTTGCGCCGTGCCTCCATGGTTGAAGAGAAGGTATACGAGCGCGGGCGCGATCCCGCCGCCGATGGCGGCAACCACCGGCAGCAGGGCGGCCCTGAAATCGGAGAGGGCGCCGGCCGTCATCTCGCGCCGAATCTCCAGACCGACCAGCAGGAAGAAAAGCGCAAGCAGGCCCTCCGAGAACCAGTCTCCTACCGTCAACGACAAGGGCGTATCCGGTGGGCCTATGCCGAAGCTCGATGCGATGAACGCATGATAGGCGCCGGCCAGCGGGGTGTTGGCACAGATCAGCGCGAGAGCGGCGGCAATCAACAGCGCGAGGCCGCCGGACGCCGGCAGGCTCGCAAAAGCATGCGCCGAACGGCGGATGCGTTCCGACACCGGCTGCTCGAACGCATCGGCAAGCGAATAGAAATCCCAGGCGCCGTCATAGCGCTCGCCGTCCACGAAGATGGTCGGCGTTCCGCTTACGCCGTGCCTGCGGCCCTCGGCGATATCGTCTTCGACGCGACCGAGCGTTTCCGGATCGGCGAGATCCCGATCGAGACGCTCCATGTCCAACCCGATCTCCCGGGCCATGTCGAGGATTTGCGACTCGCTGAACGGCGGCTCGTCTTCGAACAGACGGTCGTGCATCTCCCAGAACAGGCCCTGCTTGCCGGCAGCTTCGACCACGCGCGCGGCGAACGTCGCGCCGGGATGAATACGCTCCATGGGGAAGTGGCGCAGCGTATAGGCGATGCGCTCGCCGAACGCCTGACGAAGACGCTTGAGCACGGTGCGGAAGCGGCGGCAATAAGGACAGAGAAAATCGGTATAGGAGACCACGCGGATGACGCGCTCATCCGTATTGCCGCCGCGAGTGGGAGGATGCCGCTTGGCGTTCACGATTTGCGAACCTGCTCCGATGTCCCGCAATCAAAGCGGAATCCACTGAAATATGCCAGTCTTTGCGGCGCGCCGCTCAGTCATTGCCGCCCAGTCTCCGGTTCGGCGATACGATGGTCCAATGGTTTGTGCCGTGGCGTTGAGGCTCAATACCCCGGCGCCGCTTCGCGGAGGTTTCCATGCGTGACGTTGCCGTCGTCTCCTATTGCCGTACCGGTATCGCCAAGGCGGTTCGCGGCGCGCTCAACCAGACGCACGGCATCCCGATGGCGGCTCATGTCCTGCGCGAGGCCGTCAAGCGCGCCGGCATCGAGGCGGGCGAGGTCGAGGACGTGGTGCTCGGCTGCGGGCTTCCCGAAGGTGCGACCGGTCACAACATCGCGCGCAATGCCGCGCTCGAAGCGAATTTCGGAGTCGGCGTTCCGGGCGTCACGATCAACCGCTATTGCGGTTCCGGCCTGACGGCAGCGTCCATCGTCGCGAACCGCATTGCGGCGGGCGAGGCCGATATCGCGATTGCGGGCGGGGTGGAGAGCATCAGCCTCACGCAGATGAACATGAACTTCAACGGCTTCTTCTATGAACCGCTGCAGCAGCGCATGCCGGCCGTATGGTGGACCATGAATCAGACCGCGGATTTCGTCGCGGAAAAATACAATATCGGTCGCGAGGCGTTGGACCGCTATGTGGTCGAGAGCCAAAGGCGCGTGGAAGCGGCGCGTCTCGCCGGGCGGTTTTCCGAGGAGATCGTGCCTTTCGCGGCAAAGAAGAAGGTGACGGACAAGGTCACGCAACAGACGCAGATGGTGGACGTCGTCCTCGATCGCGACGAGGGGCCGCGGCCCGATACGACGTTCGAAAAGCTCGCGGCGCTGAAGCCCATCTACGAAGGCGGCACGACGACGGCCGGCAATGCGTCGCAACTGTCGGACGGTGCCGCCGCGGTCGTCATGATGGCGGCCGATGTCGCCGCGCGTCGCGGTCTCCCGATCCTGGGATCCTTTCGCGGCATGCAGCTGGCGGCCGTTACGCCGGAAGAAATGAGCATCGCCATCACGCCCGCGATCCGGAAGCTGATGAAGCATCATCAGCTGGGCATGTCGGACATCGACTTGTGGGAGCTGCACGAGGCTTACGCCGTCACCACGCTTTACAATCAGGCACAACTCCAGACCCCTTGGGAGACAACCAACGTCAATGGCGGCGCCATCGCCTTGGGCCATCCTTACGGCATGTCCGGCATCCGCTATCTGGGCTCGACCCTTCTCGAGCTGCGTCATCGCGGCAGGCACAAGGCCGTCGTGGCGGTCTGCACCGCAGGCGGCATGGCGACGGCGGCCTATCTGGAGGCGTAGAGCTCGCCGCCCGCCAAATTTCGCTGTTATCGAGGCTGAAATTCGCTGTTGGCCAGGACTCCGTTCGCTGTTCCGCGGACAGCCGTTTGGCCCAGCAAAATCGACCCGCTGTCTCTGCCCGCTCCGAACCGCTTCCGCGACCTTTTCAGACACCGATTCCGAGACCGGTGCGTATCCGGCCGGAGACCGGGTGGGCCGCCATGACCTCCGCACCCATACGGGCGAGGAGGCGTACGTCAAAACGGATTTCCCATCCTCATCGGCTCCAGCTCCTGACCGAGGCCAGGACGCCCCTGTCGATCGTCCACCCGATCAGGGCAACGGTCGGACCTTGGGCTCCCGCGCCCAGAACTTCCCGTTTGCCGCGGTATCCACGAATTGGCCCGCATCGGCGCGCTTTGACAACGGGATGCAGGCCTCGTCGAGATCCTCCTGCGCAAGACCTGCTTTCGTGAAGAGCTCCGCGAGATTGCCGGTGAACCCTATCGTCTTGAGATGCGCGAAGGCATCGCGGACGAAATCCTGCGCCGCGGCCATGCTCGCGAGTCGCGCCGCGCCGCCGTCGGAGGCGATAATCGCGACGGCATCGAACAGCGACGAGGGACCGCCCTCGACCCGCTGGTCGGCCGGAAGAATATTGCCGTCGGACAATTCGGCGCCGCCGATCTTCTCGGCGACGATCTTCGCCTTCGCGCCCGCCGCGGCGATCGCCTTCTGAAGCGCCGCGACCAATCCCGCGTCGGCGCCATCGCTGACGAGCAAGCCAACCACGCGGCCTTCCAGGATGGGTTTGGCCTTCTTCACGATGCTGAGTGCGTCCGACGGCTCCATGTCCTTCGGCTCCATCGCAGGCTTGGCGGGTGCGACACCTTCAAGGCCGAGCCCGTCGGCAACGCGCCGCCCCAGCGCCGCGTCGATATTCAGAAGATGCGAAACCAGACGCGCGCGGATCGGCTGCGTCTGGACCTTGCTGAGCTCGAAGATCAGCGCGGCGACGATATGATCCTGTTCGATCTCCGTCTGGCTGCGGAAGAAGAGCCGCGCTTGGGTATAATGGTCGGCGAACAGCTCGGCGCGCACGCGCAGCTTGCCGCCATGCTCCTCGTCGGCGAAGGAGCGGAAGCCTTGCGCGGCGTTCTCACGCGCCGCATCGGGCGCGAAGCTGTTGGGCTCGTAGTTGACGCGGCCCAGCGGCACGTCCATCCGCATATGGCCGTCGCGCTGGAAGTTGGCGAAGGGGCATTTCGGCGCGTTGATCGGGATCTGGTGGAAGTTGGGGCCGCCCAGGCGCTTCAGTTGGGTGTCGAGATAGGAGAACAGCCGCCCTTGCATCAAAGGGTCGTTGGAGAAGTCGATGCCCGGCACGACATTGCCGACGCAGAACGCGACCTGCTCGGTCTCGGCGAAAAAGTTCCCCGGATTGCGGTTGAGCACCAAGCGGCCCACGATCTTGAGCGGAATGACCTCCTCGGGAATGATCTTGGTCGCGTCGAGCACGTCGAACTCGAATTCGATCGCCTGCTCCTCGGTGAAGAGCTGCAGGCCGAGCTCGAACTCGACCGTGTCGCCGCCGTCGATGGTCTCCCACAGGTCGCGGCGATGATAGTCGGGATCGGCGCCGCTGATCTTCAAAGCCTCGTCCCACACCACCGACTGCATGCCCAGCACCGGGCGCCAGTGGAACTTGCAGAAGGTCGACTTGCCCCTGCCGTCAAGCAGCCGGAAGGTGTGCACGCCGAAGCCCTCCATCAGGCGATAAGAGCGCGGGATGGCGCGATCCGACATGATCCACATGATCATGTGCATGCTTTCCGGCATCAGCGAAATGAAATCCCAGAAGGTGTCGTGTGCCGTCTGGGCCTGGGGAAACTCGCGGTCCGGTTCGGGCTTGGCGGCATGGACAAGGTCGGGGAACTTGATGGCATCCTGGATGAAGAACACCGGCATGTTGTTGCCGACGAGGTCGAAATTGCCTTCCTGGGTGTAGAACTTCACCGCGAAGCCGCGCACGTCGCGGGCAAGGTCGCGCGAGCCCTTGTTGCCCGCCACCGTCGAGAAGCGCACGAAGACCGGCGTGCGCTCGCCTTTGCGCAGGAAGGCGGCGCGCGTCACCTTGGAAAGGTCCGCGGTGCATTCGAAATAGCCATGCGCCGCCGAGCCGCGGGCATGCACGACGCGCTCCGGAATGCGCTCGTGGTCGAAATGCATGATCTTTTCGCGAAGGACGAAGTCTTCGAGCAACACAGGTCCGCGCTCGCCGAGCTTGAGCGAGTTCTGGTTGTCGGAAACCGCAATCCCCTGGTTTGTCGTCAGCAAGGTGCCGGAGACATTCGCCTGGTGGGTTTCGCCACCCGGCCCGATCAGCGGCTCCGGGCTTTTGACGGCTTTGGCGGGGCGGCTTTTGGACGACCTTGCCATGTCCATACTCCTGAAAATCTAGGCTGCCACACTGTTGTAGAGCTGGCCGTAATTGCGGGCGGAGTGACGCCATCCGAAATTCTGCGACATCGCGCGTGCACGCATCCTGTTGAGCCTGTGCTTGGCGCGGAAGGTCGCAAAGGCTCGCGAAATGCCGCCCAGAAGCGATTCTGCGGAAGCTTCCGAGAACAGGAACCCGGTCTCGCCGTCGACGATCGTCTCGGTGAGACCGCCGGTCTCACGACCGATGGGCAGCGAGCCGAAACGCTGCGCATACATCTGGCTCAGGCCGCACGGCTCGAAACGCGACGGCATCAAGGTGAAATCGCTGCCGGCGAAAATGCGACGGGCCTCTCCGTCATCGAAGCGGATGGCGGCGGAAAAATTCTCGCGATTGCGTGCCTCCGCCTCCTTGAGCGCTTTCTCGAAACGCGGCTCGCCCTTTCCCGTCACGATGATCTGGCCGCCCGCCTTGACGACGGTGTCGGCGGCGGCAAGGACGAGGTCGACCCCCTTCTGATGCACGAGGCGTGCGACCAGGCCGAACAACGGGCCGCGCGAAAGCGCGAGCCCGAATTCCTTGCGGGCGTGATCGGCATTGGCGTCCTTCGCGTCCCATTCGCCGGATGCGAAGGGGGCCGCCAGCGCGGAGCAGGTGCGCGGATCCCAGCTGTCGTCGATGCCGTTGAGGATTCCGCTCAACTGCCTTGCGTCGGCGCGTCGCTGCAGCAATCCTTCCAGGCCGCATCCATGCTCGGCCGTCGTGATCTCGCGGGCATAGGTTGTGCTGACGGTGGTCAGGTGAGAGGCGTACACCAAGCCTGCCTTCAGGAAGGAGGCTTTGCCGTAGAACTCGAGTCCATCCACATGGAACGCGCTATCGGGCGCGCCGATGCGCTGCAATGTTTCGGGCTCGAACAGACCTTGATAGGCGAGATTGTGGATCGTCAGCACCGTAGGCACTGCAGCTCCGTCCCAGGCGAGATAGGCCGGGACGAGCGCGGACTGCCAGTCGTTGCAGTGGACCAGCCCCGGCTTCCAGTTCGGGTCGAGCAGGCCGGCCGCCAACTGCGCCGTCACGGACGCGAAGCGGGCGAAGCGGATATCGTTGTCGGACCAATCCTTGTTGTGGGCGTCGCCGTAAGGCCCGCCGTCGCGTTCGTATAGTTCCGAACAGATGACGACATAGACGGGCAAGCCGTCATGCGTCTTCGACAGGGCCAATGTGCAAGCCGGAAGCGCCGCGACGGCTTCGCAATGCGCGACGGTCTCCAGCGGCTGCAGGCGCCGGAGGACCTCGCGATAACCCGGAATGATCACGCGGATGTCGCTGAGCGACCTCAACGCGCGCGGCAGCGCCGCGGACACGGCCGCGAGACCGCCGACGCTGATGAAGTCTTCCATTTCCGGGGTAGCGAACAGGACGCGCATGACTGTGAATGAACTCCGACTGCCGCCATGCGAACGCAACAATGCAAAGGCGGTTTCACGGTCGGAGGGTAAAAACCGTGCAAAATCGTTTGGCTATAACATTGATGAATCTCTGTGCGACTTCGGCTTAGCTTTTGATGATCCGGTTTGCGAAGCAGGCATTCCCCAGACCGGTGCCGAGCGTCAGGATTCCCCAGTTTTGCACATCCGTCATATTCGGGATCTCGCTCAGACCCTGCACGACGGCGTCGTTGTGAAGGACGACCTGTGTATCGTATCCGCCGATCAGCGGAAGAGCTTCGGCGATACGTTGCGGAAGATTGAAGCGCGAGCTCGCCCAGTTGCCGGGAAGGTTCTGCGTGCCGCGGTCGATCGATCCATCGGCCTTCACGATCCCCGGACACCCGATACCGACGAAAGGCGCGAGCTTGAGCTTGGCTTTTTCAGCCTTTCGAACGCTGCCGCCGATCATCTCGACAAGGGCGTCCACGGCCTTGTCGCGCGTCGTGTCGTCATCGGCATGGCACCAGATTTCGCGTTCGGCGACGGCTGCGCCTGCAAACCCCGGAGACTTTTTCAGGTCGAACGTCACCACGCCCACGCGCATGTTGGTCCCGCCGATGTCGATGGCGATGATGGCGTCGTGACCTTTGAAGACCCATTCCGGCGCCAGATGAACCGCGCCCAGCAAGCCTGCATCGTCCGGATCGTTGGCGATGGGGACGACCTCGACGTCGATCTTTTCGGCTTTGAGCAGCGCCGACAAGCGTCCGACCGCCAGCTCGCCGATGCGGTGGCCCCGCATGCCGCCGCCGACCGCGATGCGCTCGACGTCCTTCCAATTCTTTTCTTTCAGGAACCGGCGGACCACGAAGGCCAATTCCTGGGAAAATTCCTCAACGACGGTGTGGATAAGGCCGGCCGTCTCCGCGTCGCCTTTTTCGAGCGCGCGGTCCAGCTCTTTCTTTCCGATGTCGGTGCTGGGCCGCTCGTCGAACGGATCGCGTCCCTCCTTGATCAGAGGCTTGCGTGCCTTGTCGAGGATTGCCGCAAGCGCTTTCTTGCTCGCACGGTCCCCCAGGAAGCCGCCATTGTCCTTGAGCTCCATGTTGTAGGAAAGGATGTCGACCCTGGACAGCCGCGTGCTTCCGTGGCCGCATAGCAAAGCTCTTTGTTCGGTCCCGCCCTCGCTCATCAAGGCTCAACGATCCACGGCTGCGCGCGGTTCCAACAACCCGTGCAGCCACCGGCGCAGCTCGCCCGGCGTTTCGACTCGATAGGCCGCGCCGGGAAAGCTCTGGCCGACCGATATGCCGATGCCGTCCAAGCCGCCCAGGACCGAAAACGCATAGCCGTCGGTCACGTCGTCGCCTGCGAACAACGGCGTGCGGCCCAGGAATGGCGGCTTGGTCATGAAAGTGCGCAAGGCCGCGCCCTTGTCCGTGCCCATGGGCTTGAGCTCAAGGACTTTTTTGCCGTGCAGGAGCGAGAAGCCGCACTTCGCGGCGGCGGCCTCGACCGTTGCCACCCGGTCGGCAGGAAGGGTGGGGTCTTCCAGGAGCCGGTAATGGAGCGCCAGCGTGACTTCCTTGTCCTCGATGAACATGCCGGGCCGGTCGGCGAGAGCGGTGAATTGGGCGCGCAGCTCCGCCGGGATGGGCCGCGTCAGATGACCGATCGGCGCCTGCGGATCGGGCCGCACCTGGGTGCCATGCGCGCCGGCGGCAGGAAGCTTGAGAGGCGCGAAGAGCCTGTCGATGTCCTCCAGCGTGCGGCCGCTTACCAGCGCCAAGGCGCCGCCGCAGCGCTCGCGCAGCTGCCCAAGGTCTTCGATCAGTTGCGTTGGGACGAGCACGGCATGCGGCGTCGCCGCGATATCGAGCAGCGTACCGTCGATATCCAGGAACAGCGACGTGCGGTCGAGGTCCGGCGTCGGCAAGGGGCTCATGCGCTGGCGACCCGCCGCCGGGGCCGCGGGTCTTCCACCGCAATCGAGCGTTGGCGGGATGTCGGCAACGCCCAGGGCAGCTCCTGCTGCAGATAGGCGACGAGCTTCTCGCGAACCTCGGCGCGCAGGTCGGCGACCGACCCGGAATTGCGGGCGCTGACCAGCGCGCGCAGCTCGATGACGCTCTCCGTCACATTGTTGACCTGCAGGTTCACGACCTGGCCGTCCCACAGTTTGGATTGCTTGACGATCTCGGTCAGCTTCTGCCGGATCTGGTCCACCGGTGCCGTGTAGTCCACATAGACCAGCACGGTGCCGATCAGCGAGGCCGAGCTGCGCGTCCAGTTCTGGAACGGCTTGTCGAAGAAATAGCTCAAGGGAACGATCATCCGCCGCCAGTCCCAGAGCTTGAGCACGACATAGGTCGAGGTGATCTCTTCCACCTTGCCGAACTCGCCCTCGACGATCAGCGCATCGTCGAGCCGGATGGGTTGGGTGATGGCGAGCTGTATGCCGGCGAACAGGTTTTCCAGCAGCGGCCGTGCGGCCAGGCCCACGGCGATGCCGGCGATCCCGGCCGAGGCGAACAGGCTGACGCCGAACTCGCGCACGGAGTCGAACGACATCAGCGCGAGGCTGGCGGTCACGATGACGATGACGACACCGATGGCGCGCTTGAGCAGCCTGACCTGCGTCACCGCCTTGCGCGCCAGAAGATTGTCCGTCACGTCCAGCTTGAACCGGTCGATATAGCGGTCCATCAGGAAATTGGCCGCAACGATCGCGAGCCATCCCAGGAAGACGATGAAAGCCGCGAGGAGCGCGCGGTTCGCGCCCTCTGCAACTGTCGGGTGCAGCGGCGCGACCGGCACCGCGATGCCGAGCGACACCATGATCACCGCGAAGCGGGTAATCCCATGCGTGCGGCGCCCGATGTCGTGCAGAAGCGGATAGCGCGCGCTGAAGAAGCGCTTGAACACGGCCCAGACCAGCGAATGAACCGCCACGGCGACCGTGACGGCCGCCGCGAACAGAGCGAGCACGATCAACGGCCGCGGCGCCCAGGGAAAGAGATCGAGCAGGAGTCTGTTTTCCGCCATACCGTTTACGCTCCAGCCTCCCGCCGAACACTAAAAGGTCCGATAGCGCAATGAGTTCCAGCGGGAACTTGGTGCAACGGGTTCCCGCGGGAACTTTCGCAAATCGCTGACGTTGCCCCCCAGTCGAAATCGTTCGCACGCCAGGGCTTTTCATGTCGTCACCGCGGATCTGCGATCTCGGAGCGGCGCAATGGGATTTGCGCATCGCTGCCGCGCGCGCGCGCGACTTATCATTTGATCATCTCGCGGGCGATGACGCGGTCGCGCTGGTTGGATGCGGGTTGCCGGCGATCGCGAACATCGATCTGTCGGAAACCTCGACCGATGATCCTTTCGTCCTGGCACATCCGGATTGGTTCGCGATACGACACGAGGGAGGCTCGGCGCCCGCGGTCGATCCGCGGTGTCCGTTCGAATTGAAAGGGCGAGCCCTCGCGCGCCTCTACGCCGCGCCGGATGCGTTCGCCGCGCATTGGCGGGATCGTCTGTCGACCCTCGCTGCCCAAGGCGTGAGCGGCTTCCGCATGCGCCATCCGCAGCGTCTACCGCCGGCGCTGTGGCGCGCGTTGACCGGCGAGCTCGATGGCTCGATCTTCATCGCCGATATCGCCGGCCTCACGCGCGAGGTGCTTTCGGCGCTCGAGGGCTGCGGCTTCGCCTATTGCCTCTCGTCGCTGGCCTGGTGGGACTTTCGCGAGCCGTGGCTGGTCGAGGAATATCGAGCGGCGGTTCGCGTCGCGCCCGTGCTCGCGCGCGTGGCGGCGGACGGCACGCGGCAGGCAAGCTATGCCGTCGCTGCGGTGGCGGGCTCCGGCATCTGGATGCCGGCCGAGTTCGCAAGCGGCGACGAGAGCGATGCCTGCATCTCCTCGACCAATACCTTGGTCGCCCCGGATGCGATTCTGGCCCAGCCCGGCGCGCTGTCGCAGCATGGCGCGATCCTGATCCGCACGCGGGAAGCCGATCAGCGTGTTGCACGGCAAGCCCTGATCGCCATCACAAATCCCACCGACATCGTGTGTCCGCAGCCGGGGCCGGTCGAGGATTGGGACATACCCGAGGGCCGGGCGCTCGGCCCGAATGACGTGCGTCTCTTGCATGTACAGCGCCGTGCGCCTCTCCGCCGCGAGCCTCCGAAACTCGACCCCGAAAAGCCCCGTATCGTCATCGCGAGCGTCACGCCCTCGGTCGACGATGGCCGCCATGCAGCGAAGCGCATTGTCGGAGATACGGTCGTGGTCGAGGCCGATATCTTCACCGACGGCCATCCGCTGATCGCGGCCGAGCTGGTGCATGGCGACCGGCGCATCCCCATGCGCCATGTCGAGAACGACCGTTGGCGCGCGTCGTTCGCCCTCGACCGCATCGGCCGGCACGTGTTCGCGATCGAGGCCTGGATCGACCGCTATGGCGGCTTCGCGCGCGACCTGGCAAAGAAGCGCGAGGCCGGCCGCGACCTCACGCTGGATCTGCGCGAAGGCGAGACTCTCGTGCGTCGGACACTGGGTGTTTCGGCTCCCGATCCGGCTGTGCTTCTCGCGCCGGAAACCATCGAAGCGATGCGTCGGATCGAAGCGCGCCAATTTCTCGCTCGCAGTGGAACCTATGCCATCGATGCGGACCGCCCGGAAGCGGCTTTCGCAAGCTGGTACGAGCTATTTCCAAGATCGCAAGGCGAAAGCGCGGCGCGCCATGGCACGTTGCGCGACGCGATCGCGCGGCTGCCCGATATCCGCGAGATGGGCTTCGACGTGCTCTATTTCCCGCCGATCCATCCGATCGGCAAGACCAACCGCAAGGGTCGCAACAACGCGCTCGTCGCGGCTCCTGGTGATCCGGGCAGCGTCTACGCCATCGGATCCGGCGAAGGCGGACACGAAGCGCTTCATCCCGAGCTTGGGACGCTCGACGATTTCCGCGCGCTGGTCGCCGCGGCGCGCGATCATGGCCTCGAGATCGCGCTCGACTTCGCCGTGCAGTGCTCACCCGATCATCCCTGGCTGAAGCAGCACCCGGGTTGGTTCGATTGGCGCGCTGACGGTTCGATCAAATATGCCGAAAACCCGCCAAAGCTCTACGAGGACATCGTCAACGTCGATTTCTACGCCAAGGACGCGGTGCCCGGGCTATGGACCGCGCTGCGCGACATCGTTCGGTTCTGGGCCGGCGAGGGCGTGCGCATCTTCCGTGTCGACAATCCGCATACCAAGCCCTTCGGCTTCTGGGAGTGGCTGATCGAAAGCATCCGCGCCACCGATCCCGATGTGATCTTCCTTGCCGAGGCTTTCACGCGGCCGAAGATCATGTACCACCTGGCGAAGATCGGCTTCACGCAGTCCTATACCTACTTCACCTGGCGCAATACCAAGGACGAACTGACGAAATATGTTCAGGAATTGAACGATCCTCGGGTCAAGGACTTCTTTCGCCCGCATTTTTTCGTCAACACGCCGGACATCAATCCCATCTTCCTTCAGACGTCCGGGCGGGCGGGCTTTCTCATCCGTGCAGCGCTTGCGGCGACGCTGTCCGGACTGTGGGGCATCTATTCGGGCTTCGAGCTCTGCGAGTCGGCAGCACTTCCCGGCCGTGAGGAATATCTCGATTCCGAGAAATACGAGATCAAGCATCGCGACTGGGCCGCGCCCGGCAATATCAAGTCCGAGATCGCGACCCTCAACCGGCTGCGCAAGGCGCATCCGGCGCTGCAGAGCCATCTTGGCGTCACGTTCTACAACGCCTTCAACCCGAGCATCCTCTACTACGGCAAGCGCGCGCCGGACGAGACCAGCCGCATCCTCGTCGCGATCAACCTCGATCCACATGCCGCACAGGAGTGCGACTTCGAGATTCCAGTCTGGGAGTGGCGGCTTCCGGACAACGGCGCGCTGTTCGTCGAAGACCTGCTCACCGGCCGCCATTTTGTCCGGCGCGGCAAGGTCCAGCACCTGCGTCTGACGCCCGACGCGCCTTACGTCATCTGGCGCGTCTGTCCGGCGGAGGATCAGTGAATGAACGTCCGCGAAGACATGCATCTTGCCCGTGCCGAGGAGGTGGCAATCGCAGAGCGCGCCAACGATCCGCTGTGGTACAAGGACGCGGTTATCTATCAGCTGCACGTCAAGTCGTTCGCGGATTCCAACAACGACGGTGTCGGCGACTTCCCGGGGCTGATCGACAGGCTCGACTATTTGGCGGAGCTAGGCGTCACCGCGATCTGGCTGCTGCCGTTCTATCCCTCGCCACGGCGCGACGATGGGTACGACATTGCGGATTATCGCGGCGTGCACCCGGACTACGGTACGATCGACGACGTGCGCCGCTTCATCGACTTGGCGCACAACAAGGGCATGCGGGTCATCACCGAGCTGGTGCTGAACCACACGTCGGATCGGCACCCCTGGTTCCAGCGCGCGCGCAAAGCGCCGCCCGGCTCGCCCGAGCGCGACTTCTATGTCTGGTCCGACACCGACAAGCGCTACGCCGGCACGCGCATCATCTTCCTCGACACCGAAAAGTCGAACTGGACCTGGGACGAGGAGGCGGGCGCCTATTACTGGCACCGCTTCTACTCGCATCAGCCGGACCTGAACTTCGACAATCCGGCCGTGCTCGAAGAGGCGCTGTCGGTCATGCGCTTCTGGCTCGACATGGGCGTGGACGGGCTGCGCCTCGATG
This sequence comes from Alphaproteobacteria bacterium, assembly GCA_019247845.1. Lineage (GTDB taxonomy): Bacteria > Pseudomonadota > Alphaproteobacteria > Micropepsales > Micropepsaceae > Rhizomicrobium. Next base: position 44,466 of record JAFBAL010000018.1, on the reverse strand, counting down.
CCGTGCCCTATCTGGTCGAACGCGAGGGCACCAACAACGAGAACCTGCCCGAGACGCACGCCATCCTGAAGCGCATCCGCGCCGAGGTCGATGCGCACTATCCCGGGCGCATGCTGCTCGCCGAGGCCAATCAGTGGCCGGAGGACGTCCAGGCCTATTTCGGCGACGGCGACGAATGCCACATGCTGTTCCACTTCCCGCTGATGCCGCGCATGTACATGGCGATCGCGCAGGAAGACCGCTTCCCGATCATGGACATCATGCGCCAGACGCCGGAAGCGCCCGATGCCTGTCAATGGGCGACGTTCCTGCGCAACCACGACGAACTCACGCTCGAAATGGTGACCGACAAGGAGCGCGACTATCTGTGGAAGACCTATGCCGTCGACCGGCGCGCGCGGCTGAACCTCGGCATCCGCCGCAGGCTCGCGCCACTGCTCGAACAGGACCGCAGGCGCATAGAGCTGATGAATTCGCTTTTGCTCACCATCATGGGCACGCCGATCCTCTATTACGGCGACGAGCTCGGCATGGGAGACAACATCCATCTTGGCGATCGCGACGGCGTGCGCACCCCCATGCAGTGGACCTCCGACCGCAACGGCGGCTTCAGCCGCGCCGATCCCGCCTCGCTGGTGCTGCCCGCGATCATGGACCCGATCTACGGCTACCAGGCCGTGAACGTCGAGGCGCAATGGCGCAGTCCCTATTCGCTGCTCAACTGGGTCAGGCGCATGCTGGTCGTGCGCGGGCGTTGGAAAGCGTTCGGCCGCGGCACGATCCGCTTCCTGCGCCCGCAAAACCGCAAGGTGCTGGTCTATCTTCGCGAATATGAGGGCGAGACGATTCTTTGCGTCGCCAACGTCTCGCGCACCGCGCAGGCGGTGGAGCTGGATCTGAGCGAATTCGCCGGCCGCACGCCGGTGGAACTCTCGGGCGAGGTGCCGTTTCCCAAGATCGGCCAGCTCACCTACCTGCTGACCCTGCAGCCGTTCGGCTTCTACTGGTTCTCGCTCAGTGCGGAGACGAACCAGCCTGCCTGGAGCACGGCGACGTCCGACAATCTCGCCGAATATCACACCTTCATTGTCCGCGAGGGCCTGAACGACGTCATTGCCGGTCGCCAGCGCATGATCCTGGAGAAGGAGATTCTGCCGCCCTATGTCGCGCAGCGCCGCTGGTACCAGAACAAGAGCGGCGGCCTGCCGGTCGTGTCCATCGCCGATACGCAGGACTTCGACAAGGATCTGGTCTTCTCGGTGCTGGATGTGAACGGCGAACGCTACGCCTTGCCGCTGGCCATCGCGTGGGAAGACGCGCCGTCGAGCCCGTTCGAATCCGCGCTCGCTTTGTCGCGCGTGCGCAAAGGGGCGCGGATCGGCCTGCTCACCGACGGGTTTGCCGCGGCGAAGTTTGCGCGCGCGATTCTGAGCGGTTTGGCGCAAGGCTGTGGCCCGGGCGCCTTGAGCTGCCGTCGCGCGCCGGCCTTCGCGGAGATCGCGCCTGATGCCGAGATCGAATGGCCGGGTGCCGAGCAAAGCAACTCGACCCTCATCGTCGGTCGCGCCGCGGTGGTGAAGCTGTTCCGGCGGCTGGTCGACGGTATCCATCCGGAAGCCGAGATGGTGCGCGAGCTGACCGAGCGCGGCTTCACCGGCATCGCTCAGCTGATGGGTGATGTGACTTATAAGGACTCTGCGGTCGCGGTGGTGCAGCGCTTCGTCGACAATCAAGGCGACGGCTTCAGCTGGTCGCTGGAGCAGGTCGGCCGCCTGATCGACGACAAGGCGGTCGCTGACGGCGGGATCGGGAACGACTTCGAGGCTTATCGCAACTTCATCGCGGTCGTCGGCCGCCGGCTCGGCGCGATGCACACGGTCTTGGCGCAACCGTCCCGTAACCCCGATTTCGCGCCGGAAACCGCCGATGCGGGGACGATCGAGACATGGCGCAATAGTTTGCGCGCACAGCTCGATGCCGCCTTTGCGGTTCGGGATTTCGACGACCGCGATGCGCTTGCGGCCGCCGCCGAACGTGTTCTACGGGATAGTGAAGGACTGGCGTTGACCCGAATCCACGGCGACCTGCATCTGGGCCAGGTGCTGGTTGCGGCCGGCGATGCGGTCATCATCGATTTCGAAGGCGAGCCCGCCAAGCCCTTGGCCCAACGTCGTGCAAAGAACTCACCGCTGCGCGACGTCGCCGGCATGCTGCGTTCGTTCGACTATGTCGGCGCCGTCGTCCAGCGCAACGACAGGATCGTCGGCACGAGCCAGAGCGCCGAGCGCGCCACGACGCTGCTGGACGAATTCGGCCGCACGGCACGCGCGGCGTTCCTTGAGGGTTATGCCCAGGGACGCGGCCGCCCGCTCGATGCGCGCGAGGAGCGGGTTCTCGCCGTCTTCGCGTTGGAAAAGGCGGCCTACGAGATCGTCTATGAAGCCAACAACCGGCCCGATTGGATCGACGTGCCTGCATCGGGCTTCGCCCGGCTGGCGGCCGCGCTATGAACATGCACGACGACATCGCCCAGGCGCTGATGATAGCGGAAGGCCGGCACCCCGATCCGTTCGCGTTCCTGGGTCCGCACCAAGGCAAGGTGCGGACCTATCAGCCGGGGGCCGAACGCGTGGAGGTGCTGCGTGGCGAAGAAATTACGCCGCTGCTTCCGATCGGCGACACCGGCGTGTTCGTCGGCCCCGGCGAGCGACCCTACAGGCTGCGCGTCCATTGGCGCGATACGCTTCAGGAGACGGAAGACCCTTATGCCTTTCCGCCGATCCTGGGCGACGTCGATCTTCATCTCTTCTCGGAGGGGGCGCATTGGGAACTGGCCGAACGCTTCGGCTCGTCGGTCGAGCGCATCGACGGCATCGGCGGGGTGCGCTTCGCGGTATGGGCCCCGAACGCGCGGCGCGTCTCCGTCGTCGGCGATTTCAACGCTTGGGACGGACGGCGCCATCCGATGCGGCTTCGCCGCGGCGCGGGCGTATGGGAGATCTTCATTCCGCGGCTGACGGCCGGGGAGCGCTACAAATACGAGATCATGGGCCCCGACGGCGCGCTGCTGCCGCTCAAGGCCGATCCGCTCGCGCGCGCCGCCGAACACCCGCCCGCGAACGCCTCGATCGTGCCGCAGTGCCGGCATTTCCATTGGACAGACGCGGACTGGATGGCGCGCCGCGAAGCCGCACAGGCGCCGGATGCGCCCATCTCGATCTATGAGGTGCACGCCGCGTCCTGGCTTCGGCCCGAGCATGGCGAGACCATCGATTGGCGCGGGCTCGAGGAGCGTCTGATCCCTTATGTCGGCGCGCTCGGCTTCACCCATATCGAGCTTCTGCCGATCATGGAACATCCTTTCGGCGGCTCCTGGGGCTATCAGCCGCTGTCGCAGTTCGCGCCCAGCGCGCGCTACGGCGCCGCCGAGGCGTTCGCGCATTTCATCGATGCCTGTCACCGCGCCGGGATCGGCGTGATCCTGGATTGGGTGCCGGCGCATTTTCCGTCGGATGCGCACGGCCTGGCCCGCTTCGACGGGACGGCGTTGTACGAGCACGCCGACCCGCGCGAGGGTTTTCACAGGGATTGGAACACGCTGATCTACAATCTCGGCCGGCGCGAGGTGCAGGGCTTCCTTATCGCCAGCGCGCTGTTCTGGCTCGAGCACTTCCATGTCGATGGGCTGCGCGTCGATGCGGTGGCCTCGATGCTCTATCGCGACTATTCCCGCAAGGAGGGCGAGTGGATCCCCAATCGGCATGGTGGGCGCGAGAACCTGGAGGCGATCGACTTCCTCAAACGCCTGAACGCCGTCGTGCGCGAGCGCGTACCCGGCGCGATCACCATCGCCGAGGAATCGACGGCTTGGCCCGGCGTGACCTCACCCGAAGGCCTGGGCTTTTCCTACAAGTGGAACATGGGCTGGATGCACGACACGCTCGGCTATGTCGGCCACGAGCCGGTGCATCGCCGCTGGCATCATCATGCGATGACCTTCGGTCTGGTCTATGCCTGGTCCGAGAAGTTCGTCCTGCCGCTGTCGCATGACGAGGTCGTGCACGGCAAAGGCTCGCTCTATGGGCGGATGCCGGGCGATGCCTGGCAGAAGCTCGCGACGCTGCGTGCCTATTTCGCGTTCATGTGGACCCATCCGGGCCGGAAGCTGCTTTTCATGGGCGGCGAACTCGCGAGCCCGCGCGAGTGGAATCACGACGGCGAACTCGATTGGGACCTTTTGCGCGATGCCGGCCATGCGGGTGTGCAGCGGCTGATCGGCGACCTCAACCGCCTTTATGTGCGTGAAGCGGCGCTGCACGCTTGCGACGACGATCCGGGCGGCTTCCGATGGGCGGTCGGCGACGACAGCGCCAACAGCGTCTTCGCCTATGAGCGCGGTAACCTGCTTGTCGTCGTCAACATGACCCCGGTTCCGCGCACGAACTACCGCATTCCGGTTTCGCGCGACGGGACATGGCGCGAGCTGCTCAATACGGACTCCGAAATCTACGGCGGGAGCAACGTGGGCAATGCCGGGCAGACCGAGGCGCGCGATGGCGCGTTGACGCTCACGCTGCCGCCGCTCGCGACATTGGTGCTTGGATGAAGCTGGAATCGGGGCAGCCTTACCCCTTGGGCGCGACGTGGGACGGACGCGGCGTGAACTTCGCCGTCTTTTCCGCGCACGCGGCAAAGGTCGAGCTTTGCATCTTCGATGGCGACGGCCGAGAGACGCGGCTGGCGCTGCCAAGCAGGATCGACGAGGTCTGGCACGGCTATTTGCCGGATGCCGGGCCTGGGCTTGCCTATGGCTATCGCGTGCACGGTCCTTACGAACCCGGGAACGGACATCGCTTCAATCCGAACAAGCTCTTGCTCGATCCCTATGCGCGCCGGCTTTCGGGCGCGATCCGCTGGAATGAGGCGCTGCTCGGCTACACGCCGGGCGACGAGGACGCCGACCTGACCTTCGACGATCGGGACAGCGCGCCGTTCATGGTCAAAGGCGTCGTCGCGAAAGACGAATTCGATTGGGGCGACGACCGCGCGCCGCGCGTGCCGTGGCGCGATACCGTCATCTATGAGGCACATGTAAAAGGCCTGACGAAGCTGCTGGGCGCGGTGCCGGAAGCGCAGCGCGGAACCTACGCGGCGCTGGGCCATGACGCGGTGATCGGGCATCTGCGCAAGCTCGGCGTCACCGCGATCGAGCTTTTGCCGGTGCATGCCTTCCTTCAGGACCGCACGCTGACCGAGAAGGGCCTGAGCAATTATTGGGGCTACAACACGCTCTCGTTCTTCACGCCCGAGCCGCGCTACGGCACGGCGGACGAGCTGCGCGCCGCGATCCGCGCGCTGCATAGGTCCGGCATCGAGGTGATCCTGGACGTCGTCTACAACCACACCTGCGAGGGCAGCGAGCTGGGACCCACGCTGTCGTGGCGCGGCTTCGACCACGCGAGCTATTACCGCCTGCCGGACGAGGATCGCCGCCGCATGGTGAACGACACCGGCACCGGCAATACCGTGAACATGTCCCATCCGCGCGTCGTCCAGATGGTGATGGATTCTCTGCGCTATTTCGTGCAGTCGTTCCACGTCGACGGTTTCCGCTTCGACCTTGGCAGCACGCTCGGCCGCGAGGCGGCGGGCTTCGATCCCGGCTGCGGATTTTTCGACGCGTTGCGCCAGGACCCCGTGCTGGCCCCCGTCAAGCTGATCTCCGAACCCTGGGACATCGGGCCGGGCGGTTATCAGCTCGGCAATCATCCGCCCGGCTTTTCCGAATGGAACGATCGCTACCGCGATACCCTGCGCCGCTATTGGCGCGGCGACGCCGGCCAGCGCCCCGATCTCGCGGAGCGCCTGTCCGGGTCGTCCGATTTTTTCGGGCTGCGCCGCCCGTCGGCCTCGATCAACTACATCGCCAGCCACGACGGCGCGCCGCTTGCCGATCTCACCATGTACGAGGGCAAGCACAACGAAGCCAATGGCGAGGACAATCGCGACGGGGTCTCGGACAACCTGGCGCGAAATTGGGGCGAAGAAGGGCGGAGCGACGACCCGAAGGTCGAGGCGATGCGCGCACGCATGCGGCGCTCGCTATTGGCGACGCTGTTCTGGTCGCGCGGCACGCCGATGCTGCTGGCCGGCGACGAGCTCGGCCGCAGCCAAAAGGGCAACAACAACGCCTATTGCCAGGACAACGAGATATCCTGGGTGGACTGGAGCCGCGCCGACAGCGACCTGATCGCCTGGACGTCGCGAATGATCGCCGTGCGCCGCGCGTTCGCCAGCCTGCGCGAGGACAAGTTCCGGCACGGCGACGAAGTCGCGCCGGGCTACCGCGACCTCGATTGGCTGGATGAGCGCAACCAAGTCCTATCGGAAGAGGATTGGGAAAATGCCGAAGGCCGGGCGCTCGTCATGCGCCGTACGGCAAAACGCAGCGACCGCGGGATCGAGATCATTGCGCTTTTGATGAACAGCGCGGAAGAGGCGATCGGATTCGTATTGCCGGAACTTGCCTGGCACGTGGTCTTCGACAGCGCGGCGCCCGAGCGTGACGCCGCGCCGGTGGGCGGCACGGCCTGCTCGGTCGAACCTCATGCCTGCGTGATGGTGTCAGCCGTCAGGGAGGTATCGTGACGCGCTTCCGTCTTTGGGCGCCGGCCTGCCGGCATGTCGGGCTGGACCTGGAAGGCCAGGTCACCACGATGCCGGCGACGAAAAGCGGCTGGTTCGAGGTGGACGCGGACACCAGGCCGGGAATGCGCTATCGCTTCCTCATCGGCGATACCGCGGTGCCGGACCCCGCGTCACGCAGGCAGGACGAGGGTTGGAGCGTCGTCACCGATCCCGGCTCCTATCGCTGGCAGGACGGCTCGTGGCGCGGCCGTCCCTGGGAAGAGACCGTCATCTATGAGCTTCATGCCGGCTTGATGGGCGGGTTCGAAGGCGTGGAAAGCCATCTGCCTCGGCTTGCCGACCTTGGTGTGACGGCCGTCGAGCTGATGCCCGTCGCGCAGTTTCCTGGCACGCGCAACTGGGGCTATGACGGCGTGCTTCCCTATGCACCGCATTCGGCTTACGGCACGCCCGACGATCTCAAGCGTCTGATCGACCGCGCGCATGGGCTCGGCCTGATGGTGTTCCTGGACGTCGTCTACAACCATTTCGGGCCGGACGGGAACTATCTGCCGCTCTATGCACCGCAGTTCTTCCGTGAAGACCGTCAAACGCCCTGGGGAGCCGCCATCGATTTCCGCAAGGAGGAGGTGCGCCGCTTCTTCATCGACAGCGCGCGCATGTGGGTGCGCGAGTTTCACGTCGACGGGCTCCGGCTCGATGCGGTTCATGCCATAGGCGACGACGGCTTCGTAGCCGAGCTCGCGCGAGAGGCGCGCGCCGCCGCGCCGGAACGCCACGTGCACATCATGGTGGAGAACGAGCGCAACGATGCCGCGCTGCTGCGCGATGGCGGCATGGCGCAATGGAACGACGATTTCCATCACGCGATCCACGTGCTGCTCACGGGCGAGAGCGAGGGATATTACGGCGAATACGTGCAGGCTCCGGCAGCGGGACTCGCGAAGTCGCTTGGCGGCAGCTTCATCCAGGAGCGCAGCGGGCCCGGCCCGCGCCTTCCACCCACGGCGTTCGTGAATTTTCTGCAGAACCACGACCATGTCGGCAACCGGGCTTTCGGCGAGCGCCTGATTGCGCTCGTGGACGGGACCGCCTTGCGCGGCGCAATCGCTCTGCTCCTGCTCGGTCCCTCGATCCCGTTGATCTTTTTCGGCGAGGAGGCCGGCGCACGCGAGCCGTTCCTGTATTTCTGCGACCACGCCGATCCCAAGCTGGCCGATGCGGTTCGCGAGGGCAGGCGCGGCGAGTTCGCGAAGTTCCGCGCCTTTGCCGATCCGGAAGCACGCGCCCGGATACCCGACCCCAACGCCGTGGAGACCTTCCAACGGTCCCGGCCGCGGTTCGACGGCGACGACTGGCAGGCGCTCTATGGCGAACTTCTCGCGCTGCGCCGCGCGCATGTCGTGCAGCGATTAAGGGGGGCCGTGGCGATAGGCGCGGAAGCTGTTGGCAAACGGACGGTGCGCGCGCTCTGGCGCATGGGCGACGGTGCGATGCTTACTCTGCAGACCAGCTTCGACGGCAGCTCCATGCCGCGCCCGCCGATCGCGCCGATCTGGGACCGCGACGGCACGCAGTGCTGGATCGAGGCGCCATGAGCGACGCGGCGCTGACCGAACGCGCCCGCAAAGCCGGTCTGGCGCCGGAGTGGATCGATGCCTCGGGCCGGGCTCAAACCGTCGCGCCCGACACATTGCGCTCCGTTCTGGATGCGCTGGGCGGGTACGAGCTGGCAGATGCGCAGATCTGTGGGGAAGAACGCTGCTTCTCCATCGAGGAGGCCGCGCCGGGGCGGCGGGTCGCCGGCATCGCCGTGCAGCTTTATGGCCTGCGAGGCAGCGACGGCTTCGGCGATCTGGGCGCGCTGGCGCGGTTGGCGCGCGAAGCTGGCGCCTTGGGCATCGACGCCATCGCGGTGAGCCCGATCCATGCGCCGTTCCTGGCCGCGCCGGACGACATCAGCCCCTATGCGCCGTCGAGCCGGCTGTTCCTCAATCCGCTCTATGCCGCCGAGAATTTGCCTGACGACGGCCGCGACGGCCTGATCGATTGGCCGCGCGCGGCGCGAGACAAGATCGCGCGATTGCGCGAGCGGCTCACTGGCGCTCCCATACCGTGCACGGATGCGCGACTGCGCGACCATGCGCGGTTCGAGACGTTGGACGCGCATTTTCGCGCGCGGGGTCTCTATCGCTGGCAGGATTGGCCGGTTGCATATCGCGATCCGCGCGGCGCGGAGGTCGATGCCTTCGCGCGTGAGCACGCGGCCGAGATCGACTTCCATATCGCCCTGCAAAAACTGACCGAGGAGAGTTTGGCCGAGGCGCAAGCGGAAGCGCGCGATGCTGGAATGGCGATTGGGCCTATCGCCGACGTTGCGGTCGGCATGAGCCCGCATGGCAGCCATGCCTGGAGCGCGCCGAACGAGGTGCTGCGCGGGGTCACCATCGGCGCGCCGCCCGACATCTTCAACCCGTCGGGTCAGAACTGGGGCTTGACCGCGTTGTCGCCTGGCGCCGGTCCCGCCGCCTTCGCCGATACCTGGAGCGCCTCCATGCGGCACGCGGGTGGCGTGAGGATCGACCATGCGATGGGGTTGTGCCGGCTGTGGGTCATACCGGAGGGTGGCGATCCGAAGGACGGCGTGTATCTGCGTTACCCGATGCGGATGCTGCTGGGCACGCTGGCGCAGGTGTCGCGGCACCACCGCGCGGTCGTGATCGGCGAGGACCTGGGCACCGTGCCGGACGGCTTCCGCGAGGCGATGCGCGGCGCAGGTATCCTGGGCATGGAAGTGCTCTGGTTCCAGCGCGACGACCGCCGGTTCCTGGCGCCGGAGCGCTGGTCGCGCCAAGCCGCGGCGCTCACCACGACGCACGACCTTCCGACGGTGGCAGGCTGGTGGCGCGGGCAGGACATCGATTGGCTCGAGAGGCTCGGCCGTAAATCCGAACATGGCGACGTCGCCGCAGAGCGCTGGGCGCGGCACGAGGATCGTGCGCATCTTTGGTCCGCGATCGGTCGCGGTCTCGAGCCTTCGCCGGAAGAGCCGGAGAGGGTCGTGCAGTCCGCGCTGGAGTTCGTCGGCCGCACGCCGTGCGAGATCGCCATCGTTCCGCTGGAAGATGTGCTGGGTCTGGCGGAGCAGCCGAATATTCCAGGCACCATCGACGAGCATCCCAACTGGCGCCGCCGGCTGCCGGTGGGCCGTTCGCTTTCCGATGCACAGAGCCGTGCAAGTCTCGAAGCGCTGGTAGGGACGCGAAGATGACTCCGCGCGCGACCTACCGCATGCAGTTCCACAAGGGTTTCACCTTCTCCGACGCTGCGGCGCTGGCGCCGTATCTCGCCAAGCTCGGCATCAGCCACCTGTATGCGTCACCGATCCTGACGGCGCGCGCCGGCTCGACCCACGGCTACGACGTCGTCGACCATGCGCGCATCAATCCCGAGCTTGGCGGCGAAGAAGGCTTCCGCGCGCTGGCGGCCGCTCTGCGCGAGCACGAGATCGGCATCGTGCTCGACATCGTCCCGAACCACATGGCCGTGGGCGGTGCCGACAATCCCTGCTGGCTCGACGTGCTCGAAAAAGGGCGCGACAGCGTGTTCGCGAACATGTTCGATATCGACTGGGAGCCGGCCCAGGCCAATCTTCGGGACAAGGTGCTGGTTCCGCTTCTGGGAACAAGGCCCGGACAAGCCGTCGAAGCGGGGGATGTCGCGCTGATCCGGGATGAGGCGCTCGGCAAATATGCCTTTGCCTACGCCGACCATCGATTTCCGCTGCGCAAGGAGGACTATCCCGAGGTCGATGCCGACGTCGCCTCGGCCAATACGCCCGAGAAACTGCGAGAACTCCTGGACAAGCAGAACTTTCGCCTGGCGTTCTGGCGCGATGCGGGCGAGCGCATCAACTGGCGGCGCTTCTTCGACATCACCGAGCTCGCCGCCTTGCGGATCGAAGACGACGCGGTGTTCGAGATCGTCCATGCGACGGTGTTCCGGCTGTATGCCGAAGGCCTGATCGACGGCGTGCGCATCGATCACGTCGACGGGCTGGCCGACCCGAAATCCTATTGCCTCAAGCTTCGCGCCCGGCTCGAGGTGCTCAACACCCAGCGCGAGCGCAAGGACGCGCCGTATATCCTGGTCGAGAAAATCCTGGCAGAGGACGAGCGTCTCCCCGGCGACTGGGGCGTCGACGGCACTACCGGCTACGACTTCATGGATCAGGTCTCCGCGCTGCAGCATGACGGCGCCAATGCAGACCGGTTCGCGGCGCTGTGGGCCGACCTCAGCGGACGCCCCGCGGACTTCGAATGCGAGGAACGTGAAGCACGACGCGAAGTCCTGCAGAACGCGTTCGCCGGGCAGCTGCGTGCCACCGCTGCGGCGTTCCACATGCTGTCGCCCGATATCTCCCAGGCGGAATTCGAAGATGCCCTTGCGGGGCTTCTCGAACGTTTCCGCGCCTATCGGACATATTTCGACACGCCCAGCCCGCAATTCGATGCGGCTTGCCGGTTGGCGAAGGCCGAGCGGCCCGGCGCGGCGCTCGACGCCATCGCTTCGATCATCCGCGTACCGGCGGACGAAGCGCGCGACGCGGTGCGGCGCTTCAACCAGCTCGCCGCGCCCGTCGCCGCCAAGGCGGTAGAGGACACGGCCTTCTATCGCTATGGCCGTCTGCTCTCGCGCAACGACGTGGGATTCTCACCCGGGAGCTTCTCCGTCTCGGCGCGGGAATTCCTCGACAAGGCAGCGCAGCGCGGTCCGCGCGCCATGCTGGCGACCGCGACCCACGACCACAAGCGCGGCGAAGATGTCCGTGCCCGGCTTGCGGTGCTCAGCGAAGTTCCGGATATCTGGGAAGCCGAGGTGCGCGCCTGGTTCGAGCTCAACGCGCCGCTGCGGCCCGCCGGCGTCAAGCGGGGCGACGAGTATCAGCTTTATCAGACGCTGGCCGGTTCCTGGCCGTTGGACCTAGAGCGCGTGCTTGCCTGGCGTGAGAAGTCGTTGCGCGAGGCCAAGCTCGAAACCTCGTGGTTCGCGCCTGACGAAGCGTTCGAGCACGCCAATGCCTCGTTCGTGAAGGCGATCCTCGACCCGGCGCACGGCTTCACGCGCCGTCTGGACGCCTTCATCGAGACGCTGGCGCCGGCGGCAATCTGCAACAGCTTGGTCCAATGCACGCTGCGCCTGACCTTGCCGGGTGTCCCCGATCTTTACCAGGGTGCCGAACTCTGGGACTTCAGCCTGGTCGATCCCGACAATCGCCGTCCGGTCGACTATGCGGCGCGTATCGCCATGCTGGATGCAGGGCCGGACCCGCTCGACTGGCGCGGCGGCGGCGCGAAGCTCGCTTTGATCCACCGCCTGCTCGCGTTGCGCAAGGATCGGCCGGAGATATTCGAGGCACCCGTCGAGCGCCTGTCTTCGCCGGACAATGTGCTCGCCTTCCGGCGCGGCGCGCTGACGGTCGCCGTTCCGCTTCGGTGTGCCCGGTCCTGCATCGCGCGCGGCGAGCCGCTGACGGGAGAGATCGTCGTGTCATGACGGTGCGGATCGGCATCTCCGGCTGGCGCTACGACCGCTGGCGCGGCGTGTTCTATCCCAAGGACCTGCGCCAGACGAACGAGCTCGCCTTCGCCGCGAGGGCGTTTCCGACCATCGAGATCAACGGCACCTTCTATTCGCTTCAGCGCCCGGCCCTGTTCGGCGCGTGGAAGGACCAGACGCCGGCCGGCTTCGTGTTCGCGCTCAAGGGGCCGCGCTACATCACGCATATGCTCAAGCTCAGGAACGTCAAGCCTGCGCTGGCGAACTTCTTCGCGTCGGGCGTGCTGAGACTGGAGCAAAAGCTTGGTCCGATCCTGTGGCAGCTTCCGCCTCAGCTGGGCTTCGACGCCGACAGGCTTTCGGCGTTCTTCGATCTGCTTCCGCGCGACACGGACGCGGCGGCGCGGCTGGCGCGTTCCCACAATGCGAAGCTCAAGGCCCGCGCCTGGCTGCAGTCCGGACCGAACCGCAAGCTGCGCCATGCGCTCGAGGTCCGGCACGACAGTTTCAAGACGCCCCAGTTCGTCGCGTTGCTGCGCAAGCATCGTATCGCGCTCGTTTGCGCCGACACGGTGGAATGGCCGCTGCTGACGGACGTCACGGCGGATTTCGTCTATTGCCGTCTGCACGGCTCGGAGCAGCTCTATACCAGCGGCTACGACGCGTCCGCGCTCGACGTCTGGACGAAACGGATCCGTGCCTGGGCGTCGGGACGCGACGCGGCCGGGCCGCGCGCGAGCAAGACGCTCGCGCCGCCACGGAAATCGCGCGACGTCTATGTCTATTTCGACAACGACGCCAAGGTGCGCGCGCCGTTCGATGCGCAGGCGCTCATGCGGCGGGTGGAACCGGCGTTGCGTTCCAAACCGATTGCGCATACTGCCGCACCAGCCGGTCCATCGAGAAAGGACTCATCCGCGAGACGTTGAGGATCGCCTTCGTCGTCCAGATTTCCCGCTCGCGCCAAGCCTCGTCCACCGACGCCTGGGCCACGACATAGGCGTCGTAGTCGGCCAGGACCATGAACGGGTCGCCGTCTTCGAGGAGAGAGGCGACCACCGGCTTGAATAGAGCGCGCTCGTCATGGGAGAAATATCCGCTCGCGATCATGTCCAGGCTCTGGCGGATCTCCGCGTTGCCGCGATAGATCGCGACGGGATCGTAGCCGCGCCGCCGCAAGGCTTGCAGCTCGTCGAAGCTGTGGCCGAACATCCAGATATTGTCGTGGCCCACTGCATCGCGAATCTCGGTATTGGCGCCGTCCTCGGTCGCGATGGACAGCGCGCCGTTGAGCGCGAGCTTCATGTTGCCGGTGCCCGACGCTTCGGTGCCCGCCGTGGAAATCTGCTCTGAGAGGTCGCCCGCGCTGACCAGAAGCTCGGCCACCTGCACGCCATAATTCGGCACGAAGACGATCTTCAGCAGGTCCCGCGTCTTCGGATCGTTGTTGACGATATCGGCGACGCGGTTGATCAGGTGGATGATGCGCTTGGCCATGACGTAACCCGGCGCGGCCTTGCCGGCGAAGATCACCGTGCGGGCCACCGCGTCGGCGCCGGCGCGGATGCGGTTGTAGCGGCCGATGACCTGAAGAAGGTTGAGCAGCTGACGCTTGTACTCGTGGATGCGCTTGACGTGCATGTCGAAGAGCGAGGAAGGATCGACGACAATGCCTTGGCGCTCGCCCAGGAAGCGGGCGATCCGCTGCTTGTTGGCGCTTTTGACGTCCGCGAACTCGGAGCGGAACGCCGCATCCTGCGCGTAAGGCTCGAGCTCGCGCAGCCGGTCGAAGTCCTGGAACCAGCCGGCGCCCAGCCGCGAACCGATCAGCGCCTGGAGCGCGGGATTGGCGTCGGCGAGCCAGCGGCGCTGCGAGATGCCGTTGGTCAGGCTGATGATGCGGTCCGGCCAGAGCCGGTCGAAATCGCGGAACAGGGTCTGCCGCATGATGGCGGTATGGGTGTGCGACACGCCGTTGACGCGATGGCTTCCCACGATCGCCAGATGCGCCATGCGCACGCTTTTGCACCCGTCCTCGTCGATGATCGACATGCGCCGCAGCAGGGCGTTGTCGCCGGGATTGCGATGCATCACGTCGCGCAGGAAGCGGGCATTGATCTCATAGACGATCTGAAGGTGCCGCGGCAGAAGCTTCTCCATCAGCGGCACCGGCCAAAGCTCGAGCGCCTCGGACAGCAGCGTGTGATTGGTGAAGGCGAAGGTTGCGGTCGTGATCTCCCAGGCAATGTCCCAGCCCAGGCGGTGAACATCGACCAGCTGGCGCATCAGCTCGGCGATGGCGAGCACCGGATGCGTGTCGTTGAGCTGGATCGCGACATGATCGGCGAGGCGCTCGATCTCCATCCCGCGCCGCTGGTGGCGATGCAGGATGTCCTGAAGCGAGGCAGAGACCAGGAAAAACTCCTGCTTCAGCCTGAGCTCACGGCCGATGCTGATCGAATCGTTGGGATAGAGCACGCGCGACAGCGTCTCGGATTGCGCCTTCTCCTCCACGGCCTCGACATAGTCGCCGCGATTGAACCAGGCGAAATTGAAGTCCGAGGTCGCCTTCGCCGACCACAGCCGCATCATGCCGGTGGTTTGCGCATCGGCGCCGATCACCGGCATGTCGTAAGCCATGGCGTTGACGGTGTCGGTCTCGCTCCAATACACGTCGAGCTCGCCCTTCCAGTTCGTCACTTGCGTGACGCGGCCGTTGAAGGATACGGGATAGGTGAAGTCGGGCCGGGGGAACTCCCAAGGATTGATTTGCTTCAGCCAGTTCTCGGGATGTTCGACTTGCTCGCCGTTTTCGATCTCCTGGCGGAACATGCCGTATTCATAGCGGATGCAATAGCCAAGCCCCGCAAAGCCGAGCGCCGCCATCGATTCGAGGAGGCACGCCGCCAGTCGTCCCAAGCCGCCATTGCCAAGCGCCGGCTCGGCTTCGATAGCCCAGAGCTCTTCCAGATCGACGCCGCAGCCGGCCAGCGCCTCGCGGCAACTCTCGGTCAGGCCTTGGCTCGTCAAGCACGTGCGCAGCAGCTTTCCGGGCAGAAGCTCCATGGAGAGATAGTAGTTCCACTTCACGCCGCTCTCGAAGTTGCGGCGCCACGTCTCGACCCGGGCGGCGCTCAGCCGTCCGCGCAGATAATAGGCGAGCGCATAGAACCAGTCGCGCCGCGTCGCGGTCGCGGGATCGCGACCCAACAGCGTGACGATATTCGAAACCAGAGCGTGGCGAATCTCGCCATGCGTCGCGGCGTCCGGAGCTCTCATGTCCATGCCGCTGAAATCGAACATCCGCGCGCCCGACGTTGTCAAGCTTGAACGGAGTGGAACTTCGCAGATGGTGGTTCGTTCACGTCGAAGAAAGGTCGCGATCGAGGAAACGCCGTGCCGTGCCGCTGACGCCTGCAGATACCATGGATACGGACTTCATCGCCGCTGCCGAGGATATTGTCAGCAGACAACCGATCGCAGCAGCGATCGTCGCATTGCTGCTCGGCTTCATCGTGGGAAGCACGATGCTCTAATTCGCTCTTCCGTTGTGATGGGAAGGGTTGCGTCTGCTGGATGGGAAGGTTGCGTTTGCTAGATGGGAAGGGTTGCGTCTGCTAGTTGCCGGCGTCAGCTTCCGCGCAAAGCTTGCGCAATGCGTGCCTGATGACGGGCCCTCCGAGCTGTGCCGCGATGTCATCGTACCGCTCGCGCTTCAGGATCGCGACGATATCGCTGAAGCTCGTCGCTTGGCCGCTGCGCGCCAGCTCATAGGCCCGCTCGATGAGCGGCTTGCGATGGGACGACACGCTCAAGCCGGACCTGCTTCGTTGAAAGCCGTCTCACAGTAGGCTGCGATTTCGGGCATCTTTCCTCCATATGCCCGTATAGAGCGCAGATGCCTGCGGAAACGCTATATCATGTGATAGAGGTTCCGCGGTTAGCCTCGTCTCGTCACTCCAGGAGGTGCAGGTAAGCGGGATCGAATCCTGCGAGCCCGATCAGCTCTTCCAACGCCAGGATCGTGACGCTCTTGCTGTCCATCGCAATGAGCTCTTTCTTGCGCAGGGCTTGTATGGTCCGGTTCACATGCACCGTCGACAATCCGCACAGATCGCCCACATCCTGCTGCGTCAGTGAAAATTCGAAGCTTCCATCCTTCACAAGGCCGGCGCGCCGCATTCGGAAATACATCTCGCAAAAAAGATGCGCCATCCGTGCCGGAGCCTGCCGCCGGCCCATCGCGACCATCCATTCGCGCCCGATGGCGGCATCGAGCGCCATGTCCCACATCAGGTTGCGGGTGAGATGGGGATGATCGCGCAAGATATCGGCTATCTTGCCGTGAGGCACGCGCGCGACGATGGACGCGACCGCCGCGGCCACGGAATGGTCCATCGGCTTGAGGACGAAGCTGTGCAGATCGACGAAGTCGCCCGGGACGTGCAGGGCCACGATCTGGCGGTCGCCATCGGCTGTCCGTTTGAATCGGAACACGCATCCCGTTACCACCAGCGCGCTCTCATCGGGCGACGTATCCGCCTCGACGATGAGATCGCCCTTTTGATATTCCCGCAGACGCGATGGCATCGCTTCCAATGCGGCGCGCGCGCCAGGCGAAAGGGGCTGGAATTGCTCGAGCTTGCGGATCAAGGGATCGACGGTCATGACCGATGATCTTCCAGGCGAGGGCGCGATTCAATCGGAGGGACCATCATATGAGTGTAACGCGCCGAACAGATGGACGGCGGATGACCGTCCAAGCCGCGAACAAGGTGTGGGGGCCATTGGCACTGGGGGCTGCGCGGAACCTTTCATTCCAGGTGGTGTTCCCCTGATGTCACAGCAAGGAACCTGCCGATGCCGAGAAACACAACGCCGAACGCTATCGCGATGCTGAAGGCCGACCATCGCAAGGTGGAGGGTCTCTTCGCCAAGTTCGAGAAGGCCAAGGATGCAGACCGCAAGAAGGCGCTGGCCGGCGAGATCTGTCTCGAGCTTCGGGTCCACGCAACGATCGAAGAAGACGTCTTCTATCCTGCATGCCGGGAAGCCGGCGTCGATGAGGACCTGATGAACGAGGCCAACGTCGAACACGACAGCGCCAAGGTGCTGATCACCGAGATCGAGAACAGCGAGCCCGGCGACGAATTCTACGATGCCAAGGTCAAGGTGCTGTCGGAGCAGATCAAGCACCACGTCAAGGAAGAGGAGAAGAAGCAGGGCAACATCTTCACCAAGGCGCGCAAGGCCGGTCTCGATCTGGAAGATCTGGGGCAGCGCATGGCCGCTGAAAAGGAAGAGCTTCTCGCAAAGCTCGAGGCCGGGAGCCGTCCGAAGCCTGCGACGCCGAGCTTCCAATCGACCAGGCTCGCCGCATAGGGAGCGCCTGAATCAGAGAGCGCCTGAATCAGGGAGCGCCTGAATCACGGAGCGCCTTAATCAAAGGAGACTGAGCATGGCCGACGTTGCAAGAAAGTTCGCGATCGTGACCGGCGCGTCGTCCGGCATCGGTTTGGAGCTCGCGCGATGCTGCGCGCGCGGCGGCTACGACCTGCTGATCGCGGCCGACGACCCCAAAGTCAACGACGTGGCGTCCGAGCTTGGTGGACAATGCGCCGTCGATGCCGTCCTCGCGGATCTCTCCACGACGGACGGCGTGGACCAGCTTCTTGCGGCTGCCAAGGGGCGGCGCGTCGACGCGCTGCTCGCCAATGCCGGCCATGGATTGGGCAAAGGCTTCCTCGACCAGGATTTCGGCGCAGCGCGGCATGTCATAGACACCAACATCACCGGTACGCTCTATCTGATCCACAAATGCGGCAACGCCATGCGTGCGCAAGGCGGCGGCAGGATCCTGATCACGGGATCCATCGCCGGCTTCATGCCCGGCTCCTTCCAAGCGGTCTATAACGGTACCAAGGCGTTCGTGGATTCCTTCGCGGCGGCATTGCGCAACGAGCTCAAGGACACGAACATCACGGTGACCTGCCTGATGCCCGGCGCGACCGAGACCGAGTTCTTCGAGCGCGCCGGTCTGATGGACACCAAGATCGGGCAAGAGAAAAAGGACGATCCGGCCGAGGTGGCGCGCCAAGGCTACGAGGCGATGGAGAAGGGCGAGGCCGGCGTCATCGCCGGAAGTTGGAGCAACACGTTCCAGGTGGCGATGTCGCGCGTGATGTCGTCGGAACGCATGGCCGAGCAGCACCGCAAGCAGACCGAGCCCGGCTCTGCAGAGACCGCCTGAGGCGGCTCTCCACATCGTCGGAGCGCCCCACATCGTCGGAGCGCCGCTCTTTCAGCCGCAATGCGCGATCATCCTATGTCCGAGGGTCGCTCGAATGGCTTGGTCCGAAATCCGCGGATGAGCTCCTCGGCGTAGGGCAGGAGCGCGAACACGGCAAAGGCGATGCCGGGCCACATCAACTCGGCGAAGCTCGGCAGCGGCTTGGTGCCGATGAACCATTCGGCGCGCTCGCCGCCCAACCCGAGAAGCGCCAATGCCTGATTCCAGTGCAGCACGAAGACGAGCAGCATCGCCGTGAAAGGCAAGATCTCCAGCAGGCTGTGGATCTGCTGCTCGACCGGGCTCACATAGCGCGTCCGCATGGCGAGCTTGAGGTCCAGGTTGCCGGTTATCTCGTGCGCGACCAGAAACACGATCATCACGGCCATGACCAGGGCGTTCACCTTCAGGAACACCGCAGCGAGAAGCGGCACGCCGACTTCGCCGAGCATCAGCCAGTGGATCGCCGATTCTCTCGGCCCGCTGGCATGCTCGATGTCGGTGGCACGGTGGCAAAGATAGTCTGCAAAGCCCGCCAGCACCCATAGGGGCAGAACCACATAAACAAGAACGTCCCAGACGGGCGCCAACATATCCATATGTTTCCTATCAATTGCTAACGCCGGCGCAATTCGCCTGCGTGATCGGAACGCCTGGAACACGACCGGGTTCTCTCCATGCGAAACACGCGGAGAGTGCTCATGAAGGCGGTGGTCTATCACGGCAAATACGACGTGCGGGTCGACACGGTTCCCGATCCGGTGATCGAGGCGCCGCGCGATGCGATCGTGAAGGTCACCGCGACCGCGATTTGCGGCTCCGACCTGCATCTCTACGACGGCTATATCCCGGAGATGAAGAGCGGCGACATCCTGGGCCACGAGTTCATGGGAGAGGTCGTCGAGGTCGGCAGCGAGAACAAGAAGCTCAAGGTCGGCGACCGCGTGGTCGTGCCGTTCAACATTTGTTGCGGCGAATGCTTCTTCTGCAAGAAGGGCCAGTGGTCGTGCTGCGAGCGCTCCAACCGCACCGGGGACAAGGCCAAGGCGATGTTCGGCCACACCACGGCCGGCCTGTTCGGCTATTCGCACCTGACCGGCGGTTATCCCGGTGGCCAGGCGCAATATGTCCGCGTGCCCTTCGCCGACGTCTGCCCGACCAAGGTGCCGGACGGCCTCACCGATGAGCAGGTGCTGTTCCTCACCGACATCTTCCCGACCGGCTACCAGGGCGCGGAGTTCGCCGGGATCGAGGACGGCGACACCGTCGCGATATGGGGCTGCGGTCCCGTCGGCCAGTTCTGCATCCGCAGCGCCCGGATGCTGGGCGCGGGCCATGTCGTGGCCATCGACCGCGTGCCCGAGCGTTTGGCGCTCGCAGCGGCGGCAGGGGCCGAGACCATCGACTTCGACAAGGAGGACGTCTACGACCGCCTCAACCGGATCACCAAAGGCCGCGGGCCGGACCGCTGCATCGACGCGGTCGGCATGGAAGCGCACGGCCATGGCACATGGGATGCGGTGACCGACCGTGCGCTGGCGCTGACCGGTCTCGGCACCGATCGCATCCACGCTTTCCGCGACTGTCTGCGCAACGTGCGCGCGGGCGGAACGGTGTCGCTGTCGGGCGTCTATGGCGGCTTCCTCAACATGGTGCCGCTGGGTGCTGCGTTCCAGAAGGGTGTCACCATCCGCATGGGCCAATGCAACGTGCTCAACTACATGGACAAGCTGATGGGCATGATCGAGCAGGGCAAGATCGATCCATCCTTCGTGATCACCCACCGCTGCGCGCTCGACGACGCGCCGAAGATGTACGACACGTTCAAGAAGAAGGAAGACGGCTGCATCAAGGTCGTGATGCGGCCGAACGGATGAAGGCCATCGACATTTGATCGGAAAGCATCGCGGCTCTCCAATGCAGCCACGACACCAAATGAGCCGAAGGCTTCGAGCGCGGCTGGACAGCCCGTGGGGGCGCGAGCGCTTCGCAGATCGTCAGGGGAGCGCCAGAGACGCGCATCCCCCTCGAGTGCCCGCGTAAGTTGTCGTCGGCGAAGTCGTCGCGGATGGTCCGGTCTAAATCGTGCTGGCGGGAACCGGATAGGAAGCCGACAGCTCGCGGTAACGACCGACGAAATTGAAAATGAAATACCTTTGAGGTTGCGCTACCCACAATTGTTTGGCAAATTTTTCGCGTCGGATACGCGCCGGATGGAATTCCGGAAGGCGTACGGACACCGAACCATCGCAGACGCCGGGGGGCACGATGCACGCAAACGCGCTGAAAGCTTTGCGTTCAAGGGGCAACGACAGCCTTTGGACATCTTGTCTCGCAAAAGTTCTGGCGGTTGCACTTCTCGCGGGCATCTCGGCATCCGGAACGGCCCAAGCCGCGCCCGCGATGGCTCTCCAAGGCCGCCAGAGCGTCGACAATCTCGGGCAGTTCCACTATTCGATCCCGATCGCGGTTCCACCCGGCTCGAGCGGAATGGTCCCGCAGCTGGCGCTGGAATATTCGAGCACCAACGTCGATGGCCTTGAGGGCTATGGCTGGGCGTTGCGCGGCCTTTCCGGGATCGCGCGATGCGCGCAAACCGTGCTGTTCGACGGCGTCCACGGCGGCGTGAACTACGACGGCAACGACCGTTTCTGTCTCGACGGCGAAGAAATCGAGCTGACCAACGCGTCCTCCGGATATTCCTATGGGGATTCGGGGAGCACCTACGACACCGCCTCGGGCAAGTTCTATCTGATCGTCGCGAACGGAAGCGCAGGCGCGGGCAACGGCCCCTCGTACTTTCAGGTGCACCTTCCGAACGGCACCACGCTTGAACTCGGAAATACGACCGATTCGCGGATATTGGCGTCCGGGAGCTCCAAAGTCCGCGCCTGGCTCGTCGACAAGATCACCGACATCCACGGCAACTATCTGACCGTAAAGTACACGAACGACAACGCGAACGGCCAGGCATATCCGGTCGAGATCGACTACACCGGAAACAGCTCCGTCATACCCAACACCTCGCCCTACAATTCGGTGGTGTTCCAGTATGCGAGCCGCGGCGACATCACCCCGACCTATGAAGCCGGATCGCTGAAGCAATACACAAAGCTGCTCACGGACATCATCACCTACAACGGCATGCCGTCGACCGGAACGCAGGTTCTCCACTATCAATTGGGATACAGGACCGGATCGTCGTTGCTCCATTCCCGTTTGACGTCGCTCTCGCTCTGCGACGGGTCGGGCGCCAATTGCCTGCCGCAGATGAGCTTCAGCTGGCAAGGCGGCGCGGGGCTGCCGGCCGTATCGAGCGTGACGGCGAGCCAGACGCCGGTGGTGACGGGCGATTTCAACGGCGACGGACTGCTCGACATCGGCGTCAGCGGCTGTCCCACGGGCGGGATCATCTATTCGGGCACGTCGACCGTCGGCAGCTTTACCTCGGCCAACATGAATGCCAGCTACGAATGGTGGAACCCCAGTCATCAAACCTATTCGGGGCCCGCTTGTCTCAACAATCTGACTCCCAAGGTCTATCACACCGGCTGGAGCTACGACAGCATCATCGCGACACAGCCGGATTCCAGCGGTCACAATTTCACAAGCTTGCTCCTCGACGATTTCCTGAACACCAACAGCTTTTTTCAATGGGCGCTAAACCCCGGGCTGCCCGTGTTCAATCTGGTCGGCGACTTCGACGGCGACGGCGCCGCCGACGGGCTCGTGCAATCGTCGTCCGCAAACGGCACGTTCTATTCCGGAGCGAATTCCTTCCTGGGCTCGGGGACGGCCGTTACCGGCGTCGGCACGAGCTACTCCCTCACCCCGGGGGACTTCGACGGCGACGGCTGCACCGACCTCCTTGCGGAGGGAAGCACCAATGCGATCCACTTTTTCTGCCAGTCGCTGGGGACAACCGCGTCGGCGCCGAGCTTCTCCGGCTCGACGATCGTGCCCGGCGATTTCAATGGCGACGCCAAGGCGGATCTTCTCGTCATCGGATCGACCTCGGCGACATTGTATCTGTCGAACGGCAAGGGGCTGCCCGCGACGCCGCTCACCGTTTCCGGCGTGCCTTCCTGGGCCGGCTATCATGTGATCACGGGAGACTGGAACGGCGACGGCAAGATGGACATCGCGCTGATCTCCACCACCGGCGGGACGCACAAGATCTACCTTTCCACCGGCGTCGATTTTTCCAGCGCCGGAACCATCAGCGATAGCGCGACGTCCGCGATCGTCGTGGACGCAAACAACGACGGCGCGGACGACATCTGGTTCTCCGGCACGAACGACATCTACTATTACGCCTATCAGCCGGAACTGATGACAGCGGTAAACAACAACATCGGGCTCGTCACGTCGGTCGGCTACGACAGGCTCAACAAAGACGGCGTCTTCTACGATTACACCGGCTCCGTCGGGTACAAGGTCTTCAACGGACCGTATTATGCCGCCCGGACCGTTTCCTTCAGCAACGGCACGGGGAGCGGATATACCAACTACAGTTTGACCTACTCGTATGACGACGCGGCCGGCGATCTCACGCTGCCGCCCGTGCCGGGTCCCAAGTCCAACGTTCTTTCGGCGCGGATCCGTGTCATGGGGCAGGTGATGTGCCGCGATTCCCGTACGGGCCTCGTTACGATCCAAAAGTATTGGACCAGCCAGCCCAAGTTCGGGCTTCCGATCGTGACGAAAGTGAACGTGCCGTCCGGCCCCACCATCTATCAGGCAAGCTATGACTACACCGGGACCTTCCATCAAGGCGGCACAAGCCCGGTATTCCCGCTGACGATCACGGTCGATCGCGCGGACCTGGATGGAACGGCGTTCCAGGAGCGCGTTTCGGGGTATCTGAACGACGCCTACGGCAATCCCCAGGTCGTTCAGACCACGGGCGGGTCGGAGACGCTCACCGTCACCAACACGATCACCAACAACACTTTGCCGATCAACTACGTCCTGGGCCAGATCACGGAAACCGACGTTCAGAGCCAGGTGGGCTCGACCAGCCAGACACGGCATTACAGCTATGACCGGTACGGCAACGGCGATGTGCAAAACGCGTATCTCGAGAAGGGCAGCACCGCCCTTCAGCTCAAAACGGCGTATGGATACGACGGCTTCGGCAACGTGAACTCGGTCACGAAAACCGGAAACGACATCGCGACGCGAAGCAACTCGGCGCAATTCGACGCCAACGGCGAATTCACGACCTACCGTCAGAATCCGGGCGGCCAGCAAACGATGACATCGTTCGATCCGCGCTTCGGCAATCTCACCAGCGTCACGGATATCAACAGCCTCACGACGAACATCGTGCCGGACTGGCTGGGGCGGCCGACCGATGTAACGAGGCCCGACCTCAACCAGGTCGCTGTGAGCTACGGCTATTGCGCCGGCGTCAACGGTGGAACGGCATCCTGTCCCGCGACCGGGGCTTACGTGGTAACTGCAACGCCGAAGACTTCAACCGGCTTGGGATCGGCACAGAACGGCGCGGTAACCAGCACGTATTACGATGCGTTCGACCGCGTGATCGCGATGGATACCCAAGGCTTCAACGGAAGCGCAATCCGCGTTTCGAGGGTCTATGACGACGTGAGCGGGCGCATGCTGAAGACGAGCCGGCCCTACTTCGTCAGCGGAGGGACGCCGCAATGGACCACTTATGCCCTTGACGCGATGTCGCGACCGACCTCGATCACCTATCCCGATGCCAGCCAGACGACGTTCTCCTATTGCGGACCGACGACATCGGTGACCAACGCCAAGGGGCAAACGAAGACGGTCGTCCGCGACGATCGCGGCAATATCTCAAGCGTCACGGACGGCCAGTCGGGAACGGTGACCGCCTGCCTGGCGACCGGCGGCACCACCGCGACCTACACGTATGACGAGTTCGGCAATTCTCTGACCGCCAAGGTCGGGCTCCATACGATCGTCAACACCTTCGATCTGCGCGGCCGTAAGTCGACCTCGACCGATCCCGACATGGGATATTGGCAATTCGGATACGATCAGCTGAACGGCCTGATCAGCCAGACCGACGCCAAATCAAACACCACGCAGGTCACATACGACTCGTTCGAGAACCCGCTGACCCGGACCGAACACGATGCCGGCGCCGGCACCAATTTCTATTCGAAGTGGCTGTGGAACCCGACGAACGGCAACGGCAAGCTGATGAATGCCTGCACGGATGCGAGCAACTGCCCGTCCGCCAGTTATCAGCAGAAGCCGACTTACGATAGCCTCAGCCGCGTTGCGACTGGAGCGTTCGTCCTTGATGGAACGACCTATACCTACACGCCGACCTACAACAGCGACGGCCAGGTGAGCACGCTGACCTATCCGTCGGGGTTCCAGGCGAAGTACCTCTACAACACCTATGGCTACTTGAAGATCATCAAGGACAAGGTATCCGGCACTCCGATCTGGGCCATCAACAGCGCCGATGCCGAGCTGCACGTGACCCAGCAGACCTTGGGGACGACCGCGACCGGAACCACGGCCATCGTGTCCAACGGGATCTACGACCCCGCCACGGGCAACTTGCTGAATGTCTGTGCGTCCTGGAATTCCGGGCCGTGCGACGGCAACACGCAGAACACCTCCTACGACTGGGACAGCGTCGGCAATCTGACGGAGCGTGACGACACGCTGCACAACTACGTGGAGACCTTCTGCTACGACGATCAGAACCGCGTCGTGCACACCGCGCGGGCTGCATCGTGCAACAGCGGCACGACGGCAAAGACCTTCGCGTACGACGCGCTCGGAAACCTCAACAGGAAATCCGACGTCTGCACGACGGCCGGTTGCTTCAACTATGACGGCACAGGCGGGGCCGGCCCGCATGAGCTGACCTCGATCACCGGTACCTATAACGGGGTGGCGAATCCAACCTTCAGCTACGACGCCAACGGCAACATGACGGGCGGCGCCGGCCGCAGCTTCACCTACACGCCGTTCAACATGACCTCCTCGATTACGCAGGGGGCCGGCGGTGCGGCGCTCGCCTACGGCGCCTGGCACAACCGCTACAAGATGTGCGTGCCCAACTGCGCCTCGCCGACGACGACGGTCTACTATCTCTACGACCCCGCAACCGGCGGGATGAGCGAGAAGATCGTCTCCGGCAGTTCCACCACCTGGGTGGACTACATCGTCGCCCCCGGCGTCGGCCTTGTCGCGCTGCGCATCCAAAGCCCCAGCGGCGTCCAGTGGCGCTATATCGTCAACGACCATCTGGGCTCGGTGACCAGCGTGGCGAACAACACCGGCACGCCCAGCATCGAAAGCGACAGCTACGACACTTGGGGCAAGCGCCGAAACGCCGACGGCAGCGACAACACCACCTGCTCGATCACCTCGCAGACGACGCGCGGCTACACCGGCCACGAGATGCTCGACAGCTACTGCCTGATCAACATGAATGCGCGCGTTCAGGATCCGTCGTTGGGGCGGTACTTGTCGGCGGATTCGATCGTGCCCGACGCGTACGACACGCAGGCCTTCAATCGAACGACCTATGTCCGAAACAATCCCATGAAATTGATCGATCCGAGCGGGCACGATCCCAAATGCATAACGGATCCTCTCGAGTGCGAAACCATCGTGGTGACCGGCGGATACAATCCCGATCCGGGATGCGGCGGCGGCTGCGGCGGCGGCGGATTGGAGGTTGGCCCTCAAGGATTGACCGCGGGAGGCGGAGGAGGAGGAGATTCGAGCTCAGAAGGCAAAGCAGGCGATCAGGGTATCGAAACCGTCGTCGTGTACGGGCGAAGGATCGCCGCGGCGATAATTCCGTTTTCCTTTTTGATCTACAGCAACCCCACGCCTCAAGGGCTCGGCAACGGCCAGGGAAATGGCGGCGGTACCCAATGTCACGTGAACAAGAACGAAAACGGCTGGGGCAGGTTTTTCATCACACAAGGGGGATATTTCACGAGGTCCGGGGCCATGGTCGTCGCAATGGGCGCGGGTAATCCTGATGCGGATGCGGTAGGCGGTGGCGCGCTGCTTCTCGGCGAGCTTTCGATCGGGGCAGGCATGGTGCTCATGTATGATGCCGGAAACGGTTGGGAAGCTGCTGACGCGGGTTTCGCCGCCGAGATCGACGCGGGCATCCCGGACATGGGTGGGTTGACGGCGGCAGCCCCCACCGACGGAGCAACGCAATCTGCTGCGGATTATCTCACCAACAGTATTCTCGGGGCCAACCCTTGCCCGTGATGGTCGGAGAGTGATCCAACGTGAAACCGAGAGTTCCGCTGCTGTTTTGGATATGCGCCGCTGCCGCGCTCGTCGTGTCGTTCAGCTACTTCCCCAAACTGGCGTTGCTCCCGATAGTGCCGCTTGCGGCTCTGGCAATTCTGGCCCGTTTCATTTTCGCTCGTCGAACAGGCACCGCTTCCGAAGTCGAGAGAAGCGAGAACAGGGCCAGATTCCGAAAGTTGTTCATAGGGTCCGCCGTGGTTGTTGTTTTGGATTTCGCATGGCTTGTCTACGTCCTTCGGTTTTTCCGGGATGATGCAGATAAGCTGTTTTATTTCGCGATCCTTCCTTTTGCCGTTTTGCTCCTGACTGGGGCGACGTTGTTTGGTGCCGGCATCTACTACGTGCGCAAATAGCGTCTGGCGTTGGCAACGTCTGCTACAGATACGGCGCGAGAAGCCGCGCGGCCGCATCGCGCAGCCTTGCCGCCAGGGGATCGGTGCGCAGCGCGTCGGGTGAAAGCTTCGCCGCGCGCCCGATCTTGGCGTCGATGATGGCGTCGATCTCTTTCGTGAGCGTGTCGTCGTAGCATTCCATGTCGAACTCGAAGTTGAGCCGGAAGCTTCTCGTGTCCCAGTTCGAGCTGCCGATCAGGCACCAGGCGCCGTCCATCGTGACCAGCTTCGAATGGTCGAAAGGCGCCGGCGTCGCATAGACGTGCGCCGAAATGTTTCCGAAGAACCTGAGGTGCGCGCGCATCGCCCAATCGAGGAAGATGAAATCGCAATGCGCCGGGATGACGATTTCGACCTCGACGCCGCGCAGGCAGGCTTGCGCGATGGCGAACTGGAGCCGCTGATCGGGAAGGAAATAGGGCGTGACGATGCGGACACGCCGTTTCGCCAGGGTCAGCGCGGCGCCGAGGATCATCTCGATCCGGTAGATGTCGGTATCGGGTCCCGACCTCAGACCCCGCGCGCAAACCGGGCCAGCGGGCGCGATGTCCGGCCACCAGCAATCGCCGTCCAGCGTCTCGCCGGTCGTGAACGTCCAGTCCCGCGCGAAGGCATCCATCGCGAAGCGCACGGCGGGGCCCCGGATCCGGAAATGCGTATCGTCGATGTGATCCTCGGGATCGAGATCGGCCGAATATTCCGCGCCGACATTCATCCCGCCCATGAAGGCGGTCGCGCCGTCGATCACCAGAAGCTTGCGATGGTTGCGCATGTTGAGGAACGGCATGCGCCACGGCAGCAGCGTGTGCAGAAAGCGCGCAGTCGGCACGCCGGCCGCCCTCAAGCGATACAGGATGCGCGGGAAGACATAGCCGATCCCCACGCCGTCCAGCAGCACGCGGACCTCGACGCCGCGCTTGCGGGCGCCGGCCAAGGCGTCGCTGAACGCATGTCCGGCGGCATCGTTGCGGAAGATGTAGGAGGTCAACGCGACGGAGCGCCGGGCGCCCTCGATCGCCGCAAGCATGGCCGGATAGGCCTTGTCGCCGCCTTGCAGGATGACGACGCCGTTGCCCGCCACGAGGGGGCGCGCGCTTATCGCGCCGCCGGTTCTCGCGAGCAGGTCGACGTTGGGAGGCTCGAACTGAAGCACCGAGGACGGCAAGGGGGCCTCTTCGCCGTCCTGCCGCGGCAGGCGCAGGGAGCGCCGCGTCACCCGGTTGATCCCGAACATGTAATAGAGCAGCGAGCCGATGACCGGCGACATCCATGCCGCGCCGATCCAGCCCAGCGCCCCGCGCACGTCGCTCTTCTTCAGAAGCACGTCGACGGTGACGATGCCGGCAAGCAGGACGTGCAATGCGGCCGCCAGCCATTCCGCGAGGGACGACGAGATGGGAGGCCAAGGAAAGAACATCAGCTGCCGGTCCGGTGCGTTGAAGACGGCTTGAAACCATTCGCGCCGCTTCCAACTTACGATAATGTTGGACGGCAAAGAGAGATCCCGTTGGCCGCAATACTCTCGCAGGAGGCGCAGCCGCCCGGCTTGCGGATCGTGAGCTGGAACCTGCTGCGGCGGGTGGGCGCGAGCGTCGAGGACGTGGCGGAGCTGGTCCGGAGAGAGCAGCCCGACCTCCTTCTCCTGCAAGAGGCGACGGAGGACATGAGCGCGCTTCCCACGCTGGTCGGCGGTCACTTCTTCCGGAACAGGATGGAAAAGCGGATCTACGGCCTTGCCGCATGGAGCCCGCACCCGCTGGCGCCGCCGCAGATCCTGCCGCTGCCGGCGTCCACCCTGCCGGGCCGCGTGCCACGACGCATCGCGCAGATCGTGCACCTTCGCGGCGTCGCGGTCGCCAATGTGCATCTGTCGCACGGGCAATTCCTGAATCGCTGGCAGCTGCTCTATGTCGCCGCGGCGCTCGAGGGCCCGGCGGCGATCGTCGGCGATTTCAATTCCGTCGGGCCGACCGTCCTGGCGGGCTTCAAGGACATCGGGCCGCGGCGCAGGACGCACAGGGCAAGCAGAGTCGTTTCGCTGCGCCTGGACCGCTGCATGGCGCGGTCGATGCGTTGCGCCGCCGCCAGGGTCCTGGAAAAGGGGTCCTCCGACCACCATCCGATCGTGCTGGACTTGTCGGTCGCGACCGATATCGAGGTCAGGAAGCGCTCGCGCGTGTCCCGGCTCATCGGCCCGAAACCCGAAAAGCCCGTTCCTCCGCCGACCAAAGGCGGCCGTGGTCGCTGAAGCAGGTTTCGCGATCACGCGTTTCCGAACGCTGCATTCGCGTCGGCGGGCGAGCGCGTTCGCCCGCGACATCTCGTTACAAGCCTGCGATTTACTCTCGTCTTCAGCGCGACGCGCATGAACCAATTGTAACCCCGTCCGGCCCAAGTGTATGTTTGCTGTCCGATAGCTTGCAGGGAGGACACGAATGTCACGAACGACTTCGCTCGGAGGCGCGGCGGTTGTCGCGTTGGCTTTGCTGACGGTCACCGGCTCGGCCGCGCCGCTCCACGTCAACGCCTACCCGATCGTCAAGACCGACGTGTATCACGACGTCTCGCCGACGCTGCGCAGCGTCGCCGGACAGAAGATGAAGACCGTCCTCAAGCCCGATGCGAACGGCGTCGTCGAAATCGGCAAGGACGACGAGACCTTCGAGCACGAGCGCGCGGCCGCGCCGAACAAGCCGTTCCGGCGCGACGGCGCGCTGCAATCGCGGCTGCCGCACGGCGCC
Source organism: Alphaproteobacteria bacterium (assembly GCA_019247845.1). GTDB lineage: Bacteria > Pseudomonadota > Alphaproteobacteria > Micropepsales > Micropepsaceae > Rhizomicrobium. The sequence continues at coordinate 14,542 of JAFBAL010000018.1, read as the reverse complement.
AAGCCGGTCTCGGGCGCCGCCAATTTCGAAGGCCTGAGCAACCAGGACAACTTCAACATCCTGGGCGTCCGCGTGAATCCGCCCGATCCGGTGGGCGCCGTCGGCCCCAACCATTACGTCCAGATGGTCAACCTGACCATGGCGGTCTACGACAAGGCGGGCAACCTGCTGCTTCCCGCCACAGCCATCGGCGCGCTGTGGAACGGCTTCAAGATCGGCGACTGCTCCCTCAACGCCGGCGACTCGATCGTCCTCTACGACCGCTACAACGACCGCTGGATCCTGTCGCAGTTCACCACCGCCGAAACCGACGGCAGCTATTACAATTGCGTGGCGGTGTCTGAGACCAACGACCCCACCGGCGCGTACTACCGCTATGCCTTCACCACCGCGCAGAACTTCCCGGACTATCCGAAATACGGAATCTGGAACGGCACTTATGTCATCACCACGCGCGAGTTCGGCGACACCGGCGGCTACGGCATCGGCGTCTATGCCCTCGAAGCGGCCAAGATGCTCAAGGGCAAGAACAACCCGCATGTCGTGGCGTTCTTCCTGAACGGCGACGACCCGGGAGTGCTGCCGCTGATCGGCGACGGGCTGCTGCCCGCCTATGCCGACGGCGCGAAGGCGCCCAAGCTGTCGGCGCCGATTCCGCTGGTCGGCACGCAGGACGACGGCGGCGGCTATGGCGCCACCTCCGACGCGCTGAACGTGTTCGAGCTTTCGGTGAACTGGAAGGACACTTCGACCGCGTCGCTCGATCTCAAGACCCAGCTGCCGGTCGCGAGCTTCGACAGCATCTACCCTTGCGCGCCCGACTCGCGCGATTGCCTGCCGCAGCCGGGAATCACCAATCCCGCGCAGTTCCTCGACATCCTGTCGTCGCGGCAGCGGCCGACCTGGCGTCTGGCCTATCGCAACTTCAAGACCTACGAGACAATGGTGACCAACCAGTCCGTCGAGGCGGCGCCGAGCCAGGCGGGCGTGCGCTGGTACGAGATCCGCCGCCAGAACGGCAACTACTCGCTGTTCCAGCAGGGGACCTTCGCGCCCGGCGACGGCGTGCATCGCTGGATGGGCAGCGCGGCGATGGATCACAAGGGCAACATGGCGCTGGGCTACAGCGTCGTGAACGGCACCGACGTCTTCCCCAGCGTGCGCTACACCGGGCGCGGGAAGAACGATCCCCTGGGCCAGATGACGCTGGGCGAAAGCACGCTCATCGGCGGCGACGGCGTGCAGACCACCACCAACTCGCGCTGGGGCGATTACACCTCCCTGAACGTCGATCCGACCGACGACTGCACCTTCTGGTACACGAACGAGTACTATACCCATGCGGGCCAGACGGGCAGCTCCGTCGGCTGGCAGACGCGCGTCGCCAGCTTCAAACTGCCCAAGTGCCATTGAGAAGCCTGGAGAGGCAGCGGCGTGCGCGTCGCTGCCTCCCGCTTTTTCCCGTTCACACGCGAAAGTACCAGCGGGTCTTGTCGCCGACGACGAGACGGTCCGCCTTGACGCGGTAGACGCGCTCGATCAGTTCCTGCGGAACGGCTTGCGCGGTATCGGCCCGGTGGACCAGCCGGCCGCCATCCATCACGAAGAAGCGGTCGCCGAAATCGAAGGCGAGATTGAGGTCGTGCAGGCTCGCCACGATCGCGGCGCCGCGGCGAAGGAAGGTGCGCGCCGTCGCCAGAATTTGCAGCTGGAAATGCAGATCGAGGCTGGTGGTGGGCTCGTCGAGGAACAGCACCGTCTGCTCGGCGGGGTCTTCCTCCTGCCAGACCTGGGCCAGCACGCGCGCGAGCTGCGTCTTCTGCCGCTCGCCGCCCGACAGCGTGGAATAGAGCTGGCGCCGCCGCCCGGTCATCTCGACCAGCGCCAGCGCCTCCGACACGATCTCGCGGTCGCGCGGCTGCGGCGCGCTTCGATAGTGCGGATAGCGGCCCATCATCACAACGTCCTCGACGCTCAGCGCAAAAGCCATGTCGATCTGCTGCGACAGCACGGCGCGACGGCGGGCCAGCACGCCGGTTTCGAACGAAACGAGCGGCGTCCCCCAATAGGACACCGCGCCATGCTCGGGCCTGGTCCGTCCGGCGGCGGTGCGGATGAGCGTCGTCTTGCCCGCCCCGTTCGGTCCCAGGATCACGCTGAACGAGCCGGCGGGGAATTCGAGCGTCACGTCGTCCAGGATCTTCGCGCCGTTCGCGCTCCAGGACACGCGCTCGAGGCGGACGGCCGCGTCACCCATCTGTACGGCTCCGGCCCTGGGTGAAAAGCAGCCATAGAAAGAACGGCGCGCCGATCAACGCGGTGATGATCCCGACGGGAAGCTCTGCCGGCGCGATGACGACCCTGGCCACGATGTCGACGGCTTCCATCAGCACGGCGCCCAGAAGCGCGGAAGCGGGAAGAAGAAACGTGTAGTCCGACGACCGCACCAGCCTCAACAGATGCGGGACGACGAGGCCCACGAACGCGATCACGCCCACCATCGCGGTCGCGGCCGCGACCATGGCCGTGTTCACCAGCAGCAGGCGGAAGATCAGCCTCTGCGGATCGACGCCCAGATAGCCCGCATTCTCCTCGCCCAGCATCAGCGCGTTCAGGCTCTTGCCGTGCCTGAGGGTGGGCACCAGGCAGGCGAGGAACACGGCGGCGACGATCAGCGTGCGGTGCCAGTCGGCGGTGGTGAAGGCGCCCAGGTTCCAGAACGAGATGTTGCGCGCCTGCGGATCGCGAGCGATGTAGGACAGGAACCCCGTTCCGGCATTGCACATCGCGTTCACCGCGATGCCGGCAAGAAGCAGCGTGAAGACGTCGGTGTGGTGGAAGCGCGTCGACAGTTTCCAGACGAACATCGTCGCGGCGAAGGCGCCCGCAAAGGCGGTCAGCGGCACCGCCGCCGTGCCCAGCGGCGAAAGAAAGCTCAAGGACTGCTCGCCCAGCACGAAGACCGCCGCCGCGCCCAGCGCGGCGCCGGCCGAGGTGCCGGCGAGGCCCGGCTCCACGATCGGGTTGCGGAAAAGTCCCTGCATCACCGTGCCGGATAGGCCCAGGATCGCTCCCGTCAACCCGCACAACAGGACGCGCGGCAGGCGCAGGAGGAAGAAGACGTTGCCGTCGAGCGTGTCGGCCGGGTCCTGCGCCAGCCAGCCGAGCTTCTCGCCCGTGAAGCGAAGCATCTGGCCGGGCGAGAACACGAAAGCACCGATCGCCATCGAGGCGATCAGCGTCAGCACGAGCAGCCCGGCCAGAATGAGATAGCTGTCGCGATAGGACGTCCTGAGCGTCACGGCCCGCGCAACCAACGCGCAATCTTCTCAACCGCAGCCGGCGTGCGCGGGCTGAAATACATGATCTCGGTTTCGTCGATGCGATAGATGCGAAGGTTCTTGCCCGCCGGCGTCAGGTTCACGCCGGGCATGGCCGCGAACTTCTCGGGCGATCCGTAGCGGTCGAAGCCCACATCGGTCGCGATGATCACGTCGGGTTGGGCGCCGGCAATGATCTCCGGCGTCAGGCGCGTCATGCGGTTTGCCGATGTCAGCGCGTTGCGCCCGCCGGCCCATTCCAGGATCTGCTCCGCCGCTCCTTTCGGCGAGACGCCCAGATAGTCGTTCGCGATCTGGCCGAAATGCACGATGAGGACCTTGGGCTGCTTGTCCGCGGGCCCATGAGGCGCATCGCGGACGGTTTCGACCATGCTCTTCTTCCAGCTCGCCACGAGCTTCGCGGCCGCGGTCTGCCGGCCGAAAAAGTCGCCCAGCCGGAGCATCAGGCCTTGCGCGCTCTCCAAAGTGTCGCCGGGGTCCATGGTCACCACCGGGATGCCGACCGAGCGCACGCGGTCCAGCACCTCGTCCGGCCCGACGTTTCCGTCCGTCAGCAGGACGCTGGGCCGCATCGAGACGATGCCCTCGGCGCTCAGCGCGCGGTGATAGCCGACATTGGGAAGCTTCCTGATCTCGGGCGGATAGATCGAGGTCAGGTCGCGCGCGATCAGATGGTCCTGCGCGCCGATGTCGTAGACGAACTCGTTGATCTGCTTGGAGACGCACACGACGCGGTTGCGGGGCACCGGCTCGGGAGCGGCGCCCCAGGCGAGGCCCCACCACGTCATTGCGACCAGCGATGCCAGCCTCAATGCCCGTCCGTTCGACAATGAACTCACTCCGTCCCGTAGCTCAGCTTCACGAAAAAGGTGCGGCCGGCTCCCGGCGAGGCGCCGCCGCCCGTGCCCGTCGCATCGACAAAGTAACGCCGGTCGAAAAGGTTGGACAGCCCCGCCTGGAACCGCCATTCCCGGTAGGGAACCGACAATGCGAGATTGAACACGGGATCGCCGGGAAGCACGCGGGTGTTGGCCGCGTCGCCGTATTCGTGGTTTCGGTACTGCATGCCGAACGACAGCGTCGGCTGCCTGTCCCAGACGCTCACCGGCAGGTCGTAGCTCGCCCAGACATTGCCCAGAAGCGACGGCACGCTCGGCACCGCCTTGCCGACATTCGCGGGCGTCTGCGGATAGCGGGTGATCACGGCGGACTGGACCGCGAGATTGGCGACGACGCTCAATCCTTCCATCGGCCTCAGGTTCAGGTCGGTCTCCCAGCCCTGCACGCGATAGGAAAAGACGCCGGGTACGACGATATTGCCGCCGCCGTTTGGATCGGCCTCGGTCACCACGGTGAAGACATTGTCGCGCGTCACGCGATAGCCCGAGGTCGAGGCGGTCAGCCAGTCCTGCTGAAGCCGCAATCCCACCTCTCCTTGCGTGCCGCGCTCGGGCGTCTGGCCCACGCTCGCCGGCTCTTCGGTGTTGAAGACCGGATAGGCGGCGGTGGAATAGCCGCCGAAGACGGAGAACTTCGGGGTCAGGAAATAGACGGCGCCTGCGTCCCACGATACCGGCTCGTCGTGGCGCTGCATCGGATGACCCGGAACCAGCGGGCATTGCACGGCTTGCGGCGGATCGCAGGGCTCCTCCTGGCCGCCGTTGACGGGCAGAAGCCTGCGCGCGGCGGCTTCGGTTTCGAACCAGTCCTTGCGGACCGAGAAGCGCAGCTTCAGCGCATCGGTGACGTTCACCTGATCGATGAGATAGAGGCCGTAGAATTCCGCCGAAAGCTTGGCGTCGGCGCAGCTGTGGCCGGCGTCGCATTTGAACACGAGAGAGGAGAGCGAGCCGTCGATGACGACGGGATGGAAGATGTCGGCGATGCTGGGCAGGTCGGCCGTCGCGCGCAGCGTCCCGGCATCGACGATGCGCGCTTCGGCGCCGGAGACGAGCGTGTGCTTCAGGCCGCCGGTGTCGAAGCGCCAGGTCGGCTCGGCCTGGAACAGCCAGTCGCGGACGTCGTCCGTCTGCGCGCGCAGCTGGCGCCGGGTCAGCTGATAGTCGTCGCCGACCTTGGTGACGGAGCCGCCGGCGTTGCGGGCGAGATCGACGTCGCGCTGCGAATACGAGGCGCGCAGATTGACGAGCAGCGCTTCGTTCGCCTTCCACGCATCCGTCAGGAACACGCGCTCGATCCGTTGATCGGCGAAGGCGAACGGCGTGTAATAGGTGAACTCGCTCGGAACATCGAGCGGCTCGCCGACGCCGTTCGGCGGCGAGAACGGGATGCCCGACGCATCGGGCAGGTTCTGGAGGTCGTGGTATTCGGCGCGGAGCTGCACCTCGTGGTCGGCGAGCTGCCAGTCGAGCGCGCCCAGGACTTCGCCGGTCTGGCTGTTCAGGTCGCGGAACCCGTCCGTGTGCTGGAACGAGCCGTCGAGACGCATGTTCAGGCCGGCGATGCCCGTCGGACCCGTGACCGCGATATCGGTCGTGGTCGCGTCATAGCTTCCGAATTGGGTGCTGGCCCAGAAGCCGAAGGTGTCGCGCGGGCGGAAATGCACGAGGTTGATCGTGCCGCCTTCCTCGGAGCTGCCATAGAGCGCCGATCCGGGACCTTTGAGCACCTCTACGCGCTCGACGCCGGTCAGCGTGTGCACCATGCCGGTCAGGTCCGAGGTGCCTTCGGGCAGCCCGTCGTTCAGGAACGACACGTTGAGGCCGCGGATGACGAAGCGGTCGAAGAAGCCGAAGTTGAACTGGCCGCCTTGCGTCGCACCGCTGACGTCGGGAAGCACCTGCTGCAGTGTGGTCGCGCCCTGTTCGTTGAAGAGCGATTCAGGGACGACCTGTATGCTGCGCGGAACCTCGGCCATCGGCGTGCCGGTCTTGTCGATCTGGCCGACCTTGTCCAGCGGCAAGGTCTGGGCGGTGACGACAACCGTCTCTATGTCCTCGCCATGAGCTGCCGAGGACAGAAACGTTGCTGCGGCGCTGAAAAGCACCCATGATCGAATATGCAAAGGTCGTCCCCCACGAGGTGGACGTATTATTGCGACGCAAAATCAATTCCTGCAACCGCCAGCCGGCACGGATCGCGCCTATCCGTCGGCGCGGAACGGCACGTTCACGGTCGTCCAATAGGCGATGGCGGAGCCGTTGAGCTTGGCCGGGATGAAGCGCCAATTGGCTTTGACGTAGTCGATCGCCTTGGCGTCGGTGTCGCTTTGCCCCGACGAGGCGACGACCCGCGCTTCGGAAATGCTGCCGTCGACGAGCACGAAGATGCGCAGCACGACGCCGACCGCGCCCTGGCCCGCGCGCGTGCCGACCGCCGCCAGCGTCGGCGGGACGTTGGCGCTGCGAGGATCGGGCCGGGGCGCCAGCACGAGCGCCGCCGATGCCGCGGCGATCGTGCTCTGGGGCGCATCGTCGTCATCGACGACGATCTCGGGGATGCTCGCCACCAGCGGCGATTGCGGCAGCGCGATGGGCGTCTCGTGCCGTTCCGCCGGCGCGAGCACCACCTGAAGCTCGCGCGTGTCGACATGGGCATGCGGCATGCGCAGCGACAGGACGATGAGCCAGAGGAACACGACGTGCAGCGCCGCCACGCCCGCGATTACGACGGCGTTTTCGCGATGCAGCGCGTTGCGGGGAAGGCCGCCAGCGATCGCGAGCAGGCGATGCGGAACGAGCGCGCCAGCATCCCGAAGGACGCGCTGCACCCGGTGCCTCCATTCTTCCCACTGCGTCATCGCCACCGCCCTCGAGCTCCGGCTACTTAAGTGCAGAATGCGCGTCGTCGCCAGTTGTAAATCGTCGCTGGACCGATTCGCTTTTCGGTAGTTCGCGGCGCGCGGAAGAATAAACCGGAAGATCAACGATTTTATTTGCGTGGCCGCGCGCGACAAAGCGCGCAAATTCGCTTGTCACTGGAATTCGTCAATTGTCAGTTGCCGCGTGTGCGGCTAGCCTGTTCCCGGGAGCTGGGGGGAGCAAGCGCATGCTTTGCTGTCTGTCGTACGTTCACGCCTTCGTCGAGAAATCCGCCACGTCGAGATCCTGGCAACGGCTGGCGCGGGCTGCGGCTCTGGCGCTGGGTGCGCTGGCGGCGGCGCAACCGGCCTCGGCGCTGACCGGACAGATGGTGACCGGCGGCGCGGGCGGGGTCGATATCGCGGGCCAGTTCGGCTTCTCGATCCCGATCGTGGCGCCGCCCGGCACGGCCGGCATGGTGCCGCACCTCTCGCTCAACTATTCGAGCCGCGCCGGCAACGGCATCGCCGGCTACGGCTGGATGCTGGGCGGCCTGGACGCGATCACGCGCTGCCCCAAGACGATGGCCATCGAAGGCGCGCGCGGCAGCGTCAACTACGACAGCAACGACAGGTTCTGCCTGAACGGCCAGCACCTGCTGGTGTCGACCGGCACCTATGGCGCGAACAATTCGGTCTACTACACCTTCATCAACGGCTACAGCCAGGTCACGGCGCATACCACGAGCGGTACCGACCCCGACTATTTCACCGTGAAGCTCAGGAACGGCACCACCATGGAGCTCGGCCACACCGCCGATTCCAGGATCGAGGCGAGCAGCACCAATTCGACGGGCCGCGCCTGGCTGGTCAACAAGATCACCGATACCAAGGGCAACTATCTGACGGTCACCTATACCGAGGATCAGGCCAACGGGGACTATTACCCCACCCGCATCGACTATACCGGCAACGCCGCCGCCTCGCCGGCACTGCTGCCCTACAACTCGGTGCAGTTCGCCTATGCCACCACCCAGCGCCTCGACATCGTGCCCAGCTATCAGGCGGGCTATGTGCGCAAGACCATGCAGCTTTTGACCGACATCAAGACCTATGCCGGGTCGACGCTGGTCTATGACTACAAGCTCGGCTATCGCCCGGGCACCGCGGCGGGCCTGCATTCGCGGCTGACCTCGGTCACGCAGTGCGACGCGGCGGCCACGACCTGCTTCGCGCCGACGACCTTCGACTGGCAGGGCGGCACCGGCCTGGCGACGGCGAATTCGCCCAGCAGCCAGTCGTTCGCGAACAGCCGCCAGCTCTTTTCCGGCGACTTCAACGGCGACGGCCTGCTCGACGCGGTGACGATCGACACGAGCTGCCCGACGGGCGGCACGATCTTCGCCGGCGCCAACGCGACGCCCAATGTGGGCAGCTTCTCGGCGTCCGGGATCGACACCTATTACCACTATTGGATCCCGGGTAACGCGACGCAGCTTCTCTACAGCGGGGATGCCTGCTTCAAGCTCGGCGTGAACTTCCCCATCGTCGGCGACTACGACGCGGACGGATATAGCGATTTCCTTCTCGACCAGGACTACAGCACCAGCGCCGGCGGCGTCGTATCGGACAAGAACATCACGACGCTCACGCGCAACGGCCAGTCCGGGACCATCACGCAATATACGATTCCGTCTCCCACGCTGCCCGAGATGGCCGCCACCGGCGACTTCAATGGCGACGGCAGGACCGACGGCTTCGCCCAGATCGCCGCGGCGGACGGCAGGGTCTATGCCAGCGACGGCGTGGGCGGCATGTCGTACGGCGGCACCATCTACAGCTGGGGCGGCTCGAGCAACACCGTCCGTGCCGGCGATTTCGATGGCGACGGCTGCACGGACATCCTTGCGCAGGGAAGCACCGACAACAACATCCACTATTTCTGCACCCCCGCCACGGCGACCGGATCGGCGTCGGGGCTTTCCGGCACCATCGTGCTCGGCGACTACAACGGCGACGGCAAGACCGACGTGCTGACGATCGCGAGCGGCGGGGCCACGCTCTATCTGTCGACCGGCACGGGCCTCGCCTCCGGCACTCCGATCTCCGGCACGAGCGGCTGGAACGCCTGCACCGCCTATCCCGGCGATTTCGACGGCGACGGCCGGACCGACATCTTGATCGTTTGTGGCGGCACCACCACCCAGACCATCTATCTGTCGACCGGCACGGGCTTCAACAGCGGCAGCGGCATCAGCGTCACCAGCCCGAGCAGCACCACGGGGGCGTCGATCCAGGACTGGAACAACGACGGCGCCGACGACATCTGGTTCCGCTCGCCGTCGAGCGGCGACAAGCTCCAGACCTATCAGTTCGTGCCCGAGCGCATCACCGCCGTGCACAACGGCATCGGCGCGACCACCTCGATCACCTACGACCGGCTGGACCAGAACTCGCCCTTCTTCACGAAATCCGGCGTCAGCGGCCTTGCCTATCCGCAGGCCGAGCTCGACGGGCCGTGGTACGTCGTGTCGCGGCTGGGCGTCGACGACGGCGCCAGCGTCACGGCCTATCACACCGACTATACCTATCAGGACGGCGTCTTCGACATGACCGCGCCGCCCGTGCCGGGGCCGAAGTCCAACCTTCCGTCGAGCTTCCAGGCCTTCAGCAAGATCGTCAAAACCGACTCGCGCACCGGCAACCTCACGACGACGACGACCTACCGCACCGACATCCCCTTCACCGGCAAGCCCAGCGAGGTCGACGTCTCGTCGGGCACGCAGGCGCTCACCCAGACCGAGATCGTCTACGGCGACATCTATTCCGGCGTCTATGCGCTCCAGCTCGTCCATACGAGCACCACGCGCTACGACCTGAACGGAGCGACATTGCCGGCCATCCGCTACGACTACGGCTACGACACCTCCAACAACATGAACGGATACCTTCTCCGCATCAACCTGGTGAACTACAGCGATGTGGACTACACCTTCACCAACGACACCACCAACTGGGTGCTGGGCCAGCTGACGCAGACCACGGTGCACAACACGGTCGGAACCTCGGACATCACGCGCACCTTCACCTATACGCCCGATACCTCGCCGACGGGGCTCACCACCAACGCCTATGCCGAGCAGGCCGATACCGGCAGGCTCAAGCTCGAGGCCGACTATTCCTACGACCAGTACGGCAACCGCACGACGACCACGCTGCAGGGCCCCAGCTTCGCCTCGCGCGGCAGCAGCGTGAACTGGGACGCGAACGGCGAATTTCCGACGGGCACGACCAACGCGCTGTCGCAATCGACCGGCATCACCTTCGATCCCGGCTTCGGCACGGTGGCGACCACGACCGACCTCAACAGCCTGGTCACCAGCTTCGACATCGACACGCTGGGCCGCACGACCGGCGTGCACCAGCCGGATTCGAACCAGACGACGATCACCTACAACTTCTGTTCCGGCGTGAACGGCGGCTCGGCCTCGTGCCCGACCCACGGCGCCTATGTCGTGAAGGCGCAGCCGAAGGGCCCGCTCGGCACCGCCAACGGGGCGGCGAGCTGGACCTATTACGACTCGCTGGGCCGCGTGATCGCCAACGACGTGGAAGGCTTCAGCGGCTCGGTGATCCGCACCGCGACGCAATACGACGCCGACGGCCACGTGTCGCAGACCAGCCGGCCCTATTTCGTCTCGGGCGGCACCGCGGTGTGGACGACCTATGCCTATGACGCGATCAGCCGCGTCTCGCTGGTCACGCTGCCCGACGCCTCGACGACCAGCTATTGCTACAACGGCCAGGTCACCTCGGTGAAGCGCCGGTGGATGAACGGCTCGACCCCGGTCGACGAGATCAAGGTGACGACGCTGAACGACCAGGGGCTGGTCGCCAGCACGATCGACAACGCCAGCGCCGATTGCACCGCGACGGGCACGATCACCGGCAGCAAAATGAGCTATGTCTATGACGCCTTCGGCAATCCGCTGACGATCACGGACACCAACGGCAACGTCATCACCAACACCTTCGACCTGCGCGGCCGCAGGACGGGGATGACCGATCCCGACATGGGCGGCACGACCCATGCCTGGAGCTACGTCGTCGACGGCTTGGGCCAGCTGAAGAGCCAGACGGACGCCAACGGCCTGACGATGGCCTTCACCTACGATGCCTTGAGCCGCGTCACGACGCGTCAGGACGGGGGCACGACGACGCGCAAGTTCTTCTATGACACGACGAACGGCACGGGCAGGTTCATGAGCGCGTGCATCAACGCCACCTGCTCGGCGGGGAACTATCAGCTGACGGCGACCTATGACAGCTACAGCCGGCTGCAGACGGGCAAGGTCAAGATCGACGGCGTCAGCAACCCCTATACCTACAGCTACGACACCAACGGCCGGCTGTATACGGTGGCCTATCCGTCCGGCTTCACCGCCAAATACGTCTACAACAGCTACGGCTATCTCTCGCAGATCCAGGACAATTCGACGTCGAGCACGGTGTGGCAGGCGAACGCGGCCGATGCCGAGATGCACTACACCCAGCAGACGGCCGGCAACGGTGTTGTGACCACGGCGGGATACGACGCGGATACCGGGCGCGTGCTCAACATCTGCGCCTCGACGACGTCGGGGGCCTGCGCGGGCGACGTGGCCAACTATTCCTACGACTGGGACCCGAACGGCAACCTGATCGACCGTTCGGACACCTGGCAGGGCTATACCGAGAAGTTCTGTTACGACGGGATGAACCGGCTGGTGAACGCGTCGATGACCTCGACCTGCACCACGAGCCCGAGGAAGGCCATCGCCTACGACGCGCTGGCGGGCATCACCAAGAAGAGCGACATCTGCACCGCGGCGAACTGCTACACCTATGGCGGCACGGGTTACGGCCCGCACCAGCTGGCCTCGATCACCGGCAACTACAACGGCGTGACCAACCCGACCTTCACTTACGACAACAACGGCAACATGCTGGGCGGGGCGGGGTTCACGATGAGCTATACCGCCGCCAACAGGATGACGACGCTGAGCGAAGGCACCAACGCGGTGGAGCTGCTCTACGGCGCGTTCGAGAACCGCTACAAGATGTGCGTGCCGAACTGCACCTCGGCGACGACGACGACGAGCTATCTCTACGATCCGATGACGGGGGCGATGTCGGACAAGGTGGTAACCGGCGGCACCACCACCTACAACGACTACATCACGGTCCCAGGCGTCGGTATCGTGGCGCTGCGCAACAAGATCGGCACCACGGTCAGCTGGTACTACACGGCGCTCGACCACCTGGGCTCGATCTCGGCGATCACCGATGCGTCGAAGGCCATCAGCGAGCGCCTGAGCTACGACCCCTGGGGCAAGCGGCGCAACGCCAACGGCACCGACAACAGCGCCTGCTCGATCACCTCGCTCACCACCCGCGGCTATACCGGTCACGAGATGCTCGACAGCTTCTGTCTCATCAACATGAATGCACGGACCTACGATCCGAGCCTCGGCAGGTTCCAGGGGGCAGACAGCATCATCCCCGATCCCGGCTACAGCCAGGCCTATAACCGGTATGCTTATGTCTATGACAATCCGCTAAACGATACTGATCCGACGGGACATACCGGCGACACTTATTGTGGTATCTGGTGCTGGGTGATGACGAATATAGACCCGCCGCGCCACGAAGGCGGGTTCGGCCTGCTGAATTTCCTTTCCGGTGGAAGCGGCCGCGGCGATGTGTTCGAACACGATCTTGGTGGCTTTTCGCGTATCGCCTCCGTAGCTACTATCGACCTTGCCGGGTCTGCCGAAGGTTCGGCATTGTTCTGGTTTCCGGGCTCTGCCGAAAGCTCTTCCTTCGGAACAACGCTCAGCAAACTGGGTAATATGTGGGACCAGCGCGCACCTACACAGCAATATTTGGCCTTCAAGTTGCTTTACCACAAATCGCAGGTGTGGGCCTGCAATGCAGGAAATAGCCTTGAGGATTTGTCAGCCAAACTAGGAGATGCTTCGGCGGATGTCGAAATTGTGGGAGTTGGAGTTTTTGTGGGTGGATTAGTGATTGATCAGGAGGAGATATCAGCTGCGGGAATTGGCATGATGTCCGCAGGCGGATATGGCGGGATGGACGCCGGCGGCTTGCAAATCATCGGCGGCCTCTTTCAGGGGTATGGTGGCGGAGACTGGGAGAACGCAGCCCACGGCGCAGCGACGTTGGGAATGAGTGCGTTTATTAGCGGCATTGGCATGAAGGCCTACCCAAATACGGTGGCAGGAAGAAAAATAAGTGCTGCTTTGGAGAATTCCGGCATTATGTCAGGCGCAATGTATGATTTGGTTGTCGCAAAATTGGGGGTCCTCGGGCCGAAGCAAGTGGCCTGCCCGCATTGATGGAGTGTCAGTATGGAAAAGCTCTCTTATTCACAAAGGAAGGCTATCACGGTGGTGTTCTCTATCCCTTTCTTTTTCTGCTTGGTAAATCAGATTTTCAAGATGCATATGCTTGGTGAATACGACACGATGGCTTTGGTGGTGAGTACAGCGATAATGTTTATCGTTATTGTCTATATCGCACCCTCTCCCGAAGAAATTAGAGCTTATAAAGACAGGAATAGAAAAGATGCGTGATTGCTTGCCTTGCTATCCTTAGTAGACGCTCGAGAGAAGTGGTGCGCGGCATCAAGCGGTCTTCGCCCAGACGAGCCCCTACCTCTAGCCATTGATTTCTGCCCAGCAGACGGCCGGCAACGGAGTCGTGACGACAAGAGGGTTCGACGCGGATACCGGCAACGTGCTCAACATCTGCGCCTCGACGACGTCGGGGGCCTGCGCGGGCGACGTGGCCAACTATTCCTACGACTGGGACCCGAACGGCAATTTGATCGACCGTTCGGACACCTGGCAGGGCTATACCGAGAAGTTCTGCTATGACGGGATGAACCGGCTGGTGAACGCGTCGATGACGGCGACGTGCACGACCATGCCCAGGAAGGCCATCGCCTACGACGCGCTGGGAGGCATCACCAAGAAGAGCGACATCTGCACGGCAGCGAACTGCTACACCTATGGTGGCACGGGCTACGGTCCGCACCAGCTGGCCTCGATCACCGGCAACTACAACGGCGTGACGAACCCGACCTTCAGCTACGACAACAACGGCAACATGCTGGGCGGGGCGGGGTTCACGATGACCTATACCGCCGCCAACAACATGACGACGCTAGCCGAGGGCACCAATTCGGTGGAGCTGTACTACGGGGCGTTCGAGAACCGCTACAAGATGTGCGTGCCGAACTGCACCTCGGCCACGACGACGACGAGCTATCTCTACGATCCGATGACGGGTGCGATGTCGGACAAGGTGGTCAGCGGCAGCACCACCACCTACAACGACTACATCACGGTGCCGGGGGTCGGCATCGTGGCGCTGCGCA
>JAFBAL010000037.1 GCA_019247845.1 Alphaproteobacteria bacterium | reverse complement strand
CGATCTGCCGGATCGTTTCGTTTGCCTTCGGCAAACCGCGCCTCATCATCAGCGGGCGTCCCGGAAGGCATTGGTGATCGGATAGCGCCGGTCGCGGCCGAAGTTCTTCGACGTGATCTTCACGCCCGGCGGCGCCTGGCGGCGCTTGTATTCGCTCGTATAGAGCAGCTGCTCGACGCGCTTCACCGTCGCCTGGTGATAGCCCTGCGCGCAGGTCGCCTCGTACGTCATCTCCTTCTCGACCAGGCATTCGAGGATGCCGTCCAGGATGTCGTAAGGCGGAAGCGAGTCCTGATCCTTCTGGTTCTCGCGCAATTCCGCGCTCGGCGGCTTGTCGATGATGCGCTCGGGGATGACGCGGGACGCGCTTTGCGCATTGCGCCAGCGCGACAGCGCGAAGACCTCGGTCTTGTAGACGTCCTTGAGCACGTTGTAGCCGCCGCACATGTCGCCGTAGAGCGTGGCATAGCCGACGCTCATCTCGGACTTGTTGCCGGTGGTCAGCACCATCGGCCCGAACTTGTTGGAGATCGCCATCAGGATCAGCCCGCGGATGCGCGACTGGATGTTCTCTTCCGTCGTGTCGGGCCGCTTGCCGGCGAAGGCGTCGGCGAGCGCCGCGCCGAACGCTTCCACCGCGCCTTCGATCGCGATGCTCTCGTAGCGCACGCCCAGAAGCCGCGCGCATTCTTCCGCGTCGTCGAGGCTTTCCCGGCTGGTATAGCGCGACGGCAGCATCACGCAGCGCACGCGCTCCGCTCCCAGCGCGTCGACCGCGACCGCGGCCGACAGCGCGCTGTCGATGCCGCCCGACAATCCCAGCACGACGCCGGGAAAGCGGTTCTTGTTCACATAGTCGCGCAGGCCCAGAACCATCGCGTTGTAGATAGAGGCCTCGCGCGTCTCTTCGCCCGCGCATTCGCCCGGCGCACAAACCCAGCCGCCGGGGGCGCGCGCCCATTCGCTCACCACGACGCACTCTTCCCAGGCGGGCAAGGCCCAGGCGAGCGTGCCGTCGGCATTGGCGATCAGCGAGGCGCCGTCGAACACGACCTCGTCCTGGCCGCCGACCTGGTTCAGATAGACGAGCGGCAATCCGCTCTCCTTCACCCGCATCTTGATGAGGCCGAGCCGCACGCCTTCCTTGCCGGCCTCGAAGGGCGAGCCGTTGGGCACCAGCAGGATCTCGCCGCCCGTCTCGCTCAGGCATTCGACGACGTCGGACGTCCAGATGTCCTCGCAGACCGGCACGCCGATGCGCAGGCCCCGCACGTTGAACGGCCCGGGCAGCGGCCCCGCCGCGAAAACGCGCTTCTCGTCGAACACGCCGTAGTTGGGCAGGTCGACCTTGAAGGTCTTGCCCGCGATCTTGCCCTCGTCGAGCAGCACGCAGGCGTTATACAGCTTGCCCTCTTCCACCCAGGGCGTGCCGATCAGCACCGCCGGCCCGCCGTCGGCGGTGTCGCGCGCGAGCTTCTCGACGGCCTCGCGCGCGTCGTCCTGCAGCGCAGGCTTGAGCACCAGGTCTTCGGGCGGATAGCCGACGATGAAAAGCTCGCTGAACAGGATGAGGTCGGCGCCCGCTTTCGCGGCCTCGGCGCGCGCCGCGCGCGCCTTGGCGAGGTTGCCCGAGATGTCGCCCATCAAAGGATTGAGCTGGGCGAGCGCGATGCGGAAGCGATCGGTCATGGGCGCTGTTTAGCGCGGCGCGGCCCAAGAAGCGAGCGAACCGGGCCCGAATTTGAACCCGCGGGATGGGGATGCGATATTCGCGGCCTTGAGGGGAATCGCCGATGAAGCTCGACGACACGACCAAGATCGTCTCGATCGTTTCCGCCGCGGTCGGCGTGATGATCGCGATCGCGGGATATTTCATGAACGCGAAGCTGCAGGCGGTGCAGGAGAGCCTGAGCAAGCTCAGCGTTTCGGACAAGCAGATGGACGTCGCCAAGAAGGAGTACGACCTCTCCGCGCGGCTGACGACGAGCTTCTCGCTGCCTTTGGCGCGCAGCTTCGCGCTGCTCTATGCGCCGGACGAGACCGAGGGCCAGGCCGAGCGCCCGGAAGGCCATATCTCGATGGCGAGCAGCGCGCTCGCGGACGAGTTCGCGCAAGTCATCGCCGGCTGGCGCGCGCGCAAGGGGCTGATGACGGGAGGCGCCTGCCAGGCCGAGGGGCTGAAGGCGCGCCAGGTCGTCACGCTGGTGATCAAGAACATCGGCCATTCCGACGCCGTCGACGTGATCATCCACGCCAAGCAGCGCAAATCGCCTTCCGCCGATCCGCATGCGCCCTGGAAGGCGGTGTCGGCGAGCGGCGCGGCGCTCGGCTATTACGACCTGCTCTCGGCCAAGGACAAGTGGGAGGACGTCGACGTCCCGCTGGCCGTGCTGCACGGGCTTGACGCGCCGGCGGCCAACCAGACGGCCGAGCAGGTCGTGCTGGCCAGCGTCTCCGGCACCACCTCTCTCTACGGCACGATCCTGGTTCCGGTTGCGATCTCGTGGACGGACAACATCTCGAAGCGCGCGCAGACCGAGACGGTGCTGAGCGCGCATGCCGCAGAGCTGCGCGCCGATCTTCTGGGCGCGGAGATCGGCTCGGTCGGCTCGGCTTGTCGCTAGGTCCTATTCGATGTCGCAAGAGTGCCGGTCGGGCGCGCGGGCGCAGACGTCGCCCCAGAACGTGCCGATGCGCCCGCCGGCCTCGTCGATCATCGCGTTGAGGTCGGGTCCGCGCGACGACAGCCAGGCAGGCTCGAACGGACCGGCGCAGTCCGCGGCCGGCAGCTCGGCCTTGCGGCAGACCTGGCCGGCGAGGACATTGAAGCGGCCCACGGTGGCCACGAGCTGGCCATAAAGATCGCCGCCGGTTGCCGCGGTCGGAAGCGCCACCTGCTCGATGGCCGCGGCCTGGTCCAGCATCACGCCGAAGCGGCCGACCTCGATCGCGGCCGTCAGGTCGTCGGCAAATGCCGGCGTCGCGATCAGGGCGAGAACCAAGACGGTGAGACGCATCGAAGTCCCTGCGCGGCAACGCTGCGACTATCTCACCGGTTCGTGGCGGCTATTAGGCGTAAGCCGCGTAGCGCATCTGGCGCGGGATATCGCCCACGCATTCCGCCGCCTCGTCGATCAAGAGCGCCGTCTCGAGCGCCAGGCGCGCCTCTTGCGGCCGGACCAGCGCCGGCGAGCCGTTCTGCACCGCCTTGACGAAGGCCGCCACCGACTCGCCCAGCGGATCGCCGAGCTCGAGCGGGTTCAGCGTGCGCCGCGTGGTGTTGCGCATCTTGCGGGTGAGGAAATCGATCTCGACCACGCCGTCGTGATAGACCGCGCGCATGCCGCGGCGGCGGGTGGCGGCGATGCGGCTGGTCTCGAGCCTGGCGACCGAGCCGTTGGCGAAGCGGATCGTGGCGTCGACCGCGTCGGCCAGGCGGCCCATCTCGGTGCGGCCGTCGGCCTCGACGTCCACCACCTGTCCCGGGATCATCTGATGCATCAGGTCGAGGTCGTGGATCATCAGGTCGAGCACGGCGCTGACGTCGGCGCCGCGGCCGGTCCACGGCCCCTGGCGCCAGCAGGACACTTCCTTGGGCGCGTCGGGGAAATCGAGCAGGCCGGTGCGGGCGAAGACGAAGCGCTCCTGGTGGCCGACCGTCAGTACACGGCCGGTCTCCTCCGCCAGCGCGATCAGCGCATCGGCTTCCTCGAGCGAGGTGGCGATCGGCTTCTCGACCAGCACATGGGCGCCGGAGTTCAGGAACGCGCGCACGATGGCCGAATGCGTCACCGCCGGCGTGCAGATGGAAACGAGATCGACGCTGCCGAGCAGCTCGCGCCAGTTGGCGACGGCGGCGACGCCGTGCGTGGCGAGCGCGGTGCGGCGCACTTCGGGATTGGCGTCGGCGATGGCGGCGAGCTGGACGCCCTCCAGGCCACGATACTTCGAAGCGTGGTGACGGCCGAAGGCGCCGGCACCGATGACGGCGGCCTTCAGCGGCCCCTCTTTGCTGACGCGACGATGCGGCAAATCCGGAATCCCTTGGGAAAACAGGTACATGAATGCCGGAAGGGGGGGCCGAAGCGACTCATAAAATGTTTCGCCTTGTTACACGTGGCGCCCCTGCTAGGGTTCCCGGGCACAGCCATTCAACCTAAGCCATTGAGGAGTCTACCCATGTCGAACCGCAAGAGCCGCGAAATACGGTTAAAGAGCCGCCCCGCCGGGATGGTATCCCCAGAGAATTTCGAGCTGGCCGAGGTCACCCTGCCCGCCCCGGGCCCGGGCCAGGTCCTGGTCCGCAACTCTTATATGACCGTCGACCCGTACATGCGCGGCCGGATGATGGACCGCCAGAGCTATGTCCCGCCCTTCCAGATCGGCGAGGCCTTGACCGGCGGCGCGGTCGGCCAGGTGGTCGAAGCGGGCCCCGGCGCCCAGTTCCAGGTCGGCGACCACGTCCAGAGCTTCGGCGGCTGGCGCGAGGCCTTCGTCGCCAACGGACCGGAGCTGATGACGCAGAAGATCGACCCCATCCCCGGCGTCGGCATCCAGAGCTATCTGGGCAGCCTCGGCATGCCGGGCATGACGGCCTATGCGGGCCTCTTGCGCATCGGCGAGTTCAAGCCCGAGGATTCCGTCTTCGTCTCGGCGGCGTCGGGCGCGGTGGGCGCGGTGGTCTGCCAGATCGCCAAGGCCAAGGGCTCCAAGCGCGTGGTCGGCTCGGCCGGCTCGGACGAGAAATGCGCCTGGCTGAAGCAGATCGGCTGCGACGAGGCGATCAACTACAAGACCTGCGGCGACCTGCACGCGGCGGTGGCCAGGGCCTTCCCGGACGGCATCGGCGTCTATTTCGACAATGTCGGCGGCGCTCATCTAGAAGCGGCGCTGGGCAACATGCGCCAGTTCGGCCGCCTGGCCGAATGCGGCATGATCGAGCAGTACAACGCGACCGAGCCGCCGCCGGGCCCGCGCAACATGATCCTGACGGTGGGCTTGAGCCTCACCATCCGCGGCTTCATCGTCTCGAACCATTACGACATGGCGCCCGACTTCATGCGCGACATGGCGGCGTGGATCAAAGCCGGCAAGATGACGTGGAAAGAGACGATCTATGACGGCATCGAGCGCGCGCCCGAAGCCTTCATCGGCCTCTTCAAGGGCGAGAACTTCGGCAAGATGCTCGTGAGGGTCGGCCCCGACACGGCCGTCTAGCGCAGGCGGGGGGACGCGATGGGCTGGCTTGTCGGGATGACGGCGGCGGAGAAGATCGCCCTGTTCACGTCGTTCTTGAGCGCGGGCTTCACTGTCGCCATGGCCGTTTGGACCTACGCGTCGCAGCGCGACCTGGAAGAGCTCAAGGGCCGGATCGCGCGCACCAATTCCCTTGAAGACGCCAAGCAGGAATACGAGTTCGAAGCGCGCAAGCGGCTCTATGCCCAGATAGAGCCGCTTCTCTTCCAGCTCACCGAGATCGCTTTCGAGAGTTACTACCGGGTGGTGAGCCTGGTGCGGTCGAAGACCGATCTCGGACGCGGGCCGGACAGCTGGGTCGTCGAGAAACCGGGCGCGGGCGTGGGAACGCGTTATTATCTGAACTCCACGATCTACAAGCTGTTCCTGCCGCTCGCGATCTACAGGCTGCTGCAGAGATCGGCGACGCTCGTCGACCTCAAGCTCGATCCGGACATCCGCACGAAATACTACCTTTTGAAGACCGCCTCGATCTGCTTCACGGACGATTTCCCGCTGGCGAAGGACTTTTCGCCGCTCGACTACGACCCCAAAAACCCCGACTGGGTCGATCTGCGCCAGAACGAGCCTGCGAAATATTGGGCCCAGGGGCTGGTGATCGGCAGGTTGGAGCAGTTCAGCGACGCGTTGATCGTCAAGGACGGCGACCGCCTGCGCCCGATGAATTTCGGCGAATTCGAGAAGGCGCTCGCCGGCGACCCCGACTTCCGCCGCGTGTTCGTTCCGCCGCACGACGTCTTCCAGGGCTTCAGCTTCGAGGAGCGTCCGATCCTGGCGCGCATCCTGCTGGCGCAAGCCGCGCTGATGCATCTCCTCAACGAGCACCTGCCGCAGCCTCTGACCGCCCGGGATATCGACGCGAAGCTCGACGCCTTCCGCGCCGGCGAGGAGACGCGCAGCAAGCTGCGCTGGTGGACGGATGGCGAACCCGACCCTTGGGATGCGGTGCTGCCGTATTTGAAGCGGCAGCTGCGCTGGGTCTTCCCGGCTGATGCCCTGCAAGAGGAAAAGCCATGACGAGATCGATTGCCGCGCCGTCGCGCCCGCTCGGGCGAGCGCTTGCGCTTTGCGTTCTGCTGTTCGCGGGCCGAGGCGCGCGTGCCGCGGACGACATCGTCACCTTCGCCGTGCCGGCGATGAGCTCGACCTTGCCATCCGACATCAACGCGGCAGGCGACGTCGCCGGCACGGTGGCCGATGCGCAGATCAACCTGCACGGCTTCGTGCGAAAGGCCGATGGAACGACCGCGGTCTTCGACGTGCCCGGCGCGGCGCTGACCAATGCCGCGGGCATCAACCGCAAGGGCCAGGTCAGCGGCGCGTACTTCTCCGCGATCTATCACGGCTATCTGCGCCAGGCGGACGGCGGCATCGCGACCTATGACGTGCCCGGCGCGGTGAACGGGACCATCGGCGGCAAGATCAATGCCAAGGGAGCGGTCGTCGGAACCTGGTTGGACGAGAACAAGGCCTATCGCGGCTTCCTGCGCACCGCGAAGGGCAAGATCGTCATGTTCGATGCGCCCGATGCCGGCTTCGGCGAAGCGCAAGGCACGCGGCCCACGAACATCAACGTGCACGGCGAGGTCGTGGGCAACTACGTCGATGCGGACGGCGCGGTGCACGGCTTCCTGCGCGACGCAGCGGGCAACATCGCGGCGTTCGACGTTGGCGGCGCGGGGTCCGGTCCGCAGCAAGGCACCATGCCGCTCGGCATCCGCGACGACGGCATCGTGGCGGGCAGCTTCGTCGACGAGGACGGCATGTCCCACGGCTTCGTGCGCGCCGCCGACGGAGCGATCGCGACCGTCGATGTGCCCGGCCACGGCAACCAGGGCACGACGGCGCTCGTCCAGGACGACAGGGGCCGGGTGCTCGGCCGTTGGGTGGACGCCTTGGACATCATCCACGGCTTCGTGCTGCAGCTGAGCGGCAAGATCCACAAATTCGACGTGCCCGGCGCCGACGGCAGCTTCCGCGGCGCCACGACGGCCTGCGCCCATACCGGCATCT
Organism: Alphaproteobacteria bacterium; assembly: GCA_019247845.1. Lineage (GTDB taxonomy): Bacteria > Pseudomonadota > Alphaproteobacteria > Micropepsales > Micropepsaceae > Rhizomicrobium. The sequence goes on along the minus strand of JAFBAL010000037.1, from coordinate 69,248 downwards.
GCGTGGGCGAATATACCGACGCCACCGGCATGCACGGCTTCATCCGCAAGCGCTGATCAGCCAGGCGGTGTGAGCATCAGGGCCGCGCGCCCTGCATGCGCGCTTCGAGCGCTGCGATCGAGGGATCGCTGCGCCTGAGGCGTTCGTCCCAGGTGACGATCTCGGCGCGCCAGTCCTGATAGAGCGGCTCGTTCTCTTCCATGTAGGCAAGCAGCTTCCGGAAGTTCACCACCCGGATCGCGTCGCCGTCGCGCACGACGATGCCTTCCTGCAGGAAAAGTTGCAGCGCCCGGTTCAGGGTCTGCCGCGCGACGCCCAGCGTCGCCGCGAGCTCCTCCTGGGTGAGATCGATCGGCGAAGGATCGGCCCAGCTCGGGTCACCCGGGTCGTCGATAGGGATAAGCGAACGGCGCGGCAGATAGGCCAGCGTCTTGGCCAGACGGCAGTTGAGCGATTCCGCGGTGCGCGTGAATATGGTCTCGCCGTCCACGCGCGAGCGCTGGCACAAGAGCGTGGAAATATCGCGCAGGCACCTTGCGTCGTTCAGCGCCTCGACGAGCGCCGCGCGGGGCACGAAGGCGACATGCGAATCCCGGCGCGCGGCATGGCTCCAAGGCATCGGCCAGTCGTCGAGGACCGGCATCAACCCGATCATGTAGCCCGGCCACAGCACGCCATGGAGATAGTATTTCCCGTTCGGCGCGGTGCGGTGGCTGGTCAGGCTTCCCGATGCGATGATCCAAAGCCCCTTGGGCGGATCGCCGCGCTCGGCCACGACCTGGCCCTTTTCGTAATGCCAGAGCTCGGCCGCCGCCGTCATCCTCGCGAGCACCTCGGCCGGCCAATCGTCGAAGCAGCGCACCGCCCGCAAGGCTTGCGGAATCAACTCAAGGTGATGCGTGAGACGCTTCGCCACTGCTCTCTCCCCGGCATTTTTCTCTCCTAGCAGGTTGCTGTCGCAAACGCGACAGACAGACGGAAATCGTTGTCCATAACGTCCGCGCGCCGATCACCGGCATCAGACACAAGGGGGCATTCCATGCGTAAGAGCTCATCGGTCGTCCACGTCCTGTGCGGCGGCGCACTTCTTTCTTTGGCCGCCGCGGGCAGCGCGCAAGCGCAGGCCTGGCTGACCTTCGACGTACAGGGCTCGGCCGCGGTGTCGCCGATCGCGATCACCCGCACCGGCAACACCATCGTCGGCTACTACAACACCGGGACCGCCGACGCCTCGTTCTTGAGGACCTCGGACGGGGTAGTCTCCACCTTCAGCCTCGTCGACGGCGCCTCCACCCGGGCGCTCAGCGCCAACAGATACAACGACATCGCGGGCACGGTCTCCCCCGGCCCCACGACGCAAGGCTTCCTGCGCACGGCGGACGGCCTGGCCGTGCGGTTCTCCGTCGACGGATCGAGCTTCACGGAAGCCACAGGCATCAACGACAAGGACCTGGTCGCGGGCGACTACACCGATACCTCGACCTCCAAGCGCAACGGTTTCGTGCGCAAGCCCGACGGCAAGGTCACGACCTTCGCGTCGCCCGACGGGACGGACGTCGCCGTCAAGGCGATCAACAACCAGGGCACCGTGGTCGGCACCTACGGCACGCACGGCTTCTACCGGAACAACCAGGGCGTCATGACGACCTTCAGGATCACCGCGAACTACGTCGTCCCGGTCGCCATCAACGCCGGCGGCGCGATCGCGGCCTATTACGCCGACACCAGCGGGAAGATCCACGGCCTCGTCCGCTCCAGCAGCGGCGCGCTCCAGGGCTTCAACGCTCCGAACGCGGCCAACGGCAGCTTTCCCACCGGCATCAACGACGACGGGATCGTGGTCGGCTGGTGCCTGGACGGCCAGAACGTGACGCACGGCTTCGCGCTGAACACCGCGACGTCGAAGTTCGCGGCGCTCAATGCGCCGGACGGCGCGAAGGGCACCAAGCTCCTGGCCATCGGCCAGGACGGCAAGATGGTCGGCTTCTACACCGACGCCGGCGGCGCCCAGCATGCGGTGCGCGCCAACGCCGCCATCACCGGCTTCTGATCGGTGAAAGGAGAGACTCCCATGCGTAACTTTCGAAAGACCGCCTGCGCTCTGTGCGGCGGCATGCTTCTGGCCGTCGCCGCCGCGACAGGCGGCGCCATGGCGGCCGCGCCCTACGTGACCATCGATCTGCCGGGCGCGGACCACTTCATCGTCAACCTCGTCGGCATCAGCGGGCACGAGACCATCGTCGGCAACTACTCGGCCGGCGGCACCATGCCGGGCTTCGTGCGCACGCCGGACGGCACGGTGACGACCTTCAGCCTCGGCCGTTCCATCGCGCCCATGGCGATCAACCTCGACGGCGACGTGGTCGGCAGCTATTTCGACGGCAGCCTGACGCACGGCTTCCTGCGCACCGCGGACGGCACGCTCACCACGCTCGACGTGCCGGGCGCCTACACGACCTACCCCTTCGCCATCAACGACAGCGGCGACATCGGCGGCGGCTACAACGTGCCCGGCACCTTTGTCGAGTACGGCTTCCTGCGCCGCGCCGACGGCACCATCAAGACCTTCGGCGTGCCGGGCCAGACGGTCACCTGGCCGGTGGCGATGAACAAGCACGGCGCCATTGCCGGCTATTACGGCCAGAACGCGCACGGCTTCATCCGCGGCTGCGGCGGCAAGATCACAAGCTTCGATCTTCCCGGCGGACAGCGCGCGCTGGACGTCGGCGGGCTCACCGATGCCGGCGACGTCGTGGGCACCTATACCGATTTCAGCCGGCTGACCCACGGCTATGTCCGCCACGCCGACGGCAGCTTCGACACCTTCGACGTGCCGAACGCCGATCCGGCCCGCGCCATCGTCGTTACCGGCGTGAACGCCGTCGGCGACGTCGTCGGGTATTACTCGGGCAGCGGCGGCATACACGGCTTCGCCCGCGCGCCGGACGGCACGATTGCCGCCCTCGACATGCCGATCGCGCACACGCTCGAGACCCATCCTCAGGCCGTGGGACCGAACGGCAAGGTCGTGGGCTATTACAAAGACATCTCCAGCCACTATTACGGCTTCCGCCTGAACGCGGCGGGCGCAGGGTTCTAAAGGGGGCGTGGAACTTCTCCCCGGCGGTCGCGTTCTAGTGGCGATACCGGGGAGGAGATTTCATGCCGCTCGTTACCGTCGTTCTCATTCTGGTCGCCGTCGGCGTCGTGCTGTGGCTGATCAACGCCTACATCCCGATGCAGGGCACGATCAAAGGCATCCTGAACGCCGTGGTCGTGATCGCGGTCGTCATCTGGCTGCTGCAGGTCTTCGGCCTGCTCGACAGCGTCACCGGACTGCGCGTCGGCAGATAGCCGAACAGCGAACGCCCAAGCCCGACAGCGCCTTGGCCTGATCATGGCGCGCGGCGACAATCGCGCGTCGCTCCAGTCCAAGAATTGTCGCCGCCGCCCAACCGGCCGGTCGCCGCTGCCCAAGAGGCGGTGACCCATAGTTTCCTATCGTCCGCCCGCTTCAAAACGGGTGAGCGTCCATGCTTCGTCATGTGTTGGGAATTTTCGCCGCGGCCGCCGTCGCAGGTCCGGCCGCGGCCGTCGCCAAGCCGCAGATCGTTGTGATCGACGTCGCAGGCGCCGGCACCGGCCTCTATCAGGGGACCTTCGCGAACGGCATCAACGGCAAGAACGTCATCGTCGGCGACTACGCCGATTCCAACTCGAACTATCACGGCTATCTGCGCAAGCCCGACGGCACCGTGACCACCTTCGACGTGACCGGCGCGGGCAGCGGCTCGCAGCAGGGCACGCAGACGCTGGGCATCAACATCCACGGCGACGTGATCGGCTTCACCACCGACGCGCTCGGCAAGTACCACGCCTATATCCGCGCGCATGACGGCACGGTGACCGTGTACGACATCGACGACGGCGCGCCGCGCAGCACCATCGCGGTATGCATCAACGCGCGCGGCATGGTCGCGGGCACCTATTACGACGCCCATCAAGTCGAGCACGGCTACAAGCGGCTGGCCGGCGGCACGATCGAGATCTTCGATCCGCCGGGCAGCATCGACACCCGCGTGCGCGCCATCGACAATGGCGGCGCGGTCGCGGGCTATTACGAGGACGGCAGCGGCGCGTTCCACGGCTTCCTGCGCGACGCGCACGGCAAGATCGCGACCTTCGACGCCCCCGGCGCCGGCACCGCTCCCTTCGCCGGCACCACGGTGCTGAGCATCAACGGCTCTGGCGTGCTGACGGGTTACGTGATCGACACGAACAACATCCAGCACGGCTTCGTCCGCGCCAAGAGCGGGTTGATCACGGTCTTCGATCCGTCGGGGTCCACCGGCACCGAGGCCGACGCGATCGATGCCGACGACACGATCGTGGGCAGCTATTCCGACGCCCACGGCAACCACGGCTATCTGCGCGGGCCGGACGGCACCTTCACCAGCTTCGACGGCCCGGGCCTGATCCTGCCTTATGCCATAAACGTCTACGGCAAGACGACCGGCAGCTTCCGCGACCAGAACAACGTCTATCACGCCTTCAAGCGCAACGGCGGCTGACGACCTGTCGCGAATTGTCGTGGGCCGCCGCAACCGTTGCGCCGCAGCCGCTCAAGACTAATATCCCTGCGGCTTCATTCCGGAGGGATCCATGAAACGCGTGCACGTATTGGCGACCGCAGCGGTGGCGGCTCTCATCGTGGTCGGCGTGGCGGCCGAAGCGCCCGCGCCCAAGGCGCCGCCGCCCAAGCCCGACCTCTATTCCGGCAAGTTCTTCAAGTCGGAAGAGAGCGTGACCCAGGGCTCGGCGAACGGCATCTCCTATCACGCGACGGCGGGCACGCTGGTCGTGCATCCCGAAGGCTGGAACGACTCCGCGCAGAACGGCGGCGCCAAGAACCCCGACGCCAAGGGCGACGAGTCCTCGGCCGAGGCGTCGATCTTCTTCGTCTATTACGCCAAGGACGGCGCCGATCCCGAGAAGCGCCCGATCACCTTCGTCTTCAACGGCGGGCCGGGCTCGGCGACGGTGTGGCTGCACATGGGCGCCTGGGGCCCGCGCCGCGTGATCACCGCCGAGGACAGCCACAACCCCGCCGCGCCTTATCAGGTCGTCGACAACGACCAGACGCTGCTCGACGCTTCCGATCTCGTCTTCATCGACGCGCCGGCCACCGGCTTCAGCCGCGTCGCGGGCAAGGACAAGGAGAAGGCGTTCTTCGGCGTCGATCCCGACGGCGAGGCTTTCGCGAGCTTCATCCAGGAATTCCTGGCCAAGTACAACCGCTTCAACTCGCCCAAGTATCTGTTCGGCGAAAGCTACGGCACGCCGCGCTCGGCCGTGCTCGTCAACGACCTCGAGACCGAATACGACATCGACTTCAACGGCGTGATCCTGCTCTCCCAAATCCTGAACTTCGATCTGTCGGTCGACCGGCCCGAACTCAACCCCGGCGTCAACCTGCCCTATCAGCTGGCGCTGCCGACCTATGCGGCGACGGCGTGGTATCACAAGAAGCTTCCCGGCCACCCCGAGCAGGACCTGACCAAGTTCGTGCAATCCGTCGAGCGCTTCGCGATGGGCGAGTACGCGCAGGCGCTGGGAGCAGGCGCGGGCATCTCGAAGGAGCGCAAGCAGGCGGTCGCGCAGAAGCTGCACGACTTCACCGGCCTGCCGATGTGGTACATCATGAAGGCTAACCTGCGCATCGACGGCGGCGAGTTCGAGAAGCAGCTGCTCGACGAGAACGGCCTGTCGACCGGCCGTCTCGACACGCGCTTCTCCGGCATCACGCTCGATCCGCTGAGCCAGAAGTCGGACTACGATCCGCAATCGGCCTCGATCAGCTCGGCCTATGTGTCGGCGTTCAATGCCTATGTCCGCAACAAGCTGAACTTCGGCCAGGGCCGCATGTACGTGCCGTCGGCGCGGCTGTTCCGCGACTGGGACTTCCGCCACAAGGCGCCGGGCGCGCAGTTCGCGGCGCGCGGGGCGGCCAACGTCATGCCCGACCTCGCCAATGCGATGAAGCAGAACCCGAACCTGAAAATCCTGCTGATGGGCGGCTATTACGACCTGGCGACACCTTATTACGAGGGCTGGTACGAGATGCACCAGCTGCCGATCCCCGACTCCCTGCAGAAGAACATCCAGTATCACTATTACGCGTCGGGCCACATGGTCTATGCGCACCAGGACTCGCTGAAGGAGATGCACGACGCGACGGCCGGGTTCATCCGCTCGACCAGCAACGTGAAGGACTAGACTTCGAAGTAGAAATGCCTGTGCAGGCGGCAGCCGGGATTGAACCCGGCGCCGCAGGCCGGGCAGGCATCGGCGCAATCGAGATAGGCGCGGATGCTCATCGTGTGTCCGCAGGCGCCGCAGAGCACCGCCGCTTCGTCCCATTCGCCCCGCGGCCAGACCAGGGCCGTGTGGCCGGCCAGCGCATCGTGGCAATCTTTGCAGGCGTACCACTCCCCGCAGCATTTCATTTTGACGGCGACGACGTCGCGCTCGGCGCGCCAATGGGCGCAGCGCGTCTCGGCATCCACGTCGAGGCCGCGGACCTGCGTCATTCCGGCCCGGTGGCGAGCAGGTTGGCGCAGGCCGCAACGATCAGATAGGCCAGCATCAGCGGCCCCAGCCCGATCAGGATCGCGCCGGGCAGCTCGGCATATTCCGTACACGGAATGAACGCATAGACCGAACCGACGAACAGGAGCTGGATGCCGATCACGGCGGCCACGCCGAGCACGAAGGCCAGCGGCACGGCGCCCAGCGCCTCGGGCCGCGCCGTCCGCTCGAGGCGGATCAGGCCCGCGCTGAGCCTCAAGCGCGACATGGCCGAGGCGGCATAGATGATCGCCAGCAGCCAGGCGAAGGCGGAGGCGAACATCCGCCCGCCGTCGAGCCCGCAATCGAGCGCGCCCTCCAGCGCGCGCTGACCCGGCACGGCAAAGGCGATCGCCGCGCGCAGCGCCTGCACCGGCGGATCGTTCAGGCGGTCGGGCGCGAAGAAGACCTGGTCGGCGAAGCTCAATCCGACGAAGATCGCGAACGCCATCTCGTTGAAGCCGGGCAGGAAATGACGCGCGCGGATGCGCGTAAGCAGCGCGCCGCCGTGATCGGTCGCCGCCGCATAGCCGCCGACGAACAAGAGCCCCATCGCCACGAACAGCAGGGTGCAGACGCCGACGGTCGGCAGCGCCTCGTCGACCGGCGTTCCGCCCGCCAGCGCCATGTGGAGCGAATGGGCGCCCGCGAAAAGACAGAACACGACCCAGCCTTTCGCCAGAAGCCGCGCCATGCCCATGCGTCGCGCCTCGTCCCTAAGCCGAAGCCGCCATCGCCGCCCCTTTGCCGCGCTCGGCGCTGAGCTTGTCGGCGAGCAGGAAGGCGAGCTCCAGCGCCTGGCTGGCATTGAGGCGCGGGTCGCAGCGCGTCTCGTAGCGGTCGAGCAGGTTGACGTCGGTGATCTCCTGCGCGCCGCCGGTGCATTCCGTGACGTTCTGGCCGGTCATCTCCAGGTGCACGCCGCCGGCATGCGTGCCTTCGGCGCGGTGCACCTCGAAGAAGGCCTTGAGCTCCTTGAGGACGCGGTCGAACTGGCGCGTCTTGATACCGGCCGCGGATTTTATCGTATTGCCGTGCATCGGATCGCAGGACCAGACGACATTGGCGCCGCTTCTCTTCACCGCGCGGATCAGCCTGGGCAGCTTCTCGCCCACCTGGTCGGCGCCGAAGCGCGCGATGAGGGTCAGCCGGCCCGGCCGGTTGTCGGGGTTCAGCACCTGGGTCAGCCGGACGAGATCGTCCTCGCCCATGCCGGGGCCGCATTTGAGGCCGATCGGATTGTTGATGCCGCGGCAGTATTCGACATGCGCGCCGTCGACCTGGCGGGTGCGGTCGCCGATCCAGATCATGTGGGCCGAGGTATCGTACCACTGGCCTGTGATCGAATCCTGCCGCGTCAGCGCCTCTTCGTAAGGCAGCAGCAGCGCCTCGTGGCTGAAATAGAAATCGACCTGCGAGGTGCGCGCCGCGACCGCGTCGGCGAGCGAGAAGTTGCGCAGGAACCCGACGCCCTCCTCGATGCGCGCGACGAGCTGGAGATAGCGCTGCAAGAGGTCGGGATGATGGTAGTCGTCGCGGTACCAGTACCGCGCGCGCCTCAGATCCGCATAGCCGCCGGTCGCGAAGGCCCGCACCAGGTTGGCGGTCGACGCCGCCTGGAAATAGGCGCGCAGCATCCGCCCGGGATCGGGAACCCGGGCCCCGGCGGTGAATTCCTCGCCGTTGACGATGTCGCCGCGATAGGAGGGCAGCGTCACGCCCTCGACCGTCTCGTTGTCGTCGGAACGCGGCTTGGCGAACTGGCCGGCGATGCGGCCGACCTTCACGACCGGCACCTCCGCCGCGAAGGTGAGCACCGTCGCCATGCTCAGGAAGACGCAGAAGGTGTCGCGGATGTTGTTGGCGCTGAACTCGGCGAAGCTCTCCGCGCAGTCGCCGCCCTGCAGCAGGAACGCCTTGCCCTGTGCGACCTCGCCCAGCGCGCCCATCAGGTTGCGCGCCTCGCCGGCGAAGACCAGCGGCGGATAGGTGCGCAGCTGCGCCTCGACCGACGACAGCACCGCCTGGTCCGGATATTCCGGCACCTGACGGATCGGCTTCGCGCGCCAGCTTTGCGGGCTCCAGGCCACGGACGGTCTCCTATCGAAGCCGCCGATATAGAAGAAGAAGCCCGGCTTTACCAGAACCGCCTGGGACGCCGATGAACGGCCCTTTAGGAGGCGGCCCGCTTCGCCTGCTCGGCCTTGAGCAGCGCGGTCAGGTCGCTGACCGCCTCGGTCAGGCGCGCGATCTCGGTCTCGCGGATCTGGTCGATCTTCTGGTGCAGCAGCTCGATCTCGAGCTCGGCCTTGATGTTGATCTGGTAGTCGTTCTTGGCCTGGGCGCGGTCGATGTCCTGCTGGCGGTTCTGGCTCATCATGATGAACGGCGCCGCATAGGCCGCCTGGAACGATAGCGCCAGGTTCAACAGGATGAAGGGGTACGGATCCCAATGCGCGATCCAGGCGACGAGATTGAGCGTGATCCACGAGACCAGGATCGCCGACTGGATGATGATGAACTTCCACGAGCCCATGGTCGCCGCGACGCCGTCCGCGACGCGCTGGCCGAGCGTGACCGGCTCCGCGCCGCTGCCGGTCTTGCGCAGGCGCATGCGCACCTTGCGCAGGTCTTCCAGCAATTGCTGCTCGGTATGCGTGATGACGTCTCTGGCGTTCATGGTCCCCCCAAGGATTCGCGTCAGCTGGGATGCGGCAGGATCTTGATCTCGACGCGGCGGTTGCGCGGCTCGGCCTTGTCGGGACCGGTGGCGACCTTCAGGCGCGTCTGGCCGAAGCCCGTGGCGGCGAGCCGCACGCTTTGCACCCCGTCGGCGCGCAGGGCGGCGGCCACCGTGTCCGCGCGCTTCTGCGAGACCTTCAGGCTGGCGTCGGGGAGCCCGCGGGTATCGGTAAAGCCGCTCACCTGGACGGTCGTGCGGTCGTAGTGGCGCAGCACCGCGGCCAGCGCCTGGAGCAGGTCGCTGCCCTCGCCGCTGAGCCGGCCGCTCTTCTCGAAGATCGTGTCGTTGCGCAGGTTGAGCAGCAGCGCGTCGCCCGGCCGCGCCACGGGCGTGCCGTGCAGGATGCGGCGCAGGTCCTTTTCCATCGCGTCCATGTAGTGGCCGATGCCCGCGTGGGCGAGCGGGCCGGCCGTGCCCGTATAGCTCGGGATCGGGCGCGAAGGCGGCGGCTTGGGCGCCTGCTCTTCTTCCTCCGGTGACGGCGGGATGCGCATCGCGGGTACGCGGGCATATTGCGGCGGCGCGTTCTGGCAGCCCGCAAGGAGCAGCACAGCGGCGAGGACGGCGGCGGGCTTTCTCATGGGCGAGCCATTGCGTGGTGGGGCCTGAGTTTCGCTTGGCCTGACGGCGAAATCTAGGCGATGATCCCGACCATTGATATTTCGTAACGGGGAGACTTTCCATGAATCTGTTCGACTTGAGCGGCAAGACGGCGCTCGTCACCGGCTCGACCAAGGGCATCGGCGAGGCCATCGTGCACCGCTTCGCCGAGCACGGCGCCAACGTGGTGGTCTCCAGCCGCAAGGCCGACGCCTGCGAGAAGGTCGCCGCCGACATCAACAAGGCCGTCGGCCGCGACGCCGCCGCCGCCATCCCGGCCAACATCAACTACAAGGAGCAGCTCGAGCAGCTGGTCGCCCGCACCCGCGAGCGCTTCGGCCGCATCGACGTCCTGGTCTGCAACGCGGCGCTGAACCCCTATTACGGCCCGCAGATGGGCATTCCCGACGAGGCCTTCGACAAGATCATGGGCGCGAACATCCGCTCCAACCACTGGCTGGCCCAGCTCGTGCTGCCCGAGATGGTCGAGCGCAAGGACGGCGCGATCATCATCGTCTCGTCGATCGGCGGCCTGCGCGGCTCGCCCGTGCTCGGCGCCTATTGCATCTCCAAGGCGGCCGACATGCAGCTCGCCCGCAACATCGCCGTCGAATACGGCCCGCACAACATCCGCGCCAACTGCATCGCGCCGGGCCTGATCAAGACCGACTTCGCGCGCGCGCTGTGGGAGAACCCGGAGACCCTGAAGCGCTCGACGCAGGGCGCGCCGCTCCGCCGCATCGGCGAGCCCGACGAGATCGCCGGCGCCGCCGTGTTCCTGGCCTCGCGCGCGGGCTCGTTCACCACCGGCCAGACCATCGTCTGCGACGGCGGGGCGACGATATGAAGGCTGGCGCGATGAAGGCGGGTTCGATGGCGGCGGGCTTGATCGCTGCGGCGCTGCTGCTCGCACCCGCGGCGGCGCGGGCCGACGAATGCGACCACGCCACCACGCAGAACGAGCTCAACACCTGCGCCGAGGACAACTGGCACGCCGCCGACAAGGACCTGAACGACGCCTGGGGGGCTCTGGCCGAGGATGCGCGCGCCAAGCTCCGCCCGGAACAGCGCGACTGGATCGCGGCGCGCGACAGGAAGTGCAAGGCCACGGCCGCCGAGGCCGAGGGCGGCAGCATGTATCCGCTGCTCTATTTCGGCTGCATGACCGAAGAGACCAAGACGCGGACACGCAAGCTTCGCGCCGCGGCGCGCTGAACCCTTACATTCCCAGCACGCTCTCCGCGCTCTTGTACGGCAGGTTCTGCGCTTCCGCGACGGCTTTGTAGGTCAGCACGTTCTTGTAGACGTTCAGGCCCGCGCGCAGATGCGCGTTTTCGATCATCGCCTTTTCCGCGCCCTTTCCGGCCAAGGCGATGGTGAACGGCAGGGTAGCGTTGTTGAGCGCGAAGGTCGAGGTGCGCGCCACGCCGCCCGGCATGTTGGCGACCGCATAATGCACGACGCCGTCCACCATGTAGGTCGGGTCGGCATGGGTGGTGGCGCGGCTGGTCTCGGCGCAGCCGCCCTGGTCGATGGCGACGTCGACGATGACCGAGCCCTTCTTCATCTGGCTCACCATCTTGGCGGTGATGAGCTTGGGCGCGGCCGCGCCCGGCAGCAGCACGCCGCCGACGACCAGGTCGGCGCCGGTGATGTGCTCCTCGATCGAATCGATCGTCGAATAGATCGTGTTCAGCATCGCGCCGAACTGCAGGTCGAGCTCGTTCAGGCGGCGCAACGAGACGTCGAGGATGGTGACATGCGCCTCCAGCCCCATCGCCATGCGCGCGGCGTTGGTGCCGACCACGCCGCCGCCCAGCACGACGACCTTGGCGGCGGGAACGCCCGGCACGCCGCCGAGCAGCATGCCGCGTCCGCCTTGCGCCTTCTCGAGGCTATGGGCGCCGGCCTGGATCGACATGCGGCCCGCGACCTCGCTCATCGGCGCCAGCAGCGGAAGGCCGCCGCGCTCGTCGGTCACGGTCTCGTAGGCGATGCAGATCGCGCCGGAATCCAGGAGCCCCTTGGTCTGCTCGGGATCGGGCGCCAGGTGCAGATAGGTGAACAGCGTGTGCTTGGGCTTCAGCCGCTTGATCTCGACGGCCTGAGGCTCCTTGACCTTCACGATCATGTCGGCCGCGTCGAACACCTCGTCGGCGGTCTTGAGGATCTTGGCGCCCACGCGGGTGTACATGTCGTCCGACAGGCCGATGCCGTCGCCGGCCATGGTCTCGACGAAGACCTCGTGCCCGCGCGAGGTCAGCTCGCGCACGGCCGGAGGCGTCATGCCGACGCGGTATTCGTGATTCTTGATTTCCTTGGGAACACCGATGCGCATGAGATCCTCGCGAGGCCGACGACGGCGGGAGGTAACCCATTTCCCCTGCCAAAGGAAGCCGGGGCGCGAGCAAGGAAGTTGCGCTAGACGATCTTCCCGAGCACGGTACGAACACCCGTCACCATCCGGTCGATCTCGGCCTCGGACACCACCAGCGCGGGCGCCAGCGCGATCGTGTCGCCGGAGACCCGGATGACCATGTTCTCCTCTGAGAACGCGCGCCGCATGGCCTCGTAGCCGCGCAGGCCCGGCGCGGCTGGATCGGGGGCGATGTCGATCCCCGCCGCCAGCCCGACATTGCGGATATCGACCACGCGCGGCGCGTCCTTGAGGCCGTGCACTGCCGCCTCGAACGCCGGCTCGAGCGCTAAAGCGCGGGCATAGAGGTCCTCGTCGCGATAGAGGTCGAGCGCCGCCAGCCCCGCGGCGCAAGCCAGCGGATGCGCCGAATAGGTATGGCCGTGGAAAAGCTCGACGGCATGGCTCGGCCCCGCCATGAACGCCTCGTGCACGTGCCCGGCGACGATCACGCCGCCCATCGGCACCGCGCCGTTGGTCACGCCCTTCGCAAAGGTGATCATGTCGGGCACGACGCCGTAGCGCTCGGCGGCGAAGGCATGGCCCAGCCGCCCGAAGCCCGTGATCACCTCGTCGAAGATCAGCAGGATGCCGTGCCGGTCGCAGGCGGCGCGCAGGCGCTTCAGGTAGTCCTTCGGCGCCGCGAACACCCCGGCCGAGCCCGACATCGGCTCGACGATGACGGCGGCGATGGTCTCCGCGCCGTGCAGCGCCACGAGCGCGTCGAGCGCATCGGCGTGGTCCGCGCCTTTCTCCGGCTCGCCGCGGGTGAAGCGCATCGCGGCGTCGTAAGGCAGCGGCAGGTGATCGTCCGTACCCGGAACGAGCGGGCCGTAGAATTTGCGGTTGTTGGCGAGCCCGCCGACCGAGATGCCGCCGAACAGGACGCCGTGATAGGCCTTCTCGCGCCCGATCAGCCGGAAGCGGCCGCCCTGACCCTTCTTCTGCCAATAGGCGCGCGCGATCTTGAGCGCGGCGTCGCAGGCCTCCGATCCCGAATTGACGAAGAAGACGTGATCGAGGCCCTTGGGCGCGAGCTGCGCCAGGCGCTCCGCCAGTGTGAAAGCCGCCGGATGGCCGAACTGGAAGGTCGGCGCGAAATCGAGCTCGTGCGCGGCCGACGCGATGGCGTTCGCGATCTGCTTGCGGCCGTGGCCGAGGTTCGAGCACCACAGCCCCGAGCAGGCATCGAGCAGCGCGCGGCCGTCGTCGGAATGGAAGTACATCCCTTCGGCGCGCGCGATCATGCGCGGATTCGCCTTGAAATCGCGGTTGGGCGTGAAAGGCAGCCAGAAGGCGCCGAAATCGTTGGGCCGTTCGCTCATGGCCGCGAGGCTAGCAAAAGCAAAACGGCCCAGGCAAACGCCCGGGCCGTTCCGCATGTCATGAGACGGCGTCAGTTGCCGCCGTTGCCGTTGTCATGGCTCTTGTGCTTGTGGCCGCCGCCATTGTCGCCGTTGTCGCTGGCGCCGCTGCTGCCATTGCCGCCGCTGCCGCCATTGCCGCCGCCGCCATTGCTGCTGCCGCCATGGCGACCGCTGCCGGTGCCGGGACCGTTGTCGTCGCTTGCGCCGCCGCCGCCATGGCTGGTGCCGTTGCCGGCGCCGTGATTGCTGCCGCCGTTGCCGGAGCCGGAGCCGGTTCCGGTGCCCGGGCCGTTGCCGCCGCCCATCATGCCGTTTCCGTCACGATCGTTGTGATGGCTGCCGCCCATCATCATCATGCCGCCGCCGTCCTTGCCGCCGTCGCGATCGTCGTGATGGCCGCCCATCATCATGGTGTTGTCGGGGTGCATCCTTTGGTCGTCGCGGTCGCGGTCGCGTCCGTCGCGGTCGCGTCCGTCGTGATCGCGGTCGCGCCCGTCATGATCGCGCCAGTCGCGGTCGCGGTCGCGCCAATTGCGGTCCCACGCGCGTCCCGGCCGCCAGTCGTGTCCGCGCCACCAGCGGTCGCGGTCGTGGCGGAAGCCGTTGCCGAGATAGAAATTGTAGCCGAGCGCCGGGCCGTAACGGTAGTTGCCCTTCCACCATTTCGGACGCGGGCCGCGCCACTGATCGCGCCGCCAGCCGCCATGCACCCAGTACCAGCGCTCGCCGCCGTAATAGCGGTAGTAGAGCGGACCCTGGAACCACATGCCGTCGTAGTAGACGGGCCCGTAATAGACGGGCAGGTCCCAGTACTCGTCGGGGCAGCCCCAGCGGTCGCAATAGCCGCCGCTGTCGTAATCGAAGGCGATGGCATTGGGCACGCCGATGGAGATGCCGATGCTGACGCCGGCTTGGGCCGGCATCGAGAATGCCGCCGCTGCCGCGACGACGGCTGCTGTCAGAAATGACTTCATAGTGAGAACCCTTTCTGGATTGAGATCCGAAGCATATAGGGAACCGCGGCTTGCGGCGATTTAGTGGCGATGGCCGCCGCCGGGGTCGCTCCCGCCATGGTCGTTGCTGCCGCGGTCGCCGCCGAAACGGCTTCCGCCTCCATGGTCGTGACGGTCGCCGCCATGATCGCTGCCCCAGCCGCCGCGGTCGCTGCCCCAGCCACCGCGATCCTGACCCCAGCCCGAGCGGTCCTGGCCGCCGTGACGATCCTGTTCCCAGCCACTGCGCGGCTGCGGCCGATCGTTGTCGTGCCAGCCGTTGTCCCGCCGATCATTGTCGTGCCAGCCATTGTCGCGCCGGTCGTTGTCGCGCCGGTCATTGTCGCGCCAGCGCTGCCCGACGCCGCCGTGCCAGTCACCACCGTGCCAGTCGCCACCGTGCCAACTGCCACCGTGCCAACTGCCACCGTGCCAGTCGCGTCCATGCCAGTTGCCGCCCGAATGGAATCCGCCGCGGAAATGCCCGCCGCGATTGCTCCAGGTGATGCGTCCCGGACGCGGGCCGCGCCAGCCGTCTTCGCGCCAACCGCCGTTCAGCCAGAACAGGCGCCGGCCATGCGTCCAGCGGTAATAGATCGGGCCGCGATACCAAGTGCCGCCGAAATAGACCGGCTCGTCGTAGACGGGATAGTCGCAATAGTCCTCGGGCAGGCCCCAAGGCGGCGCCTCGTCGTAGTAGTCGTAGTAGTCGCAAGGTTGGAACGCGTACTCCGGATCGCCGAACGAGATCCCGAAATCGACTTGGGCGGAGGCCGGCGAGGTCGCGGCCAAGCCCGCGCCCGCGAGCATCACGGCGCCCAGAAGCGCCCCGGAGAGGTTCTTCATCTTCGACAGCTCCTGAAAAGAGTCCCGGCGCGGCCGGGGGAAGTGCCGCGCCGGGGATGCGCCTCACGCGAGGCGCTTACGGCTTAGTGGTGATGTCCGCCGCCGCCGCCATGTCCGCCACCGAAGTGGGAGGCGCCGCCGAAGTGACCGGTGCTCGGACCGCGGAAGCCTTCGTGACCGCCGAAGTGACCGACGCTCGGGCCGCGGAAGTCATGGCCGCCGAAATGTCCGACGGACGGACGATCGTGGAAGCCGCCATGGAAGCCGCCGCGGAAGGGGGAATGCGTACCGGGACGGAAGCCGCGGCCGTGGAAGCCGCCCGCATGCCAGCCGGTGCCGATGCGCCAGCCGCCGTGCCACCAGAACTGACGGTGTCCGCCCCACCAGCGCCAACGCACCGGCTCGTTCACCCAGATGCCGTCGATGAAGACCGGGCCGCTGTAGTAGGCGCCGCAGCCGTATTCGTCGTAATAGTCGTAATACGGATCGCAGGCATAGGCCGGGCCGTAATAGGCCGGACCGGGGATGCCGATGCCGATACCGACATGGATGCCGGCCGAGGCGGGCTGGCTGAGGCCGACGGCCGTGCCTGCCAGCATCAGCGCGCCGAGCGCGAATTTCTTGAGGTTTTTCATTCTGTACCACTCCGTTGGGGTTTCTGAGCCCATCCTTCGACCAGGATTATGCGAAAGCTCGGCTGAACCTCACATGAACGGTTTGGTTATCTTTCGGTTGCTCTAGGCAGACTTTCCGCGGCCATCCACGGGCCAGATGGCCTCCAGGACATCGCCGCGCACCACGTGATAGCGGTCGTAGAGATTGACCGTCGGATCGCAATGCGGGACCACGCAGGCGAGCTGATCGCCGCGCCTGAGCCTGCCCGCCTCTTCGGAATAGATCACGCCGCCCTGCTCGTCGCCGAAGAAGAAGTATTGCGCTCCCGCGGGCGCGCCATGGACGATGACCGGCACGCCGTCGTCGGTCGAAAACGACTTGAGCCCCGCATCGGTGGTGACGAGGCCCGTGCGGTTGGCGCTGATCACCGTCGTCTGCACGAACAGCGAGGTCTCGAACGGCGGCCGGTCGCCGGGCTTGGTCCAGACGTCGTTGTACTGGCGATCCATGAAGACGTAGGAGCCGACCTGAAGCTCGGTCAGCACGCGCGCATCGGGATCGATGTCGAAGGTGCCGGTACCGCCGCCGGACAGTATCTTGGGCGCGTCCTTGCCGAGCCGGTCGCGCAACGCGCCCAGTTCCTTGAGCGCCGAAAGCGACGCGTCGCGGCGCTGATTGGGCGATTCCATGTGCTGCACCTGACCCGCATAGCATTGCAGGCCCGAAAGCTTGAGGTTCTTCGCCTGCGCCACCGCCTCGATCAATGCGGGCGCGCGATCGGGGCGGATGCCCGTGCGGCCCATGCCGGGATCGATGTCGACGAAGACCTTGAGCGGTGTCGCGGCCGATGCGGCATCGAGCATGGCCGCGGTCTGCGCGTCGTCGACGACGACGATCAGCTCCTCCAGCCGCGCGTTCAGCGCCGCGATGCGCGCCACGCCCGCCTCGGTCACCACCGGCGAGGTGATCAATATGCGCGGCACGCCGCCGTCGGCCAGCGCCTCGGCCTCGCCGAGCTTGGCGCAGCAGATGCCGAGCGCCCCCGCCGCGATCTGGCGGCGCGCGATCTCGGCGGACTTGTGTGTCTTGGCATGCGGGCGCAGCGCGATGCCGTGCGTCTTCGCATGGGCGGCCATCGCTTCGATGTTGCGCTCGAGAACGTCGAGATCGATGACGAGCGCGGGCGTCTGGAGCTTCCAGCGTCCGCCCGGGACGCCGATCAGGTTTTCGTTGAGGTACGACAAAGGGGCCGGTCTCCGCGCATGCTTTCACAGTCTGCGCGAAAACCGGCCCAGTGATCCAGTATGCCGGCCGATCGAGTATGTCAGCCTTTTGTGTTCTGGCCTTCCGGTACGTTCTTGCCCGGCTCGGGCGCGACGACCTGGGGCTCGCGAGACACTTTCGCGTCCTGCTCGCGGCGGAGCCGGTTCTGTTCCGAAACGGCGTGGCCGGGCATGCCGTCCCTGAGATCGGTCGATTGCGTGGCCATGGTGTTCCTCGTGCGATTGCCCGTGAGATAACGGTTGGCGCCTCGATTCGTTGCCCCGAATGACCGTCGCTCTCGCTTTGATCCTCGTCTCCGCCGTCGTGCACGCCGTCGTCAACGTGCTGACCAAGGCGGCTGAGGACAAATATGCGATGCGGCTGCTGATCGGCGTGTGCTCGTCGGTCCTGGTCGCGCCGGCGCTGTTCTTCGTGCCGCTGCCGGAAGGGCGCGCGCTTGCGTTCCTCGCCGCGACCGCGCTGGTGCATGCGGTCTACGAGCTCTTGCTGGTGAAGTCGTATGAGAGCGCCGATTTCTCCGCCGTCTACCCCGTGGCGCGCGGAACCGGACCGCTGTTCACCGCGCTCGGCGCCGCCGTGCTGCTGCACGAGCCGATGCGCGCGCTCGAGCTCCTCGGCATCGTCATGGTCTGCGGCGGCGTGATCGCCATCGGCGTCTCGCATCGCGGCAGCGCGGGCGCGCGGGCGGGACTTCTCTACGCGCTGGGCACGGGCGTCACCATCGGCTGCTACACGCTGATCGACGCCTCGGGCGTGCGCAGCGTGGCGACGCCCTTCACCTACGTGCTGTGGTTCTTCGTGGCGCATGGCGCGGCGGTGCTCGCGACCGCGCCCGGCATCCGCGGCCGCGCGGTGATGGTCGCGGCGCGCAAGCAGTGGCGGCTGGGCATCGTCGCCGCCGCGCTGTCCATCGTAAGCTACGGCGCCGCGATGCTCGCCTACCGCACCGGCGCCACCGCGCAGATCGCGGCGCTGCGCGAGACCAGCGTGCTGTTCGGCACCGCGCTGGCGATGAGCGTGCTGGGCGAGCGCATGTCGCCGCGCCGCTGGGCCGCGGCGGCGGTGATTGCGGCAGGCGCGATCATGCTTCAAGCTGACTGAATGAAGACGTTCTATTCGCCCGCCCATCTGGGGCACATCCCGGCTCAGGAATTCGAAGGCGGCCGCCTCCTGCCCGCGGTCGAGATCCCGAGCCGCGCCGAGTCCGTGCGCGCGCGCATCGAGGAGCGCAAGCTCGGGCCGATCCTCGAGCCGCACGAATTCGGCAACGAGCCGGTGGTGCGCGTGCACGATCCCGAGCTGGTCGGTTTCCTGGGCGAAGCTTTCGCGGCCTGGCAGAAGGCCTATGGCCCGAAGGCCCTGGCGGCGCTGCCGTCGCGCTGGCCGGCGCCGGGGCTTTCGGCGCGGCGCGCGCCGGACATCGAATCGCGGCTCGGCACCTTTGCCTTCGACGCCGGCACGCCGATCATGAAGGGCACATGGGAAGCCGCGCGCGCCGCGGTCAACGTCGCGCTGTCGGCGGCGCAGGAGATCCGGGGCGGCGAGAAGAGCGCGTTCGCGCTGGCGCGTCCGCCCGGCCATCACGCCGCGGGCGACGTGTTCGGCGGCTTCTGCTACCTGAACAATATCGCCATCGCGGCGCAGTACCTGGCCGATGCGGGCATGCGGCCCGCGATCCTCGACGTGGACTACCATCACGGCAACGGCACGCAGACGATCTTCTACCGCCGCAGCGACGTGCTGTTCTGCTCCATCCACGCCGATCCCAATTTCGCCTATCCGCATTTCCTTGGCTTCGCCGACGAGCACGGCGAAGGCGCGGGCGAGAACGCGAACCTGAACCTGCCGATGCCGAAAGGCACCGACTGGGCCGCCTATGGCGGCGCTTTCGCCGCGGCGAGGAAGAAGATCGAAGCCTTCGGGCCCGACGTGCTGCTGGTCTCGCTCGGGCTGGATACCTTCGTCGACGACCCGATCGCGCGCTTCTGCCTGACCAGCGACGATTATCTCAAGCTGGGCGATGCGATCGCAGGCTTCAGGCTGCCGACGCTGTTCGTGTTCGAGGGCGGCTACAACGTCGAGAAGCTCGGCCTCAACACCGTCAACGTGCTCGAGGCGTTTCTCGCGCATTGATGGTGCGTTTTGCCCGCGCGGCGCCCCCTGATAGCATTCTCCTGACTCCCGCCGAGGGAGTGGCCGCGCACCCGTGCGGCCGAATATTGGGGGACTGATATGAGACTGCATTTTCTGGGGACGGCGGCGCTATGCGCCGTCGTCGCGATGACGACTGCAAACTGTTCGAAGCAGGCGGAGGCCAAGACCTGGTCGCCGCACAAGGTCGCGGACCTGCTGCAATCCAAGCATTTCAAGGTCGACGACGTGCGCCGCAAGGGCACGACTTATGTCGTCGTCGCGGACGGACCGAAGGGGAACAAGGTCCAGTTCGTCGTCGACGGCAAGGCCGGCAAGGTCTTGGGCATGGACGTGATCAAATGGGCGCCGGGCGCCAAGCGCGTCAAGCGCGGCTCGCATGGGACCGACTTCTTCGATGAGTTCTACGAGTTCGGCGTCACCGTGCCCGTCGCGGTCTATGAGACTTGGACCGAGTATACGCAGACGCAATGGTCGTCGAGCAGCGAGGAGTACATCGAGCTCACCAGCGAGGAAACGTCGGAGGAAGTCACGACCGAAGAGGTCGCCTACGAGGAGAACGTCCAGGAGGTCACCGAAGACACCGCCGAGGAGGAGACGGTCGAAACGTCCGAAAGCTCCTCCAGCGGCGAGAATACCTCCGGCGAGGACAGCGCGACCGAAGAAGAGAGCTCGAGCAGTGGCGAGAGCTCGAGCGATGAGACCGAGTCGCACGACAGCGCGGGTTCCGACGACTCGAGCTCCAGCGGCGGCGAGAGCTCCGGCGGCGGCGAAAGCAGCGGCGGCGGAGACGACGACCCGCACTGAGCGTCCAGGCGATCCGCTCCCGTCAGACCGTGGGCGGATCGCCGTCCCTGCCGCGGAAATTGTCGGCCGCGCGGCGCACGGCTTCGGCAGCCTTGTCCGCCGCTTCGGCCGCCTTGGCGCTGGCCGGCGCGGTGCGCGCCTGCATCTCGTCGAGCGCGCGGTCGACCGCGTTCTTGACGCTCGCGGCGGTGCCGCCCTTGTCGTATTCGCGCTTGATGACGCCTTCGACGCGCGCCAGCACCGCGTCGACGGTGAAGTCCTTGTTCAGCCCGCGCTCGCGGTCGTGGATGATGCTGTAGATGTCGATGTGGTCGTCGATGGTGCGCCCCCACTCGACGAACTTGTAGAAGCGCGCCCCCTCCTCGCCGTGCTTGAAGACGACGTCGAACGCCGCCACCGCCAGGGTCATCGGGATCTGGACGAAATTGTGCAGGTTGTTGATCGCGAGCTTGAGCTCGAACACCGCCACGTCGCGCAGGAACTTCCAGCGCGGGTCCTGCGGCGGATCGGGCGGGTCTGGCGGCTTCGGCGGATCGACCGCCATGGGAAGGTTTTCGTCGCTCATGGCGAAGGACATTAGTCGAAGTCGAACAGCGACTTTATCGAAAAATTCGCAATGGTGGCGGCGTCCTTCACGGTCTTGATCTTGAAGATGCCGTTGGCGCGCAGGCAGGGCTCGCCGTCGGCGGTGGCGGCGCCTTGCGCGAAGAGCAGGTTGCGGGTCATGCGCACGACCTCGGCCCGGCCCTCGACCCAGCTCCCCTTCGGCGCAGGCGCGAGGAAATCGCAGGTCAGGTTCACCGTGGGCAGGAAGCCCATGTCGGCTTTGGCCTGGAAGCGCGAGGCGATGGGAAGGAGCATGTCTGCGAAGGTGGCCAGCATGCCGCCATGGGCGACCATGCCCGGGTTGCAGTGCCGGTCGTCGACGCGGAAGCCCAGGAGCAGGTGGGTGCCGTCCCAGCGGCCGTAAAGCGGCCCGTTGACGGCCAGAAAGCCCATGGCGAGCTTGAAGGGCGCGAAGCCCTCGGGGACGGCAGACATGGAAACCTCGGGAAATAGCGGTTGCGGGTGGTCTAGCGGGGGTCTGAGGTCAGCGCAACGCCCACTTCATCTCGCGAATCAGCTCGGACGGATGGATCTCCAGGGCGCGGGCGATGCGGAATATAACCGTCACCCTGGGGCTGCGCTCGGCGCGCTCCACGAAACCGATATAGTTGCGGTTAAGTCCTGCCAGCTCCGCCAGTTTTTCCTGGCTGAGCCCCTTCAGATTGCGGTGGCGGCGGATTTCGTTGCCGAGCGCCAGGAGGTCTTTTTCTTCGTCCGACACACCAGAAGTGTTGCGTCGGGCCGCAAAACCCTCTACTTACTGACAGTAAGCAGATAGTTGCACCTCGACCTTAACCGGCCATGCCCAAAACCAGGACGCGCAACGAAGTCGACGAGCACGTGGGGGAGCGGGTGCGCTCCCGCCGCAAGGCGCTCGGCATGAACCAGACCGCGCTGGCTCAAAAGCTCGGCGTGACGTTCCAGATGGTGCAACGCTACGAATATGGGCTGTGCCGCATCTCGGCCTCGACCCTGTTCGCGATCGCCCATGCCCTCGAGGCGCCGATCTCCTACTTCTTCGAGGGTCTACCGGTGCCTTCCGGCAAGCGCCTCCAGCCCAGCGCCGGCCAGATGTCGACGCGCGAGATGGCCAAGACCCGCAACGGGCGGGAGATGGCCAGCCTCTTTCCCCGCATCGCCCATCGCGGAAGCCAGCGCGCCATCGTCGAGCTCGTGCGGGCGATGGTGGGCGACGACATCAAGGCCGCCTAGCCGGGCGTCACCTCGGGATCGCCGGCCGCCCGCCGTCCGCCCGCAACCCAACGCGCCAGCGAAGGCGAGAACTCGCGCGCGGCCCGAGCCTCATAGCGCGCCACGTCGTCCGCGGTCAGCGCCTCGCGCCAGCGCTCGTTGGTGCCCTTGTTGATGAAGCGCTCATGGCCGTTGTCCCACGACAGCGCCGCCCGCGGCATCAGCTTGGCGCCGTGCTCGCGCATGAACTCGAAATTGGCGGCTTCGACCAATTCGGGCCAGACGGGCGCGGAAACCTCGATGCCGAGGAACGCCGCGATGCGGCGCATCTCGGTGCCGAGGTCGGCCTTCATGTCGTTGTAGTGCACGAGCAGCACGTTTTCCCGCGCGCGCTCCGCCCACCAGCTCTTCTCCATGGCGAAGAAGTTCGACGCCGGGGAGTCGTCGAGCAGGCGCGCCTGCGGCCCTTCCGTCATCCAGGTCTGGAACTGCACATGCGGCGAGGGATCGGGGCGCGGCAGCGGACGGGCGATCGCCTCGTCGTCGAGCCCGGCCTGGCCCTGCATCTGGACCGCGCGCGGCGAATAGTGGCTGGTGTGGTTGTGCCAGGACATGAACGCGTCGAGGCCGGACCGCGCGACGTGGACGTACTTGACCTCGTCGTAGATCGGCAGCGCGTCGAACGGCAGATGCGATTTCAGGAAGCGGCGATGGGTCTGCGCCTCGACATAGGCCATCACCTCGGCCACGGGCGGCAGGCGGAAATCGATCCAGGGCGAAATGATCTGGATCTCGCGCGGCTCGGCCGAGCGGAAGACGAGCAGGCTGACGATCTGCTGCGTCCAGGTGGTGCCGCATTTGGGCGCGGTGGCGATGACGATGTCGCCGGGCCGCGGCCGATAGCCGGCCCAGCGGCGGCTGTCCGTCGTCCAGCTGCGGACTTCCGATTTCGGCGCGCTGACCAGCATGTCCCCCTCCCCCGGCGCCGCACAATACGGAACCCGGAAAGCCGCTCAAGGGTTATTCCGAAGTCGGGGGTCATCCTCGAAAGGAGCCCGCCATGAATGCCGACCATACCCTCGTCGCCGTCTTCGATTCCGCCCATGCCCGCTTCTTCGAATACAAGGCGGCGCATGGCCGGCTTGAGACCGTGCTCGAAGACGTGGCCTCCGGGCTGCATCACGACCGCCGCGAGATCGATACCGACCGAGGCGGACGCGGCGGCGACGCCAGGGGCGGCCAGGGCCACGTCTATGAATCGCACAGCGACGTGCGCAAGCTCGAGAAGCACGATTTCGTCCGCGCCATCGCCGATGCCGTCGAGGCCGCGCTCGACCGGCACAAATTCAACGCGCTGGTCGTCGTCGCGCCGCCCCGCAGCATCGGCGAGTTCCGCAGCGTGGCGAGCGGCAAGGTCAAGGACACGGTGTGGCGCGAGGTGCCCAAGGAGCTCGCCAACCTGACGACGGCGGAGCTCGAGCGGCAGCTCGTGCCGGTGCTGCGGGCGCCTGAGGGTTGACGCCGGCCTGCTCTGCAACGCGCGCGGCGCCGCCTCCATCCGCGGCGCCACGTCCATCGGCGGCGCCCGCGCGCCATGTCATTTCCCCGGGAACTCCAGTATAGCGGGCCCTCGAGGGATCTCGCCGAAATGGCCAAACGATCAGACGCGCAAATCGACCGCCAGTACAAATGGTCGATGTACCTCAAGCTGCCGCCGATCAACGGCTATGCGGAGGTCTTCTCGGTCTTCGCGGGCGAGACGGCCTATATCCGCGCCGCGCGCAAGATCGATTTCAGCCCTTGGGCCCTGCTGCTGCCGCTGCGCGTCGAGTCGGTCGCGCTGCGCAACGCGGTCACCGGCGCGACCACGTCCGTGACGGCGGAGCGCGTCCGCCTCTACAAGCAGGTCCCGAAGTCCTATCGCGACGGGGGCGCGGCCTATCGCGCGCGCATCGCCGTCGACACGACGGACCTCGAGCCCGGCCTCTACGAATGCATCGTCCGCGACAACCAGGGCACGGTGTCGGGCGACATCTATTTCAACGTCAAGCCCAGGCGCTTCATGGGCCGCGACCTGTGCTGCGTGCTGCCGACCTTCACCTGGCAGGCCTACAACCGCCTGGCCGGCGGCTCGTTCTATTCGAACAGTCTGGGCAACGTGCGCACGATCACCACGCAGCGGCCGATCAGCCGCACCGGCGACAACACGATCCACGCCGCGCTGGGGTTCCTGAAGGCTTTCGCAGAGGCCGGGATTTCGTTCTGCTGCGTCGATTCCATGGACCTGCATCGCGGCCTTCGTCCCGGCGGGCGGGCGCCGGTGACGGCGCTGCTCACCCATGACGAATACTGGTCGCAAGCCATGCGCGACGAGATCGACCGCTATCTGAAGCGCGGCGGCGTGCTCATGGTGGCGGCGGGGAACGTGTGCTGGTGGCGCATCGAGGTCGACGGCGACAATCTCACCGTCGACAAGAAGCAGACGACCTATCGCGAGAAGAAGAAGACCGGCAGCCGGGCGTCGGGCAACCAGTGGTATCAGCTCGGCCAGCCGGAGGAGCGCACCTTCGTCTCGTCCTACCGCTTCGGCGGCTACGCGACCGAGCGCATGGCCGAGAAGCCGAGGCGCCGCGAATTGATCGCCGAGGTCGAGGACAGCGCCTTCGTCGATTCCGGGAGCATCGAGATCGTGCGTCCCGACCATCCGATCTTCGAAGGCGTGGTACTCGGCCCCGGCAACCGCTTCGGCGGCGACGTGCCGATCGTGTATCGCGAGATCGACGCGGTGCCGCTCAAGGCCGACGGCCAGGTCGACCGCATGTGGTACGACGCCGACAGGATCGAGCCGAACGTGCTCGCCACCGGCACGGTGGTGCGCGGCCGGCTGTTCAACTCGCTCGTCACCAGGGCCGGCATCGTCGTCGAGGCCGACGTCGCGGCCGGCCACGTGCTGCACATGGGCAGCTTCGGCTGGGCGCGCGGGTTGGAGCAGAAGAACGAAGCGGTGAAGCGCATCGTGCTGAACGCAGTGCGCTATTGCCGCGAGCTCGCGGACCGGCGGCGTCCCAAGGAACCGGCTAAAGGCGATCCGGCCAAACGCGAGCGGACCAGGCGGGGCTCGCTCAAGGCGTAGCCTCCCGGCCGGCGCGGCGGCGCCGTCTCAAAGCTTGACGGGCGTGGTCTCGCTCCAGCTCTGTTCGAGGATGCGCCAGCGCCCGTCGCGCCCGCGCTTGAACAGGAAGAGATAGCTGCCCTTGGCGTGGACCGACTTGCCGCCCTTCACCGGATTGAGCGTCTCGTCATAGGTGCCGGTGTCGAAGGCGAGCGTGCCCGATCTTTCGCTGCGCTCGCTGGTGAGCTCGATATGCGGCTCGTAAACCGCCAGCGCAGCGGCGCATTGCCTGCGGATCTCCGCGACGCCGTGCCAGGCCTTGCCCACCGGCGGCAGGAACGCCGCGTCGGGCGCGTAGAGCGTCATCGTGGCGTCGAGGTTCTTCGCGTTCCAATAGCCGGACCAGCGCTGCGACAGGTCGGAGACGTCGCGGGCCCGGGCGGTCGAGACCGCAAGAGAAGCGACAAGGATCGGCGCAAGAGAAGCGACAAGGATCAGAATGAGGCGCATCGGAATCCCGCATTTTTGCCGGCCCACTATACAGCCACCCCTTGACGCCCCGCCTCTCACGCACTACCTACCGCCCAGCCTTTAGCACTCGCCTTATGGGAGTGCTGCTCTGTGCGCATAAGGCTATGAAAAACCTAGGTTTTAAGGAGAACTCCATATGAAATTCCGTCCGCTCGGCGACCGCGTGGTCGTCCGCCGCGTCAAGGAGGATCAGAAGACCCCCGGCGGCATCATCATCCCCGACACCGCCCAGGAGAAGCCGCAGGAAGGCGAAGTCGTCTCCGTGGGCCCCGGCGCCCTGGACGACGCCGGCAAGCGCGTCGTCCCGGAAGTGAAGGCCGGCGACTTCGTGCTGTTCGGCAAGTGGTCCGGCACCGAAGTGAAGATCGACGGCGAGGAGCTCCTGATCATGAAGGAGTCCGACATCATGGGCATTCTCGAAGGCCGCAAGGCTTCGAAGAAGGCCGCCTAATACCCCTATAAGGAGAACACACACATGGCAGCCAAAGACGTACGCTTCGGCGCCGACGCGCGCGAGAAGCTTCTGCGCGGCGTCGACGTTCTTGCCGACGCGGTGAAAGTGACGCTGGGCCCCAAGGGCCGCAACGTCGTGATCGAGAAGAGCTTCGGCGCCCCGCGCACGACCAAGGACGGCGTGACGGTGGCCAAGGAGATCGAGCTCGCCGACAAGTTCGAGAACATGGGCGCGCAGATGGTGCGCGAGGTCGCTTCCAAGACCAACGACGCGGCCGGCGACGGCACGACGACGGCGACGGTGCTTGCCCAGGCGATCGTGCGCGAGGGCTCCAAGTCGGTCGCGGCCGGCATGAACCCGATGGACCTGAAGCGCGGCATCGAGAAGGCCGTCGAGGCCGTCGTCGCCGACCTCAAGAAGCGCTCCAAGAAGGTCAAGTCGAACGAGGAGATCGGCCAGGTCGGCACGATTTCGGCGAACGGCGACCGCGAGGTCGGCGCGATGATCGCCGAGGCGATGGCGAAGGTCGGCAACGAGGGCGTGATCACGGTCGAAGAGGCCAAGAGCCTCGACACCGAGCTCGACGTCGTCGAAGGCATGCAGTTCGACCGCGGCTATATCTCGCCCTACTTCATCACCAATGCGGACAAGATGGTGGCCGAGCTCGACGAGCCGTACATCCTCATCCACGAGAAGAAGCTGTCCTCGCTGAAGGACCTCCTCCCCATCCTCGAGTCGATCGTGCAGGGCGGCCGTCCGCTCGTCATCATCGCCGAAGAGGTCGAGGGCGAGGCGCTGGCGACGCTCGTCGTCAACAAGCTGCGCGGCGGCCTGAAAGTGGCGGCGGTGAAGGCGCCGGGCTTCGGCGATCGCCGCAAGGCCATGCTGGAAGACATCGCCATCGTGACCGGCGGCCAGGTGATCAGCGAAGACCTCGGCATCAAGCTCGAGAACGTCAAGCTGAACATGCTGGGCACGGCCAAGAAGGTCCGCATCGACAAGGACAACACCACGATCATCGACGGCTCGGGCAAGAAGAACGACATCCAGGCCCGCGTGTCGCAGATCAAGGCGCAGATCGAGGAGACCACCTCGGACTACGACAAGGAGAAGCTGCAGGAGCGTCTGGCGAAGCTCGCCGGCGGCGTTGCGGTGATCCGCGTCGGCGGCGCCACCGAAGTCGAGGTGAAGGAGAAGAAGGACCGCGTCGACGACGCCCTCAACGCGACGAAGGCCGCGGTCGAGGAAGGCATCGTCCCGGGCGGCGGCACCGCCCTGCTCTACGCGACCAAGGCGCTCAACGGGCTGACCGGCGACAACGACGACCAGACCCAGGGTGTGGCGATCGTCCGCAAGGCGATCCAGGCCCCGATCCGTCAGATCGTCGAGAACGCGGGCAACGAGAGCTCGATGATCGTCGGCAAGCTGCTCGAGCAGAAGTCTGCGACCTACGGCTGGGACGCCCAGGGCGAGAAGTACGGCGACTTCATCGACGCCGGCATCGTCGACCCGACGAAGGTCGTGCGCACCGCGCTGCAGAATGCGGCCTCGGTCGCGTCGCTCCTGATCACGACGGAGGCCATGGTGGCCGACCGTCCGAAGAAGGAAGCGGCCGGCGGCGGCATGCCCGGCGGCGGCGGCATGGGCGGCATGGGCGATATGGACTTCTAAGTCCGGCGCTCGTCGCACATACAAGTACGGAAAGGGCCGGTGTTCGCATCGGCCCTTTTCTTTTGGCAGCATCGTCAGACGGGCAGCAGCGCCTTCAGCCGTGTCTTCAGCGCCGCTACATCCTTCGGCGGCAGGCGGCCCGTGCGGCGCACGATGCGCGCGGCGTCGGCGGTCGCGATCTTCGCGGGCCGGATGCGTGACGGATGGGGCAGACCGGCCGCCTTCAAGTCCGAGATCATCACGTCTTCCGTCCAAGCCGGGTTCGATGCGCTGGTGATCATCGCGAGCCACAGCAAGCCATGGCGCCGTTCCAGCTCGGGCGCGCTGACCACGACGGCGGGGCGGCGCTTCTCGGCGAGCTTGTCCGAATAGGGGAAGGGAACCAGCA
The DNA here is from genome assembly GCA_019247845.1 of Alphaproteobacteria bacterium. Lineage (GTDB taxonomy): Bacteria > Pseudomonadota > Alphaproteobacteria > Micropepsales > Micropepsaceae > Rhizomicrobium. The sequence goes on along the minus strand of JAFBAL010000037.1, from coordinate 40,847 downwards.
CCACGTCGAAGGGCGCGTAAGCCATCAGAGCGAGCCGTAGGCGGCTTCGTCGGCGTCGCTGGCCCATTCGCTGAAGGTCGCGAACGGATCGTCCTCGGCTTCCGTCCGCGCGCGCTCGATCGTCACGCGCTTGCCCTCGATCACATAGCGGACGAGGTCGCCGGGCTTCAGCCCCAGCCTGTCGCGAACGGCCTTCGGGATGACCGTCTGGGCCTTCGAGGTGACGCGGGAGACCGGCGCATTCATGGTAAGAATGTAAGACGTCTTGCGACGCGGCACAAGCGCTCTCCGACCTTCACCCGCCGCCACCGCCGGGCGGGCCTTCGCCGGGCTTCTCGCCGCCCGCGTCCGGCTTCTTTCCCGCATCCGGTCCCTTCCCCTCGTCCGGCCTTTTATCTGCGTCGTCCTCATCATCGAGGTTCCACGCCACGCTGACCGTCATCGGCGAGTCGACCAGCTCGTTGTCCTTCAACGCCGGGCGGTAATGCCACTTCTTCACGCAGTCGACGGCGGCGTCGTCGAGACGGTCCGAGCCACTGGACTTTGAGACCTTCATGTCGCTGAGCGCGCCGTCGGCGCCGACCGTGAACGACAGCTCGGTCGTGCCCTCGTCGCCGAAGATGCGCGCGAAGAAGGGATAGTCCTTGCGGCAGTTCTCCGGCCTCGACAGCGCCGCCGGCCGCGACACGCGCACCAGGACGGGCACGGGCACCTTCTTCTCGGTGACGACCTTGACCGGCGCCTCGGGCTTGGCGGTCAGCTTCTCATAGACGTCGTAGACGAACAGCAGCGACGAGCCCGTGGCGATGCCGCCCGCGATCAGCACCGCCCAGAGCCGGTGGCGAAAGCTGGCGTTGTAGAACAACCCCGACGACACGACGAAGATGATGAACTCGAGAACGATCACTAAGCACCTGTGGATGGAGGAAGGCGCGCACTCTAGCCAAAAAGAAAGGGCTGGAAAGCGGCAGGGTAGATGAAGCGATGCATGCGTTATGCTGTTGACATGATATGTTTCCACCTCACACGTCGATTCGCGGAGGTAGTCCGCTTTGGAGGCGCGCGTGTCAGACACTAAAAGCGTTCAAGAAATTTGGCTTCCCGTTATTGGTAACGCGCTGGCATTTCTGTGTTTAGAAAAGTACGCCGAGAAAAACCCGGATAAGGCTGATGACGTACTTAAGAAAGTCAAATTTCTGAAGGGCTTAGGTGTGCCTGAAAAGGACGCCGCTGGCGCGGCAGGTAGCACGGCCGACTCAGTGCGAGTCCTAAATGCGAGAAGTAGAAAGAAGAAAAATGGCGTCAGAAAATGAAGCTTGGCTGGCGGTGATTGCGAAATCGCTAGCGTTCATGTGTTTGCGGCAGGCGATTAGCGACGACGCTGATCGTTTTGAAGGTGTTTTGCCAAAAGTTAAATTCTTGGAAGGTCTTGGCTTGCCTCAAGCGGCAGCCGCAGAAGCAGCGGGAAGCTCAGCGGCATCAGTTACAGAGTTACGAAGGATTGAACGGAAAAAAAAGGGCAAAGGTGGCGTCAGTGCAAAAAAGAAAAGGAGATGACCAGGCTTCCCGAGTAGACCCGCTTGAGCGGATTACGCGATTGCTTGCAATACTGGTGACAAAGGATTTGGAAAACGAAGAGGCCGCACGACGACTCCTGGCAATAGGTTTTGATAGCCCAGAAATCGGAGCGATTTTGGGGGTCGGGTCAAATTTCGCAAATGTTGCCAAATCTAGGGGAGCCAAGAAGGGCAGAGTCTAGTGGCAGTAAATCGAAAGCTCATCGAGGCACTAACAAAGAAGCTGGGCCTTAGCAAAAGCCAAGTCGACAGGCAGATTGCTCGGGAGGCGGCGGATCAACGCCTTCCGCGCAATCTGGCGGCCATCTCGCTTGCTGCAAAGCACCATGTGCCATCTTATCATCGCTTTGCGTCATCCTCGGAACTTGCCGAACTAAGGGGTACTTCGCCTTCTAGCCCCGCACTAGCGACCGCTACGGTGCAGCTACGCTATGCGCCTCCGAGAAAAGCTAAGGCCGTCACCCCCACAAGAAATAACTCGATCTTCGTTGTCCATGGCCGAGATCATAAACTGACAGAAGACATGTACGCATTCCTGCGCGCCATCGGGATCAACCCAATGGAATGGAACGACGCGATCAAAGCAGCCAAAGGAGGAGCCAATCCGATTGTTGGGGATGTCATTCACGACGCGATGAAAAAAGTTCAAGGCGTGATGGTTCTTCTATCCGCTGATGAAGATGCCCGCCTAAAATCCAAGTTTGCTACGATGCAAGACAAAAAGAAAAACTTGCACAAACTGGATGGTCAACCGCGGCCTAATGTAATTTTTGAGGCAGGGTTGGCACTAGGCGCCCATTCTTCGAAGACCATCTTGGTTCAAGTTGGCGACGTTCGCGAGATTAGCGATATCGCAGGAAAACACATGGCGCACCTGAACGATACGGCTGCGAGTCGGAAAGCGCTCGCGCTCCGGCTGCAAGACAAGCTGAAATTTAAGGTCAATCTGACCGGCGACACGTGGCTGACCGTGGGTAGGTTCGAACGGTAGTTCGCCTGCGCTTTGATGCGTATACGCCGTTTTCTCCCAGTCAACTTTAGATTTCCATAGCGCACATGGATCTGCCCGATGTCTTCGCGCGCAATCTGCGCCGGCTGCGCGCCGAGAGAGGGTGGACGCAGTAGGAGCTGGCCGACAAGGCCGAGGTGGATCGCGCATACTTGAGCGCGCTGGAGCGCGGCGCCCATAGCGCGACCATCGACGTGGGTGCGAAGATCGCGGGCGCCTTCGGCGTCGAGCCTACGTCGATGCTCAAGCCATGATCCGAACGCCGGTCACGATGGAAAACGTCCTGAAGCTCGTCGGTCGCAACATAAGGCCGGGCGGATGGAGCGCGGGTGCTCGATCGAAGAGCTGGCGGTCAAGACTCGCATGTCTCCGTCCGTGCTTCGGCGCATCGAGGACGGCCAGGCCACCGACCATCGACACGGTGTTCTGTATCGCCCGCGCGCTCGATGTGCAGCCGGCACTCCTGTTCCGCTCGTTTCGGAGGCGTTCGCACTGACGCCGACAGTTGCGCATATCGCTATGCAGTGATCGCCACTTGAACACCTGCGCCGCGACCCCAAATGCCCTTCGGAGGCGAAGTTTGCGCAAATGGAGGTGTGAAAACGCGGAACGCGATACAGATGTACAGAAGCCGAGCGGCGTGCCGGCCGGGAAAGGCGGAAACCCGGGTCGCACCGGAATTGAATTTGAAAAATTCGTCCGCTGTTCGGGTGGCTGTACGGAACAGGCGGTGGAGGGGGTGCCCCTCACAAAACTGCGGTTCGAATGCGCCGGCCCTGGTTGACCACAACGGCTTGTGGGAGCCACTACCTCTTGCCGTTTGTTTTGCCGCTCGCCTTGCCGCCCGTCTGTCGCGTCACCTGGGTGAACGGCAGCGCGGTGGCGACGACCTTCGGCACCGGCGTCGCGAACTCCTCGCCGATCCAGCGCTTGGCGATCTGGACGATGGCGCCGAGGATGCCTGCGAGCATCAGCATGTCGCCGGCCTTGGCGGCCTTCGGCGCGAAGAGCTTGCCGAAGCGCGCGGCGGCCTCCTGGTTCGCGGCGCGCATCGCCGGGCCGTGGTCGTCGAGGTCGAGCAGGAACACGCGCGCCTGGCCGGGGTGGCTTTCGAGCACCTCGAAGAAGGCGGTCAGCGCGCTCTTGATGGGATCGCGCTTGTCGAGCCGCTCTTCGATGTCCTCGAACAGCTCGGCCTGCGCCAGGCGATAGGCCTCGACGAAGATCGCGTCGCGGCTGGGGAACGACTCGTAGAAGTAGCGCGCGGTCAGTCCCGCCTCGGCGCAGATCGCGGCGACCGAGGTGCCTTCGAGGCCGAAGCGGCCGGCGACGTCGAGGGCGGCGCGCACCAGCCGGGCGCGGCGCTCGCTTGAGCGGTCCTCGAAGCTCTGGCCGGAATAGCGGCGTTTTTCCTTCATTGACAGGATGGCTAGCATCTGACAATCTGACAATCAAGATTATCAGATAGAGGCCGGAACGATGACGATGGTCGAGACGATGGGAGCCGTGGGACAGAACCGCGGCCGCGACTGGCGCGGCGCCTTCACCGCGATGCGCAAGCTGCTCGCCGATCCCGAGGACACGGTGCAGGTGTTCCGCGTCATGGCGGCGCTGAACGCAGGCAACGCGCAGAAGAACTATCACCGCCTGATCGCCACGCCCGAGGGCGGACGCATCGCCTACGACCGCGTCGAGCTGGTGACGAAGCTGACCGACCGCGCGTGGCTGGCGCAGTTCGAGTCCGGAACGGTCGGCGCGGCCTATCGCGCCTTCCTCGACCACACCGGCTTCTCCGCCGACGGCCTCGAGGCGGTGAGCAACGAGATCCCGCGCGGCGACTATGCGCATCCCTATGCGTGGTTCGGGCGGCGCGAGCGCGACATCCACGACGTCTGGCACGTGCTCACCGGCTATCGCGCCAACAGCCCGCTGGGCGAGCTCTGCCTCGTGGCGTTCTCCTATGCGCAGTCGAAGGGTCTGGGCTGGGGCTTCATCGCGCTGTCGGGCGCGCTCAAGGCGCTTGCCGAGCCGAACCGCTGGGCCGTGATCCGCGCGATCCGCGAAGGTTATTCCCACGGCCGCAAAGCCAAGTGGCTGCACAACGAGGACATCGAGAGGCTGTTCGCAGAGCCGCTCGAGGCGGCGCGCGCGCGGCTCCACATCGCCGCGCCGCTCGCCTATCTCGCGGCGCTCGACATGCTGGAGAAAGCAAAAGAGCCGGACGACGCGCGCCCGGCCCTTTGCCGAAACCGCTAGGCTGGTTGTTGCTCCTCGCCTAGTTACTGCTCGCTGCCGTCGCCGCCCGGAGGGGGAACGCGGTTGCGTTGACGCTGCTCGGCCGGCGTCGCCACGATCGGCTTGCGGATGCGCGTGCCGGTCTCCGGCCCCGGCGCCTTGATGTCCGGATTGGCCATCAGCGGGCTCTCGGGGGACGGCCGCGTCTTGTTGATGACGGAGTTGGGCACGCCCTGCGCCGCATCCGGCTGAGCCGTCATGGTGTCGGGGCGCGCGGTGAGCGGGCTCGTGGTCGTCGGCGCGCTGGTCGGAACCGGCGACGGCGAGACGGTACGCGGCGGCGTGACGCTCGGCGACGACGTGCGCGGGATACCCGAGGTCGGGCGCGGCATCGGCGTGACGTGATTCACCGATCCGCCCATTCCCCCCATTCCTCCGCCGCCTGGACCAGCGCTCGCGCTCATCGGCACCAGGGCCAGCGTCAGCGCGCACGCGCCGGCAAGTAGCTTGATTCGATCTGTGACCTTACGTGGCATGATCTGCCTCCTTGTTCTTCTTCTTGACGTTCGATCGCCTCCCCTTGAAGACAAAACGTTTCCATCAAAAGTGTGTTCCGCAAGTTCCATCGAAACCTTGCGGGGACCGGCAGAATCCGCTTGGATTTCCCCGTTTTCCGCGGGGGACGCGGCATGCAGGCATCTACCGCAAACGCGAGAATCTGTTCGAGGGCGGCGAGCGCGAATGGCGCGCCGAAGACGACGCGCTGGTGTGTCGCGCGCCCGGCGGTTCCGAGCGGCGCACGCCATGGGCCGACATAAAAGCGTTGCAGCTCGCTTTAATCCGACCATGGCCAAGCCCTGGCTGCACCAAATAACGCCGCAGACGCGCAGTGGACGCATCGCCACCGACAACGGCCATATTTCGCGGGCTTGCGACTTCGACGACCGCAGCGCGGCCTATGCGCCCTTCGTCCGCGCGATGCTGACGCAGATCCAGGCGCGGGCGCCGGATGCGCGCGTGCATTTCGGCTCGCCGCCGGTCGCGTTCTGGATGCAGCTCGCCTTCGTCTCGGTCGCCCTGATCCTGCTCGCCGCGGTGCTTCTGCTGCTCCCTTTGCCGGCGCCGTTTCCGCTGGCGGTGATCGCCAAGCTCGGCGTCATCCTGTACGGGCTCGCGATGCTGCCGCGCTGGATCCGGAAGAACCTGCCGCGCGACGGCGACCTCAAAAGCGCGTTCGAGCAGCTGCCGGGATGAACGGAAAGGCCGGAGCGCGTCCGGCCCTTCCGCTGCGCGGCGTGGTTGGGAGCTGCGCCGCGCATGCGACGCCGGACCTATTTCGGCATCAGCACCGTATCGACGACGTCGATGACGCCGTTGGACTGCATCACGTCGGGGATGGTGACCTCGGCCTTGCCGCCCTTCTCGTCCCAGACCCAGAGCTTGCCCATCTCGGCGCTCACCCACAGCGAGCCGCCCTCGACCGTCTTCAGCTCGACCTTGCCGCCCATCATCGACGCCTTCGACATCAGCTCGGCCTTGGTCATGCGCCCGGTCACGACGTGATAGGTCAGGATCGCGGCCAGCTTCGCCTTGTTCTCGGGCTTGAGCAGCATGTCCACCGTGCCGGCGGGCAGCTTGGCGAAGGCCGCGTTGGTCGGCGCGAAGACCGTGAACGGCCCGGCGCCTTGCAGCGTGTCGACCAGGCCCGCCGCCTTCACCGCGGCCACGAGCGTGGTGTGGTCCTTCGAGTTCATGGCGTTCTGGACGATGTTCCTGGTGGGATACATGGCGGCGCCGCCCACCATCGTCATTTGCTCGGCGGTGTAGGCCGGGAACGACGCGGCCGCGAAGCCGAGGCCCGCGGCGGTTGAGGCGATGGCCAGAAATGTGCGAATTTTGAACATGGAGTCTCCTCGAATGGGTTCTGCCGGGCGCCCTGCCCGGACCAAGCCCAGTTACGGGGACGGTTTCGAAAAGGTTTCGGAAAAAAGCGTTTGGGGATGGACGCGAGCACCGACAGCGCAAGATTGGCAGGCCTGGTCGCGCGCGTGGCCGCGCACGACCGCGCCGCGTTCGGCGAGCTTTATGCGGCCACACGAGCGAAACTCTTCGGCGTCGTCAGGCGTATCTTGATCCGCGGCGATCTGGCGGAGGAGGCGCTGCAGGAGAGCTATGTGCGGATCTGGTCCAATGCCCATCGCTACGAGCCCGGCACGGCCTCCGCCATGACCTGGATGGTCGCCATCGCGCGCAACCAGGCGATCGACGTGAAGCGGCGCGCGGCGGAGCGCATGTCGGCGCAGGCCGTCGAGCTGGACGACGTTGTCCTGACCGAGACCAAGCCCAGCGCAGAGGACACCGCCGATCTCAGGCGCCTGCGCAATTGCCTGGGCGGTCTCGGCGACGACAACCGCGACATGGTGCTGCTCGCCTATCACCAGGGCTACAGCCGCGAGGAGCTGGCGGAAAAGTTCGCGCGCCCCGTCGCCACCGTGAAGACGATCCTGCGGCGTAGCCTCATGCTTCTGAAGGAGTGCCTCGATGGCAGAGCCTGAAGAAGCCGCCGAATACGTGCTAGGCACCCTGGACGCGAGCGAGCGCGCCGCGTTCGAGGCGCGGCTCGCCTCAGACCCCGCGCTGGCGGCGGAGGTCGCGCAATGGCAGCGACGGCTGTCCCCGCTCGACGACGAGACCGCGCCCGTCGAGCCGCCGGCTGGCGTATACGGACGAATTCTCGAGCGCATCGGCCCGTCCGACAACGTGGTGCAGCTGAAGCGCGCCGTCTCGATCTGGCGCGGCGCCACAGCCGCCGTTTCGGCGATCGCCGCGGCGCTGATCCTGTTCCTCGTCGTGCGCACGCCGTCGCCGGAAAAGGGGATGTACCTCGCGGTGCTGCAAGGCGAGAACGCCAATGCGCCCGCCTTCGTCGCCGCGGTGGACGTCGGCAGGAAGATGGTGGTGGTCCGGCGCCTCGGCGATGCGGCGCCGACCGACAAGAGCTATGAGCTCTGGGCCTTGGGCGGCGGCCGCGACAAGCCGCAGCCGCTCGGCGTCGTCGATGCGGCGATGCGCATGCCGATGCAGGACATGGGTCCGATGGACGGCACCATGCTGGCCGTGAGCGTCGAGCCCGAAGGCGGGTCGCCGACCGGACAGCCGACCGGCCCGGTCATGTTCACCGGAAAGCTCCTCTCGGTCGAGGGCCGATGACCTCATAGCTCGCGAGCAGCACCAGCCCGATTCTCGCTCCATCGGCGGCGAGCGGCAGCGCAAGCTCCGAGAAGCTTGCCGGATGGCGGCCGAGCTGGACCGAGGCCGTCCCGATCGCCGGTGCCGACGTCGCCGTCGCCTGCCCGATGAGCGCGCGCAGACCCGCGGCGACGTCGGGCGCGAGGTCGCCGATGCGGTCGTTGGTGGCCTCGCGGCCGAATCGGCGGATCAGCTCGATGCCGAACCGGCGCACGATCGGGCCCCCGTCGCCGCCGACCTCGATCCAGGCCGCATGGGGCAGCCACGGCCCCAAATCGCGGATATTCAGGCGCGAACGCTCGGGAATGGGCCGGATGCCGTAGCTTTTCCGCCAGTGCGCCAGCAGCCGTTCCAGCGCCGGGACAAGCTTTCCTTGCAGGCCGTCACCCTCTACAACCATAGGCCAGTCCCCGGCTTGTAGCGAATGGTTTATAATATTGTTTATAAGCCGTCGTTCGATAAGCGACAAATCTTTTAGGATACGGGCATGGACATTCGCAAACAGATCGGGCGCAACGTGCGCCGCCTTCGCCTGGCCCGCCGCCTATCGCAGGAGAGCCTGGCGCTCGAAGCCGATATCGACCGTACCTATATGAGCGGGATCGAAAGGGGCATCGCCAATCCCAGCGCCGTGCTGCTCTCGCGCATGGCTAAGGTCTTGAAAGTAACGGTTTCCGACCTGGTCGCGGCGACCTCGGACAAGGAACCGGCACCCAAGAACCTGCCGCGGGGCCGCAACGCCAATCCCAAGGGCCGGCGTACCGCGAAGGCGCGCTGACCGCCCTTATGCGGTTTTGAAGGCTATTGGGCCTCCGGCACGTCGTGCCGGAAATAGGGCTCGACCGTCCCTTTGAGCTTGATCGTCATCGGGTTGCCGTGGCGATCGAGGCTCTTGCCGGCGGCGACGCGAATCCAGCCCTCGCTCACGCAGTACTCCTCGACGTTGGTCTTCTCCTGGCCGTTGAAGCGGATGCCGACGCCCTGCGTGAGCAGCGCCTCGTCGTAATGCGGGCTTTTGGGGTTGACGCTGAGTCGGTCGGGCAAGGTATCGGTCATGAACGGTCCCGGCGGGTGACGCCGATCTAGACCATGAAACCCGTCCGAGCGGCAAGCGGCTCTAGCGCTTGAGCAGGATCAGACCGGTCCACGGCTTCATCGCGACCCTCGGCCCCAAGGCATTGCCGTTCACGTCCTTCCATTGCCCGCTCGGGAGCCTGACCCTGAACTGCGTGTCGGACGGATTGACCAGGACAAGGCCGTTCGAATAGCCGCGCTCGTAGACGCCTTGGACGATCTCCCTGTCGCCGGCGGGACGGCCGATGGCCACGCCGTATTCCGGCATGGGAAAAAAGTAGCCGTATTCCTGCTGCCCGCTCATATACATGTAGGTGCAGTTGTTCCTGACTAGCAGATAGTTGGCGATCGCCCATTGGCGCTCGGCGGGCGTAATCGCGTCGTGGCTCTGCGGCTCCTCGCCCATGAGCATGTAGCAGACGTGCTTGGCCTGAAGATCGACGATCTCGTCCACGATCCTCTGCCACAGCTCGGCGGTGGGGTGCGGCGGATCGTTGCCGTAGTCGGTGACGCCGCGCTCGTCGAACGCCAGATCGGCGGACGACATCAGCGCCTTGTTGTCGTCGTCGGCCTCGGTCCCGTCCCAGCTCACGTTGATCTGCATCGTCGCGACCGGCGTGGGCATCGAGGCCGAGGTGTAGTTGTGCACGTGCTTGTAGGTGGCGCCGACCCAGGCGAGCACGTCCCGGCGGTATTCCGGCTGATGCACCGAGCCGTCGTACTGCGCGACCCATTTGCCGCGCGCATCGAAATGGCCGCAGCGGCCGTTGTAGTTGCCCAGATGCAGAAGATCGACCGCGATGCTCGGATAGCCGGCTTCGAACTGCGCATCGATCCAGGTCTGCCACTGGAACCGCCTGACCGCCGGATTGGCGAAATCGAGCGGCGGCTGATGCTTGTCGTCCAGGTAGGCGAGGGTTTTCTTGTCGCAAGCATAGGCGAGCCAGTCGGGATGGTGGTCGCGGTACCACTGCTCGTCGAAGCCCGAGCGGTTGTCGACGAAGAACGGCATGTAGGACGAATTGTAGACGCCCGGCGGCAGATTCGCGACCCGCGATCCCCAGACGACGTCGACCGCGCCTTTCTCGTCGTCCAGGTCGTCGATGTAGGTGTTGAACGGGATCTCGATATGGACGCCGCTCGAGGTCCTGGGGAACGGTCCCGGCCGCGCCGCTTGCGCGCTGGGCGGCGCTGCCGCGAGAACCGCCGCCGCGAGAGCCAGGCAGAATGAACGCATGGGTTCCTCCCGGTCGAAAAGCACGCTATTCGTGTGTTACCGGATAATGCAAGCAATTTGAATCGAACGGCCGAAAGCTTGGGCTTCCAGCGTAAATTCGCAGGCGGAGCGGCACTTCCAATCCGTCCATCTCCCTTTCATTTCGACTTTTACGAAAGAGTTGGGGACACGCTTCAGCACCGCTTCAGGCTCGCATTTGGATTAAGTCGACTTTGCGCACCATGCGCCCATCATCGCTCACGGTTGAAGGCGAGTGGGGAATACGATGCTGTCGAAGATGCTAATCGGGGCGTGTCTCGCGCTCGCGGCGCTGAGCCCGCCGGCATTCGCACAAGAGCTCAAGGCCAACCATGTCCATGCCGGCAGCGTCGCGGCCCGCGAGACGCTCGACGCCAGCATGGCGCGGCTCGCGGTGAAGGCGGCGTTCCAGCCTTCGGCGCAGCCGACGCGCCAGGAGCTGCTCGGCGTGATCCTTCTCATGTCGCTGCGCGAACAGAGGGGCAGCCACACGTGAAGACGCTTTCGGCACAGCGCGCGTTCGGCGCATTCGCCCTGGTCTGCGCGCTTGCGCAGGCTGCGGAGGCGGGCGATGCACCGGGCGCGGCTGCGCCGGAAAGCCCGGCCTGGCTGGCGCCGATCGCGGGCGCGAAGCTCTCGGCCGTCGACGGCTCGACGCTGACCCTGTCGCCGTCGGAAGGCGGCTTCGCGCTGATCATGATGGCGCCCAACGGCGCCACGCAGCGCTCGTCCTGGTCCTTCCTGAGCGACCGGATGGGCACGATCGCCGACGACGCCGATGCGGGCCACGTGGTCGGCTTCTTCCGCGAAACCGGCACCGGCCTCGAGGCCCAGTTCTCGGACGGCCACAGCCAGTCGCTCGTCGCCAACACGGCCGGCGGGGTGTCGCTGACCAATCGCGCCGCCACCGGCGAAGCGAACTGCTCGTCCTGGTATCCGGCCGGCCACGTCTTCGGCGCCGCCGAGAAGCAGGCGGCGCTCGCGGCCTATGCCGACCGGCTGGGCCTCGGCGATCGTCCCGCGAAGAAGGCGACCCGCGCTGTGGCGACCCGCGTCGCGGCGCCGGTCTGCGCGCCGCCGATGCGCGCCGCCGCTGCCAAGAAGCAGATCGCACAATCCGTTCCGACCCCAGCCCCTGCGCCGCCGGCCCTTCCGGCAGCGACCGGTCCCTACAAGATCGGCATGTACAAGGGCGCGGAGGTCACCAACTCGGGCGCGGCCGGCATGACGCAAGTCGCAGTGCGCACCTCGGACGTGCACACGATCGACAAAGCCGTCACGCCGCCGCATGCGGCTATCTCCCCCCCTGCCGCAGCGACGCAGCCGGCCGCGCCCGTGGTCCAACCTGCGGTGCTGAGCACCGCATCCATGCAGGCTGCGTCGGGCACGGCGTCCACGCAGCTGACGCTCGCCGCCGCGATGCCCGACGGACACGGTGCGTCAGACTGCCTCAGCATCGAAAGCGACGGCGCAAATGTGGGTTTCCGCAATCACTGCGGCTATGGCGTGCAGTTCGCCTATTGCCTACAGAAGGCGACCGACCCGGCGGCCGATTGCGGCGCCGGCGCCAAAGCAGGAGCGGTGGGCGCGAACGGGTTCGCGCTCCTCCTGAGCGACACCAACATCAAGTCTGCCGATGCCGAGCGCGACTTCCGCTGGGTGGCTTGCAGCGGCAGCAACGCAAGCGTCGTGGCGCGCCTCGACCGGGCCGATCCGCCCGCGGGCCGCTGTGTGCGTGCCAGTCAGCAATCGTAACCGGGACAAGCAACAAGAAGGGAGTGGGACGATGATGAAGATGTCGAAGGGGGCGGGCAGCGTGCTGGCGCTGTTCGCCATGATGGGGCAGAGCTGGGCGGGCGCCATGTGCGCGAAGCCCGACGAGGCGATGGCGCTGAAGACCGCCGCGATGCAGCAGGAGCTGATGGTGGCGGCGCTCTATTGCAACGACGTGGCGCCGTACAACCACTTCGTGACCTCGCACCAGCACGAGCTGCAGGCCTCCGATGCGATGCTGCTCAGCTATTTCCAGCGCGGCCATGGCGGCTCCCCGGCCTATCACGCCTACAAGACGGGGCTGGCCAACGACTTCTCGCTGACCGGCCTGCACGGCATGCAGCGCTTCTGTGCCGCGGCGAACGCCTCGTTCGACGCGGAGCGCTCGGGCCCCGGCTCGCTCGCCTCGTTCATCTCGACCCAGGACGTGCGCGGCACCGAAGCCTATCCGTCCTGCGACACGACGACGGCCGCGGGCGGCGAGATGGTGACCGGCGGCTCGACCCGTCTGGCGGCCAGCCGGCGCAATTAGGACTTCCTCCTGGCGTGACGAGAGGGCGCGGGTCTTCCGCGCCCTTTCGCGTTTTGTTCGCCGAAGATGAACGGAACCAACAGGCGCGTTTCAGGTTACGTACAGGTTGGCTCCCCAAATATGCGGGCACGAGGACGCGCATGCGCGCGACCGCGAAGTAACGATTGACAGGAGAAGGCTATGAAGATGCGAACGATGTTCCTGGCGGCGACCGCCCTGATGACGGCGGGCTTTTCCGCCCCCGCCCTGGCCGACTATCAGCGGCTTGGCAGCGTGGATGTCGGCTTTCACATGGACAAGGACACCCAGTGGACCCGCTTCGGCGGCGGCATGGAAGGGCTTCGGCTCGAGGCCGACGGGAACGACGTGACCTGCGCCAAGATCGTGGCCCATTTCGGCGACGGCTCGCAGCAGAACGTGTTCTCGGGCAAGCTGCGCGAGGACCGTCCGGTCAACGTCGACCTGGCCGGCGGCACGCGCAAGGTGCGCGACGTGTCGTTCACCTGCCGCTCCGACGAGCGCGGCGGCGCGAAGATCTACCTTTCCGCCGAGATCGGCCGCTACAAGAACGACTGGATGAAGAGCCCCGACTGGGCGCTGTTCTGGTCGCGCCTGTTCCACTGGACGACGCCCATGGGCGGCAATCAGAACGGCAACGACGCCAACTACTGGGTCACGCTGGGCCGTGAGAACTTCCAGGGCCGCGGCGACCGCGCCGAGACCTTCGCGGGCTGGGGCGGCCGCAGCGTCGAGCGCATCGGCTTCCGCGCCATCAACGACGACGCGCGCTGCTCGCGGGTGAGCGTCACGTTCGGCAACGGCATGACGCGCGATCTCGACGTCGGGCGTCTGGACCAGGGCCGCGTCAAGAACATCGACCTGCCGGGCGGCAATCGCAACGTCCGCAGTCTGAAGATGGTCTGCAGCGCCGCGAACAAGAACTCGGTGACGATCGAGATCCTGGCGCGCAAGTAAGCTGATCAGACCTAAACAGAAGGGCCGGAACGCGCGTTCCGGCCCTTCTCATTTCCGGCCGCGGCCGCGCGCCAGCTCAACTCTTCGCAGGCGGCGGCTTTTCGGGCGCATAGGGCACGAACTCGCCCAGCGGGCAGACCTCGTGGGTGACGAGCACCGAGATGTTCTCCTGGTTGGAGCACACCTCGTTGTTCCCGCCCCGGAAGTTCATCACGAAACCGTGGAACTTGAGGCCGGGACACCGCGTCTTCAGCGTGTTCTGGAAGATGTCGCCGTTCTTCATATGGAAGAGGAGCGTCTGCGCGTCCTTTACGCTGGTATGATCGATCAGGATGGATTGCAGGCAGACCGGCCTCGCCATCGCGGGCGTGCCCGCGACGACCGCCGCCGCCGCAAGCGCTGTCAAAAGAGCTTTCATTGTCGTCTCCGAAACGTCGCGACCCCTCGCGGCTAAGATAATGATCCTAGGCCCCGCGGAGTTCAACGGCGCAACGGAAAAGTGAGGCTGTCCTTGACTTGGGAGAGGCCCACGGGGATGGTCCGCTCCCATTTACGAGCTAAAGGAGAACCACCGTGTCCGCCCCCGACTCGACCGCCAACGTGACCATCACCTTGCCCGACGGCAAGGCGCTGACGTTCGCGCGCGGCGTGACGGGCGCGCAGATCGCCTCCGCCATCGGGCCGGGCCTCGCCAAGGCGGCGCTGATCCTGGAGGTCGACGGCAAGCAATGGGACCTGTTCCGGCCCATCGAGCACGACGCGAAGATCCGCATCATCACCAAGAAGGACCCCGAGGCGCTCGAGTTGATCCGCCACGATGCGGCGCATGTGCTGGCCATGGCGGTGCAGGAGCTTTTCCCCGGCACCCAGGTGACCATCGGCCCCGCGATCGAGGACGGCTTCTATTACGACTTCGCGCGCGACACGCCCTTCACCCCGGAGGACCTGCCGAAGATCGAGGCGAAGATGCGCGAGATCATCAAGCGCGATCTTCCGACCCGGCGCGAGGTGTGGCAGCGCGACGAGGCCGTGGCGCACTTCACCGGCATGGGCGAGACCTACAAGGCCGAGCTGATCCAGTCGATCCCGCCGGGCGAGGACGTCTCGATCTATTGGCACGGCGACTGGCACGACCTGTGCCGCGGCCCGCATTTCGCCTCGACCGCCAAGATCGGCGACGCCTTCAAGCTGATGAAGATCGCGGGCGCCTATTGGCGCGGCGATTCCAACAATGCGCAGCTGCAGCGCATCTACGGCACCGCCTGGCGCGACCAGAAGGAGCTCGACGCCTATCTCGTCAAGCTCGAGGAGCAGGAGAAGCGCGACCACCGCAAGCTCGGCCGCGAGATGGAGCTCTTCACCTTCTCGCCCGACGTCGGCGCCGGTCTGCCCTTGTGGATGCCCAACGGCATGGTCATCCGCCAGGAGCTTGAGTTCCTCGCGCTGCAGGAGGAGCGCAAGGAAGGCTATCGCCGCGTGGCCTCGCCGCACATCGCCAAAGAGGCGCTGTACTACCGCTCTCGCCACCTGCCCTATTACAACGAGGGCATGTACTCGCCGCTCGATATCGACGGCGAGAACTACTATCTGCGCCCGATGAACTGCCCGCATCATCACCTGATCTATGGCGCGACGCGGCATTCCTATCGCGAGCTGCCGGTGCGCATCGCCGAATACGGCCAGGACTATCGCTACGAGGCCTCGGGCGGATTGTCGGGGCTGATGCGCGTGCGCGGCTTCTGCATGAACGACGCGCACATCTATTGCCGCTACGACCAGGCGAAGGACGAGTTCATCCGCGTGCTGCGCCTGCATGCCCGCTACTACGACCTGATGGGCATCAAAGAGTATTACATGCGGCTGTCGCTGCCGGACATGAACAAGCTCGACAAATACGTCGACGCTCCGGACAAGTGGATCAAGGCGCTCGACATCATCAAGGAGGCGATGGCGGAGTCCGGCTATCCGTATGTCGAGGGCAAGGGCGAAGCGGCGTTCTACGGGCCCAAGATCGATTTCATGATCAGGTCGGCCATCGGCACCGAGTACACGATCTCGACCAACCAGCTCGACTTCCTCGCCACCGAGACGTTCAACCTCAAATACATCGGCGAGGACGGCGCGGAGCATCCGGTTTACGTCATCCACCGTGCGCCCTTGGGCACGCATGAGCGCTTCACCGCCTTCCTGATCGAGCATTTCGCCGGCGCCTTCCCGGTGTGGCTCGCGCCCATCCAGGCGCGCATCGTGCCGATCAGCGAGAAGGTCAACGACTATGCCGAGACGGTGCGCCAGACGCTGTTCGACACGCCCGTCGTGAACGGCACCGCGGGCCTGCGCGTCGATGTCGACTGGTCGTCGGAGCGCATGCAGAAGAAGATCCGCGACGCCCAGCTTCAGAAGATCCCCTACATGCTGGTGATCGGCGAGCGCGAGGCGGCCGAGGCCAAGGTCGCCGTCCGGCTGCGGTCGGGAAAGGATCTCGGCGCCATGCCGCTTGAAACTTTCGTAAAACGCATCAAGGACGAGGCGGAATCCCGTAAGGATGCGCCGGAGTAAAGCTCCGGCGCCTGCCGATTAGGCCTTGCCAATCGCGGCCGTAACCCTATTCTTCGGCCCTCAAGCGGTCCCACGCGGCCGCCGCTCAGAAGGATTCGCCCCTGCCGATGAACCGTGACCACGTTTCGCGAGCCAAGGGTTAGGAACCTCGCGGGACGGCGGTCGTTCGTGCGGACGTAACAAAGGAGAGAGTCATAGTTCCCAGACGTCTTGCGCCAGGCAATGCGCCGCCGCCCGCCAAGGACGGCCCGCGCGTCAACGAAGAGATCTTTTCCCGCACCATCCTGCTGATCGGCGACGACGGTCACAAGTATGGCGAGATCGGGCTCGACGAGGGCCGCGCCATCGCGGAAGAGAAGGGCTTCGACCTGGTCGAGGTCTCGCCCGAGGCCAAGCCGCCCGTCGTCAAGCTGATGGACTACGGCAAGTTCAAGTACGAGCAGCAGAAGAAGGCCAACGAGGCCCGCAAGCGCCAGAAGGTCATCGAGATCAAGGAGATCAAGATGCGCCCGACCATCGACGACCACGACTACGACGTGAAGATGAAGGCCATGCAGCGCTTCTTCGGCGAGGGCGACAAGGTCAAGGTGACCCTGCGCTTCCGCGGCCGCGAGATGGCGCACCAGCATCTGGGCATGGCGCTGCTCACCCGCATCCAGAAGGACACCGAGACCTTCGCGAAGATGGAGCAGTATCCCAAGATGGAAGGCCGCCAGATGATGATGGTCTTGGCGCCGCGCTGAACCATCGCCCGCTGGAAAAAGCAAAAGCCCCGCGCTCGTCACGCGGGGCTTTGTTTTTCAGGACGCGGCCGTTCTTACAGGAACCGGCCTGACACGCTCACCGCGCGCACGCCCAGGTCCTGCAGCGGACCGAGCGGCTGGATGTCGTCGTGATAGCCCTCGATGTGCGGCTTGCCCGACATCACCTTGTAGGCGACGCGGCCGTCCTGGACGAGGAGCACGACCTCGGCGGCCCAGCCGCGGTCGATCGTGGTGCGCTCGAAGCCCATGAGGTCGAGGAACACGCTGCCGGTACGCTCCTGCTCGAGGCGCGAGGGACGGAAGACATAGGCCGAGCAGCGGTCCTGCGCTTCGATGCAGGTGCGGACCGGCTTGGCGAGATGATCGAAGTGGATCGAATCCCGCGGCATGAAACGCTCGATCACGCCGAGATAGGAGATCGTCTCGGCGTTCGGCTGCACGCTGGCGTCGAAGCCGATCTTGGCGAGCTCGGCCTCGCGCGTCTGGCCGGGGACGATGTTGGAATAGGCCAGCACCACGTCGTTGTAGTTCTGGAAGCTCTGGTCCTGCGTATTCTCGGAATGCTTGGGCAGCAGGTTCATCCCGCCGCAACCCACCAGCGTCAACGCAACCGTGAAAATGCAAGCTAATGCCGCGTAACGGCGCGTGCCGTTTCCCCCGTCAACCATGTCCACCCCAACCCAGTTGAACTTTATTTTGGGGAAGCCTAGCGAAAACGCGCGCGGTTGAAAAGCGCGCTGTACCAAACTGGTAACCGCGGACGCCGGCGTCACGAAAGCTTCAAGGCTACGAGGCCTCGGCGACGCAGCGGGCGACGGTCTCGAAGTCGGCATTGCCGCCGGTCAGCACCACGCAGACCGACCGTCCGTGTACGTCCAGCCGGCCTGCGAGCAGGGCCGCAAGCCCAGCCGTTCCGCCGGGTTCTATGATTAATTTCAAGGTCCGGGCCGCGTAAGCCACCGCTGCGGCAAGTTCGGCGTCGCCGACCGCCAGCCCCTCGCCCAGCAGACCCTTTGCGACCGCGAAGGGGACCACGCCCGGCGTCGGCGCCATCAAGGCGTCGGCGATGGAGAGCGCCCCGCCGGGCGCCGTCGCCCGCTCGCCGGCCCATAAAGAGCGCCGCATGCCGTCGAAATGCTCGGGCTCCACGCTGATGGTGCGCGTGCCCGGGCTCGCGCCGGACAGCGCCAGCGCCACGCCGGTGACGACGCCGCCGCCGCTGCACGGCACCAGCACCGCGTCGAGCGCGACCGGCGCCTGGCGCGCGATCTCCAGCCCGATGGTGCCCTGCCCCGCCATCACGCCGGCATCGTCGAAAGGCTTCACCAGGGTCGCGCCGCGCTCGCCCGCGATGCGCTGCCCGATGGCTTCGCGGTCGTCCTTGAGCCGGTCGTAGAACACGACCTCGGCGCCGTAGCTCTTCGTGCCGTCGACCTTCGCGCGCGGCGCGTCCTTGGGCATCACGATCAGCGCGGGGATTCCGAACTGCCGCGCCGCCAGCGCCACGCCCTGCGCGTGATTGCCCGAGGAGAAGGCGACGACGCCGCCCTGGCGCTGGCTTTCCGGGATCAGCGCGATGCGGTTGGCCGCGCCGCGGATCTTGAAAGAGCCGGTGCGCTGCAGCGCCTCCACCTTCAGGAACACGCGCCCGCCCAGGCGCTCGTTCAGCTGGAGGTTCTCCAGAAGCGGCGTCTCGACCACATACGGGGCGATGCGCTGGGCGGCGGCCTGGACGTCGGCGAAGACGGGCGGTTTTGTGCTATCGAACATGGGATGGACACTAGCCCGCGCCGCGCCGTCGCCACAGCCCTTTGCCTCGCATTCTCGATATGCGTCGCGCGCGCCGCTGCGCCAGCGCGGATGCGCGGCCCGCCCGTCGCTGTCTTGGCGACGATCAAGCCGGTCCATTCGCTCGTCGCCGCCGTGATGCAAGGCGTAGGCACGCCCGCGCTCCTCATTCGCGGCGCGCAGTCCGAGCACGCCTATGCGCTCAAGCCCTCCGACGCCGAACGCATCCGCCAAGCAAACATCGTCTTCGAGGTCGGCCCCGATCTCGAGACCTATCTGGTGCGGCCGCTCGAGAGCCTGAGCCACGGCAAGGTCGTGGTGCTGGAGACGGCGCCGGGCGTGCATCTTCTCCCCGCGCGCCACGGCGGGCTTTGGGAGGATGCGAGCGCCGGTGCCGGCTCGCCCGACGCTCCCACCGATCCGCACGTCTGGCTCGATCCCGACAACGCCATCGCGATGACCCGCGCCGTCGCCGCCGCGCTGGCCCAAGCCGACCCGGCCCATGCCGCGCTCTATCGCGCCAATGCCGCGCGCGAGACGGCGTCCATCGCCGCGCTCACCCGCGAGCTCCAAGGCCAGCTCGCCCCGCTCGAGCGCCGCCCCTATCTGGTCTTCCACGACGGCTATCGCTATTTCGAGCGCCGCTTCGGCCTCGACGCCGTGGGCGCGGTCACGGTCGCCCCCGACCGCCCCATCGGTCCGCGCCGCATATCGATCCTGCGCGAACGCATCGCCAAGGGCGACATCGCCTGCGTCTTCCGCGAGCCGCAGTTCCCGCCGCGCCTGATCGACACGCTGACCGAGGGCAGCGCTGCCCGGACCGGCGTGCTCGATCCCATCGGTGCCGGCCTCGATCCCGGGCCCGGCCTCTATGAGCGATTGCTCCGGGGCCTGAGCAATTCGCTGCGCGCCTGTCTTGCCAAACGCCATTAGCGGGCTAAGGTCGGTCTGCTGCGGGCCTGGGCGGCCGGCGCAATCGACAACTCCTGTGGGCGCGGCATGCTGAAGACCTATCAGCTGCAGAACGGCGGGCTTAAGGGCACCGAGGTGCTCGAGGGCGCGCCCATCGACGGTCAGAGCCTCTGGATCGACCTCTTCAATCCCACCATGGCCGAGCGCCGCGCCGTCGACGCGCTTCTGGGCATGGAGCTTCCCACCCGCGCCGACATGGAGGAGATCGAGGTCTCGTCGCGCCTCTATACCGAGGACGGCGGGGTGTTCATGACAGCGCTGGTGCTGTCCAACGCGGAGTCCGAGCGGCCGACCGCCGACGTGGTCACCTTCGTCCTGGCGCGCGACAAGCTCATCACCATCCGCTACATCGACCCGCAGCCCTTCCGCACCTTCGCCGCGCGCTGCGAGCGCAGCATGGTGATCGCCCCCAAAGCCGAGGGCGTGCTGAACGCGCTGCTCGACGTGATCGTCGACCGCATGGCGGACGTGCTGGAGCGCGTCGGCAGCGACGTCGAGGCGATCAGCCGCGAGATCTTCGACTCCGGCGACGTCCATATCGGGCGGCGCGACTTCCAGGGCGTGCTGAGGCGGCTGGGCGCCAAGCACGACCTGACCGGCAAGATGCGCGAATGCCTGCTCACGCTGAACCGGATGATGAGCTTCCTGGCCACCGCCATCGACACCAAGGCGACCAAGGAAGCCCGCGCCCACGTCAAGACGCTGACCCGCGACGCGCAATCCCTGCTCGACCATTCGAGCTTCATCGCCGGCAAGCTCTCCTACCTCCAGGACGCCACGCTCGGCCTCATCAACAACGAGCAGAACAACATCATCAAGATCATGTCGGTCGCGGCGATGGTTTTCCTTCCGCCCACGCTCATCGCCTCGATCTACGGCATGAACTTCCGCTACCTGCCCGAGCTCGACTGGCCCTTCGGCTATGTCTATTCGCTGGTCTTGATGGTGATCTCGGCGGTGGTCCCCTACATCTGGTTCAAGCGCCGCGGCTGGCTTTAGCAGGCCGCGCGCCTCCGCCATCTTGGCCAGGCCGATGTAGGTCTTGGTCAAAATCGCGAGTATGCGCAGGTCACGGCGCTGTGCGATGCGCTCGGCCTCGCGCGCCAGCGCCTCGCGCGTGAAGCGGCCGTGGCGCAGCGCGTTGCGGTTGCCGAGGGGCGCGCCGCGCCTTCGCTCAGCGGCAATGTAATTGTTCGTCGAAAATCGCGCCCCGCCCCCGCCCATGGGGTTCTGTACATCTGTATGGGTCTCGCGATCTTCCCGATTCAATTCCGGCAGCCCCTCCCCAACCCGCTGTTCCCGTTTGGGATTCGCCTTCAAAAATAGCGCGCGCTTGCGTGGCCTTCCGCGCGGACGGGCCGGCTTTTTCTTCGCAACTGCAGCAGGACACACCTTCTCCATTTCAACCAGTTAGTGTGCGTTTTCCCGGCGACAAGGGGACGAGCGGAAAATTTTCCGCGAGCGGATCGCTAGATCTCGTGGACGCCGAAGCAAAACGACATGGCGCGCAGCTGGTAGTGCGCAACCGTGCGCAAGGTGCGGGCCATCGGCAAGTCGATTCCGTCCAGCGCCATGAGCAGATTGACGAAATGCAGCCGGTTGGTGTGATGGACGAGATCGAAGGCCTCTTCCCAGCCCGTGTACCCGCCCTCGCGCATCAGCCGATAGAAGATGCCCTTTGCCAGGCGCGGAAAGCGCTGGTGTCCGAGCATCAGGAACGGCAGCGCAATGCCCTGCGCCGTCTTTCGAAGCTCCGGAATCCACGCGCGTTGCGACGTCGCCTTGCCGCCGAAAGCCTGGTCGATCGCAAGAGGGGCGGAGCCGACGCTTCCGTTGAGCGATACGCTGAAGGCCAGGGGACGCTGGGTCGCGAACCCCCAGGAAAGGAAGAAATCGAAGGAATCGAACTGGGAATATTCGACGAGGACCTCGCCCGCGAACGTGCCGCACAGCGCGATGCCGCTCGAGGTGTCGTAGTTCGCGCCCGAGCCGTGGTTCGCCATCTCGATGAGGGGCATGACGACCGGGCGGTCGCGATAGCTGATGCTGCGCGCGTTGAAGAACCGGTTCGCGACCAGCCTGTCGTCGGGATCCTTGAACCACAGCCCGCAACGGTATTGCGTCGAAAGGACGTGGCGCAGCTCGGCCGGGAGCAGCTGGGCGGTCTCGAAAATGCGGCGGATTTCGTCGGCCCCTCCGCCGCCCCAGGCGAACTCCGCCTGGTAGCGGTCGAGCCAGGCTCTTTCGCGTTCGCCGACCTGCGCTTTGGGGCCCACGCGAACGCCGTTTTCGCAGAGCATGTAATCGACGGGGACGAGCAGATTGTCGGGTACGCGCACGACGACCGGCTTGGCGGGATCGATCGGGAACAAGCCCCGGCCGTATTCCCCCTGCCCCAGCCGGATGTTGTCCGCGGTTCCGCCCAGCGCCCGGAACTCGTCGATAAGCTCGTCCCAAGCGGTCAACGGCAACCCTCGAACCGGAAGCGGGCGATGCTACAGCCCGCGGTTTCGCAGACGCAAGGCATCCATGCGCGGCAAGATCCCGGACATTGCCGGCGAGGTCCCGGGCATTGCACGGGCGCATGCCAGCCATGAGCCGGCGCGGCCGTTCGTGCTTCGACAAGTCCCCCTCGAGGGAGTAACAAGCCACCTCGTTCGGCAACGGTCCTTCGTACGGTGAAACACACTTCTCTCGGCATCGCGCTCAAGCTGGGCGCGACGCTGAATTTCTCGCT
This sequence comes from Alphaproteobacteria bacterium, assembly GCA_019247845.1. GTDB lineage: Bacteria > Pseudomonadota > Alphaproteobacteria > Micropepsales > Micropepsaceae > Rhizomicrobium. The sequence goes on along the minus strand of JAFBAL010000037.1, from coordinate 18,348 downwards.
GATGTACGTGCTGATCCGCCTCGCCCCCGGTGTACCCACGGGCGAGGTGGTGTTCTTCCGCGGCTTCTTCGCGCTGGCGCCGCTGCTCGTCTTCTCGTTCTTCACCGGCGGCCCGCGCGTGCTGGTGGCCACCGGCCATCCCTGGCTGCACCTGCGCCGCTCGGTGACCGGCACGCTGTCGATGTTCCTGAACTTCGCCGCGGTGACGCGCCTGCCCCTGGCCGACGTGACGGCGTTCAGCTTCGTGATGCCGATCTTCGCCATCGTGCTCGCGGCGCTGATGCTGCACGAGCAGGTAGGCCCGCACCGCGCCACGGCCGTGGTCGTGGGCTTCGGCGGCGTGCTCCTGATGATCGCGCCGCACAGCGGGCTGATGGGCGGCCTCACCACAGGCTCGACCCTGGGCGCGGGCTTCGCGCTGTCGGGCGCTCTGCTCTCGGCCTTCGTCGTCGTCTTCATCCGCCAGATGAGCACGACCGAGAACAGCGAGGCGATCATCTTCTATTTCATGGCGGTGTGCGCGGCGGCAGGGGCGGTCTCGATGCTGTGGGATTTCCAGCCACTGAGCACATGGCAGGTCGCCCTCCTCGTCACCTGCGGCGTGATGGGCGGGCTCGGCCAGCTGTGCATGACCTATTCGTACCGCTATGCCGAGCCGTCGCTGCTGGCGCCGTTCGACTATGCCGCGATGGTCTGGGCCGTGGCGCTGGGCTGGTTCGTCTTCGCCGAAGTGCCCGAGCGCATCGTGCTGGCCGGCGCGGGCATCGTGATCGTGTCGGGACTGTACATCGTGTGGCGCGAGCGGCGGCTGCGCATCACGACCCCGGCGGAGGTTCCTTCGCTATAGCGTCCAACTCCGCCACCAACCCCTCGCCGAAGTAATACGCAAGCTCCCCCCGCGTCCCTTCATAGAGCGTCGGGCCGTCGCCGGCGCAGACGAGCGAGCGGTCGACGGCCTCGCCCGACGCGGTGAGGCAGCCGTGCTCGAAGGTCACGGGGAACAGGATCGAGACCATCGGCTTCAGCAGGTGATAGTCGAGGCCCTCCCGCAGGCACCAGGCGTGGATCAGGCAACCGCGGCCATCGCCGTCGCGCTTGTGGAACACGCAGTGGCTGTCGCGCGTGCGCGTGCGGCGGTTGCGCCCGGACGGGAATTCGGCGTCCTCGACGACCTCGTCGGTGAACCACTCGCTCTCGGGCACGCCGACGAAGCGCTTGAAATCGTCGCCCAGCGCCAGAAGCTGCTGCGCGTTGTCCTCGTCGATGTCGACGCCGTAGGAGCAGCACTGGTCGTTGCAAAACCCGCAGGCCATGCACTGGGTGAAATAGCGGAGCGCGAAGATGTTCGTGTCGACCGTGCGCAGGATCGGCGCCTTGAAGATCGAGGGATAGTCTTTGGTGAGCGGGACGATGGTCATGCGCATCTTCCCTTGTCATGGCCCGCGAATGCGGGCCACCCGGGTGACGTTGAGCCCCGCAATCGCAGAACACGCTCCGAAACCGGATCCGGACCGAAGTGCAGGACCCAACTGGGTGGCCCGCATCCGCGCGCCATGACAGTTGGTCCTCACGACGTGAGCGCGGCCTGCGCCACGCGGCCGATGAGCTCCGCGTAAGGGATGCCGGCCTGTTCGGCGGCGGCCGCGAAGCCCGCATCGGTCGAGATGCAGCAGTTCGGGTTGATCTCGAGCACCCAGGGCGTGCCGTTCGCATCGACGCGGTAGTCGACGCGCGCATAGCCGCGCAGCGCGAACAGATGCCACACTTTCTTGGTCGTCTCGATCAGCGCGCGGCCCAACGCGGGCTCTTCGGTCTCGCAGCCGAAGCGGCGCTGGCTGCCGTTGTAGTCGAAGGTGTCCTCTTCCCATTTGGCCGCGAAGGAGACGAGCTTGGGCTTGCCGTCCGGCCACTGGTCGTTGAAGCGCATCTCGGCCAGCGGGAAGACGAACGGACCGTCGGCGGTCGCCATCACCGCGATGTTGAACTCGCGCCCGTCGACATATGCTTCCGCGAACCAGCGGCCGGAGAACCTGCGCTTGCAGGATTCCGCGCGCGCGCGCACCTCGCTTCCGCGCACCACCGAGGCGTCGTCGATGCCGACAGAGGAGTCCTCGTCCGCCGCCTTGACGATATAGAGCGCGTCCGCGTCGAGCCCGGCCCAGTCGGGACCGCTCGCCCAGTCCGGCGTCACCACGCCGCCGGTGCGCAGGACGTTCTTGGCGAAGGGCTTGTCGGTGGTGGCGGCAAAATGCGCCGCGGTCGCGCCGGTGTACGGCACGCCCAGCCGGTCGAGCATCGCGGGCGCGAGCGAGGAATAGATGCCCGCGCCGAATACCGACTCCACGACGTTGAACACGACGTCGGGCTTGTGGGCGTCGAGCAGGCCTTTCAGGAACGCGATGTCGGGCTTGAAGCGGGCCTGCGGCGCGCTGTGGCCGAGCGATTCCAGCGCGGCCGAGACCGCGGCGGCGGAGTCGAGCGTGTCGAGCTCGTCGGGCGGCGCATCGGCTGCGACGTCGGAATGGAGAACCAGAACCTTCATCCGGTCAGGCGGCCACGCGCTGGCGCGCTTTGAGCTCGGGATGACGCTTGAAGAACGAGGCCATGATGCGTCCCACCAGCTGGGCGTGGGAAAGGCCGCGGCGGCCCGCGATCAGGCAGAGGTCGGAATAGTCGGGGCGCAGGCCCGCGAGCGGATTGACCTCGATGAAATGCGGCCGGCCTTCGCCGTCGCAACGCACGTCGATGCGTCCGCCGTCGCGGCAGCGCAGCGCCCGCCATGCGGCCAGCGCCACGGCGCCCGCGGCCTTGGCGTTGTCCTTGTCGGCCTCGACGATGTCGACCTTGTCGTCGGAATATTCCTTGTTGATGTAGCCGTAGCCGTCGCCGACCCAGTTGTCCTTCGGCTTGATCTCGGAGACGCCGAGCACTGCGGCGTCCTCGCCCGTCCCCACGATGCCGACCGTGAACTCGCGGCCCGGCAGGAACGTCTCGACCAGCACCGGCTGGCTGAAGCGGGCGAGCAGGGTCTGCGCCACGCGGCGCAGGTCGCGCGCGTTCTCGACCTTGCTGTCGGGACCGACGCCCTTGCCCGAGCCCTCCTGCACGGGTTTGAGGAACAGCGGGAACGGCAGGTCGACCTTCTTGATGTCGGCGATCTTCTCGATGACGCGGAAGTCGACCGTCGGCACGCCCGCGTCGCGCACGACGCGTTTGCAGATGCCCTTGTCGAGCGCGATCGCGAGCGTCAGCGCGTCCGAGAACACGTACGGGATGTCATAGGCGTCGAGGAGGGCCGGCACCTGGGCCTCGCGGGCATTGCCGCGGAAGCCTTCGGAGAAGTTGAACACCGCGTCGTAGCGCTCGCCCTTGGCGAGCTTGGCGACCAGCTTCTTGACGCCGCCGATGCGCACCGGCTCGAGGCCGAGGCCCGTCAGCGCCGCGCAGATGGCGTCGATGGTGACGACGCTGTCGAACTCCGCCGTCTCCTCCTCGCCGTAGCCCATGGCGATGTAGTCGGCCCTGAGATCGTAGGTGACGCCGATACGCATCATGCCTCCCCAACTACCCGCGATTTGTCCCGCCCGAGCTCGCCGTCGGGATCGGGATAGCGATAGACTTTCCCCTCGAAGTTCCTGAGCAGCAGGTCGTCGCCGTCGCGGCCGACGACCGGGTCGGGCGCGAGCTGGATCTTGCCGCCGCCGCCGGGCGCGTCGACCGCGAAGATCGGCGTCGCATAGCCGGTGGTGTGGCCGCGCAGCGCCTGGATGATCTCGAGCCCCTTGGCGACCGAGGTGCGGAAGTGGCCCGAGCCGCGGATCGGGTCGCATTGATAGAGGTAATAGGGGCGGACCCGGCGCTTCAGCAGCCCGTGCATCAAGGGCACCATGACGGCGGCGCTGTCGTTGATGCCTTTCAGCAGCACCGTCTGGCTGCCCAGCGGGATGCCGGCATCGGCCAGGCGCGCCGTCGCCTCGGTGACCTCGGGCGTGAACTCGTTCGGATGGGTGAAGTGCAGGCTCATCCACAGCGGATGGTGCTTCTTGAGCACGCCGACCAGGTTCTTGGTGATGCGCTGCGGGGTGACCGTCGGCATCTTGGTGCCGATGCGGATGAACTCGATGTGCTTGATGGCGCGCAGGCGCCCCAGCAGCCAGTCGAGCTTGTCGTCGCTCAAGGTCAGCGGGTCGCCGCCCGAGAGCAGCACGTCGCGGACCTCGGTGTGGCTCTCCAGATAGGCGAGCGCCTGCTCCCACTGGCCCTTGGAGAAGCTGTATTCGCCGCCCGGATTGCCCACGACGCGGGCCCGCGTGCAATAGCGGCAATAGGTCGAGCAGGTGCCGGTGGTCAGGAACAGCACCCGGTCGGGATAGCGGTGGACGAGGCCCGGCGCGACCGTGTCGTGGTCCTCGCCCAGCGGATCGTCGTCCTCGCCGGGGAGGCGGATGTACTCGTCGCCGGTCATGACATGGGTGCGGCGCAGAGGTTCGCGCGCATCGTCCAGGCCCATCAGGCTCGCGTAATAGGGCGTGATGCCGACGGGAAGCGACCCTTCGTGACGCTCGACCGCCTGGCGCTCGTCGTCCGACAGGCGGAAGATCCGGGAAAGCTCCTCGAGGGTGCGGATGCGGGCGCGCATCTGCCAGCGCCAGTCGTTCCACTCGATGGTCGAGGTGCCGGGATAGAAGCGGCGGTAGAAGGCCTTGGTCTCCGGCGAGACCGGAAAGCGCAGCGGAGCCGGCCTTGTGGCCCGGGCCTCGATCGCGGGAAAGCTGGTCGCATGCATGTCCGACTGCGGGCGGACGGTCCGTAGCGGTGGCTTCAGGTCTCGCCGCCGCAGCGTCTGGAGACTCATCGGTGTCTCGCAACCACTCCCGTTGAGCGCGGGAAGCCCCAGCGGCTTCACTCAAGCGCTGCAACAACATCATTGTCGATATTTGACGGGTTTCGCGGCTTGTCAAGTGTAGGGGAGCGAGTATTGGAACAGATGCTCAATTTCTCAAGAAAAAAGCCCGCAAGAATGCATGAATTCTTGAAGAACTAGCAAATGATTTCAAGTATTCGTGGGCCGTAACCCCTGCGCAATGCCCTTACTCGCGCGAATGTTTTTTGAGAACAGCCGTTTGCGGGCCTTCGCAATAACTTCGCATATCCCTTCGCATGCTCCACGATGTGAAGACCATGCGCGCGAACGGATAGTCTTCATGCGCGCTATGACTTCGACGCGCCCGAGTCGCACGACGCTGTGAATCATCGCGCGCCGCCGGCGCCTGCGAGCTTGCGGCGTTGTCACAATGCGCAGGCCGGCGACTCACTCCTGCGGCGGAGCGGTGATCTCGCGCGGCGGCGTCACGCGGTAGAGCGTGATGTGGACGGGGCGGTTGTGCGAGTAGTTGAAGCCCGAGAGCTGGTCGATAGCCGTCGCATCGGCTTCGAGCTCGGCCAAGTGCGCGAGGAATCGCGGACGCTGTCCGTCCTCGACCGCGACGAGGCCGCCTTGCGCGGCCCCGATCTCGGCCGCGCCCAGCCCGTTGGTCAGCCGCGTCTGTGTCCCGATCAGGAACAAGGCGCTGGGCTCGGTATAGCCGGCGAGCACCGGCGGCGGATCGTTGGGCGCGCGATGGCGCGCGATGACCTCGGCCTCGCGCGGGCTGACCCAGAACTGCTCGAGCCTGGGCGCGGTCAGCATCGTCACCGCGGCGAAGGTCGAAAGCGCGGCAAGCGTGACGAAGCCCAGCGCCCAGCCCTTGGCGCCGCGCAGCAGGAAGATCGCCGCGGCGATGCCGAGCATGGCCGAAACGCCGGCGGCCGCGATGCCCACCGCACCCGGTCCGGGTCCATAGATCCCCGGCAGCACGATCATGCCGACCGCGAGAAGCGCCGCGCCCAACAGGAAATGCACCGTCGAGGCGATGGGGAGCCTGCGCCACCACAGGGGCGTCTCGTCCATCCTGGGCAGCACCAGATAGGCCGCCATCAGCATGGCCAGCGCCGGATAGGCCGGCAGCACGTAATGCGGCAGCTTGGTCGGCACCAGCTCGAACAGCAGGAACGTCGCCGACGCCCAGGCGAGCAGGAAGCGGATCGCGGGCTCCCGGCGGCGCAGCACCGCCATCGCGACGGCGGGGATGGCGAAGAGCGTCGCGGGCCACAGCGCTATGGTGGTGCCGAGCACGTAATAGCCCGGCGGCGCGCCGTGGCTCTCCTGCCCGCCGGCAAGCTTGGCGCCGAAGTCGTGGCCCAGCGCCTGGGAATAGAACTCGCCATGGCTCGCGAACCAGATCGCGAGCAGCCACGGCAGCACCAGGAAGAGGGTGAGCAGCGCGCCGCGCACCGGCCGCAGGCTTCCAAGCCAGCGCCAATGGCCGTAAAGCGCAGCCAGGACCAGCATCGCCACCCAGGGCGCGACCAGCACGATCACAGACTTGAACAGCACCGAGGCCGCGAGCGAGGCCAGCACCGTGACGAGCAGCGCACGGCTCATCCACGGCCATTCGCTGTCCCAGAGCACCAGGAACAGCACGGTCGCGCCGCACACCCCGAAGATCACCGGGCCTTTGATCAGCACGCCGACGGCGAAGGCGGTCCAACCCAGCATCGCGGTCCTCAAGCCCAGCTGCGGCTTGTCGGGATCGCGCGCGAGATAGGCGCGCAAAAGCACGGCCTGGGAGCCCACCACCGTCGCCAGCAGCACCGCGTCGGTCTTGGCGATCTTGGCCTCGGCCGCGAGCAGGAGCGTCAGCCCCAGCAGCAGCGCGCCGAAGAACGCCGCTTCGACCTCCAGGAAGGCGCCGGCGCACCAGAAGCACAGCGCGACCGCCACGAAGGCGCCGACCAGCGACGGCACGCGATAGGTCCAGATGCGGTTGCGCTGGCTGTCGCCGGTGGCGGCCGAGATCGCGCCCGTCGAGGCGGACTGCAGCCAATAGATCCCGACCGGCTTCTTGTAGCGGGGCTCCACCCCGAAACGGATGTCGACGAAATTGCGGGTCTCGAGCATCTGCTTGCTCGCTTGGGCGAAGCGGCTCTCGTCGCGGTCGAGCGGCGGAAGGGTGAAGAAGCCCGGCAGCCAGGCCACGAAGCAGACCAGGAACAGCAGCAGCAGCGGCCGGCGCCGGATGACCGCGCCGATCCAACCCGTCCGCATCCCCGATTCGCTCATGACCTGCATCCCGCCCTTGCCCCGATCCGCGCAGCCGTACCCGCCCGCCCTTGTTCCCGCCGAAGCCGGACCTGTATAAGGCCCCCGCATTGACCAGGAAAGCCGGGCGGAATGCCCCACACAGCTCTGCCGTTCTCGCTGATCGTCGCGGTCAAGGACGAGAAGGAGAACATGGCGCCGCTGATCGGCGAGATCGCCGCCACGATGGCGGAGCGCGATCCTTCGACCTATGAGGCGATCTTCATCGACGACGGCTCGAGCGATGGCACGCCCCAAGAGCTCGCGCGGCTGAAGGCCGTGCTGCCGGCGCTGCGCGTGCTGGTCCACGGCCGCAACCTCGGCAAGAGCGCCGCGCTGCGCACCGGCATCCGCGCGGCGCGCTTCCCGATCGTCGTCACCATGGACGGCGACGGCCAGAACGATCCGGCCGACGTTCATCTCATGCTGGCGCCCTTCGAGGGCGCGCGCCCCGATCTCGGCATCGTCGCGGGCCAGCGCATCAAGCGCCAGGACACCTTGTCGAAGCGCTGGGCCTCCAGGATAGCCAATCCCATCCGCCGCTGGCTCTTGAACGACGGCACCCGCGATTCGGTGTGCGGCTGGAAAGCCATGCCGCGCGAGGTTTTCCTGAGCCTGCCCTATTTCGACAACATGCACCGCTTTCTGATCGCTCTCACCTTGCGCGAGGGCTACGAGGTCGAGCTGATCGACGTGAAGGACCGGCTGCGCACCCACGGCACGTCGAAATACACCAATTGGGGACGGCTGATGGTCGGCATTCCCGACCTGTTCGGCATGGCCTGGCTGATGCGCCGCTTCCGCGGCCGCGTCGACGCGAAAGAAATTTAGGGGGACCCGCCCGGATGTTCGGACACCTTCTCACCATGGTGACGCCCGACCGCGTCTGGCTCGTGATGGGCTTTGCCGGGCAAGCGCTGTTCGCCTCGCGCTTCCTGGTGCAATGGTTCAAGAGCGAGATGGAAGGAAAGAGCGTCGTGCCGCTGGCCTTCTGGTACTTCTCGATCGCGGGCGGTCTCGTCTCGCTCGTCTATGCGATCCATATCGGCAGCGCCCCCTTCGCGGTGGGCCAGGGCAGCGGGTTGCTGGTCTATGTGCGCAACCTCTGGCTCATCCATCGCGAGCGCGCGCGGCTGCGGCGCGAGGCCGAGCAGGCGATCGACGGCGGCGGCATGGCCTGACGTTCGACCCGTCCGCCGCGGCTTGATCCAGCAGCGTCACCCGCGGCTCCGCCCTGGCGCCGTCACCGGCACCGGAGCTTAACCATAGTTTCACATGCCTGCCGCGGGGGTGCCCCTCTTCCGCCCCATTGTGGTACAGTAAATGATGTGACGGGGTCCAAATTACGGCCAAAACTACGGGGAGAGTTCCATGCTGCGCCTGTTTCCGCTGCTTGCCATTCCGGTGATCATCTACAATTTCGTCGCTTTCGGCGGAAACGTTGCCGGCCATGACGTGCAGAACATGATCACCTCCACCTTCTCGATCCGGATGTTCTCCGGCGACGAATGGAAGATCAGCTTCGCCGACTTCCTGCTGTTCTTCGCGCTGGCGGTGCTGTTCATCGAGGTCATCAAGGCGACGCGCACGACCTCGCGCGAGATCATCAACCACGGCCTGTCGATGCTGGTCTTCGTGGTGACCTTGATCGAGTTCATCGTGCTCAAGGGCTTCGCGACCTCGACCTTCTTCTTCCTGACGATGTACACGCTGTTCGACGTGATCGCGGGCTACACGATCTCGATCGTGGCGGCCGAGCACGACCTGGGCCTGGGCAAGGCCGGCACGGACTGAGGCAAAGCCTCGTTTTTACAGGCCGGGCGGCCCTTGTGGCCGCCCGGTTTGCATTGCGCCCGGTTCCATATAAAAAGCGTGCCCTTCCCAGTGTGGACAGGTGGCCGAGTGGTTGAAGGCGCACGCCTGGAAAGTGTGTAACGGTTAATAGCCGTTCGAGGGTTCGAATCCCTCCCTGTCCGCCAGGCTTCGCTCGCGACAGCGAGAGAAGCCTGCCCGGCGTAGCCCGAAGGGCGAAGCCTGGGCTGGTAGCGGCGAGCTAGCCTGGCAAGCCAACCCCTACGCCACCTTCAGCCCCAGATGCTTCTCCCACGGCGCGAAGTCGCGGTCGTCGTGCAGCAACCTATGGCGATGCTCGATACAAAACGTGCCGATGACGAGGTCCGCGGTATAGCGGCCGTACATGTGGGCCGCGTCCGCGCAGAGTGGCCGCAAGCTTTTCCTGCGCGGCCCTGTCGAGACCGTGCTCGATCAGGTCGACGACCAGCGCCGATGCGCCCTCCGCCGCGTCCAGCCTCGCCAACAATGCGTCGAGCGACGTCTCGCGCTCCAAGCCGATGAAAAGGGCGCGGGGCAGCGCTTCGGCCAGGCGGATCGCGAAACGCGTCTTGCCGCTGCCGAGCGGGCCGGTGATGTAGGTGAGCGGTTCGATCATATCGAGCGCGAAGCGTTCGCCGCCCCAAGGCCAAGGGAGATCGAAGGCGAGCGCCGGCTCGGCAGAGGGTGCGTGTTCGTCGCGCAGAGCGCGAAGCTTGTCGAGCGCGGCCATGAGCTCGGCGACGCGCGTCTCGAGCACGGTCTGATGCGCCGCGAGCGCCGGCCCCATGGCGGCGGCATCGCCCGTCAGCACGCGCACGACCTCGCCCAGGCTGAAGCCGAGCGCGCGCAACGCGGCAACCTCGGAAGCGCGGCACATCTGCGCCGGCCCATAGGCACGCCAGCCCGCGGCGCTGCGCTCGGGCACCACCAAGCCTCCGGCTTCGTAGAGCTTCAGCGCCTTGACGGAGATGCCCAGCCGCTCGGCGGCTTCGGATGCGGTCAGGTAGCGCACCGACTCGATCTTTCTCGATGGCCGCAAGCTTATGCGCCCGACCCCAGGGGTCAGATCAATCCGAAGCGACGGGCCAAGGGTCGCCCTCACATTACGCCAAGGATACTTTTCGGCCAGAATACGTTACTGTTTCCGTCCATTTGCCCCATACGGAGGATTTCCATGAAACGTAGCCTGCCCCTCATCGCCGCCCTCGCGCTGATAGCCCCGCTCGCGAGCGCCCACGCCGCCACCGTCGTCAAGGAGAACCGCCACGGCGACGTCGTGGTCAAGCATCGCCCCGGCCATCCCGGCGCGGTGATGGTGCGCCCGATGGAGCGTCGCCCGCATCAGTTCTGGCATCGCGGCGCCTGGACCGTGCGCGTCCACGGCCCGGCCTTCGTCTATCCGCGCGGCTACGGCCATCGCCGCTGGGCGGTGGGCGCGATCCTGCCGGCGCTGTTCCTGGCCGACGCCTATTACTACGACAACTACGCCGCGGTCGGCCTCCAGGCGCCGGCGCCCGGCTATCGCTGGGTACGCTACGGCGACGACCTGCTGCTGGTGAACATCCGCACCGGCCAGGTCGAGGACACGGCCGAAGACGTGTTCGAGTAAACCGCACTCCGACGTGAGGAAGAGGCCGGCGCTTCGCGGCGCCGGCCTTTTTCGCGTCAAGTCTCGTCGCGCAGGCGCCAGGGGTGGGTGATGCCGAATTCCCGCTCACCACGCAGCCGCTGCCGCCGCGCTCGCCGCCGAAGCACACCCCCGCCTCGCCGTTGCCGCACGCCTCGCCATGCGCCAGCACGACGTGCGAGGCGTTGGAGATCAGCACGCCCGTCTCGCGGTTGCCGCTGTAGCGTCCTTCGATCAGCTCATCCTCGATCGCGTGGTCGCGGGCGCCCACCACGGCGATGCCGCGCTTGCAGCGCATGGCACCGCCTTTGACCGCCACGCTGCGCAAGGGGGCGTTGACGGAATCGAGCATGATGCCGTTTCCCGTGCTGTCCTGCGCAACCGCGTGCAGCGTGAGCCCGAAGCCGCCCGCGACATGGAAGGCCGAATGCATCGTGTCGCGGCCGGAGTCTCGCACGACGGCCTCGATCCAGGCATTGGTCGTGGACACCGTCGAGACGCCCGACCATCCGACACGGCCGGCCACGATGCCGAGCGCCTCGACGCCTTCGCAATAGGACAGGTGCAACGCGGTCTGGCGGATATCGTCGAACGCCGATCGGCCGCGCGCAGCGAGCGCACATGGGCGAGATGCATGCCGCAGGCATAGGTCGTCGCGCGATGGCCTTCGGGACGCTGCTGCGACGCCGCGTTGCCGTGCACCGAGAATCCGGCAAGCACGATCGACCTGTTGCCGCCGACGGGATCGGCGTTGGACAGGAGATGGCAGTTGGCGCCGGGCTTCAGGACCAGCCGCGTGCGCTGCATTCCCGCGCCATGGATCTCGGTGTTGGAGCCGATCCGGATCGTGCGGTCGAGTACGAAGTCGCCGGGGCCGAGCCGTACCACGACGCCGCCGGAGAAGCGCTGCGCGAGATCGGGCAGGAGGTGCGCGCCGTCCTCGCCGATTTCGATGATGCGCCGCGGCGGCCTTGCCTCGTGGGCCTCAGCCATACCGCCGGCCGAGGCTTGCGACCGTCGCCTCGAACTCGGCGACGGTCTCGGCGATGATCTCGGCCACCGGCTTGACCGCGTCGATGCGCCCCGCGACCTGGCCCGACAGCGCGATCGACGCTTCCATGTCGCCGCCGAAATAGAGCGCCAGCGCGTTGCGGAACTCGCCCATCACGTTCTCGGGCGGCTCCTTCTCGAAACGCGTCGTCTTGTCGGTGCGCAGCGCGCGCAACGCCGGCCCCGGCCCGAAGCGGTTCAGGAACACCGTGTCGGTCTCCTGCGCGGCAAGGATCGCGTTCTTCCAGTTCGCATGCACCGGCGACTCCGCCGACGAGACCATGCGCGTGCCCATCTGGACGCCTTCGGCGCCGAGCGCGAAGGCCGCGGCCATCGTGCGTCCGTCGACGATGCCGCCCGCGGCGATCACCGGAACGCGCACCTTCTCGCAGACCAGCGGCAACAGCACCATCGTGGCCACCTCGCGCGGGTTCTTGAAGCCGCCGCCTTCGCCGCCTTCGACCACCAGCCCATCGACGCCGCAATCCACCGCCCGCAGCGCGGCTTTCAACGACGGCACGACGTGGAAGACGGTGAGCCCGGCCTCTTTCAGCGGGCCCACGATCTTCTGCGGATCGCCGGCCGAGGTGGTGACGAACTTCACGCCCTGGTCGATGATGAACTGCACGATGCCGGGATCGCGCACGAAAGCGAGCGCGACGTTGACGCCGAAGGGCTTCGACGTCAGCGCGCGCATCTTCTGGATCTCGCCCTTGATCGCGTCGAGCTCGCCCGACGATGTCTCGATGATGCCCATGCCGCCGGCGTTAGACACGGCGGATGCGAGCGGCGAGCGCGCGATCCAGCCCATCGGCGCCTGGACGATCGGGTATTCGACGCCGAGCAGCTCGGTGATGCGGTTCTTCATGAAAACTCCAGCTTGCGCGGCGGCCGCGATCAGTAGTTTGAGATAAGTTCGAAGTTGAATTCCGGCAGCGGACCGCAATGGGCGGCGCGTACCGGATTGCAGGCCGCAACAACGCCCTGGGGCAAGCGCACCTCATACGGCCCGAAGCGGAAGTCGGGCCGCATGTAATCGGTCGAGATATATTGCGCGCCGGAGGCCAGCGCGGCATCGCGGCGGCGCGTGTCGTTGGCGCGCGCCTCGACCGTGTCGGCATCGGCGCGGGTGCGCACCAGGAAGCCCGCTTTCACGGCGGCGGTGATCGCGGCGGTATCCGTCAGCGCCTCGTTCATCACGCGGAAGGCGGCTGTGGGCGAACCCGGCGGCGCGTCGATGAACATCACGCGGCCTTCGAGCGACTTGCGCGCTCCCCGGTAGAGCGCGCGCTTCTCGCCCTGCTCGTCGAGGGCCAAGATGAACTTGCCGCGCGAGGCGGCGAGCGTGGGCCAGCCCTTCGTCGTCACCGCCTCGCGCAAGCTGGGCGCTGTGCCTTGCACGTCGTCGGGCGTGATGAGGTCCTTCGGATCCAGGACGCTGCGGATTTCGGCGTCGAAGGCATCGAACGCCGCGGCGTCGAACTTCAGCACCTGGGTATAGCCCGGAAGCGAATCGTCCTTGGCGTTGAAGGTGACGAGGATCGGCACGTGGTCCGGATGCGCGCGCGACCAGCCTTTGAGGATCGCGAGGCAGTCGCGCAGCGCGATGCAGCTCGAGCGGAAATCGAAGTCCTGGACGTGCAGCACCTTGAAGCCTGGCTTGGACATCGCTTGCGCATAGCCGTCGGGCAGCGTCTCGCCCACAAGCGCCGCCCCCAGCGGATGGGCGAACAGCCCGCCTTGAGGGTCGTAGGCGACGTCGATCTCGATGGCGCGCGCGCCGTCGTTCAGCTGGTCGGTGAGCGAGGCGTGCGAATAGTCGAGCGCGGGCGCGAGCTTGGGCGCTTTCTGCATCAGCGCCGCGAAGAGCCTGGGATCGATCGCCTGCTTGTAGCTATTGTGGGTGCCGACCGTGACGATGTCGTTCAGGCGCACGTCGCCCATGCGAGCCTGGCCCGCGCAGCCGCCGCAGTTCGGCACCTCGGCGGCGCAGCCGGACAACACCAACGCCGTGACGAAAAAAACGAACTGCCTCATGCCCCCGCCTCCTGCCTGCCGGAGAGTCTAGCAAGCAGGAGGCAGCACGGGTAGGTACGCTATCCGCCGCTTACGCGTCGTCCGACGGTGATTCCGGCCACCAGCAGCACCAGGAAGATGACCATGAAGATGAAGAACAGGATCTTGGCGATCTCGATCGACGCGCCGGCCACGTTGGTGAAACCGAGCACGGCGGCGATCAAGCCCACCACCAGGAAGATGAAAGCCCACCTTAACATTCGAAAATCTCCGCATTCCAAGTCCTTGGATAAACGGAGAGGACAGGTGAATGGTTCCAGTCTTCGCGACGCGCAAGCGGCGCGGAGACCGCCCGGCGTAGCCCGAAGGGCAAAACCTGGGCTGTTGCCCGCGTCGCTACGCCTGGCAAGCCAGCCTTTCCCTCCGCCCTTTTCCTACGGCAGGGACACCTGCACCGAAACGACCGAATTGGCCGTCACCGTAACGGCGGCGGAGTTCTCCACCGTGTTGCCCGCATTCTTGCCTGTGACCTTGATGCCGTGGATGCCGGCCAGGACGTTGGACAGGACGATGGTCCTGGCGGTGGTTTCGGCGCGCTTCTGCCCGTCGATCTCGACCACGATGTCGGGATCGACACCGGTGCCGCGGCTGACGGTCAAGCTGATCGAGCCGTAGACGCTGGCGGGCTGCGCGTCCTTCGCGGACTTCTGCAGCAGCGCCATGCTCGACTGGAACTCGATCACCCATTGCTGCGTCTCGTCGCCGACGATGGAATCGACCTTGGCGGAAAACGCCTTGAGGAGCTGCTGCAGCACGGCGACGCCCGACGGCGGCTGCGGGGCGGGCGGCGCGACCGGCGCGCCCGCCGGGGTGCCGGCCTGCTTCTGCGCCATCGTGGCGATGGTCCAATCGACCTTGAAGTCGTCGAGCGCGCGCTGCACCGCCAGCTCGGCCAGCATGTAGCGCACCCAGCCGGTCGAATAGCCGAAGAGCTTGTCCAGCACGAGCACGCCGGACCCCAGTCCTGCGAACACCAGCTCGAGCACGTTGGTGGGGATCGGCGGCACGCCGTGGAGCGCGGGGATCGAGATCGGGAAATTCCCGGCCTGGAGCGCCACCAGACCCGCCGACGCGCCGAGCGCCAGCACGGCGGTGCGGCGGATCCAGAGCGTCCTGACGCGCATATACCTGCGCTCGTTCGCGTACCAGGCGATCGTGCTCGTCGCCTTGTTCACGAGCTGCTCGTAGAGTCCCGCGATCTCGGGGTCGACGGGCTTGAAGAGATCGAAGTCGACCGCCGACTGGTTGGTGATTTCCGTCTTTGCCATGGTCCCCCCTCGTTCGCGCGCGCCCCTACGCGGCCGCCGCGAGCGCCCAGTTGACGATCTCGGAGAACACCTGCCCCACCGCCTGGTCGAAGGCCTGCACCACGGCGGGCACGGCGTTGGCCGTCGCCCGCACCTGGTGCACCGAGTTCAGGTTGGCGATGATCTCGCGGCCCTTGGTCGGCGCGAGCTTGGCGGCGATGCGCACCCATACCGTCGGGATGCCGTCGGCGACGTCGTAATGCGCCTCGAAATCGCGGATCTCGGCTTCCAGGAAATAATCGGCATGGAAGCCCTCGCCGTCGCCGGACACCGCGGCGATCCGCCCCGAATTCTCGAACGCCTCGACCAGCGAGTTCTGCACCAGGGTCGGCAGCCGGTCGGTCCAGGCGGAGTCCGCATAGACGTCGAGCGCGCCGTTGGGCTGGACCAGCGCGATGCGCGCGCTGGCCAGATGCTGCGACGAGGTCGAGGTCGACACCGCGAGCGAGAAGTCGACCTTGGGTCCCGCGACGGCGGCGCCGCCGGTCGGATGCAGCACGTAGAGCTGCTGCGTCGTGTTGCTCGGCCCGATGAGGTCGCTGCAGCCGGCGAGCATCAGCGCTCCGGCGCCAAGAAGGACGGTGCGGCGGTCGGTTGTGCCGGTGAGCACGGCACGGCGGTCGATCGTGTTCATTTGGGTGTGTATCCCTTGTGACGGTCGCCAAAGAGGAGCTTGGTCGGCTGGCGGTCAAGCTCGTTGGAGAGCCGCGTCAGGCTCTGCACCAGCCCACGCGACTCGCGCACCAGGTCGGTCAGCTGGCCGAGGCCCTCGCCGTTGACGAAGGCGTCGGCGTCGTCGGAAAGCTTGCCGAACTTCTTCAAGGTGAGATCGGCCTCGGTGATCGTCGGCCCGATCTTGCCGGAAGCGTCGTTGAGCTTGGCCGAGGCGGCCGAGAAATTGGCCAGCAGCGCGTCGATGTCCTTCGAGCGCCGCGCCAGCGCCGCGGTGGTCTGGTCGAGATTCCCTAAGATGTTGCCGAAGGCCTTGCGGTTCTTCTCGTTCAAAAGGTCGTTGATCTTGTCGGCGGCGTTGTTGAGCTTCTCCATCAGCTTGGGCGCGCTCTGCGCCAGCTGCTGCAGGGTGGACTGGCTCGACTTGATCACCGGCACCTGGCCCGGATAGGCGGGCACCAGCTCGGCCGAGTCCTTCTTGCCGCCGCTGATCTCGACGTAGGAGCCTCCGGTCAGGCCTTCGCTCTCGATGGTCGCTTCCGAATCCACGCGGATGTGCAGGTCGGGCTTCAGCTGCAGCTTGGCGACGACCTTCTGCGGATCGTTGGGGTCGAAGTTGAGCTCCTTCACCCGGCCGACGTCGATGCCGTTGTAGCGCACCGTCGTACCGTCGCCGAGGCCGGTTACCGGGCCTTTGAAATAGGTCTGGTAGTAGACGTATTCCTGGCTGTACTGCGCGCCCGCGAGCCAGAGCAGCGTGACCACCAGGCCGACCATGCAGATCAGCACGAAGGCGCCGACCGCCACGTAGTTCGCTTTGGTTTCCATCGCTTAAGCCTCCCCCCCGGCGATCGCGGCGCGTCCGCGCGGGCCGGAGAAATATTCCTGGATCCACGGATCGGGATCGCGCGTGAGTTCGTCGATCGTGCCGACCTTGATCTTCTTGTTGACCAGGACCGCGATGCGGTCGGTCGTCGCGCGGAGCGTGTCGAGGTCGTGGGTCACCATGAAGACGGTCAGCCCCAAGCTCTTCTGCAGGTCCTTGACCAGCACGTCGAACTGGTTGGCCGAGATCGGATCGAGGCCCGCGGTCGGCTCGTCGAGGAAGACGAGCTCGGGATCGGCGGCCAGCGCGCGCGCCAACCCTGCGCGCTTCTTCATGCCGCCGGAGAGCTCCGACGGATATTTGCGTGCCGCGTTGTCGGGCAGGCCCACCATCGAGAGCTTCATCGAGGTGATCTCGTTCATCAGCTCCTGGTCCATCTTGAGATATTCGCGCAAAGGGACCTGGATGTTCTCGGCCACGGTCTGCGACGAGAACAGCGCGCCCTCCTGGAACAGCACGCCCCAGCGCATCTGCACCGAGTTCTCGGGCCGCTCGCGATGCGGCGCCGGATCCTCGCCGAACACCTCGACCGTCCCCTCCTTGGGCTTGTTCAGCCCGATGATGGTGCGCAGGAGCACCGATTTGCCCGCGCCCGAGCCGCCGACCACCCCTAGGACCTCGCCGCGATAGACGTCGAGGTCGATGCCGTCATGGATGACCTGGCCGGCAAAGGCGTTGACCACGCCCCGGACCCTGATCACGACTTCGCGCTCGCCTCTCCCGCCCATCGTCAGATCTTCAATATCGAGAACAGGATCGAGAAGCCGGCGTCGAGCACGATCACCAGGAATACCGACTCCACCACCGAGCGGGTGGTGAGCTTGCCGACGCTGGCGGCATTGCGCTCGACCTGAAGCCCTTCGAAGCAGCCGACCAGGCCGATCACGATGGCGAAGACCGGCGCCTTGATGACGCCGACCAGGAAGGTGTTCATCGTCACCGCCTGATGCAGCTGGCGCATGAACACCGGCACGGTGATGCCGAGGTCGAAATAGCACATCACCGCGCCGCCGATCATCGCCATGATGTCGGCATAGAGGGTGAGGAACGGCAGCGCGATCAGAAGGCCCAGCACCCGCGGCAGCACCAGCACGTCGAAGGTGTTCAGCCCGATGGTCTGCAGCGCGTCGATCTCCTCGTTCACCTTCATGGTGCCGATCTGCGCGGTGAAGGCCGAGCCCGAGCGGCCGGCGATGATGATGGCGGTGACGAGACCGCCCAGCTCGCGCAGCACGCCGACGCCGAGCAGGTTGATGGTGAAGATCTCGGCGCCGAACCGGCGCAGCTGGTCGGCGCCCTGATAGGCGAGCACGATGCCGATCAGGAAGGAGAGCAGGCCGACGATCGGCAGTGCATTGATCCCGGTCTCTTCGACCTGGTGCGTGAAGGCAACCCAGCGCAGCTGCTTCTGCGGGCCGATGACGTAGATCGTCTCGACCGTGATGTTGCCGAGATAGCCGAGCATGTCGCGGCCCTGCTGCAGCGCATGGACGGTGGCGCGTCCGATGCGCGTGAGCATGGCGTTGAGGCCATGGCGTACCGGAAGCGAAACCGGCGGCGCATCGTGGTCGCGGTCGAGCGTGTGAAGGAGCGGCTCGTAGATCTTTGGGATCGTGAAGCCGCCGACAGCGGCGCCGTCCTCTTCGAATTGCCGCTTGGCCCGCAGCAACAGCCAGGCGCCGGCGCTGTCGAGCTTCTCGATCGCGCTGCCATCGAT
>JAFBAL010000029.1 GCA_019247845.1 Alphaproteobacteria bacterium | reverse complement strand
TCATCGAGGTCTGGCGCGCCGGGTTCTGGCCCTGCGCGGCGGTGAGGATCTGGCCCATGATCGTCTCGGAGACGTCCTTGCCGTCGACGCCGGCGCGGGCGAGCGCTTCCTTGATCGCCGTCCTGCCCAGCTCGTGCGCCGGCACATTGGCGAAGGCGCCGTTGAACGAGCCCACGGGCGTGCGCGCTGCAGAAACGATGACGACGTCGGTCATTGCCATTCTCCGATTGCAACCGGGCGCAAATTGCCGCGAATGCGAGCACCGGTAAACGGCTTAAATTAACTTATTGATTTCAATGGCTTAAATTCCATGACGGCCACATGTCTTTGCTGCGGGCGCGCAAAGCTCTGGACAGGGCGGAAACTGTGATGCTTTTGTTAGCCGCGGGGCGGAACGAAAAAGCGGGTTCAGTGGTGGTCGAAGAAGCGCCGAAGACCGATCCGGTCGTCATCAAGAAATATGCGAACCGGCGGCTCTACAACACCAAGACGTCGAGCTATGTGACGCTCGACCATCTCTGCGAGATGGTGAAGGCGGGCACCGAGTTCGAGGTGCGCGACGCGCGCACCGGCGAGGACATCACCCGCTCGGTGCTGACCCAGATCATCTTCGAGGAAGAGGCCAAGGGCCAGTCGCTCCTGCCGATCAAGTTCCTGCGCCAGCTCATCCGTTTCTACGGCGACAGCTTGCAGGGTTTCGTGCCCGGCTATCTCGACATGTCGATGGAGAGCTTCGCGAAGAACCAGGAGACGATGCGCAACCGCATCGCAGAGGCCTTCGGCGGCGGCAGCCAGGTGCTCGAGGCGATGACCCGCCAGAACCTGGCCATGTTCGAGCGCACCATGCAGATGTTCTCGCCCTTCGTGCCGAAGCCCGCGGGCACGCGCGGCGACGACGAGCCCAAGGCCAACGGCGCGGCGGAAGCCCCCAAGGCCAAGGCGTCCGAGGACATCAGCGAGCTCAAGAGCGAGATCGAGGCGATGCGCCGGCAGCTCGCGGAGCTGAGCCAGCGGAAATAGGCGGGCAACCGGAACTGCCTTTAGTCGTCGGCCCGCTCATCGGGATCCCGCTCGGGCTCGGGCTCGAGCTCGGGCGCCGGCATCGGCGGGAAGTCCGCGAGCTGCTCGTCGATCTCCGCGAGCAGGGTCTTCAGCCGCTGCACCAGGACGCGCTGCTGCGGCGTGCGGCTGCGCTTTCGGGAGGGCGATGCCTGGATCTCCATCTGGCGCTGCACGCGGCGGCGCGCTTCGAGAAGCTCGCGGCGCAGATCGTCGTCGCCCGTGTCGTCGCCCGTGTCGTCGCCCTTGTCGTCGCCCTTGTCGTCGCCCTTGTCGTCGACCTTGTCGTGGTCCGTCATGCCCGCAATATGCACCGGAAAATTCCGTCCGCCTACTCCACCGCCATCGCGGGCTGGCCGAAATAGAAGCCCTGGAAGTAGTCCACGCCGAAGCTCTCCAGCAGCGTGGCCTCTTCCTCGCTGCCCACCCATTCCGCGACGGTCTTGAGCTTGAAGTTCTTCGCCAGGTCGACCAGCGTACGCACGAAGATCTGGTTGTCGTGCGACGAGCACAGCCCCTGCACATAGGTGCCGTCGATCTTGACCATGTCGACGCGCAGCATCTGCAGGTTCCGGAACGAGGTATAGCCGGCGCCGAAATCGTCGATCGCGACGCGGCAGCCCAGCTCGCGCAGCTGGCTGACGAACTGCGCGTTCTCCTCGAAATGATGCAGCGCCGCGGTCTCGGTCAGCTCGATGATCATGCGCGGCGCGACCGAGGCGTTGGCGCGCACATAGTCGATGAACGATTTCAGCCACGACGGATCGCCCGCGGTGGTGCCCGAGACGTTGACGCCGAGCGACAGCGACGGGTTGGAATGCAAGCGCTCCACCGTCATCTCCAGCGCGCGGCGGTCGACGAGGCGCACCAGGCCCAGCTGCTCGGCGGCCGGGATGAAATGACCCGCCGCCACGATCGCGCCGTCCTCGCGCTTCATGCGCAGCAGGCATTCGTGATGGGCGGTGAGACGCGTCTTGGCATCGATGATGGGCTGATAGGCGAAGACCAGGCGATTGTCCTTGAGCGCGGCCACGACCTCGTCGGCGATGGCCATCAGGCGCAGGCGCCCGGTCTCGAGCTGCGGCGATTTCGCATAGACCGCGAAGCCGTCGCGGCCGGCGCTGCGCGCGCGCTCGAGCGTTTCTTCGGCGCGCAGCATCGCTTCCTGGCTCGACGACGCGCCTTGCGGCAAAAGCACCGCGCCCACCGAGCTCGTGGCCGAGACCATGCCCGAGCGCGTGTCGATGACGCGGTCGCGCACGGCGGCGCGCAGCCGGTCGGCGACGAGACCGAGCTCGCGCTCGCTGCAGTTCCCCAGGATCACGCCGAACTTGTTGCCCGCGGTGCGCCCGATGATGTCGGTCGAGCGCAGGGTGCGCGACAGCCGCTCGCCCACCGCGACGATCACCTCGTCGGCGGCGTCGAAGCCGTAGGTGTCGTTGATCATCGCCAACCGGTCGATCGAGGCGACGAGAAAGGCGCAGTTGCGTTCCTCGGCCTTGGCGCGGTCGATGGCGAGCGCCAGCTCGGCGCGCAGCGAGTTGCGGTTCAGATGACCGGTGAGCTCGTCGCGCATCGCCAGATAGCGCAGCCGCTGCGACTCGCGGCGGCGCTCGGTGATCTCGCGCATCAGCCCGCTCAGGCGCTCCGTCGCGCCGCCCGCGCCCGGGATGCGCGTGCCCACCATGGCGAACCATACGGAGCCGAGCGCGGACGCCACCTCGATGTCGATGTCGAAGGGGATGGGATCGGCCGATTTGCTGTTCAGGAGCGCGGTGAGCCGGGTGCGGTTCTCGGCGCTGACGAAGTTCAGGAAATTGCGGCCCCGGGCCAGCGGCTCGACGGCAAGCTGCGAAGGGAGGATCTCGCGCACGCCGTCCCAGGTGATGAGATCGTCGGCGGCGGTCCAGGAGAAGGCGACGATGCCCGCGCCCGTCACAGCCAGGCCCAGCCGCTCGGCGTCCTCGACCGCGCGCAACGCGGCGACGCTGTCGGCAGGCTTGTTCTGCAGCGACTGGGTATGCACCATCCACCATCCCTTGGCCGTTTTCCGGCCTTTGCGGGATGATGCCGGTAGGGATTTAAAAAACTCGTAACCGTTGCGGCAGCGCCGGCAACCATAAGTCGCGGCTCGTGTTTTGCCTTAAGAACCGGTTATGAGCACGAGCGCTGCAGGCGAAATTCCGAAGGTCGCAAGCGCATGGAACGCGCCCGACGCCGCGTTGCGTCTCGAAAAACCTCGTAAATCCGCGGGCTCCGGCGAGCGCGAACGCGAGCGGCACGAGCGCCGCGGGCCCAAGCCCACGCGCCGCGCGGCGTATCGTTTCGATACAGTCGCGGTGTCGCCGTGGAACGGACCCCTGCTTGGCAGCGCCTATGCCGCGCAGGTTATCGCGCAGGCGTTGCATGAGCCCGAGAGGAAACGCTGCGCTTATGGGCAAACCCCCCGTCCGCCCGCCCTGCTCGTCGACCGGATTCTCTGAGCGCGAGCGCGATCCCGAGCACGGCGGCGGAGAGGAACGCCATCAGGGCGGGCAGATCGCCGAACGCAAACCACACTGCGCCGGCCGCGAGCGCCAGCGACGCCGCCCACATCTTCGGCGACGCGCTGCGTGCGGCGATCAATGCCAGCGCCGAGAACAGCAGCGGCGCCAGCGCCAGGACCGCGAGGCCGGTGAGCGCCGCCGCAAGCCCCAGGCCCGCAACCACGCCCATGACGAGCACGGGCGCGACAGGGCGCGCCGCCATGGCCAGCATCGCAGGCGCCGTCGCGCAGGCGACCAGCGCCATGCTCACGGCCAGCGCGCCGTCCCAAGCCGCGGCCGCGGCGAGCGCCGCCAGCAGCGCGCAGGCGAAGCGCAGATAGGCACGCGGCGCGGCGGGCATCCCGGTTGCCACGAGCGCGGCGGCGGCCGCGGCCATCAGCAGCATCGCTGCGAAAGCGATCATCGCGGCTTCAACATCGATTTTATCTCGGCGACCTCGGCTTCGAGACGGCTGAGACGGCGTTCGAGGCTGGCTGAGGACAGCCCGTCTTCGGCCGGCCCATCTTCGGGCAGCCCATCTTCGTGCGGCCCATCTCCGCGGTGCCCATCGTGGGGCCCCTCTTCGCGAGCGACGATTTCGCGCGGCATAGGCGTCGACACGCCGGCACGGCTCGCGACCTCCTTCGCCTCGACGCCCAGAAGCGCCGCGATCAGCCGCACGTCGTCCGCGCTGAGCTCGCGCTGATCCTTGAACACCTCGGCCAGCTGCCCGTCGCTCAGTCCCAGCGCGCGGCCCAGCTCGGCGCGGGACAGCCCCAGCGCCGCAAGCCGCGCGTCGAACCATTGCGAATCGAAGAACAGCGCCATCGCGCCGAAAAGTATACGCGGAACCAAGAGCGCGCGCCGCCGTTATCAATTGCTGGAATTAAGCAGGGCTGCGCCATGTCCGCTTTCATGCTTTATGTGATCGGTTTCTTCATTCTTCTCGCCGGCCTGATTTACGGCGCCTATCTCATCCACGTTCCACAGACCTGGATCGTGGTGGGCGCGCTTGTCATCGTGGGGTTGGGCGTCATGTCGGCCGTGTCGCAGACCAAGCGCCGCGATCCGCCGAGCGAAGCGCCGCCGCCCGCCTAGTTGCCGCCCCAATTGCCGGCCTGGTTGCCAGCCTAGTTGGTCGCCAGCCTAGTTGTAAGGCGAGAAATCCGGGTGCGGCAGCATCGCCGCGCCGACCACATGGCCATAGCCGCCGCGCTGCACCACGACCGCGACGCTGTCGTGCGGCAGGCCCTCGAGCGCCGAACGCGGCAGGTCGATGGACAGCGCATCGCCCTTCCACTGCCCCACCGCGCGCAGGTCGCCCACCACGTTGTGATAGGTCATCGTGCGGCCGTCGTTCTCGCCGCCGCCGATCGCGACCGTGGCCTGGCCTTTCATGTGGAACAGCCACACGGTCGCGGGCTGGGCGCTCTTGTCCGACGATGCGCCGAGGCCGATGTGAAGCTCGTCCTTGGTCTCGTGGAGCGCCACCGAGATGTCGTCGCCGTCATGCGCGCGCTTGTCGATGGCGGCAAGCACCTGCGGCTCGCGCGAGCCGACGACGTCGTCGGTGCCGTCGACGATCATCTGCGGCGTGTAGACGGCGCTGCGTCCCATCACCGATGCATAGGCCTTCTGGCGCCGCGTGTTGGCCTCGCTGGCCAGCGTGTCCTTCCAGCCCAGCATGTCCCAATAGGTGACCGACAGCGACAGCGGCAGCACGTCGGGGCGCTTGGTCAGCTTGGCGAGCAGCGCGTCGGCCGGCACACAGGAGGCGCAGCCCTGGCTGGTAAAGAGCTCGACCACCACGGGACGCTTCAGCTGACCCGCCCAGGACGGACCCGCGCAAAGCGCAAGTCCGGCCGCCAGCAGGAACGCGCGCGCGACGGGAAAGGGAGTCATGGCCGGCAGCATAGGCAGGCCCCCCTCCCCTCTCCAGTCACTTCAACTTGAACGCCTTCAGCCATGCGTCAGACGCCTGCGCCGTTTGGGCGCAGCGCCCCCGTTTGGCCGCAATCATGGCCCTTTTCGCGAGGATTTTCACGGGTTTTGTGAATGCGCCTCAATGCGGGCGCGGGACCTGGTCCTTGGCGAATTTCGCGATCAGGCGCTTCAGGCCCGGATCGGAGACGCGCGTCAGCGCCTCTTCCACCGAGCACCAGCAGGTCTCGCGCAGCGCCTTTTCCGGCCAGCTGCGGCGCTGGCGCTCGACCTCGAGCGCGAAGACCGCGACCCGGCAGGAGATCGTCTCGCCGCTCTTGCGGCGCTTCAGATAGCTGAAGCTGCCGACGGGACGCGACGCGGTGGCGCCCACGACTCCCGCTTCCTCCAGCGCCTCGCGCGCGGCGCATTCGCCCGGCGCGCAGCCTTCCACCGGCCAGCCTTTCGGGACCACCCAGCGCCTTGTGGACAGGGTGGTGATGAGGAGGAT
This sequence comes from Alphaproteobacteria bacterium, assembly GCA_019247845.1. Lineage (GTDB taxonomy): Bacteria > Pseudomonadota > Alphaproteobacteria > Micropepsales > Micropepsaceae > Rhizomicrobium. Next base: position 71,237 of record JAFBAL010000029.1, on the reverse strand, counting down.
CTCCAGATGGTCGTCGGCCCAGCGCCACGGCAAGGCGCCATACTGGCTCCCGACTTCGGACCTTACGCCTACGCTACCGACCACGCGAACAGCCCTTCGACGACTTACGCAACCAGCCGCCCGATCCACTCCGCTATCACGTAACACGCGGCGCCGACAGCAGCGGCTGCAGGCATGGTTATCACCCAGGCGATAAGAATGTCTTTCGCCACACCCCAGCGGACGGCAGATGCCCGCCGCGCTGCGCCAACCCCCACGATCGCGCCCGTGATGGTCTGCGTGGTGGAGACCGGCACGCCGAGGCTCGTCGCCATGAACAGGGTGATCGAGCCTGCCGTCTCCGCGCAGACGCCCTGCATGGGCGTGAGCCGGGTGATTCGCGCGCCCATCGTACGCACGATCTTCCATCCGCCAAAGAGCGTTCCCAGCGCCATCGCGCCGTTGCAGGTGATCACGACCCAGAGCGGGATGTGGAAGGCCCCGGGCAATTGTCCGTGTGCGGCCAATAAAGCGGCGATGATGCCCATGGTCTTCTGCGCGTCGTTGCCGCCATGGCCGAGCGAATAGGCCGAGGCCGAGAGGAACTGCACCTTGCGGAAGACGCTGTCGGCCATCGACGGCACCGCGCGCACGAAGGCCCAGGACACCGCGAGCACCAATACCAGCGCTATGGCGAGCCCCATCATCGGCGCGAGCACGATGCCGAAGGCCGTCTTGCCGACGCCGCCCCAGACGATGGCGCGGAACCCGACATGGGCGACGCCCGAGCCGATCAGCCCGCCGATCAGCGCATGGGAGCTGCTCGACGGGATGCCGAGATAGCCGGCCGTCAGGTTCCACGAGATCGCGCCCGCCAGCGCGCCGAAGATCACCTGGTCCGAGATCGCCTCGGGCGAGATGATGCCGCGGCCTACCGTGCTCGCCACGTGCAGGCCGAAGACCAGGAAGGCGATGAAGTTGAAGAACGCCGCCCAGGCGACCGCGTAGCGCGGCGAGAGCACGCGGGTCGACACGATCGTGGCGATCGAATTGGCGGCGTCGTTGCGGCCGTTCAGGAAATCGAAGACCAGCGCGATGCCGATCAGGAAGACGAGGAGCGCGAGCACGCGTCAGACCTGCTCGATCACGATGCCGCTGATGCGGTTCGCCACGTCCTCGAAGCGGTCCATCACCTTCTCGAGATGGTCGTAGATCTCCACCCCGATGATATAGGCCATCGCGTTGCCCTCGCGGTGCCGCTGGAACAGCGCCTTGATGCCGTTGTCGTTCAAGGAGTCGGCGTCGTCCTCGAGCCGCACGATCTCCTCGGTGATGGCGTTGAGCCGGGGCGCGCTTTCCCTGAGCGAGCCCAGGAGGCCGACCGCCTCCACCGTGAGCTTGGCGGCCGAGACGATATGCTCGCCCATCAGCGCCATCTCGGGCTCCAGCGCCTGGACCTCGAACAGCAGCACGGCCTTGGCCGTCTTCTGCATCTGGTCGATCGTGTCGTCGAGCGTGTTGATCAGGTCCTTGATGTCGCCGCGGTCGAAGGGCGTGATGAAGGTGCGCCGGACCAGGAGCAGCACCTCGCGGGCGACGGCGTCGGCCTGGTTCTCGAAGGCCACTACCTTCTGCGCGGCGGGCCCCACCCCGGGGCCACCCTTGAGCAGCTCCCGGAGCGCCTCGGCGCCTTCGACCAAGGTCTTGGCGTGGCTGGAGAAAAGCGCAAAGAACCTGTCTTCGCGCGGCATGAGCGCCTGGAACCAGCGGAGCATGAGGACCCTTCCGGGGGTGGAATTGTGACAGTTTTATAACAGCCGCCCCGGGGGCCCGCCAAAAGAAAAACGGCGGACCGGATTGCCGAGCCGCCGCTTTCAGATGTCTGCGTTCCGATGCCGCGTTCAAGCCGCCAGCAGGTTGCGCAGCACGTAAGGCAGGATGCCGCCATTGGTGTAATAGGCGACCTCGTCCGCGGTCATGATCATCAGCACCAGCGGCATCGCGGTGGTGGTGCCGTCGGCATAGTGGACGATCGCCTTCACCTCCATGCGCGGGCTGATCTTGCCCGACATGCCGGGGATGTCGATCGCCTCGCGCCCGGTGAGGCGATAGTCGCGGCGCGTCTTGCCGTCGGCGAAAGCGAAGGGCGCGACCCCCATGCCGATCAGGTTCGAGCGGTGGATGCGCTCGAAGCTCTCGGCGATCACCGCGCGGATGCCGAGCAGCTTCGGCCCCTTCGCCGCCCAGTCGCGCGACGACCCCGTGCCGTATTCCTTGCCGCCGACGACGACGGTCTGGAAGCCGTCCTGTTGGTAGCGCATCGCCGCGTCGAAGATCGACATCATCTCGCCCGAAGGCTGGCCGGCAGAATAATAGATGGTGTTGCCGCCTTCCTGGCCGCCCATCATCTCGTTCCTGATGCGGATGTTGGCGAAGGTGCCGCGCATCATCACCTCGTGATTGCCGCGGCGCGCGCCATAGGAGTTGAAGTCCTGCTGGCGGATCTGGCGCTCCTGCAGATAGACGCCCGCGGGCGACGAGGCCTTGATCGAGCCGGCCGGCGAGATGTGGTCGGTGGTGATCGAGTCGCCGAACAGCGCCAGCACGCGCGCCTGGACGATCTCCTCAACCGGCTTGGGGTGCACCGTCATGCCTTCGAAATAGGGCGGGTTGCGCACATAGGTCGAGCCGATGTCCCACTGATAGGTCTGGCCCTTGATGACCTTGACCTTCTTCCAGTTCGTCGTGCCCTCGAAGACGTTGCCGTAGCGCGTCTTGAAGCTCGACGCCTTGACGCTCTTGCGGATCGTGTCGGCGATCTCCTTCGGGCTCGGCCAGATGTCCTTGAGATATACCGGTTCGTTCTCGTCGTCATAGCCGACCGGCTCTTTCGTGAGATCGAGGTTCATCGAACCCGCGAGCGCATAGGCCACGACCAGCATCGGCGAGGCGAGATAGTTCGCGCGCACCTGCGGATGCACGCGACCCTCGAAGTTGCGGTTGCCCGAGAGCACCGCCGCGGTCACCAGATCGCCCTCGGTCACCGCCTCGGCGATATCCTCGGGCAGCGGGCCGGAATTGCCGATGCAGGTCGTGCAGCCGTAGCCCACGAGCTGGAAGCCGAGCTTGTCGAGCGACTTGTCGAGGCCCGCCTTGGCCAGATAGTCCGTCACCACCTGGCTGCCCGGGGCCAGCGAGGTCTTGACCCAGGGCTTCACCTTCAAGCCGCGCGCGACCGCATTGCGCGCGATCAGGCCGGCGCCGATCATCACGCTGGGGTTCGAGGTGTTGGTGCACGACGTGATCGCCGCGATCACCACGTCGCCATGGCCGATGGAAAGCTCGCTGCCCTTGATGCGCACGCGGCGCTGGGCGTCGTTCTCCTTCTTGTAGGTGTTCATCAAGCTTTCCGCGAACTTGTGCGCCGCGTCGCCCAGCGCCACGCGGTCCTGCGGCCGCGCAGGGCCGGCAAGGCTGGGCTCGACCGTCGTCATGTCGAGCTCGAGCGTGTCGGTGAACAGCGGATCGGCGCTTTTGGCGGTGCGGTAGAGGCCCTGGGCCTTGGCATATTTCTCGACCAGCGCCACGCGCGCGGGCTTGCGCGCGGTGTCCTTCAGGTAGCGCACGGTCTCGGCATCGATCGGGAAGAAGCCGCAGGTGGCGCCGTATTCCGGCGCCATGTTGGCGATGGTGGCGCGGTCTTCCAGCGCCATCTCGTCCAGGCCGGGGCCGAAGAATTCGACGAACTTGCCGACCACGCCCTTCTTGCGCAGCATCTGCGTGACGGTGAGCACGAGGTCGGTCGCGGTCACGCCTTCGCGCAGCTTGCCGGTCAGGCGGAAGCCGATCACCTCGGGGATGAGCATCGAGATCGGCTGGCCGAGCATCGCGGCCTCGGCCTCGATGCCGCCGACGCCCCAGCCAAGCACCGACAATCCGTTGACCATGGTGGTGTGGCTGTCCGTGCCGACCAGCGTGTCGGGGAAGGCGAGCTCGACGGTCTTCTTTCCGTCCTTGACCTTGCGGGTCCACACCGTCTGGGCGAGGTATTCGAGATTGACCTGGTGGCAGATGCCCGTGCCCGGCGGCACGACGCGGAAATTCGCGAAGGCCTGCTGGCCCCAGCGCAGGAATTGATAGCGCTCCAGGTTGCGCTCGTATTCGATCTCGACGTTCTTCTTGAACGAGGTCTTGTGGCCGAAATCGTCGACCATCACCGAATGGTCGATGACGAGATCGACCTCGGCCAGCGGATTGATCTTCTCGGGATCCCCACCCAGGTCCTTCATCGCGTCGCGCATCGCCGCCAGGTCGACGACGGCCGGCACGCCGGTCAGGTCCTGCATGAGCACGCGCGCGGGCCGGAAGGCGATCTCGAGGTCGGAGCTTCGCTTGACCAGCCAGCCGGCGATGGCGCGGACGTCGTCGGCGGTGACGGTCTTGCCGTCCTCGTGGCGCAGCAGGTTCTCGAGCAGGATCTTGAGCGAGTAGGGAAGCTTCGAGATGCCCTTGAGCCCGTTCTTTTCGGCGGCGGTCAGGCTGAAATAGGTATAGGTCTTGCTGCCCACCGTCATGGTACGGCGGGACTTGAAGGTGTTGAGACTGGTTGCCACGGGGGAAGCGCCTTTCACGGATGGTGAAATCGCAGGCGGGTTTAGTCCTGTTCCGCCCGGAATCCAAGCCGTTTGTTCCGCACGGAATCCAAGCCGTTTCTGGAGACGAAAAATGAGCGTGACAGTCGAGCGCAAAGGCGCGGTGACAACCGTCATCATCGACCGGCCCGAGGTGCGAAACGCGATCGACCGTCCGACCGCCGACGCGCTGGTCGAGGCGTTCCTCGCCTTCGAGCATGACGAGAGCGCGAAGGTCGCGGTGTTGTGGGGCGCGGGCGGCACCTTCTGCTCCGGCGCGGACCTGAAGGGCGTCGCCACCAGCCGCGGCAACCGCCTGCAGGAGCCGACCGGCGCCAGGCTCGACGCCGCAGCGCCGATGGGGCCGACGCGGCTGATGCTGACCAAGCCCGTGATCGCCGCGGTCGCGGGCTTCGCGGTCGCGGGCGGGTTGGAGCTCGCCTGCTGGTGCGATCTTCGCGTAGCGGAAGAGGACGCGGTGTTCGGCGTCTATTGCCGGCGCTGGGGCGTGCCGCTGATCGACGGCGGCACGGTGCGCCTGCCCCGCCTCATCGGCCAGTCGCGCGCGCTCGACATGATCCTGACCGGACGGGCGGTCGGCGCCCGGGAAGCGCTGTCCTTCGGCCTCGCCAACCGCGTGGCGGCCAAAGGTCGATGCCGCGAAGAGGCCGAAGAGCTGGCGCAGTCGATCGCGCGCATGCCGCAGACCTGCATGCGCGAAGACAGACTATCCGTATACGAACAATGGGACGGCACGCTCGCCGCCGCGCTCGCCAACGAATACGCCCACGGCGCCCGCACGCTCGCCTCGGGCGAGACGGTCGAAGGTGCGGCACGTTTCGCCTCCGGCAAGGGACGGGGCGGAAGCTTCGAGAACATATGAGCGCCCCGATGCGAACCGTTCGGATCGCCGCCGCAGTTTTCGCGCTGGCGCTGCCCGCGGCAGCCGCGGCGCAGGCTGCCGGCGACATAGTGCTGCAAGGCGGCGCGATCTACACGCTCGACGCCGGGCATCCCTGGGCGAGCGCGCTCGTCATCGCGGATGGACGCATCGCCTATGTCGGCGACGACGGGGGCGCGCGGGCCCATGCCGGGCCGGGGGCGCGTACCATCGCGCTTGCCGGGCGCATGGTCCTTCCCGGATTTCACGACGCCCATATCCATCCGATGAGCGGCGCGCTCAGGCTGCTGCGCTGCCGGCTGGGCGAATTCAAGACGGCGCCGCGCGTTTACGCCGCGATCCGCGCCTGCGCCGCGGCGAAGTCCGGGCACGACTGGCTGCTCGGCAGCGGATGGTCGCCTGAGGTCGTTGCCCATCCCACCAAAGAGCAGCTCGATGCGCTGGTGCCCGGCCGCCCCGCCTATCTCGCGACCGAAGACGGCTTTACGGCATGGGCGAATTCGCAGGCGCTCAAGATTGCCGGAATCGATGCGAAGGGGCCCGACACAGCGGGGATCGAGCGCGATCCGAAGACCCATGAACCTACCGGCAAGCTCAAGGACGGCGCGGTCGATCGGCTGCGGCGCGTCCTCCCCAAACCGACCGAGGCCGAATATCGCGAAGCTCTGCGGCGGTCGACGGCGATGGCCAATCGCTTCGGCATCACCTCGGTGTTCGACGCCGATGCCGCAGAGCAGATCGTCGATGCCTATCGCGCCGCGGATCTGGCCGGCGAGCTGACCCTGCGCGTGGTCGCGGCCCAGAGCATCGATCCGGCGCGCGGCCCCGAACAGGTGGACGAGATGGTCGCCCGCCGCGACCGCGTGGCCGGGCGGCGCTTCCGTGCGGATGCGGCCAAGATATTCCTCGACGGCGAGATCGACATGCACACCGCCGCGCTGCTGGAGCCCTATGAAGACACGCCGGGCGCGCGCGGCGATCTGTACATGCAGCCGGACGCGCTCGACGCCGTCGTGCGCCGGCTCGATGCCGAAGGATTCCTGATCCACATGCACGTGATGGGCGACCGGTCGGTGCGCGCGGGCCTCGACGCGCTCGAGCTGGCCGCCCAGGCGAACGGTCCGCGCGACAGGCGCGATCAGCTCGCCCATATCGGTGTCGCAGATCCCGCCGACATTGCGCGGTTTGGACGGCTCGGGATCGCCGCCAACTTCACGCCGATGTGGTTCTCCGCCGGCGATCCCGCGTTCATGCCGGCGCAAGCGGTGCTGGGACCGAAGCGCGCGCGCTGGATGTATCCGATGGCGAGCGTCGCGGCCGCGGGAGGGCGGATCATCGCCAGCAGCGACTGGCCGTCGCCGTCGATGAATCCGCTCGATGCCATCCAGGTCGCGGTGACGCGCCAGCCGCTCGATTCGAGCAAGCCCGCGCGTCAGCCGCAGGAGCGCGTCGGCCTCGCGGCGGTCCTCGCCGCCTATACGAGAGACGCGGCCTGGGCCGCGCGCGAAGACCCGATCGACGGCACGCTCGAGGCCGGCAAGGCCGCCGACCTGGTGGTGCTCGACCGCAACCTCTTCAAGACGAAGCCGGCCGCGCTGCACGAGGCGCATGTGCTGCTGACGCTCTTGGACGGCGAACCGGTCTATCGCGATCCGCGCTTCGCCTGGCCGAATTCGAGTAAATAGCCGTCAACCTTCCGCCCTTAAATTCGCCCAATTCGACTCGTTAATTGACCGAGGGATGTCCGCGCGGGGGCGCGGGCGAGCGGGCTTAGAGAACAAGAACCGGGATGCCCAAGGCAGGGATCGCTCTTCTTTTGTGCGTCTTCTTTGCGGGTGCGGCGCACGCGCAGAGCGAGATGGCGCAGCGCCTGACCAAGGAACATGTCGGCGACATCGAGCCGGGCAGCTATACCGCCGGACACGTCGCCTTCTCGCTCGACACCTATGGCGACAAATACCTGATCCGCTTCCAGGGCGATCCCGAGGTCTATGTCCTCTATACCGATCACGCGCCGCTCGGCGGCCGCGCGCTGAAATTCGATTCCGGCGCGATCGTGATCCGCGTCGCGGGCTGGGGCGGCATGACGCTTTATACCGCCGACGCGCCGAGCGGCGTGCCGGCCGAGCGCAGCGGCGACACCTTCACGCCGTCGCTGACGCCGGTCTCGCTCTCCGACATGCAGAACGCCGCCGAGGACGAGGCCGAGCACCTCGCCTATTCGCGCCGCGTGCATCTGAACTTCACCGCCGACTGGAACGCGCTGGCCGGCGACGCGCGGCTGCGCGCGCTGGCCTTCGACGCGATGGAGAACGCGTCGCGCGGCATCGACCGCTTCCTCGTCCTTCCCAAGGCCCGCGACGCCTTCGCCAAGCGCATCGAGCAGGTGCGGCTCGGCCTCGGCAACAAGCCGGTGATGTTCATGTCGGGCAAGACCTTGAACATTACCTTCAACGCGCTGGGCGGCTATGCCGGGCGCGCCTCGTCGCGCGGCATCGCGCGCGCGCTCGGGCAGATATTGCAGATCAACGTGCCCGACTGATTTGTCGACGCGCAATTTCTCGGACGAACCGCTGCGCGTTTCGCCCGATTGCGCTTATGGCGCCAGCTCGAATTTCGAAAACTCGAACGGCGGTGCGACGGTGCAGCCGACCAGCGTATAGGCGCCCAGCGGCCGCGCGCTCTGCCACACCTTCGACGGGACCACGACCTGCGGATTGTCGGCGCCGAGCACATGCACCGCGTCGCCGACCGTCAGCTCCAGCGCGTCGCCGCGATAGAAGTGCCAGATCTCGACGGCATCGATGCGGTGCTTGCGCGACACCTCGCCGGCGCGGAGCAGGAAATAGATCGCGGTCGAATGCGCATCGCGGAAAGTCTCGCGGTAGTGGCCGCCCTCGGGATGCGGCGCGAGATCGAGCTCGGCGATGAGACGGCCCGCTTCGGTCACATCGGCTTCGCTCATGCGAGCAACAGGTTGTTGGCGCCGCGGCCGGCCAGCGCCTTGATGCCGCTCAGGACCGAGTACGAATCGGCGAGCGCATTGTGCTTCTGGCCCTTGAACGCGACACCCGCGAGCGGACCGACGTCGCAGGCGTTCTTGCCCTTGGGATCGACGCCGTTCTCGATCAGCCACGGCACGACGTTGGTATAAGGCGGCAGGGGCTCGAGGCTTTCGAGGCCGTAGAGCCGCAGATTGAAATCGAAGATCAGATCGTCGCGGCCGAAAGCGAAGATCGGCGCGCCATCCGCGAAGCGCGCGAACCGCCGATAGGCTTCGACGAAGTCGATGCCCCGCGCCCCCAACTCGTCATTGGTGATGCCGGTAAGCGCCACGAAATAGTCCGACAGCACGGGATTGAGCCTGGGCTTCACCAGCAGGTCCAGTTCGTCCAGCACTTCGAAGCTCCGGGCATCCACCTTCAGCGCGCCGATCTGGACGAGCTCGGTGAACTCGCCGGGTCTCGACCAGCGATGCGTCATCGAGCCCTCCCAGGCGGTGAACTCCAGGTCGAACACCACGGCGGTACGAATCTGTGGAAAAGGCGGCATGCGGACAGACCTATCCGGGAACCGGCGCTTCGTTAAGGCATTCTTAACGGTGGAGGCCGAGCGTATGCGTTCCAAATCACGGCCCTTGTGGGAGGGACCTATGGCGCTGCCTGTACAAAAGCCGGCCGAAATTTCCAAGCCCCCGATTCCCCAAGCAGCGATTCCGCAGGCAGCGATTCCGCAAGCAGCGATTGCGCAAGCGGCGATCGACCCCCGTCATCCCGTGGCGCGCCTGGCCGAGCTGCATGCCGAGGCGGAGGAAACCGCGCGACTCGCGAACCTGCTGGGCCGCTCGATCCATCTCGCCATCGCGCTGCCGGCGCTCGCCGCGGCCACGCTCGCCGCCGGGCGCATCGGCTGGCCCGAGACCGTCGCTTGGAGCCTGTTCACGATCGGCGCCGCGATCGCGGTGGTGATCGCCTATCGCCGCGCCATCGGCCAGCCCTTCGAACGCACGGTGCTGAAGACGTTTTCCCAGGACCTGAGCGCGATCCTGGTCTTCGCCGGCTTCGCCTGGGGCGCAGGCGCGTTCCTGGCGCTTCCGGCCGACGCCAACATCGCCTTGGTCGTGCTGTTCGCCGCGGTGCCGGGTACGGCCGTCGCCGTTCTCTTGCGCGAGCGCGAGAGCGTGTTTCTGTTTCTTGCGCCGGTTGCCGCGCTGGCCTCATTTGCGTGTGTGCTCAGGCCGCTCGCAGGCGGCGCGCTGGACGCCGCCTTCGTGCTCATCGCCTGCATCGCGGTGGCAGCGAGCGCGGTTTTCGCCGATGCCCGCAAGGAGCGCGCGAACGAGGTTCCCGCCCTGCCGGATCTCGCCTGACCTCTCGCCTGAAAATTCTTTTCGAATACAGGTGTTGCGGCGGTAGTATCGGCGGGTCTATCTCCCCGCCCGAATCTCGACCCGGCACACCATGAACCTCGCGGCTCCCCTGCCCTCCAGCGACGACGAAAACCTTGCCGCGGAGCGGCTCGCCCAAGGCGCAAAGGGGCTGGGTCCCGATGCGGCGTTCTACGAGGCGCTCTACCGCAACGCCGCGCCCGAAGACATCAACCGCTACGGCGCCGAAGCGCTGGCCGCCCTGGCCAAGCTGGTCGCCAAGCGGCTCGCGGCGCGCAAGCCCGGCAACAGCCTTGTCGACCTGTTCGACCCGCATTCCGAGGACAAGGCCTACCCCGCCAACGAATGCGTGCTCGTTGCGATCAACGACGACATGCCGTTCCTGTTCGACTCGCTGACCGGCGAGCTGCACGCGCAGGGCGCGCGGCTGCGCGCGATGTTCCATCCGATCGTGGACGCGACCAGCGTCATCGTCGCCGTGCTCGATCCCGTCGTGGACGCCACGCGCCGCGAGCAGATGATCGACGGCGTGCGCAAGGTCTTCGCCCAGGTCTGGGAAGCGGTGCGCGACTGGCCGAAGATGATCGGCCAGCTGGCGGACTCCATCGCCGGGCTGAAGTCGCATCCGCCGGCGATCGCGAAGGAAGACCTCGACGAGGACGTCGCCTTCCTGGAATGGCTGGGCGACAACCATTTCACCTTCCTGGGCTGCCGCGACTATCGCTTCTCGCGCGAGGGCGACGGACGGCTTGAAGCCGTCGAGGCCAGCGGGCTTGGCGTGCTCACCACGCCGGAAGCGCGCGTGCTGCGCGGCGGCGCCGACCGCAAGTCGCTGACGCCGCAGATCCGCGACTTCCTCGAGCAGCCCGAGCCGCTGATCATCACCAAGGCGAACGAGCGTTCGCTGGTGCATCGCCGCGTGCACATGGACTACGTCGGCGTGAAGACTTTCGACGCCAAGGGCGAGCTGACCGGCGAGCGGCGCTTCGTCGGCCTGTTCACGTCCGGCGCCTATAGCCGCAGCCCGCGCGACATCCCGCTGCTGCGCCGAAAGGTGCAGAAGGTGAAGGACCGCGCGGGCCTCGCGCCCGCCAGCCACGACGGCAAGGCGCTGGCGCATATCCTCGACAGCTTCCCGCGCGACGAGCTGTTCCAGGTCAGCGAGGACGAGCTGTTCCATACCGCGCTCGGCATCTTGAAGCTGGGCGAGCGGCCCAAGGTGCGCGTATTCCTGCGCTTCGACCGCTTCGACCGCTTCGTCTCGGCGCTCGTCTTCGTGCCGCGCGACCGCTACGACACCCATATCCGCGAGCGCATCCACCGCATCCTGGCAGAGGTGTTCCACGGCCGCCCCTCGGCCGCGGTGCCGGTGCTCGACGACAGCGCCCTGGCACGCGTCCACTACATCGTCGGCCGCGAGAGCGACGAACGCCCGCAGGTCGAGCCGCGCGCGCTGGAAGACCGCCTGCGCGCCGCCATCCGCACCTGGGACGACGCGTTCCAGGAAGCGCTCGGCGCCTATCACGGCGAGCTGCACGGCGCGCGGCTCTATCACGCGCGCGAGGCGCGGTTCTCGCCGGGCTATACCGGCATGTTCTCGCCGCGCGAGGCGGCGATCGACCTGGAAGAGCTCGAGCGCGGCCAGGCCCTGAGCGTGCGCGCCTATCGCAAGGACACCGATCCGCCGACCGCGGTGCGGATGAAGCTCTATCTGTTCGGCGAGATCATGCCGCTCTCCACCACCATGCCGATCCTCGAGAATCTCGGCATGAAGGTGATCGCCGAGGATTCCTTCACCGTGTCGTTCAAGGACGACGACGGCAAGGTCCATAGCTGCGTGCTGCTCGACTTCCAGATGGAGCGCGTCGACGGATCGGCCGCCGATCTCGAAACCATCAAGGCGCCGCTGGAAGAAGCCTTCCGCGCGATCGTCTCCGGCGAGGCCGAGAGCGACGGCTTCAACCGGCTGGTCATCGGCGCCGGCCTCGCCTGGCGCGACGTGACGATCCTGCGCGCCACGGCCAAGTACCTGCGCCAGGCCGCGATCCAGTTCAGCCAGGACTACATGGAGCAGGCGCTGGCGCGCAACCCCGACATCGCGCGCCTGCTGGTCGAGCTGTTCCACACGCTGAACAACCCGGCCGATCAAGAGAAGCGCGAGGCGCGCGCCCGGCTGGTGCAGACCAGGATCGACAAGGCGCTGAACGACGTGCCCAGCCTCGACGACGACCGCATCATCCGCCGGCTGCGCAACGTCATCGCCAGCGTCCTGCGCACCAACTTCTATCGGAAGGACGCCAAGGCCCTTTCGATGAAGCTGGACTCCCAGAAGCTCGACGAGCTTCCGGCGCCGCGGCCGCATGTCGAGATCTTCGTCTATTCGCCGATGGTGGAAGGCGTGCACCTGCGCTTCGGCAAGGTGGCCCGCGGCGGCATCCGCTGGTCGGACCGGCGCGAGGATTTCCGCACCGAAGTGCTCAGCCTGGTCAAGGCGCAGCAGGTCAAGAACGCTGTGATCGTGCCCGTCGGCGCCAAGGGCGGATTCTATCCCAAGCAGTCGCCGGTGAACGCCACGCGCGACGAGGTGATGGCGGCGGGCATCGCGGCCTATAAGACCTTCATCGGCGCGCTGCTCGACGTAACCGACAACCTGCATCACGACGGCTCGGTCGTGCCCCCGCCGGACGTGGTGCGCCACGACGCCGACGATCCCTATCTGGTCGTCGCCGCGGACAAGGGCACCGCGACCTTCTCCGACATCGCCAACGGCATCGCCGAAACCAGGGGCTTCTGGCTGGGCGACGCTTTCGCCTCGGGCGGAAGCCACGGCTACGACCACAAGAAGATGGGCATCACCGCGCGCGGCGCCTGGGAAGCGGTCAAGCGCCACTTCCGCGAGATGGGCCGCGACTGCCAGAGCGGGGCTTTCACCGCGGTCGGCGTCGGCGACATGTCGGGCGACGTCTTCGGCAACGGCATGCTGCTGTCGAAATGCACCCGGCTGCTGGCCGCGTTCGACCATCGCCACATCTTCATCGATCCCGATCCCGATCCGGCGAAGAGCTTCGCCGAGCGCCAGCGCATGTTCGACCTGCCGCGCTCGAGCTGGGCGGACTACGACGCCAAGCTGATCTCCAAGGGCGGCGGCGTCTTCCCGCGCACGCAGAAGGAGATCCCGCTCTCGGCCGAGATGCGCGCGCTGACCGGCCTCGACGGCGAGAAGACCTCGCCCAACGAGCTGATGAAGGCGATCCTGAAAGCGCCCGTCGACCTGCTCTGGTTCGGCGGCATCGGCACCTATGTGAAGGCCTCGACCCAGACCAACGCCGATGCCGGCGACCGCGCCAACGACGCGATCCGCGTCAACGGCGCCGACATCCGCGCCAAGGTGATCGGCGAAGGCGCCAACCTGGGCTGCACCCAGCTCGGCCGCGTCGAATACGCGTTCGCGGGCGGGCGGATCAACACCGACGCCATCGACAACTCGGCCGGCGTCGACACCTCGGACCACGAGGTGAACCTGAAGATCCTGTTCAGCGCACCGTTGCGCCGCGGCGATCTCACGCCCGAAGCGCGCGACGCGCTGCTCGCCGAGATGACCGACGACGTCGCCCGGCACGTGCTGCAGGACAACTACGACCAGACGCTGGTGCTGTCGGTGGCGCAGTCGCGCGCGACGAAGGACCTCGACGCGCATGGGCGCTTCATGCGCGAGCTGGAGAGCCGCGGCCGCCTCGACCGCGCGGTCGAGTTCCTGCCCGACGACGCGCAGCTTCGCGCCCGCGCCAAGGACGACAGGGGGCTGACCCGGCCCGAGCTCGCGGTGCTGCTCGCCTATGCCAAGCTCGACCTCAAGGCCGAGCTGATCGCCAGCGCCCTGCCCGACGAAGAGCATTTCGAAAGCGAGCTCGCGAGCTATTTCCCGCAACAGGCGGCCACGAAGTTCCGCGCCGAGCTCAAGAACCACCGCCTGCGCCGCGAGATCATCACCGACGTTCTCGCCAACCGCATTGTCAACCTCGCCGGCCCCGTGTTCGTCGCGCGCATGAAGGAGATGACGGGGGCGTCCGGCGCCGAGGTCGTTCGCGTCTCGGTCGTGGCCCAGGGCGCGTTCGGCCTGTCGCGGCTGAAGGAAAGCGTCGATGCGCTCGACGGCAAGGTGCCCGCGGCGACGCAGATCGCCATGTACACCGAGATCGCCGAGCTGCTGCGGCGGCTCGGCCTGTGGTTCCTGGCCAACGTGCCGGCCAATGCCGACTTCGCCTCGACCATCGCGCTCTACAGCGACGGCGTGGAGAAGCTTCGCGGCAGGTTCGAAGGACTGGTGTCGCCTTACGAAAAGCAGGCCACCCAGGACCGCATCCGGAAGCTCGAAGAGGCCGGCGTGGCGCACGACATCGCCGACGAGATCGGGGCGCTGCCGCTGTTCGGCACCGCGCCCGAGATCGCCCAGCTCGCCTACAACAGGGAGCTCGGCGTCGACCTCGTCGCCGGCGCCTATTTCGCCATCGGCGCCGAGGTCGGCATCGACCGCCTGCGCGGGCTGTCGCAGCGCATCGTCGGCGCCGAGCACTGGGACCGCCTGGCGATCCGCCGCCTGAACGACGACCTGTTCACGGCGCAGCGCGCGCTGACCGGCGATGCGCTGACGCTGCTCGATCCCACCAAGAAAAGCGGCACCCGCGTCGACGGCGCGGCGGCGGCCAGGGAATGGGTCAAGCGCAACCAGGACAAGCTGGCGCGCGTGAAGGACTTCCTGACGGCTCTGGAAGGGGCGGGCGAGCTTTCCATCGCCAAGCTCACGCTGGCCAACAGCCAGATCCGCGAGCTCGCGGCGCGGTAGTCAGTCCTTCTCGCGCGGTTCCGCAAGCTGCGCGCGGCGCGGGATCTCGACCGCGAAGACCCAGGCGTTGCCGATGGAGAGATAGAGCGCCGCGATCTCGCTCGGGATGAGCAGATAGAGCGACAGCGGCTGGCCGAAGATCATGCCGATGCCGGCCACCACCGGCAGCAGGGTGCCGCCATAGCCCAGGATCGCGCGCACGGTGCGCGGTCCGCGCGAGCCCAAGACCGCCGACAGCGCGCTCTCCGGGAAGTGATAGGCGAAGATCGAGACGCCGGTGAGGATCGACAGGCCCGTGACGATGAACTCGGCCCCCAGCACCCAGGGCGGCTGTCCCGGCACGATGCCGAAGATGCCCAGCAACAGCATCTCGAACTGCATGAACAGCGCGATGAAGGCGCGGGAGAGATAGCCGTAGCCCTGCAGCACCTGGCTGAGGCTGATGGTGAGGCCCACGAACAGAAGGCCTGCGAGCGTGGCGCTGACCGCCGCGATCGTCACGAAATAGCTCTGCCACGCGAGGATGGCCGATTCGCTCATCCCCGCAGTGTGGCAGCAGGCCTAACGCGGCGCCATCCTGCCCGCGACCGCGCGTCAGCGCGGCGCCATCCGAATAGACCCGTCGAGACGGACGCATTCGCCGTTGAAATACGGGTTGCGGATCATCTCGAGCGCCAAGCTCGCATATTCCGGCGGATTGCCGAGGCGCGGCGGGAACGGCACCTGGGCGCCGAGCGCCTGCTTGACCTGCTCGGGCGCGGCCGCCAGCAGCGGCGTGTTGAACAGGCCCGGCATGATCGTGTTGCAGCGGATGCCTTCCTGCGCCAGGTCGCGCGCGACGACCAAGGTCAGCGCGTTCACGCCGCCCTTCGATGCGCTGTACGCCGCCTGGCCGATCTGGCCGTCCTGCGCCGCGACCGAGGCGGTGTTGACGATGGCGCCGCGCTCGCCGCCCTCGAGCGGATCGAGCGAGAGCATGCCCTGCGCCGCGATCGCGATGCAGCGGAAGGTGCCGACCAGGTTGATCTGGATGATGAAGTTGAACGCGTCGGTCGGGAAGCGGCGCAGCTCGCCGGTCTTCTTGTCGCGCGACGCCGTCTTGATCGCGTTGCCGGTGCCGGCGCAGTTGACCAGGATGCGCTCCTGGCCGTGGGCGGCGCGCGCCTTCTCGAAGGCCGCGACCACGCTCGCCTCGTCGGTGACGTTGGCTTCGCAGAACACGCCGCCGATCTCGGACGCCACCGCCTCGCCCTTGGTCTTGTTCATGTCGAGCAGCGCGACCTTGACGCCCTTGGCGGCCAGCGCGCGCGCCGTTGCCTCGCCGAGGCCGGAAGCGCCGCCGGTGATGACGGCTGCGATCGAAGAATTGAGTTCCATGGTTCTCTCCCGTGATGTCGCTGAGCCGACTCTTAGACCGGCTTTCGCATCCGCGCCAAGTCTTACCTGGGGGCAAGCACCATCTGGGTCTGGGTCACGACCGCGACCAGCTTGCCGTCCTCGCGCAGGATGCGGGTCGTCCAGATCGAGGTGCTCTTGCCGATATGGACCGGGGTGGATTCCGCGCTCACCACCGTGCCCGCCTTGGCGGCGCCGATGAAATTGGTCTTGCTCTCCATCGTCGTGGTGCCGTGGCCGGGCGGCAGGTTCAGAAACGCGCCGGTGGCGCCCAGCGTATCGGCGAAAGCCATGATCGCGCCGCCATGCAGCGTGTCGAAGCTGGTGCAGATCTCTGGTCTGACCAGCATGCGGCCCACGACCTTGTCCTTCGTCGCTTCCACGACCTCGATGCCCAGCGTTTCTGCCAGCGGCTGGCGGATGTCGGCATTCCACGGCGTGTTCATTGCGGCCGGCCCTCGGATGGCGGATAATCCGCCCATGGACAATCTGCCCGCGACCATCGCGCAAAACGAGCGCATCGTCGAGCGCGGCTTCTGGAAGAAGCTGCTCGCGTTGCTGGGCCGCATCCCCTTTGCCGACGACGCGGCCGCGGCCTATTTCTGCGCCGCCGATCCCGCGACGCCCGGCCGCGTGCGCGGCGTGCTGATGGCGGCGCTGGCCTATTTCGTGACGCCCATCGACGCGATCCCGGACTTCGTGGCGGGCCTGGGCTTCACCGACGATGCCGCGGTGCTGGCGATGGCGCTCGGTCTGGTCGCCAAGCACGTCAAGCCCGAGCACGTCGCCAGGGCGCGCGAAGCTTTGGGGATCGAACGGTGAAATACGCCGAGGTCGAGAAGTTCTGCCTGTCGCTGCCGGGCGCCAAGCTGTCGATCCAATGGGGCGCCGATCACGTCTACAAGGTCGGCGACAAGATGTTCGCGGTGCTCGGCCCGCCCGATGCCAAGCCCCAAACCATGTCGTTCAAGACCGGCGACGACAGCTTCGCGATCCTGACGAAGGAAAAGAACATCATCCCCGCGCCCTACCTCGCCCGCGCCAAATGGGTGCAGCTCGAAAAGCTCGACGCGCTGGGCGCGAAGGACCTGAAGGCCTATCTCACGCGCGCGCATGCGCTGATCGCGGCGGGGCTCACGAAGAAGAAGCGGGCGGAGCTGGGGATCGCGGTTTAGTCGCGAAAGCGCTGCTGGATGAACGCGCGCATATCGCGGCGACCGTCGACGATGGCGTAGACTGCAACAAGCTTCGGCAAAACCCTATAGATGATGCGATACGGCTTCCAGTGAAGCTCGCGGCAGTCTCGACGTCCTTGCTCCGCCATCTCCTTGGGATAATTGCCTCGCTCAGCGAAAGTCTCGAGCTTGGCCCAGCAGTTCTCCAGCCCTCGAACGACGTGCTCGGCGGACGCCACGCTGTCGTGACGGACGATGTAGTCGTAAATCTCTTCGATGTCGCGCTCGGCTTCGTCCGTCAGCAGGACTTCGCGCACTATCACGGATATTTCTTCTTGAGTCGCGCGCGAACTCGCGCCATCGCCTCATGCGCCGGACGGACACGGCCCTCTTCGAGAGCTTTATCGCCCGCCGTCAGCACTTTCAGAAACGCCAGCGTCTCCTGTGTCTCTTCGTAGGAGCGCACATCCTGGACGATGACCTTCGCCTCGCCGTTGACGGTCAGGATCACTGGATTGCCCGTCTCGGTGATGTCTTCGATCATCTCGGCCGCTTTGGCCTTGAAGGTGCTGACGGATTTGATCTGACCGGCGAGCTTCATGGCAAACCTCAATTCGGACTGAATATGGTCCGAATTGAGCAGGTTCGCAATATGCGTGCCTTACCGCCCCGTCGCGGCCTTGGACGCGATGCGGTCGGTCGCCGGCTTCGGCTGCAGCCGGTCCGCCGTCACCGGCGTGCCGCCGACGAACTCGATGCCGATGCCGTGCTCGTGATGACGCGCGACGCGGCCGGCCATCTGGCCGATCAGCACGAACTCGCCGATCGGCGGGCGCACGTCGGTCTTGAGCGAGACGCCGCTGACCGACAGGTCCATCACCTCGCAGGCGACGAACTGGCCGTCGGCGCGGGTGAAGCGCGCGATGCCCTTGGTGGGCGTGCGGTCGTGGCGGCGCATCTCGGTCTCGTCGATGAGCGCGCGGTTCATGAACAGGATGAGCTGCTCGGCGATACGCTCGCGCTTGGCGGGCGTGCAGTTGAAGCGCACGCCGAAGTCGGGCCCCTCGACGCGGGCCAGCGTGCCCTCGAGGCGGCCGAAGCCGTCGACGTACAGCACGATCTGCGTGCCCTGAGCCAAGACCAGGTCGCATTCGATCGAGGCGCCGCCCGGCGACAGGTCGACGACCTTGCAGTGGCACTCGCGCGAATCCGCCGGAACGAACAGCCGGCCGGTCAGATCGACGCGCACGCGCCGGAAGCGCCGGCGCTCCGCCTTGGCTTTGGCAATCACGGGCTCGATATCCTTCATGGCTTACGTACGGGCACGCCCAACTCGGTTTTCCCCGTTGCGAGTGTGGGCCCGCGACGGTCAACATAAGGTTACCAAGCCGACATCCGGGCAGGCATATTTCACCGCTCTTAAGCCGCACTTAACCTTCGCCGCCGCCCGCGCTATAGCAGGGCGGTCGGGTCGAGCTTGGAGATATTCATGATGCGGTTGCGTGCCGGAATGCTGGTTCTCAGCGTCGTTGTGATGGGCTGCGTGAACAACACGGCCTTGGACGACCTGCCGGAGACCAGGCCCGAGGCCGCCGCCTCCGCCTTCAACAAGGCGCTGTTCAAGGACTATTCGGCGCTGGCGCGCTCGTTCGGGCCGGTGGGCGCCTCGGCCGGCGTCGCCTTCGACCAGGGCGGCTCGATGGAGCTGACCGAGATGGACAGCTCCATCGGCGCGCTCGCCAATTCCTATGCCGAGAAGGCGATCATCGCCGCGCGCGGCTCGCTGGTCGAGCCCGAGCCCGCCATCGACGTGCCGACCCACAAGATGCGCGATCGGCTGATTCGCGCGCTGGAGCGCGGCCGCGACGGCTTCGCCGTCGACGCGGCGCGCGCCCAGGTCGACTACGACTGCTGGCTGCTGAACGGCTCGGTGCGCTCGATGGCGCGCGCGACGAAGCGGTGCCTCGCCTCGCTCGAGGTTTCGCTCAGGAAGCTGGAGGCCGAGGCCAAGGCGCCGCCGCCCGCTCCCGCCGCGCCGCCGCCCTCCGACAACACCGACAAGCCCGCGGTCCAGCCATGAAGGCCTATGACTATATCGTCGTCGGCGCCGGCAGCGCGGGCTGCGTCCTGGCAAGCCGCCTCTCGGCCGATCCGAACGTCGAGGTGCTGCTGATCGAGGCGGGCGGCCGCGACAAGTCGGCGATGATCCACATGCCGGCGGGCATCCCCGCCCTTCTCGGCAAGCCCAATCCGTACAACTGGTACTACGAGACCGAAGGTCAGCTGCACCTGAACGGCCGCAAGCTCTATTGGCCGCGCGGCCGGGGCTGGGGCGGCTCGTCCTCGATCAACGGCATGATCTATATCCGCGGCCATGCGCGCGACTATGACGGCTGGCGGCAGATGGGTTGCGACGGCTGGTCGTTCGCCGACGTGCTGCCCTATTTCAAGCGCGCGGAAGGCAACGAGAAGGGCGGCGACGATTTTCACGGGCACGACGGGCCCTTGCGCGTGTCGAGCGGGCGCTCCGTCAATCCGCTGTTCCGCAGCTTCGTGCAGGCGGGCCAGGAAGCCGGACATCCGTATACGGACGACTTCAACGGCGCCCAGCAGGAAGGCTTCGGGCCCTACCAGCTCACCATCCACGAGGGCAAGCGCTGGAGCGCTGCCAAGGCCTATCTGCACGACGCGGTGAAGCGGCCGAACCTGACGATCGAATCCCACGCCCACGTCGCGCGCATCCTGTTCGAGGGCAAGCGCGCGGTCGGCGTCGAGTTCGTGCAGAGGAAACAGTCGCACAAGGTCCGCGCGACGCGCGAGGTGCTCTTGTGCGGCGGCGCTGTGAACACGCCGCAGGTGCTGATGCTGTCGGGCGTCGGCGACGGCGAGGTGCTGAACCGCTTCGACATCCCCGTCGTGGCCGACATGAAGGGCGTGGGCAAGAACCTGCAGGACCATCTCGACTGCTCGATCCAGTACGAATGCACCCAGCCGATCACGCTGTTCAGCCAGTCCAAGCCGCTGAACGCGCTCAAGACCGGCCTGCAATACATGCTGTTCGGCACGGGCCTTGCCACCGGCCAGGGCCTCGAGTCCGGCGCCTTCCTGAAGAGCCGCCCCGATCTCGAAACGCCCGACCTGCAGTTCCATTTCATCACCGCGCTGATGTACGACCACACGCGCGTCAAGGGCGACCGGCACGGCTTCATGACCCATGTCTGCCAGCTGCGGCCGCAGAGCCGCGGCTACATCTCGCTCAAATCGGCCGACCCGCTGGTGGCGCCGCTGATCCAGCCGAACTATCTGGAGGCCGAGGAGGACCGCCGCGTCATGCGCGAGGGCGTCAAGCTGGCGCGCGAGGTGTTCGCGCAGACCTCGTTCGATCCCTATCGCGGGCCCGAGCTGATGCCCGGCGCGCACGTCACCAGGGACGAGCAGATCGACGCCTTCATCCGCAAGACCGCCGAGACGATCTATCACCCGGTCGGCAGCGCCAAGATGGGGACGGATGGCGAAAGTGTCGTCGATCCGCAATTGAAGGTTCACGGTTTGGAAGGATTGCGCGTCGTCGACGCCTCGGTGATGCCGGCGCTGGTCAGCGGCAACACCAACGCGCCCACGATCATGATCGCCGAGAAGGCCTCGGACATGATCCTGGGACGGCCCGCGCTTGCGCCGCAATTCGTCAAAGTTGCCGAGGATCACGCCAGGGTGGCGGCGCAATAGCGCCATCTTCGCCATGCCGCTATCTTTGCCATGGCTTCGCCCATATGCTGGCGGCTGCAACTCCGCTGCCGGGCTGGGCGTTATGGACGGTATGAAATCCTTCAGGCTCGCCTTCGCCGCCGCGCTTTTCGCGTTGCCCGCCGTTGTGTCGTCGAGTCACGCCCAGACGGAACGCTACGACGTCAAGACGATGAACTTCGATCTCTGGTGCCAGGAGCAGGCGGGCCTTCCGCCCGACCGCTGCGACAAGCGCCTGCCGGACGACGAGGCCCGGTTCGAGGCCTATCGCGCCAAGATCGAGAAGTACGAGGTTCCCTTCCTCGAGCGCAAGGACCACGAGCAGCAGTTCGACCGCGACGTCATGCACGCCGACCCGCTGGACAATCCGATCCACAAGAACGATCAGCAGCGCGGCGAAACTCCGATGCCGCAGCAGGATCCGCAATAGGCCTCGAGGCCCGGCCGCGCTTGCGGGTCGTCCCTACTGGTTGCCGTTGAACAGCTGCGCCATGCGGCGCAGGACCTCTTCGGAATTGACCTCGACATCGGCGGGTTTGTCCTGGTTCACGACCAGGCGCAGATGCGGCGCCTTGGGATGGTTGCGCATCGCCTGCACCGGCGGCGGAGGCGGCGCCAGATGGACGGGTGCGGCGAGCGGCTCGTCCTCGCGCACCAGGGCCGAGGCCACCAGGCGCTGGAAGGCGATGGGGCGGCCGGCGAGCAGCGCCATGTCGCTCAGCACCTGCGTCAGGCCCAGGAAGCGCATCGGCTCGCCGCCGTTGAAGGTGATCGGCGCCAGGATGGTCTCGAGCTCCACCATGCCGCAATCCGCGGTCGCCCCGATCGCCGAAAGGCACACCGGCTGTCGCGTCTTCTGGGCCTGCTTGAGCAGCGAGCCGAGCGCGATGCCCGACTGGCCTTCCCAATGCGCAAGGAATCCGGTGCCTTTGAGCTCCATGCCGAAGCGCTCGCACAACCCGGTGCCGGCGAGGCGATAGATCGGCCGTCCCGGATTGGCCGCGTCGAGGATGAAGACGTGGCTCAGCATGCGCTTGATCGCGCGCGGATCGATGTCGGTCTGATCGGGAACGTCGCGTCCGTTGCGAAGGCGGCTCCAATAGCCGACCAGGAGATGGGAGTTCTTGTGCTTCATGGACGCTCGCCCCGTGATGTGTCGGCAGGGCGATTGATCCAGTTCGGAACGCCGCTCTGCGCTTACCGGAACGGGAGAGCGAAAGGCATGCCAGCTTTTGTTATGACCAGGGTCCGCGCTGGAAATAGGGGCCGAAATAGCGCACGTCGCGCGATTTCAGGACGGGGGTGAGCACCAGCCCGGCGATGAAGCCGCCGACATGGGCCCAGAAGGCGGTGCCGGGCTTGGACGGGTCGGTATAGGCCGCGCTCAAGAGCTGCAGCCCGAACCAGATGCCGACCACCCACACCGCGCGCACCCAGAGCGGATAGAAGATGATGCCGAGCGGGATGATCACGTGCACCCGCGCGCGCGGATACAGCAGCATATAGGCGCCGAGCACGCCCGAGATCGCGCCCGAAGCGCCGACCATCGGCACGGCCGAATTGGGATCGACGGCGCCCATGGTCAGGGCCGCGGCCACCCCGCTCGCGAAATAGAACAGGATGAACTTGAAGTGCCCCATCGCCTCTTCGATGTTGTTCCCGAATATCCACAGATAGAGCATGTTGCCGGCCAGATGCAGGAAGCCGCCATGCAGGAACATCGAGATGAAGATGGTGGCGAAGGCGGGGATGCCCAGCAGCTCCGACGGCGCTTCGGCCCGGCCGAAGAAGCCGGCCGGGGTGAAGCCCAGGACCGTCAGCGCGCCGTCGAAGGCGCGCTCGCCGAGCGACAGCTCCCAGAGATAGGCCGCCACGCAGACCGCGACCAGGAGCCAGGTCACGAAGGGGGTATGGCTGACGGGATTGTCGTCCGAGATCGGGATCATCGGCGGTTTGCCTGGGGTACGAGTCGCTTGGATGTGCCAGTTTGGAGCACGTCCAAGGGCAAAACCAAGGCATCCTGTGGCACGGATCGTGAAGCGACGGGCGCGGTCATTAAGGCTTCGTCCAACTTCCCGTCATTGGGAAGCGCGAGCCATGTTTAGGATGACGCAGTCATGGAGCCAAGCATGTCGCCGATCTCTTTCAGGTTTGTGGTTAGCGCGCTCGCGGGCGCGGCACTGGTGGCGGCCGCGGCCACGCCGGCCTCTGCGGGCGGATTCTATACCGGCGGCGGCGCGCCAGGCATCAGCGTCGCGGGCAGCGGCGGCGGCTTCGGCAGCGTGAACGGCGGCTATGGCGGCGGCGGCGGCGGGTGCCACGATCATCCGATCATCATCAACAAGAACATCAACATCAACAAGAACCTGAACCTCAACAAGAACATCAACATCAACAAGGTGGTGGTGATCAACAAGATCAACGTGCAGGTCGCCGCCTTCGCGCAGGCGATGGCCGAGGCGAATGCGCAAGCCGGCGCGCAGGTCATCGTCTATGGCGGCGGCAGCTACGAATACGTCAACATCCACAACAATTCCGACATCGGCGCGGTCGCTGTGGCGCGCGGGCATTGCGAGATGCAGGATGCGACCGTGGTCAAGTCGATCCATGCGGTGTGCATCGCCGCCGACGGCCGCGAGTTCCCGGCCACGCATATGACCGCCGACACCTGGATCGAGTCGTCCTATGAGGGCGAGGTCGCGCGCTGCATCGCGGGCGCGCGCCTGAAGATCGTGATGGGCGACGTGGTCCAGTCCGACCAGGGCATGGCCGGCCTCTATTCCAAGGGCGTGATCCTGCAATGCGGCGAGGGCGAGGCGGTGCGCCACTTCAAGGACGGCATGCTGAAATGCGCGCCGGCGATGAGCGTGGTCGACTGCACCGAGCGCACGAATCTGCGCAAATACGGCACGGGCGACATGTTCTTCACCTTCCGCACGCGGGTCTGCGCCGACATGGAGCGCAACACGGCGCGCGAGGTCGAGCTCGACGGCAATGCGCTCAACAGCGGCGGCGTCGGCGACAGCGGCGGCTACTAAGCGCGCGTTAACGCATCCCAATTAGAAGCAGGGCCGTGGACCCCAGAGCCGCGGCCCTGACGCTTTTGCAGCGCATCCTTCTTGCCGTCGCCGCCGCGATCGTGATCGTCGACGCGGCCTGGGCAACCGCGTTCCATTTCGACCTCGACGGCAAAGCCTATGCGACGCTGGCGCTGCTGTCGGCGGCGATGGTCGCCGGCGGCGTGTTCTACACGCGCTATCGCCGCGACGAGCGCCTCAGCACCATGCTGTTCGGCACCGCGTTCCTGGTCGTGTTCTCGGCCGCGTTCAGCCTGCTCAACTATCTTCTGCTGACCGTTGCAGGCCCGCGCATCGACTGGCTGCTCGCCAAGGCCGACAGGATGCTCGGCATCGATTGGCCGGCGCTGATGGCGTTCATGACCGGCTATCCGCGCATCGATGCGGTGCTGCAGTTCTGCTACGGGTCGGTCATGCCGCAGATCGCGATGCTGATCATCGCGCTGTCCTTCACCGGGCAATGCGAGCGCGTCTACCGCCTGTGCCTCTCCATCGCCATCGGCGCGATGCTGACCGTGTTCTTCTGGACGGCCTTCCCCTCCTTCGGCGCCTTCTCGGTCTACGACCTGCCGCCCCAGGTCGCGGCCCATCTGAATCTGGCGCTCGACGGCCACTATGCGCAGGAGCTCAAAGCCCTGCTCGCGAACGGGCCCGGCCCGATCTCGCCGACCAGCGCCAAGGGGCTGGTCGGCTTCCCGTCCTTCCACGGTGCGCTGGCCATGCTGGTCGCCTGGTATGCGCGCGAGGTGAAAGTCCTGCGCTGGCCGGTCGCGGCCCTGAACGCCGTGGTGCTGGTCGCCACCCCGATCCAGGGTGGACACCACGTCGTCGACCTGTTGGGCGGGCTTGCCGTGGCGTTCGCTGCCATCGCCGCCACGGACCGGATTTCGGCGCTTGCCCCCCCGGCCTTCACTGGTATTGTGCGGCGCACCGAAATCGCCGCCTAAGCCAGGAATCCCATGAATATCCACGAATATCAGGCCAAAGAGGTCCTGCGCGGCTTTGCCGTGCCCGTGCCGCGGGGCAAAGCCGCTTTCACCGTCGAGGAGGCCGTTGCGGCCGCGAAGGAGCTGGGCGGACCGGTCTGGGTCGTGAAGGCGCAGATCCATGCCGGCGGCCGCGGCAAGGGCGGCGGCGTCAAGGTGGTCAAGTCCATCGAGGACGTCGAGAAGGAAGCCAGGCGCATGCTGGGCATGACGCTCGTCACCCACCAGACCGGGCCGCACGGCCGCGTCGTGCGCCGTCTCTACATCGAGGACGGCTCGGCCATCGAGCGCGAGCTCTATCTCTCCGCCCTCGTCGACCGCGCCACCAGCCGCGTCGCCTTCATCGCCTCGACCGAAGGCGGCATGGACATCGAAGAGGTCGCGCACAAGACCCCCGACCGCATCAAGACCTTCCAGGTCGAGCCGGCCGTCGGCTACTCGCCCTATGTCGGCCTCGAGATCGCGACCGCGCTGCAGCTCAAGGGCGACCAGGCCAAGCAGTGCGGCGCGCTGATCAAGTCGCTCTACGACGCGTTCCTGGCCAAGGACATGAGCCTGCTCGAGATCAATCCGTTGGTCGTGACCAAGTCGGGACAAGTCGTCTGCCTCGACGCCAAGATCAACTTCGACGACAACTCGCTCTACCGCCACAAGGACATTCAGGCGCTGCGCGACCTGGACGAAGAAGATCCGATGGAGGTCGAGGCGTCGAAATACGACCTCTCCTACATCAAGCTCGACGGCACCATCGGCTGCATGGTGAACGGCGCGGGCCTGGCGATGGCCACGATGGACATCATCAAGCTCTACGGCGAGGAGCCCGCCAACTTCCTCGACGTCGGCGGCGGCGCCAGCAAGGAAAAAGTCACCGCGGCGTTCAAGATCATCGTCTCGGACCCCAACGTGAAGGGCATCCTAGTCAACATCTTCGGCGGCATCATGAAATGCGACATCATCGCCGAAGGCATCGTCGCCGCGGCGAAGGAGATCTCGCTGTCGGTGCCGCTGGTCGTGCGCCTCGAAGGCACCAATGTCGAGAAGGGCAAGGAGATCCTGGCCAAGTCGGGCCTGCCGATCGTCTCCGGCTCCGACCTCGCCGACGCCGCGCAGAAGATCGTCAAGGCGGTGAAGGGATGAAACTGCTGCCTGCCGCACTGGTCTCGGTCATTCTTGCGGGCGTCTCGCCCGCGCTCGCCTCTGCGCAAGACGACCTCGTCGCGCTGCTGAAGCAGCACATGACCGAGCACGGCAAGCAGACCCTCGAGCACGAAGGCGGCCTGGTCGGCACCGGCGACGTCTCGATCTCGGGACTCAAGGACGACCTTCGCGGCGCCTGCCGGGTAACGGATGCGTGCTTTCGGTTGCGCGACCTCCCCGACGACGACGCGCGGACCGGCATGTCGCTGCTGGCGATGGACAGGGCTAGGCATCTTCTCGACGGACGGATCGGCGGCATGGAGCGCGACAAGGATCGCGAGGCCAAGGATCGCGACCTGCAGCGGATGCACGAGCGGCAAGGCGAGCTGCAGGACGCCATCAAGGGCATGGAAGACGACGTCCGGCGCATCCTGGACGAGATCGGGAACAGCCAGCAGCTCGACAACCGCAAGCTCTAGGTGGGGACCATGATGGGCAAGCTCGCAATCTCTTTCGCTGCGGCGCTGACGATCGCCACGCCAGCGCTCGCCGAGACCACGGCAGCCGACGCGGACGCCGCGCGCGTCGCCGCCACCCTGTCGCGCCACCTGAACAAGCACGGCAAGCGCTTCGTGGGCGTCGAGGCCAACCGCCTGGCGATCGGCGACGCGTCGGAATCGGGCGCCAAGGACGACGTGCGCGAAGCCTGTCCGCAGCCGACCAGCTGCCTCGATACCGGCAAGCTCAGCCCCGATGAGGTGATGGCCGCGATGCTGGTGCTCTCCGCCGGGCGCGAGCAGACGCTGCTCGAGCAGCAGATCGCCCAGATGACGGCGCGCAACACGCAGCTGAAGCAGCTGGTATCGGAACTGGAGAAAGCGGCCGACGACGGCGAGCGCGCCCGGATCAAGGGCGAGATCGACAAGCTGAACGCAGACTCGCAGCTCGACATGATCCGGCTGCAGCAGCTGGTGAACAAGCGCAACCAGGCCTACGACATGCTCACCAACATGATGCAGACGTATCAGAAGACGTTGGACGGCATCGTCCGCAACATGCGCTAGAGGACGGGATGATCGGCAGGCTTACGGCACTCTTGCTTCTGACGGCGGCGGCGCCCGCGCTCGCGCTCGACCCGCAGGCGCCGGAAAGCTGCGCCACCGGTCCGGTGACCAAGACCTATGGCGGCACGCCGTGGCTCGTGGCGAGCTGCAGCGACGGCAAGAGCCTGGTCTTCGTCGCCAAGGACGGAAGCCCCGCGGCGCCCTTTGAATTCGATCTCACCTATACCG
This sequence comes from Alphaproteobacteria bacterium, assembly GCA_019247845.1. Classification (GTDB taxonomy): domain Bacteria; phylum Pseudomonadota; class Alphaproteobacteria; order Micropepsales; family Micropepsaceae; genus Rhizomicrobium. The sequence continues at coordinate 43,690 of JAFBAL010000029.1, read as the reverse complement.
GCGACGGCTACGACATGACCGGCCGCGGCAAGGGAGACCGCAAATATACCGACGCGGCCTATGCCGAGCTTTCCAAGCTCACCGGCGACGCCGTCCGTGCCCTGGTCGACGAGACCAGGAAAGCGCCCAAGATCCATCCATAGAGAGCCACCATGTCCATCCTCGTCGACAAGAACACGCGTGTCATCACCCAGGGTTTCACCGGCAACCAGGGCACGTTCCATTCCGAGCAGGCGATCGCCTATGGCACCAGGATGGTCGGCGGCACCTCGCCCGGCAAAGGCGGAACGACGCATCTGGGCCTGCCGGTGTTCGACACCGTGCGCGAGGCGCGCGAGGCGACCGGCGCCGATGCGAGCGCGATCTACGTGCCGCCGCCCTTCGCCGCCGACGCGATCCTCGAGGCGATCGACGCCGAGATCCCGCTCATCGTCTGCATCACCGAGGGCATCCCGGTGCTCGACATGGTCAAGGTCAAGCGTGCGCTGTCGGGCTCGAAGTCGCGGCTGATCGGGCCGAACTGCCCCGGCGTGATCACGCCCGGCGAATGCAAGATCGGCATCATGCCGGGCCACATCCATCGCCGCGGCAAGGTCGGCATCGTCTCGCGCTCCGGCACGCTCACCTACGAGGCGGTGGCGCAGACGACGGCGGTGGGCCTGGGACAGACCTCCTGCGTCGGCATCGGCGGCGATCCGGTCAAGGGCACCGAGCATATCGACGTGCTTGAGATGTTCCTGAAGGACCCCGAAACGGAATCGATCATCATGATCGGCGAGATCGGCGGCACCGCGGAAGAAGACGCGGCAGACTTCATCAAGCACAACAAGGTCAAGAAGCCGATGGTCGGCTTCATCGCCGGCGTCACCGCGCCGCCGGGCCGCCGCATGGGCCATGCCGGCGCGATCATCTCCGGAGGCAAGGGCGGCGCGGATTCCAAGATCGAAGCGATGCGCGCGGCCGGCATCCGCGTGTCGCCGAACCCGGCGGCCCTGGGCACGACGCTGGTGGAACTGCTCAGCGGGACATGAGCCGGGCAATGGCGCGCGCGCCGCTTTCGTTGGCCGCAAGGGCCTTCGTTTCGTCATCCAGCGCGCGATAGGCATCGGCCAGCGCCCGCCACACTTCCGGGACCTGCCAGTGGTCGGGCGCGAGCGCCAAGGCCTTGCCGTAATGGATGGCCGCATCCCCATTCCTGGCGTCGTTCGCATCCGCGTCGCCGAGCCCGCGCTCGAGAAGCGCCTGAAGCTCGCCGCCGGCGGAAGGCAGCGCCGCCTCGAATATCGCGCGGGCCGCAGCCGTCTTGCCGTAGTTCAGCGCGATATCGCCTTTGACGTAAGGCGCGATCGCCTCGGCTTGGGCGTGGAATTCGGGCGTCCAGCGCAGCACGCGGTATTGCGGATCCAGCGCCACGTCGGAGACATGCCCGGCGACCGCCATCGCCACCGTGGTCGCCGGACCGTCGATGAAGATCGTCTTGGTCAGGGGGCGGCGGCCGCGCATGCGGATGTCGACCGGCACGCGCACCCGCTTGGGCATCGCCGTCTGACGGACGGTCAGCGACAGCATGCGGCCCGTCTGCTTCCATTCCAGCGACAGGTCGACCGCGCCCGCCTTGTCGAACCAGTCGTCGACGAACCATGCGTCGCCGCCCAACAGCGCGCGCAGCTCCGTCACCAGATCGGCGAGGCTGGCGCGCCTGTAAGCGTGCCGGCGCACGAAGCCTCGCAGGAAGGTGGACAGCCGCTCGCGGCCGATCATGTCGCCCAGCATGCGCCACACCAGCATGCCCTTGGCGTTCACCACGCGACGGCAGATGAAGCCGTCGGACGCCGGCAACGCGGTCATCGGCGCGTCGATGCCCTGGAGCGTGCGGGCCAGGTACATGAACCCGCCATATTCGGCGTAGTAGCCGGGGAAGCCGCGGCGGCGATAGATCTCAGCCGCGTGCTCGCCGTCGATATCCTCGACCGCCAGCATGGAGCCGTATTGCGCCAGGCATTCGTCCAACATGTAGACGCCGTCGAGCCCCACGCGCCGCACCAGCCCGCCCCACCACTGATGCGATATTTCGTGACCGAAGAATGCGGTGTTGAACGGCTGGTCGAAATAGAAGCCGACCGCGAGCATGAAGCCGTCGAGCGAGGCGCCGTCGAAGCCGCCTTGGCGCGCGGCCAGGGGCGGCGCCTCGGCGAGGTCGAAGCGCGCCGAGGGCAGCGGGCCGAAATGGCGCTCCAGCACGGCGATCAGCCGGTCGAGGCGTTCGGCGAAAACTGCCGTATTCGGATGATCGCGCAGCAGATAGAGCCGCGCGCGGCCTTTGCGGCTGTCGACGATGCGATAGGGCGCGGCGGCGAACTCGAAATAGCGCGGCTCGTCGACCGTGACCGCCCCGTCCGGACCTGCAACGCCGCCCGCGACGACGACGTCGGCGCCGGAGACGATGCGCACTCGGCCGGTGCCTTCGAGCCGGACATGGTCGGCGCGCTCGATCTGCGGATACCAGGCGAAAGCGGTGCCCGAGGCGACGGCGCCGTCGGGCTTGATCGCGAAGACCGGGCCGATGGCTGCGACCAGGCGATACGAGATCTCGACGCGGACGGCGCCCTCGCCCGCGGCCGCGGCGACCTGCCAGCGGCGCAGCGCGGCAGGCGTGTTCGGGTCTTTCACCGGCGTGGGCGGCGCGGCCGCGCCGTCGACCTTCACCACGAGGTCCTTCGCGTCCTCGGCGAGCGCGAAGACGATCATGCCGTCCCGAACCAGGGGACGCGGCACCGTGATCGCGGCCTCGGCGGCCAGCGTCTGCGCGGCGCGGTCGATGGCGACGTCGAGGTCGTAACGCGGGAACGCCGCCGCATCGAACGCGTACCGCCGCCCGGGCGCAGGCACCCCCAACGGGGGCTGGCCAAGCGCGGGCCCGCACAACGCTGTCGCGCTTGCGCCGGCCAGGAAGGAACGCCGATCGAACATGCCTCATCCTGCCGCGACGGGGCCGCGCGGTCTTGAATGGAATTAGCGCCCGCGCAGCCGGCGCTGCATCGGCCGCTCGAAGAAGCGGTAGGACAGCGTGCCGAGAGCGATCAGCACGATGTAGAAGGCCGGCATCGCCCAGGCCTGCATGAAGAAGCTCCACTCCAGGTCGAGCCGCTGCGCCAGGAGCGCGAGCGCGAGCTGCAGCGGGAAATGGATCAGATAGGTCGCATAGGAGATGTCGCCCAGGTATTCGAGCGGCAGCTTCGACGGCCCGCGCGCGCTTTCGCGCAGCGCCACGGCAAGCACCGTGAGCGGGCAGAGCAGAACGTCGAACACCACGAGGAAGCCGGAATTGCCCTCGCCGTTCGCGAGCAGCGGGCTGTCGGCATAGAGCAGCGCGAGCAATACGATCCACCCGGCGATGGTCGCCGCCATCAGCCAGCGCGACAGCACCAGGCTGCCGTCGCGCCAGCGCTTCCACAGCGTGAAGGCGACGCCGCCCATGAAAAACCCGATGATGCCGCGCCCGATATGCTCGTCGACGAAGAGCAGCGCGGCTCCGCCGGCTGCGACCAGCGCCATCTGCCATCCGCGGCGCATTCCCAACCTGGATGCGGCGAAGAACAGGCAATAGAGCATCACCTCGATCGACACGGACCAGGCTGGGCCGTCGAAGCTCTGCGGCGAGCGCGGCCACCAGTTCTCGACCATGAACAGATGCGCCACGAAATGCGGCCAATCGTTGTCCTGGTAGACGAAGAAGCTTCCCGTCATGCGCCAGAACAGGAACTGCAATCCGGCCACGACGAGCAGCAGCGCGAAATGCAGCGGATAGAGCCGCGAGAAGCGCAGCCGCGCGAACTCGAAGCCCGCGATGCGGCGCTCGCGTACCGCTTCGCCGTAGAGCCAGAAGAACACGAAGCCCGACAGCACGAAGAACAGGTCGACCGCGGCCCAGCCCTGGACATAGAACGGCTTCAACAAGAGATAGAACGGCTGGTCCGCGCGCGACCAATGGTCGGGAAAGTCGCCGTCGACCGCGAAGAAATGCTGCCAGTGCCAGACGACGACGATGAGCGCCGCCAGGCCCCGAAGCGCGTCCAGCCCGTGCAGCCGCTTCATTCGTAAAAATGTCCCATTGAGCCCATATTAACGCTGGAAAGCGTTGTATTGACGAGCATTCGGCGGTACCACGCCATCCCCTTCACGCGTGCCGCCCCAGGACCGGCCGGGCCCAAGAAGTCCGTCCTTAAGTATTTGAAATGAATACGCAAAATCCCGCTTCCCGGCTGAACCGCTCGACCAATGACATCCTGGAGGCGACGTCGTTCCTGCAAGGCGCCAACGCCGCCTTCATCGAATCCCTCTATGCCCAATACCAGGAAAATCCCGACGCCGTTGACCCGTCCTGGGCGGCCTATTTCGCGGGGCTCGCCGAGCAGCGGCTGAAGCCCACCCAGCTCGGCCGCGGCCCCGCCTGGGCACGCGATGCGCGGCCCGAGCTCGCCAGCGGCGACCTGGTCGGCGCGCTCACCGGACAATGGCCCGCCAAGGCCGGCGTCAACGAGAAGGACGTGCGCGCCGCGGCGCAGGAATCCATCCGCGCGATCCAGATGGTGCGCGCCTATCGCGTCATCGGCCATCTCGAATCCAACCTCGACCCGTTGAAGCTCGCGCCCAAGGCGCCGCATCCCCAGCTCGATCCCGCCTTCTACGGTTTCCATCCCGAGGACATGGACCGCCCGGTCTATGTCGGCGGCGTGCTGGGACTCGAGAGCGCCACGCCGCGCCGGATCGTGGAGATCCTCAAGCGCACCTATTGCGGGCGCATCGGCTACGAGTTCATGCACATCAACGATCCCGAGCAGAAGGACTGGCTGCAGCGCCGCATCGAGGGGCCGGACAAGGAGATCGCGTTCACGCAGGAAGGCAAGCGCGCCATCCTGAACAAGCTGATCGAGGCCGAGGGCTTCGAGAAGTTCTGCGGCCTTCGATTCCTGGGCACCAAGCGCTTCGGGCTCGACGGCGGCGAATCCATGATTCCCGCGCTCGAGCAGATCATCAAGCGCGGCGGCAGCCTGGGCGTGAAGGAGATCGTGCTCGGCATGAGCCATCGCGGGCGCCTGAACGTGCTCGCGAACGTCATGTCCAAGCCCTATCGCCAGCTGTTCCACGAGTTCCAGGGCGGCAGCGCCAAGCCCAGCGAGGTGCAGGGCTCGGGAGACGTGAAGTATCACCTGGGCGCCTCGTCGGACCGCGAGTTCGACGGCGTGAAGGTACACCTCTCTCTGACGCCGAACCCGTCGCATCTGGAGGCCGCCGATCCCGTCGTGCTCGGCAAGGCGCGCGCCAAGCAATCGCAGCTCCAGGATTGCGACAACCGCGGCAGCGTGCTGCCGCTGCTCATCCACGGCGATGCGGCATTCGCAGGGCAAGGCGTGGTGGCCGAGTGCTTCGCGATGTCGGGCACCAAGGGCTTCAAGACCGGCGGCACGATCCATTTCATCGTCAACAACCAGATCGGCTTCACCACCGCGCCGATCTATTCGCGCTCCTCGCCCTATCCGTCCGACGTGGCGTTGATGGTGCAGGCGCCCATCTTCCACGTGAACGGCGACGATCCGGAGGCCGTGGTGCACGTCGCGCGCATCGCCACCGAGTTCCGCCAGCTGTTTCACAAGGACGTCGTCATCGACATGTTCTGTTATCGCCGCTTCGGCCATAACGAGACCGACGAGCCGTCGTTCACACAGCCGTTGATGTACCGCGCGATCAAGGATCATCCTTCCACGCTCGCGCTCTATTCCGACAAGCTGGTCGACGACGGCACGCTGGGCGAGACCGACGTCAAGGCGATGGTCGGCGCGTTCAATGCGCGGCTGGACGAGGAGTTCGACGCCTCCAAATCGCACCTGCCCAACCGCGCCGATTGGCTCGACGGCCGCTGGACCGGCCTTGCGGTGGCGCCCGCGGGCGACCGCCGCGGCGAGACCGCGCTGCCGATCGAGATGCTCAAGAGCGTCGGCGAGGCGCTGACGACCGTGCCGGAAGGATTCAACATCCACCGCACCATCGCGCGCCAGCTCGACGCCAAGCGCGCCATGTTCGAGAGCGGCGAAGGCTTCGACTGGGCGACCTGCGAGGCGCTGGCCTTCGGCACCCTGCTGAAGGAAGGCGTGCCGGTGCGTCTGTCGGGCCAGGATTCGTCGCGCGGCACCTTCTCGCAGCGCCACTCGACCTTCGTCGACCAGCAGACGGAAGAGCGCTATTTGCCGCTGAACCATCTGGGCGGTCCGCAAGCCGAGTTCGAGGTCATCGACACGCTGCTGTCGGAAGAAGCGGTGCTGGGCTTCGAATACGGCTATTCGAGCGCAGAGCCCAAGGCGCTGGTGCTGTGGGAAGCGCAGTTCGGCGACTTCGCCAACGGCGCGCAGGTCGTGATCGACCAGTTCATCGCCTCGGGCGAGATGAAATGGCTGCGCATGTGCGGCCTCGTCATGCTCCTGCCGCACGGCTACGAGGGCCAGGGACCGGAGCATTCCTCTGCAAGGCTCGAGCGCTATCTCCAGCTCTGCGCCCAGGACAACATCCAGGTCTGCTATCCGACGACGCCGGCGAACTATTTCCACGTGTTGCGCCGCCAGATCCACCGGCCGTTCCGCAAGCCGCTGGTGCTGATGACGCCGAAGTCGCTTCTGCGCCACAAGCGCTGCGTCTCGTTCCTCTCCGACATGCTGCCGGGCAGCTCGTTCCATCGCGTGTTCCGCGACCAGGCCGAGGTCGTGCCCGGCGCCACCACCGTCAAGCTCGCCGAGGACGGCGAGATCAAGCGCGTGATCCTGTGCACCGGAAAGGTCTATTTCGACCTGATGGAAGAGCGCGAGAAGCGGGGCGAGAACCGCATCCAGATCCTGCGCATCGAGCAGCTCTATCCCTTCCCCGAGGCCGTGCTCCGCGCCGAGCTGAACCGCTTCCCCAAGGCCGATCTGGTGTGGTGCCAGGAAGAGCCCAGGAACCAAGGCGCCTGGACCTTCATCGCGCCGCGCATCGAAGAGACCGTCGCCCATCTCGGCGGCAGCGCCAAGCCGCGCTATGTTGGACGGCCGGAGTATGCGTCCACCGCGGCGGGGCTCGCGAGCCAGCACACGTCCGAACTCAAAGCCTTCCTGGATGAGGCCCTGACGCTATGACGATCGAGATCAAAGTCCCCGCCATGGGCGAATCCGTGACGGAAGCGACCGTCGCGCGCTGGTTCAAGAAGGAAGGCGACAACGTCGCGCGCGACGAGCCGCTGCTCGAGCTCGAGACCGACAAGGTGACGGTGGAAGTGCCCGCGCCCGCGGCCGGCGCGATCGAGAGCATTTCCGTGAAGGCCGGCGACACCGTCCAGGTCGGCGCCGTGCTGGGCGCCATCGCCGAAGGCAAGGCCGGCAGCCCCTCCGCCGTCGCCGCGAGCAATCCCGACGGCGCCAAGCCGAAGCCCGCCGCTGCGGCGCCTGCCGCATCGAAGCCGGCGGCGGCGTCTGCGCCGGCCGCGCCGGCTGCGTCCGCGCCAAGGACGGTCGCCGCATCCGCCCCGGCCGCTTCCAGACCCGACGCCCAGGTGATGCCCTCGGCGCGCCGCATCGGCGAGGAGAGCGGCCTCGATCCGGCCTCCGTTGCCGGCACCGGCAAGGACAACCGCGTCACCAAGGGCGACATGCTGGCCGCGCTCGAAGCGCGCCGCGCGCCTGCGGCGGCGCCCGCGCCGGTTCCTGCCGGTCCGCGCGCCAATGCCGAGCGCGAAGAGCGCGTGACGATGAGCCGCCTGCGCCGCACCATCGCGCTTCGCTTGAAGGAATCGCAGAACACCGCCGCCCAGCTCACGACCTTCAACGAGGTCGACATGAGCCACGTGATGTCGCTGCGCACCGAATACAAAGAGAGCTTCGAGAAGAAGCACGGCGTGCGGCTGGGCTTCATGGGCTTCTTCGTCAAGGCCTGCATCGCGGCGCTCAAGGAGCTGCCCAACGTCAATGCCGAGATCGAGGGCGACGACGTCGTCTACAAGAACTATTACGACATCGGCGTCGCGGTCTCGACCGAGAAGGGCCTGGTCGTGCCGGTGGTGCGCGACGCGGACCGCCTGTCGCTCGCCGGCATCGAGGCGGCGATCCACGACTATGGCCTCAAGGCGCGCGACGGCAAGCTGAAGCTCGAGGATCTCCAGGGCGGCACTTTCACGATCTCGAACGGCGGCGTCTTCGGCTCGCTGATGTCGACGCCGATCCTGAACGCTCCGCAATCCGGCATCCTCGGCATGCACAAGATCCAGCCGCGCCCGGTCGCGGTGGACGACAAGGTCGTCATCCGCCCGATGATGTACCTGGCGCTGTCCTACGACCATCGCCTCGTCGACGGCCGCGAGGCCGTGACCTTCCTGGTGCGCGTGAAGGAGAACCTGGAAGACCCGCAGCGCATGCTGCTGGAGGTCTGAGGATCAAGCGACCCGCTTGTCCATCATCTCGAGCTTCGCCAACTCGACATGCGCGCGCAGCTCGATCTCGTCGAGCACGCTTTGCAGCTTGGGATCGGCGAAGCTCTCGTGGCGGCGGCCGACGGCGACCGCGAGGCGGTTGAGCGTCGAGCGCGGGATGCCGCCCGCGAGCAGTCCGTCGCGCACCTGATCGAGCATGTCGAGCAGGTGCTCGCCATGCGCCAGGCCTTTCGAGCGGCCGCTGAGCGAGTCATCCATGCCCTGCAGCGTGAGGATCGAGTCGAGCGCGGTCAGCGGGCCGGGCGCGGCCACGGCCTGCGGGCGGGGGTCGGATGCGCCCGAGACGCTGAACGTCTGTTCGCCGCCCGTCGTGCCTTTGGATACGCGGCGGCTGGAAGCGGCTTCGACTCTGCCGGGGCTCCTGATCTCCATGGGTTTCGTCCCATTGCGACACACGACATTCGCACGTCGTGGTTAAGAAGCGGTTACGCAGCGGAGCGTCGGCCTACGCCCTGTGATAGGGATGTCCGCCCAGGATCGTCAGCGCGCGATAGACCTGCTCGGCCAGCATCGCGCGCACCAGAAGATGCGGCCAGATCTGCGGCCCGAAAGCGAGGCTGCGGCCGGCGCGGATCTTGGGCAGGCTCCCCAGACCGTCGGGGCCGCCGATGACGAAGACCAGGTGCTTGGTGCCGGCATCGCGCAGCGCGCCGATCATCTCGGCGAAGTCCTCGGACGTCATGCCCTTGCCTTTGGCGTCGAGCAGGACGACCTGTGCGCCCGCAGGCACCCGCGCCGCCAGCCGCTCGGCCTCGTCCTGCATGCGCTTCTTGGTTTCGCGGACCTTGGAGACGCCGACTTCTTCGACCGTCACGTCCATGATGCCGAGCCTGCGGCCCATATGGACGGCGCGCTCGACATATTCCTCGGTCAGCGCGCCTTCCGATGTCCCGCGCGCCTGGCCGATGCAGAGGATGAGAAGCCGCACGGCAAGCGCTCGCTTCTCAAGCGCGGACGCGCGACGGCTCGTCGACCGACCACATGCCTTCGAGGTCGTAATAGGCGCGCACCTCGGGCCGGAAGATGTGCACCACGACGTCGCCGGCATCGACCAGAACCCAGTCGCCCTGGCGCGCGCCGTCGACGGGCCGCGTGCCGTAGCCGGCCTCCTTCAGGCGCCGCGCCAGATGCTCGGCCATGGAGGCGACGTGGCGCGACGACCGCCCGGTCGCGATCACGATCGCGTCGCAGAACGCGGCGCGGCCGGAAAGGTCCAGCGTCACGATGTCCTCGGCCTTGTCGTCGTCGAGCGATTTCAGGATGCGGTTGAGCAGCGTGGGGTCCGCGGCACCTGCGGAGGCGGACGCGGCCGCCTTCTTCGTCTTGGGCGCCGCTTTGGCCTTCGCCTGGGGCGCTGCTTTCGGCTTCGGCGCCGCTTTGGGAGCGCGCTTGGTGCCGGTCGTCTTACGGGTCGTCAGGTCGGATACTCCACTCGTTGAGCCGCAACTTTAGCACGGCGGAATCGCGCCTACCAAGGCCTCGGATTCCAGCGCTCGGGCGCGCAGCGCGGTAGAACTTTGCATATTGCGCTTGCCGTCGATCACGCGAATCGCGCGCCGCGCCTGGCTATGCTGCATGGGCTTGGCGGAAAGCGCGGCCAGGATCGTTCCCGGACGCTGGACGACCGCGATGGGGACGCGCGCCGCGATGTCCTGCCAGCGCCGCCAGCGGCGGAAGATCTCGAGATTGTCGCTGCCCATCAGCCAGGTGAATTCGACCAGCGGGAAGCGGCGCTGCAGCGCCTTCAGGGTGTCGATGGAATACTGCGTGCCGAGCGCGCGCTCGATGTCCATCACCACGATGCGCGGATGGTGCGCGATCGTCCTGGCATGGCACAGGCGGTCGGCCAGAGGCGCCAGCCCGACGCGGCCTTTGAGCGGATTCTGCGGCGTCACAAGCCACCACACATAGTCGAGACCGAGGCGCTTCAGCGCGACCTCGCTGACATGGACATGACCTTCATGTGCCGGGTTGAACGAGCCGCCGAGCAGTCCGATGCGCAAGCCCGGCGCCACCGGCCCGGGGGGCCGAAGCCAGTGGCAGCGGCCGCGTGCGGCTTTCACGGCGACCAGGTCTTGGTGGGCGCGGAGGCGCGGCGCTCGCCCTGGCGGCGCTTGGCGATGAGCTTGGCGAGCGCGCGCAGCACGTCGTCCACGCCGTCGCCGGTGACGCCGGAGATCGCGAGCACCTCGCGGCCCGAGGCCTTTTCGAGCGACGCGCGCTTCTTGGGCGCAGCCGCTTTCGGGATGGCGTCGGTCTTGTTGAGCACCAGAATCTCGGGCTTGTCTTCGAGGCCGTGGCCGTAGGCCTCGAGTTCGCCGCGGATGGTCTTGTAGGCCTTGGCGATCTCGCTCTGCGTGCCGTCGATCAGATGCAGGATCGCGCCGCAGCGCTCGGCATGGCCCAAGAACTTGTCGCCCAGGCCGACGCCTTCATGCGCGCCTTCGATGAGGCCGGGCAGATCGGCGAGCACGAAATCGGTGCCGTCGATGCGCACCACGCCGAGCTGCGGATTGAGCGTCGTGAACGGATAGTCGGCGATCTTGGGCCGCGCCTGCGATACGCGCGCCAGGAACGTCGACTTGCCGGCATTGGGAAGCCCGATCAGGCCGACGTCGGCGATGAGCTTGAGCTTGAGGATGACGATCTTCTCTTCGCCCGGAATGCCCGGATTGGCGGTGCGTGGCGCCTGGTTCGTCGAGCTCTTGAAATGCGCGTTGCCGAAGCCGCCGTTGCCGCCGCGCAGAAGCTGCACCCGGTCGCCGGTCCTGGCGAGGTCGCAGATCAGCGTCTCGCCGTCCTCCTCGTAGACCTGCGTGCCGGGCGGCACCTTCATGACCGCGTCGTCGCCGTTGGCCCCGGTCATCACCTTGCCCATGCCATGCTCGCCGTTCTTGGCGGTGACGTGCTGCTGGTAGCGGTAGTCGATCAGGGTGTTGAGGTTGTCCACCGCCTCCACCCAGACGTTGCCGCCCTTGCCGCCGTCACCGCCCCACGGACCGCCATACTCGATGAACTTCTCGCGCCGGAACGCGACGCAGCCGTTCCCGCCATTGCCCGAGCGGATATAGACCTTGGCGGTATCGAGAAACCTCATGCGGCTTGCCTCTGTCCGAACTCGGCCCGGCTCATGATCACGAGATTGCATAAGACGCGCTCGCCGCGCGCCGCGCAATCGCGCAGTCCCACCCCGTCGGGGCGGAAGCCCAGCTTTTCCAGGACGCGGCCCGATGCCGGGTTGTCCTGGAACCAGCCCGCCTCGACCTCGCCGGCGCGCAGGTTGCGGAAGGCGAAGCCCAGGACCTCGGCCGCGGCCTCCGTCGCATAGCCCTGCCCCCAATGGGCGCGGCCGAACCAGTAGCCGAGCTCGAAGCCCTGCTCGCGCAGGTGCACGCCGCACATGCCGACCAGCGCGCCGTCCGGCTTGCGCGTCACCGCGAAGGCATAGTCGGCGCCCTTGGCGCGGCCTTCCTCCTGGCGCGCGAGAAAGGCGCGCGCGTGATCTTCCGTGTACGGATAAGGCGCCCGGGCGAGGTTCTTGACGACGTCCCAATCGCCCATCTGGGCGGTGATGGATTCGACGTCGGCGGCTTCCGGCGGCCTCAACAGCAATCTAGGCGACTCCAATCTGAACCATGGCATGACAATTCCCTCCATCGGCGAGGGAAACAAAAAAGGGAGATGGCGGACCATCTCCCTCACCTCGAATGGGCCGCCGTTAGGTCGGCGGCCCCTTTTCTCGGACCGCCTATTCCGCCGCGTTCTCCGCAAGCTCCGGGTTCGTAATCACCGATACGAACGTGCGGCGCTTGTAGCCTTCGCGGAAAGCCACTTGGCCGTCGCAAAGCGCGAAGAGCGTGTGATCCTTGCCCATGCCGACATTGTCGCCGGGGTGGAACTTGGTGCCGCGCTGACGGACGATGACGTTGCCGCCGGCGATCTTCTGGCCGCCGAACACCTTCACGCCGAGCATCTTGGGGTTCGAATCGCGACCGTTGCGCGACGAGCCGCCTGCTTTCTTGTGCGCCATGACGTAAGTTCCTTAGCCCGCGTGGATTTCGGTGATCTTCACTTTCGTGAAGTGCTGACGATGGCCGCGCTTGCGGTGCGTGTTCTTGCGGCGCTTCTTCTTGAAGGCGATGACCTTCTCGCCGCGCTCCTGGGCGACGATCTCGGCCACGACCGAGGCGCCCTTGACGAGCGGCGCGCCGGATTTCGGGCTGTCGCCGCCCAGCAGGAGGACCTCGCCGAAGGTGATCGTGCCGCCGGCATCGCCGATCAGCTTCTCGACCGAAATGACGTCGTCCTTGGCGACTTTGTACTGCTTGCCGCCTGTGCGGATGACCGCGAACATGGTCTTAAGTCCTTGAATTCATTGGGCCAATACTGGTCGGAGACCGACTCCCGCCCTCGGCCGGTTCACGGGAGCCGCGCAATATACTGACCAAGGCTTGGCGGTCAAGCTCAGGCGGCCGTTCATTTCGCCGGCGCATGCATGATCCGGGCGAAACCCGGTCCGTCGCCGTATTTGGCCCCCAGGGTCCGGGCGCAGTCCCGGGCGCTTTCCAGTCCCAGGGGATTGTCGGCCAGGGGCCGGAACGCCGCGCGCGAATGCCGGAGCCGCTCGTCGATGCGCACGAGCGGCGCGAGAGCCCCGGGCAAGTCGCTTTCCTCCAGCAGATCGGCGGAGCGGCCGTCTCGGAACTCGACCTGATAGCCGACATCGTCGTTGCGAAGCAGGAAGCACGTCGGCTGGACGGAGACGACCTCGTCGTATCGATAGAAGTGCCGGCCCGTCAGGAAGCCGACATCCTCGAAGCCGGCGTCGGTGATGAGCGTATAGCCCGCCAAGCTGCGCCAGGTGACGAGGACCGCCACCAGCAGCGCGACGATGGAAGCGGCATAGAGCCACCGGCTGCGGCGAAGGCGTTGCTCCAACAGATAGCCCGGCGGCGCAAACGCGCTTTCGTCGCGGCTCTGCCTGGTGTCGCGCGCTATCGCGCGCCGCAAGGCACGGATTTGGCCCATGTCGAAACCCGGACCCTTCTGGAGATCCACGACAAGCGCCTGCTTCAAGGCTTGCGGCCAGAGGTCGGTCCCCAAGCGGTACAGGCTCCAGGCCGCGGGGACGATCAGCATCGTCGGCCAGATCAAGGCTTTGTGGTTGCGGACGAGCAAGCTCCACGCGCCCGGCGATCGCGGCCCGGTAGCCGGAAACAGCCATTCCGCCACGGCCTGGCTTTCCCAAAGGAACCACAGGGCCAGTCCCACGAACGCGAACGCCGGAACCAGCGGCAGGAACAGGGCCGCGATCGAACCGCCCTCCTGCTCGGGGGCATTGGCGTAGCTCCAAAGCCGATACAGCCGCGCCTGAACGATCGCGCGTTGGTGCGGCGTCAGGCTCGCGAATCCGAGCCGTTCCTTGAAGCCTTCGACGGCGGGACGCAGGAGCGGCCCCCAACCGCTCGATGCGGTCACGATCCCGATGAAGAACAGAGGAACCACGACCGGCCAGGCATCAAGCGCCGCCGCGATATTGTTCCTTGCGACGGAGAACAAGTCGTAGCGCGCGCCCTGCCAAAGGACGTGCTTCAGAACGAAGTACCATTCGACCAGCAGGAAGAACGCAGCGAACAGCACGATCCACACTATCGTTTGCCGCACGACCGAGCCGGCGAAACCGGCCAGCAGCGGGCCGAACGGAATGCGCGGCAGTTCGTCGAGGGCTTCGGCGCCCACGTGGCGCTCTTCCCCGCCCGCAAGAATCGGCAGCAATCCCGCAAGCCCCGGGACGACGAGCAGGAGCGCCGGTGCATCGAGCATCGTGAGGTCGAAGACGGCACTGACGGCCAGGATCAGACCCACGATCCCCAGCGCATAGGACGATAGGAAAACGCCCACGCGCATCATTGCCGAGCGTTGGCCCGGTCCGGTAACCGCGCCGGCGGCGAACCATAGCGACAACCCGTTGACGACGAGATGGCCCGACAGCGGCGCGATCTGCGCGAGGTCGTGCCCAGGCAACAGGCCCGCACGCGCAGAGGCGCCGATCGCGACGGCCGCGATCAGGCAATAGAGCGCGCCGCCGCGTTGATACGGCCGAATTCGATCAAGCCTCATTCGATCGCCCTTGATCCGCCGCAACCTGCGACAGAGTCAAATCAAGCCGCTACCTTAAAGATGGAGCGGTCGCCGCTCAATAATGCCTGGCCGCCCAGCGTTCCGCGATCTCGGGGTAGAGCCCGCCCAGCTCCTCGTAGACCGGCTTGAGCCTGTCCTTGAGGGTGGCGAGCACAGGGGCGGGGATCGGCTTGGCCTCGCCGACATGGACCGCGGCGGCGGCCTTGCGGAACCGCTTCTCGTTGAACGGCACCTTCAGGAACCGGCAGAGCGTCTGCAGCACCGCATGCGGCTCGGCGGTGATGTCGTCCATGAACACGACGAGGAACCGGTCCTCGGGCACGTACCTGCGCCAGCGCGCGATCATCGCGGGATAGTTCGAGCGCGCCAGCACATCGGGGTTGCTGGCGAGCTGCGGAATCATCTCCGGCCCCTTCTCGCCGTAGCCCAGGGCGCTCATGCGGATATGCGACCAGCTGCGCTCGATCGGATCGCGCAGCGACAGGATGATGCGCACGTTCGGCGCGAGCCTGAGGACATGCTCGATGCCGGCGTCGGGCAAAAGGCTGTAGTCGGGCGTGATCTCGCCCGCGATGCGCTCTTCCCCCGCCAGCGCGAAGATGCGGCCGTACCAGTCGTCCGAGATCGGGCCGGTGACGATGTCGGCCATGCGCGCCAGCTGGCGGTAGTCGCGCGCCTCCTCGTCCGGCACGCGCTTCAGATAGCGCTGGAACGCAGCCGCGCCCTTGTCGCGGCGATAGCGCGCCGTCCAGCTGCGGCTGCTCGGGACATAGAGCTCGTTGAAATAGTGCAGCTCCTTGATCGGCGGGAACCAGAGCCTGGGATGGCGGCGCAGGTTGCGGTCGAGCCAGGTCGTGCCCGCCTTCTGCGCGCCGATGCAGAGGAAGTCGGGATAGCGCAATTCGCGCGGCTCGCCGTCCGTCACGGCCGGGCTCTGGTGCCGGTCCGGCGTCTGCGGATTTCGGCGTTGTTCGGCCATCACCGGACCTTGGCGGCGCCGAGCTGGTCGGCGCGATATTTCTCGACCATCAGCGCCTGGCGGCACCACAGCTCGTGCCGCCCGTCGATGCCGTAGACCCGGCGCAGTCGTTCGAGCTCGGCCGCCACGCCGTCATAGTCCTTGTCCAGGCAGATCTGCCACAGCCGCACTACCTCCATCATCGGGCGGCAGGCGGCCGAAGAGCGCTCGATCAACCGGTCGAGCAGCGCCAGGCGCTCCTCGCGGTCGAGGTCATAGGCCTTCATGCGCGCGATCTTCTCGGGCGGCAGCGGCGCGACCAGCCGCCACACGCGGCTCTGGTGCAGCACCAGCTCGTCGACGAGCTCGAAGGCGTCGCCGAAGAACTCCATGCCGATGTGGATGTAGGGATGCCAGCAGTGGAAATAATCCTGGTGCACCACGATCGAGCGTCCCGGCACCAGGCTCGGGAAGAACTCGGCGATGGCGTGGCTGTTCAGCCAGGCGCGCTTGGCGACGTCGATGAACAGGATGTCGACGGCCGCGCCGCTCCAGCGCGCCTGCATGAAATCGCCCGGATGCGCCTCGATGAGGGAAGCATATCTGGCGGTCTGCTGCTGGAAGATGTCGAGATAGGATTCGCCCTGCGCGATGGGCCGGAACTTCTTGGAGATGGCCTGGGCGACATAGGCGTCGATGGCCGCGAAATAGTCGTAAGCATGGACCGGCTTGCCGCCTTTGACGCTCTCGATGCCCGCGGCGGCCGCGCCCGAGGCGAAGCACAGGGTCGAGGCGCCGACGAAGGCGCCGGCATCGACGATGGCGCCCTCGCCGCTCGCGCAATGGCGCGCCAGCCACCAGAAGCAGCGCCGTTCCTCCGGCCCGATCATGCCGAAGGAGTCGAAGATCTCCTGCGGCACCTCGGCTGTGTTCCACGGCTTGTCGGAGGGCAAGGCGAAGATCCGTCACGGATTGCGCGGCCAAAGTGCCATGCCGCAAACCAACGGCGCAACATCGGCGTATTCGGCGCCGCGGCGCGGCGCAACGTCAGTAATACCGGGCCGTCCAGCGAGCGCCGATCTCAGGGTAGAGCGCGGCGATCCCGTCATAGGCGGGCTTGAGGTTTTCCTTCAGCGCCGCAAGCACGGCAGGCGGCATCTCTTGCGCCTCGCCCGCGTGCACGGACTCCTCGGCCCGTTTGAAGACGCCGGGCTCATAGCTCACGCCCAGGAAGCCGCAGAGCTTTTCCAGGACCTCGTAAGGCCGCTCCGCCACGTCGTCCATGAAAACGACGTGGAAGCGGTCCTCCGGGATGAACCGGCGCCATCGCGCGACGATGGCGGCATAGTCGGCGCGCTCGAGGTGGTCCTCGACATGGGCGAAGGGCACCAGCTCCGCGGCGGCCTCGATTCCGCGCTGCCGCGCCAGCATGCGGATATGCGACCAGCTGCGCTCGATCGGGTCGCGCAGCGACAGGATGATGCGCACGTCCGGCGACAGCCTGAGCACGTGTTCGATGCCGGCCTCCGGCAGCAGGGAATATTCCGGCGTCATTTCGCCGCAAATCCGCTCGGGGCTCGCGAGCGCGAACATGCGGCCGTACCAGCCGTCGGTCACCGGCCCCGCGATCAGGTCGGCGAGCCGGCCGACATAGCGATAGTTCCACGCCTCGGGCGCATTGCGCTCCATGTAGCGGCGCAGGAACTGCAGGCCGCGATGGCGGCGCTGGCGGTCGGTCCAGCGCCGCGTGGCGGGCAGATGCACATGGCTGAAGAACTGCAGCTCCTTCATCGGCGGCAGCCAGATTTGCGGATGACGGCGCAGATTGACGTCGAGCCAGCTGGTGCCGGCCTTTTGCACGCCGATGCACAGGAAATCGGGATAGCGGTACTCGACGGCCATGCCCGCCGAGCCCGCCAACAGCCCGGCAGGAACGGCCGGGGCGGCGTCGGACTTCGGTGCGCCGTTAGGGGACAAACCGGGACAGCCCCTCGGCGTCGCAAGCGCGCTTCAGCTCGTCGTAGTTCTCGACCACCTCGCGCAGCGGCGGGGTAAGCTTGCGGTGCTTGGGCTTGAACGCGCGCTTGGGCTTCGAGCCCAGGAAGGCGTTCAGCCTGGACTGGGCTTCGCCGCCGTCCTCGAGGCCGGCGGATACTTCCTCATAGGTGAGGGACAGCTTGCGGTTGCGCGCCGACCAGTCCTTGTAGAGCGCGGTCTGCCGCTCGAGCAGCTTGGCGCGGTAGACGATTGCGGGGACCGGAAGGTTGTAGCGCTCGGGCGGCCTGTCGGCGCCGGCCTCCCAGGAATGCCACACCTTGCGCTTGTCGGCGATCAGGCTCGACACCGTCGCCTCGACCACGTTCTCGCGATAGAGATGGACGATGCCGATATCGATCTCCTGCGCCAGCGTGAGCAGGAACGGCCGCTCGAGCACCGGGCACCACCACCATTCGAAGTTCTGCACATGGCCGTATTTGATGTCGATCGCGATGTCGTTGGGTGCCTTGAGCCGGCGCAGGTGGTCGAAGAAGCCGCCGCAGAAATCGACATGGCGCTGGCGGCTGGGATCGAGCAGATAAGACTCGTCCTTCAGGATGTAGTCGTAGCGGAAGCGGTGGAACGATTCGGGGTGCTTGCCCGGACGCACGGCGCCCGGATTGCACACCTCGTCGACCATGCGGAAGTTCTCGAGCGAGCCGATATACTCGCCCACCAGATGGCTTCCCGAACGTTCGTGCGAGAGGAGGATGGAAGTCTTGGCCACGGCCCGCCCGGCGATTCTTACTCAGTTGCAATATAATCAGTAAAGCTGGCCTTAGCCCAATTCGGGGGCCCTGGCTATCGCCTGGGGCCTTGATTAGTGTCCCGGAATGTCGCGCGCGCCGCTCACCCATAAGTTGAAATTCGTCTGCATCCTGGCCGTGCCCAGGACCGGCTCCAGCCATCTGTGCCATCTCCTGCACAGCTGTCCGGACATCCACATGAAGTCCGAGCTGTTCCACCCCAGGGGCGTGCATCTCTTCACCGAGGCCGATCACGCGGCGCTGCGCGCGGCGTCCGGCGGCGAGATCGTCGACGACGCCGGCTTGTGCCGATGGCGCGCCGCCCATCCCGGCCGCACCCTGGAGCTGATCAGCGAGGCCGGCGGCGGCAAGCTGCTGGTGTTCAAGCTGTTCGGCGCGCATCTGCAGCGCGAGCTGGTCGAGAGCGAGATCTTCTCGCGCGAAGACGTGGGCTATATCGTTCTGCGGCGGCGCCCCATCGAGAGCTTCATCTCCGGCATAAAGGCGCGCACCGTCAAGCTTCACGTCAACGTCGACACCACCGCCGTCAAGCCCGCGCCCGATGCCGAGCAGTTCGTCAAGTGGGCGCGCTATGTCCGGCACTGGTACGAGTGGATCGACGAACAGATCGACGAGCGCGGCCTGCCGGCGATTCGCATCAACTATGAGACGCAGCTGAAATCCGTCGCGCCCGAAGCGGCGCTGACGTCGACGCTCGCAGCGCTGGAGGCGATCGGCGCGCCCAAGCTCGAGCCCGGCCGCCGGATCTGGAGCGCCACGGTGCAGGACCGCGAGGTGCGCTACCAGGACAGGATCGCCAACTGGGCGGAGTTCGAGGCCGCGCTCAACGCCGACCGCCGGCAGGCCAAGCTGCTGAAATGGGCGCAGGAAGTCCGGTGACCGAAGCCGGCTCCCCCGGTCGAATGACCGCGATCAGGTGAACTGCGCGTCCCTGGTCTCGAACAGATTGGTGCAGTAGCGCCAGATCCATGCCCAGCCGCGGTCGCTGTTCTGGTCCGACCATACGATGCCGAGCGCGTGGTCGATGACCTCGTCGGATTCCTGCGCCAGGAAGCGCAGCGAGGTCCATAGCTCGCCCTCCGTCGCGGCGCGCAGCAGGTTGGGCTCCGCCGCGAAGGAGCGATGCAGCGCGATCGGCGCGGTGGCGATCGTGGGCACCCGCAGCCGCTCCAGCAACTCGCGGCAGAGCGGAAGGCCCGGCTGCCCCGTCGACAGGTCGACGGCGAAGCTCGGAAGCGGCGTGCGCGCGGCGAGGAGCTGCGCGATGTAGTCGTCCGCGCTGAACCACGGCAGCGCCTGGTCCGGGGGAGGCTCCTCGCCGAGCCCGCAGACCGCGAAGGGATTGAGCTTCCAGGCGCGTGCCATGGCGGCGGCCATCTGCACCGCCGGCGCGCCGGGCCGACCCAGCAGCGCCACCGAGCGCGTTCCACTCATGTCGCGCATGCGCGGGAAGCGGATGTGGTGCGAGCGCCAGAAGCACGGAGCGGGAAGATGCTCCGCGCCGGAGGCGGCGATGCGGCTGGCCGTTTCCGCCGAAAGGGCCGGCGTCGCCGCATAGGCGCGCGCATAGCCTCCTGCCGGCACTTCGAAATACGGCCGGCCTTCCGAAAACGCCATCATCTCGACGCGCGAGATCAGGACGGCGTCGGGCGTGCTCTCGGTCCTGAGCGCGGGATGCAGCGCGTCGGCGACCACCAGCGCCGGCTGGGCGCGCTTCAGGAACTCGTCGACCGCGACGACTTCGACCCCGTGCTCCGCGAGCAGCGGACGCAGCGCCTCGGCGTCGTCGAGATCCGACGCCACGACCACGCGGCCGAAACGGTCGACGGCGGCCGGATTTGCGGCGACCTCGGACGCCTTGCCGCGCACCACGACCACCATGAGCATGCACAAGCTGCTCAGGTATTCGCGCATCGAAGCCAGCGCCAGGTTGAAGATGCTGCCTTCCAGAAAGGCGCGCGAATCGACGGCGATGACGATCAGCTGGCGCTTGTCGCGGGCGAAGACGTCGCTGCGGCGGAAGGCTTCCTGGATCGCGGTCGAGGTCTTGCGGTGCGCCGCACGCGACGCCGAGGCCAGCGCGTCGAGCGTCTCGCGCGGCGCGAAGGAAAGCTCGGTGAGCGCGCGCGCCATGTCGGGGAAGTCGCGCAGGGTGTGGAGCTCGTGCGCCGGCTCGTAGCCTTCGAAGGCGTGGGCGAGCGATACCACCGGCACGCCCAGCGAGATCGCCTCGCCGGTCTTGATCTTGAGGCCGGTCGAGACGCGCATCGGCACCGCGACGCAATCCACCGAGGCGTAGAAATCCTCGACGTCGTCGACGCGGCCGCGCAGCTCGACGAAAGGGCTGCCGACGTTCTCGATCAGGCTGCAGACCGTGCCGGCGATCACGACCTTGATGGGCGCAAAGCCGTTGCGGAACACCGGCTCGGCAACCTGCAGGAACGCGTTGATGTTCATGCGGTTGACGTTGTTGCGCGCGCCGATGACGCCGACGCGGAAATAGCCGTCCGGATCGGGCGCCGGCCGCGCCAGCGGACGCAGCGGGTCGAGATGCGGCATGGCGAGCACCGGCGTCTCGGTCATCTGCGCGAGCTGCTGGGCCTCTTCCTGCTTGATCGCCCAGACCAGATCGGCGCGGCCCAGCGCCACGCGCTCTTCCGACTCGCTGGTATAGAAGAATTCGGGGTTCAGCCCGAGCTGCTCCAGCATGCCGCGGCGGCCCGAGAACTTGTCGTGGGTGTCGAGGATCTTGAAGGTCGATTTCGGCGCGTATTCCAGCGCCTTGCTGAGCCAGGAATAGTTGACGATGAAGATATCGAAGGTCTGCACCGAGAACAGCCAGTGCAGGAAGTCGCCGATCGAATGGTCCCACCATTCGTCGATCGAGTGGTTGTAGCCCCTCGGATCGGTATGCAGCGTCCGCGTCGGGCCGACGGTGAAGTGCTGCGCCCAGGCCTGGCTCATCTCGCGCTCGGCGCGCCAGGGCAGCTGGCCGCGCCATTCGAGCTCGGCCGGATAGTGGACGAAGGTGACGAGCGCGCCCTCGTCGGTATAGCGCTTGCAGATGGCGTGGACGCGCTTGCGGTTGCCGAAATCCTGCGGATGGGTGGGGGTCGGCGACAGCACCGCGACGCGCGCACCCGGCCAGACCTTCGCACGCGCCGCGCCGGTCATCGCGCTCATCCGCCGTCCAGGCCGCGGAAGCCGGTCAGCATCACGACCGTGAAGTTGTAGAGCGCGCTCATCTGCATGCGGAACATTTCGCCGTCGTGCTGCTCGACGTAGAGGCCGCGAGGGTTGCGGTCCTTGGGCGGAAGGCGCGCATAGAACTCGGTGACGCCGCGCCAATAGCTCGGCGCCTTTTCGAACAGCCGCTCGGGGTCGAGCAGGTAGTCCGACACGGCCTGCCAGGCGACGCGGCGGCGGAACCAGCCCTGGGTGAGGCGCTCGGACGGCACCAGGTGCTCGACCACGGCGCCCGGCGCATAGATCAGCCGCGCGCCTTGCACGGTCATGCGCTCGATCACGTCGGTCTCGTCGTTGGAGAGCAGCGCCTGGCCGCCGCGCGTGCGGCCCAGATGGACCGAGAAGCCGCCGGCCTTGTCGAGAGAGGCGATGCGGAAGGCGATGTTGGTGCCGGCGACCCATTCGCCCGGCGCCGCGAAGCGGTCGCTGCCGCCCCAGTTCACCACCGAGACGTTGCCGAGCAGGCTGTCGGGCAGCCAGCGCGGCTGCGGCACTTCCCAGATCGGATCGACCCGGCCGCCCACGACCTCGGCCTCGGGCCCGAAACGATCGAACACGGCCACGAGCTTTTCGAGCCAGTCGGGCGCGGCGACGGCGTCGTCGTCCATGTAGGCGACGAGCGGGCTCTTGGCCATGCGCGCGGCGACGTTGCGCGCGTTGGAGAGGCCCGGCATGCGCTCGATCACCCAGCTCAGGCCCGGCGCGTCCTTGAAGCCGATCGAGAACTCGCTCGACTGCGCGTGATCGGGCGAGTTGTCGATCACCAGGATCTCGTAGTCGGACCTGGGAAGGCTCTGACGCTCCAGGCTCGCGATCGCCTTGGGCAGCAGATCGTAGCGGTTATAGGTGCAGATCGCGGCGGTGATGCGGGGCATGCTCATCCGGGTGCGGATTCTCGCGCGACAAGCGTGAGGCGGGCGAAGGCGATGCCCATGGGGCGGGGATCGTTGCCGTCGGACGGCGTAAGCACGGCGGGAAGGACGAAGACGATGTTGCTCGAGCGCGCGTCGTCGCGCGGCGGCAGGAACGCCATCCAGTCGAAGCCCGAGCCGTTGGGCTCGAGCTCGACGGACACCGGCGCGCCGTCGACCACCAGCATGACGTCCTTCTGCTGCTCGAAATCGATGCAGCTCAACGCCTCGAGCTTGAGATCGACACCCGGCCGGCGGTCGATGAAGACGTCGAAGGAGAACTGCGGCAGCGGCCCCGTCCAGCGGAACGGCCGGCCGACGTCGGTGTATTCCATGGCATAGAAGCCGTCGCGCGGGCGCAGCAGGTGGTCCGCCTCTATCGTGACCGTCGTGGGCAGGCGCAGCGTGCGCGTGGTGGCGCCGTCGATCTCCAGCCAGCGGGCGCGCGTGGCCTGGTAGTCGGCGAGCGCGCCGAGCTCGCGCTTCAGCCCCGCGATCTCGCGATGCAGGCTGCTGACTTCCTCGACCAGCCCTTTGACCAGCTCTTGCCCGCGCTTGGCGAGCAGGTTCTGAAGCCGGACCTCGAGATCGCGTTCGTCATCCATGGGCTGGTCCTAACATGACAGCCGTGCCGGTCACAATCGATCCGCGAGCCCGACAGCCAAGCCCACCGCCACCAGCAGCGCCCATCCGGCCAGGCAGGCAAAGATCGATTCGGGCCACGGCAGGAAGACCGCGGCGCCGATCGCAACCGCGGCGGCGGCGAGCTCCATGACGGGATAGAAGGCCGAGAGCGTTGCGCCGCAAGCCCGGCAGCGCCGCCGCTGGATCAGCCAGCTTGCGACCGGGATCAGCTCGCCCGGCCGCAAGACGTGTCCGCAATGCGGGCATTGCGAACGCGCCATCGCCACCGGTTGCCGGTGCGGGAGGCGCAGCACCAGCACGCCCAGGAAGCTTCCCACCGCCAGCCCGATCAGCCCGGCCGCCAGGGCGATCAGCAGCGGCAGGGCGATCGGCGCAGGATCCATGGGCTACTTTGGGCTACTTTTTCGCGCTCGACAGCGCGGCTTCGAGCCGGTCGCGGATATCCTCGCTGTCGGGATCGAGCTGGGCGGCGAGCGACGCGGCGGCGACGGCGTTGACGGAATAGCCGGCAGCGAGGAACGCCTCCGAGAGGCTGGTGAGAAGCTCGGCGCTTTCCGAGCAGGCGACGAGCGCGTTGCCGGTGAGCGCCGCTTCGGGCACCGGCGTGCCGGTATCGGCCGAGACGCGGAACAGCAGCTCGTAGCCGGGCGCATAGAGCGGCTCGTCCGCGACCAGCGCCTCGGCCCGCTTCAGCGCCTGGGTGACGTGGTTCTCGCGCAGCATGCGCACGATGTTGCGCCGGCGCACCTCGGGATGATCGGGCGCGAGCTTGGCCGCGATCTTGAAGCGCTTGCCCTCGCCGCCGCCGGGCAGAGGCTCGTTCTGGTCCTTGAGCAGGATGAGGCCGTAGAGCGCGCTGTCCTCGTACGAGCCGCCGAGCTCGCGCGAGAAGCCGTAGGCCGGGCAGCGCTTGAGCACGAAATCCTCGAGCGCGCCCAGAAGCTCGGCGTCGAAATACGGGCTGTCGCTCACCACGCGCGGCTTGTAGGTCTCGGATCCGCCGCCGCGCGAGCCGCCCGAGCGCTCGACGACCTGCTTGAGGCGCGCCTCGTCGACCGCGGCGCCCGAGCGGGTGAGGATCTCGCGCATGATCTCGCCCGGCCGCTTGGAGAGCTGCGCGTAATCGAGATAAAGCGCATTGGGCAGGCGCTTGGCCATCCATTTGTCGTGGAAGCGGCGGTAATAGACCGCCTTCGCCGCCAGCCACTGCATGAAGCCCGCGCGCGTGCGGCGGTAGCCGAGGCTGGGCCGGCCGAGCGTGTCCTTGATGTCGAGTTCGCGGTCCGACAGCGCCTCGGGCACCGGATGGCGGTACTGGATGAGATAGAGCGCATCGGCGACGTCGGCCGGCAGCTTGAAGTCGCGGTCGTGGCTCTTCTGGTAGATGGTGCCGAAGTTGCCGCGCCGCGTGCACGGCACCTGCTTGCAGCAATTCGCCAGCGTATAGTACTCGCAGTAGTACAGATCGGGGCCGAAATAGCCCGTCATCATGTCGGCGAGAAAGTGATGGCCCGAGCGCGGGATGGACGCGCCGATCAGGATATTGGGGTTCTGTGCGTTTGGCATGGTGGCGACTGTATAGCGTCGCCCCGCGCGCGTTGGGAAGCGGCCGCGGGCTCAGAAATCGTCGGCCATGTGACGCCAGGCCGAGGCGAATTCCGCTTCGCCGATCAGGCGCAGGCGCAACGCCGCCGGGGACGGCGAGCTCAGAAGATCGTCGGCTTCCGCGCGCGAGCGCAAGGGGCGGTTGAGCAGCCACCGCAATGCCTGCAGCAGGTCGTCGCGCGTGACCGGGCTCGCCTCCTCCGGCGCATGCTCCATCCCGGCCTCGAACCGCTCGTGGAACTCGCGGAACTCCTGCGAGCGCAGCAGGGTCGTGCGCAGCTCGTCGTCGTCGTGCAGGTGGCGGTGGCCTTCGATGACCGCGTCGCTTTCGGGCTTGCGGCCGAGGATCCAGCTGAAGCCGCCAACGACCGCGCTGCGGCCGACCAGCGGCTTGTGGGCGGCGGGCGGAAGCTCCCGCGACAGATCGGATTCGATCCGGTTCTTGCCCAGGAAGGCGCGCGTCCATTCGGGGCCGCCCGGCCGGCTCATGGCCTCGCGCAGGATGCCGCGCAGCTCGATGGCGAGGCCGAGCCGGTGGGCATGACGCGCCAGTATCCCATAGGCCTCGAAATTGTCGGGGCTGGCTTTGATGAGCCCGTCCAGCGCGCGGCGGCCTTCGACCTCGCGGCCGGCTTCGAGCAAGGCCTGGCCCAGGATCGCGCGCACCTCGGGCTCCGCACCGTTGACGGCGACGAAGGCGCCCAGGCCGGCGATCACCTCGTCGAAGCGTCCGTCGGCGAGCGCCCGGCGGGCACGATAGATCGTGGTCACCGGGCCGGAGGCGGGCTTGCGGTCCTGCCAAAGCGGATAGCCCAGATAGTCCACCTCCTCCGCGAGCAGGTTCATGAACTCGGCATGCAAGGGCCGCAGGAAATCGGCATCCGCCTCGAAAGCGCCGAGCGTGTCCTCGCCGAGCGCGGGCACCGGGACGATGCCGCCGGCCTCGCGGCGCACACCGGCTTCGGAGAGAAGCTCGTCCAGCGTATCGCGCGGCGCCGCGGCCAGCGCTTCGGTGCGCAGCACGAAACGGCGCGGGGCCGCTTCCCACTTGCGCTGGAAATCGACCGTGCGCAGCGCCTCGCTCGCGAGGAAGCTCTGCAACGCCTCCGGAGAATGCGCGCGGCCGCGCTCTGCCAGATCGGCGCGATAAAGGGTGAGCGCGCGGCGCGTCGGCTCGCGCAGCTGCACGACGGTGAGATCGCCGGTCTTGGGGACTTCGAGCGAGCCGTCGGCGGCGGCGCGATGCACGAAGAGCTGATAGCCCGCGCGGTCGAATTCAGACGCACGGCGGCAGCCGAGATGGCCGCAGCAATCCGGATCGACCCGGTATTCGCAAACGCGCACGAGATCGCCGAGCGCCGAGCGCAGCATCGTCTCGGCAATCTCCTCACCGCTCGCCAGTTGGTAAACGAGAAGAAGCGTTTTCACTTTTGTTAGCGCATAGCCCCAAAGAATTGCGAATCCACACGTGCCCCCGAAATATTCTAACCGGTTTCAACCACCGATATACCGGATTCCGTCACAAATCTTTTTAATCTGGAGAACCGTGACATCTCGACGACATATGAGTCGAGGTGAGATTTGCTTGCCGTGAAATTGCGAGGCGGTTGCGCGCCAAATGCCGGATAAACCTGGGAAAAACCCGTTTCCGGCGCCGTCCGTCAGACGCCGGTGAGGCGGTCGGCGTGGCGGTCGATGAACTCGCGGTCGCGGCGGAAGCGCGCCTCGATCCATTCGATCTGCTCGCGGGTCAGCTCGTCGCGCTTCATGCCCGAGGGGCTGGCATTGGCGCGCGGCAGCTTGGTGAGCTCCGGCACGCCTATTCTGTTGGCCACCATCTCGAGCCCTGCGTCGATCTTGTCGTAGGAGATGAGCAGGTTGGTGATGAGCCGGCCCTCGGTGCTGACGAAGCGCAGATACTGGTTCTTGAGCTGGTCGGCGTTGCGCGGCACCCATTGGGTGATGAAGCGCGCGAAATCCATGTCGCCGGTATAGAGGCGCGGGTTCTCCTTGAACTGCTCGCGCTTGTGCGAATTGTAGAGGCTGAGCACGAAATCGACGGGGTCGCGGATCACGCCGAAGACGAACAGATCCTCGACATTGGTGAGCGACAGCATCCATTTGAAGCGCTCGGCGAACTCGATGAAGGTCTGATGCTTGGCGTGGTTGGACTGGGTGAGGCGCAGCTCGCAATGGTTCGAAAGCACGCGCTCGATCGAAGTGGAAGCGGTCTTCAAATTGGCGATGAAGAGGAATTTCTTGTTCAGGCTCAAAAGCATTTCGGTATCCTAGTCCGTCACCTCGTTCATGCGTCCTCGCTCCTGGGCTTGCGCCGCGTCTGCTTGAGCTCGGCCCGGCCGTCCTTGAGCTTCTGCGCGAGTCGGTTCACCTGCGCCTGCTTTTCCTGCCACAGCAGCGCCCCCAATTCCACTGCGCGTTCAACCGTAAGCGGCGCGTGATGAACACGCGCCCGATTGTCGCTGCGCCGCTCGAACAGCGGATCGTCGGAGCCGGGCCGCGCTCCGCCGAAATATTCCGCGGCGACCTTGGCGTTGGAATCGGCGAAAGAGGCCTGGAATTCCGCCAGTTCCCGCTCCGGAAGGGTCAGGAGCGGCCCGTCCGAGAACCGGCTCAGCGTGTCGGCGATATTGCCGCGCACGGGGTTCAGGTCGCCTTCCGCGAAGCGGGGGACGAATTTGTTAAAGAGACGCAGGAACTCCAGCGACTGGCCGTCCAGGCTCTCGTTGACGTTCTGCGGCTTCTCGTAAGCCGGCGCCAGCTCGATGCCCGCGGCCTCGAGGAGGTCGTCGACGATGTCGCCGTTCTTGAGCGCGGTTTTCTCGAAGCGGCGGGCGACGACGTTCTCGCGCCCGAAAATCCGCGCCCAGCGCGAGAGCATGTCCCAATGGTCGTAGCGCTGCTGCACCTTGCGCTCGGTCGGCAGCGCCAGCGGCTGGGTGCCGCCGCTCTTGACCGAGGTCGAATAGGTGCTGAGCAGGTAGTCGTCCTGTCGGCGCAGATAGACGACGATGCGCGTCTTCGAGAACAGCTTGGCGAGCTTGTCGTGCAGCCATTGCACCTCGCCGTCCTCGAGCAGGCGCGACGAGCAGTGCTCGTTCGACATCACCGCGAGCTTGAAGGGCTTGGCCTTGGTCTCGCGCTCGAGATCGGCCAGGAGCTTGCCGCGGAACTTGCGCACCTGCTCGTCGGTCTTGAGGCCGGCGGTCTTGCGCAGCGGATCGCGCTTGGAGATCTCCTGCGCCGCGGCCGCGAGAGCGGTGTGGTTGCGCTGGCCCGGCGCCACCGGATAGAGGACGCCGCGCTTGGCGAGCTTTTCGCGGTTGGTGCGGAAGAAGTTCTGGACCGATGTGGTGCCGGTCTTCTCGGTGCCGATATGCAGGATCAGTTCCACGTCTCAGCCGCCTCCCGCGGCGCCGTCGCCGTTCGCCGTGCCGTCTCCGGCGGCGCTCTCCGCGGCCAGCCGCCGCATCACGCGGCGGCGATGGCGCGAAAACCATTCCTGGTCGTTGCGCCCGCAGACCTTCTCGATGAAGACGCCGAAGGCATCGAGCATCATGGCCTTCTGCGCGTCGTCCAGCTCGTCCTCGTAGCGGTTCTTCCTGGCCTTGTTGAGCTGGGTGAAAGCGTCCTCGAAAGCGTGCTTCTTGGCCGCTTCCCGGTCGCCCTTGACGCCGAGCACGGCCTCGATCGCGTCGATCGCCGCATCCGGCGCGAAGGCCACAGTCTCGTAGAACATCCGCAGCGTCCCCTCCACAGCGCCCCATTGGCGGAACTTGGGGATCGCCTTCTCGACCAGATGCATGGCGCGCTCGAGATCGCCGACATGGGCATAGGAGCCGTCGCCCTTGGCGCGCGAGCGCTGGCCGTGATCGACGAGGGACAGGCAGATGTCGCGCGGATCGCGATAGGAGGCGATGACCTGGAGCTTGCGGGCCGCCTGCATCTCTTCGATCCAGGGGAACATGTCGTCGGTAAAGACCTTGTGGGTCTTGGCCGCGACGATGCGCTCGGAGCCGATCTTGGCCATGGCGTCCTCGAGCGCCTCGCGCGCGACCGTCGCCAGGTAGTTGCCGTCGTCGCGCTTGCGCAAGGCCTTGCTCTTGATCCTGGCCTGGCTGTGGCCGGCGCTTCCCAGCACGCCGCGCACCAGCTCGTAGGCCAGCGTGCTGCCGGACTTCGCCATCCCGTAGCAGATCACGAGCATCGCTGTGTCACGTGTGAAGGAAGAAGTCCGATTCCGGCGGCTGGCGCTTCAGCCGCTCGAAGTCGCCGAGCGCGATCGCCTCGACCATCTTCATGCGCGCCAGCACGTCGTCTTCGCGGCAGGCATAGACCCAGCGCACGCCGACGCCGCAGGAGCGGAAGTCCACGCCGCCGGTGGTGGCGCGGAAATCCGCCGCCACGTCGCTCGAGACGTTGATCACCACCAGCCGCTCGTCCTCCGGCTGCGCCGGAAGGCTCATCGCCATTACCTTGTCCTGCTCGTGGGTCATCGCCACGGTGGCCGTGCGCGCGCCTTCGCTCTTCAACGTCGCGACCGAGGCACGGCCCTGTACGCCGCGCACGCCCACGAAGACCTCGATCGCCTGGTTCGCCACGTCCTTCAGCACGAAGGCGATCTGCGACGGGCCGGTGTTCTTGATCCAGCAGCCCCAGTGCTCGGGCCACCACCAGCCCGGGCCGTTGCGGTAGACCTCGCCGCTCTTCAGGCCGGCCCACAGGATGTTGCTGGTATTGGCGGTCAGCGCGTGCAGCGTGCCCATGTCGGCCGGCAGCGGCCAGATGCCGTGGGCGCTGGCCGGCAGCTCGGGCGCGGAATCGCCGGCATGCGCCTTGGCCCAGTCCTTGAGCTGGCCCACGACCTGCTGGCTGATCTGGTTCCAGCCGCGAGGGCTGAACTCGGCCTGGATCTTCTGTTCGCGGCGCTGGCGGTACTTGTCGTCGTAGACGACGCGCTCGACCGCATCCATCAGGTCCTTCTCGGACTCGACGTCGAAATATTCCGCGAACGGTCCGCCGGCTTCCGGCAGCGACGAGACGTTGGAGACGATCGGCACCTTGCCGTAGCACAAGGCCTCGGTCACCGGCAGGCCCCAGCCCTCATACGAGCTCGGATAGAGCGTGCAGACGCTGTTCTGGTAGAGCACGGCCAGCGCCGCGTCGGAGATCTTCGACAGCATCAGCACCTGCTCCTGCAGCAGGTCGCTGGCGTTGAGCCTGGCGAAGGTGGCGTCGTTCAGCCAGCCGTTGTTGCCGACGCATACGAGCTTGGGCACGTTCTTCATGCCGTGCTTCTTGATCAGCTTGAGCCAGACCGAGAAGGCCGCGATGTGGTTCTTGCGCGATTCGATGGTCGAGACGAAGAGCACGTACTTGCCCTCCTCGAGCCCGAGCGAGTTCAAGTATTCGACCGGGTCGCCCACCTCGTCGGCGATGGCCTCCGGCGATAGCGTCTTGCGGAAATCGGCATCGAGGGTGATCACCGCGGCGTCGCGCGGCGGATAGCCGAGCTTCCTGCCCACGGTCTGGAGGTCGGCCAAGGTCGCCTTGGAATTGACCAGGAAGAAATCGGCGTGATCGAAGGCGCCGATCGCCCAGGTGATGAAGTCCTGCCGGAGATCGGCGACGCAATGCTCCGGCGCCATCACCGGGATGAAATCGTGCACGAAGGGCACGTATTTGATCCCGAACAGGCTCTTGGCCATGCGCACGTTCAGGAAGTAGTTCTGCAGCCACCACGAGGTACCGAGGTTGAGCAGCACGCTGCCGCGCACGAAGGCGAAGTAGTTGCGGCTGCCCAGCACCGCGTCGAGCTGGGACAAAAGCCCGATCCACTCCGGCGCCAGGTGGTCGCCGCCGACCACGGCGCGGCGGCACAACGTGTTGAACAGGGATTGCGGGATCTCGACCCAGAAATCCGTTTCCTTGGTGAAGCAGACGATCGAGAAGGCGACGCCTTCGGCATAGCTCTCGATGGCGTTGCGGATGACCTCGATCTGCACGCGCTGGATGCCGGTAGGCAGCCGCGCATTGCGGAAATAATGCATCAGGTCGCTGACGTCGAAGACGATATGCAGCGTCTTGCCGTCCGACGGCTTGGCGACGCGCGGGAAGCGGCCCGAGACCGACTTCTTCTGCGGCGAAAGCGTCCCCGGCGCGATCTTGGCGCGAAGCGTCTCGACCTCGCGCTGGGCATCGGCGAAATCGGGGTTGATCGCCAGCGCCCGCGAATAGGATTCGAGCGCCTGGGGCAGCATGCCGCGGATCTTGTAGAGGTGGCCGAGCTGGAGATGGGCGTCGGCATCCTCGGGCTTGATCTTGATGGCCTCGCTATAGGCGATCTCGGCGGCCTCGTGGTCGCCGCCTTCCTTGCGGGCATGCCCCAGTTGGACCCAGATGTGGTTCAGGTTTGGGTCGAGGGCGAGCACGGCCTCGTAGCCGCTGCGCGCGCCGGCCCAGTCGCGCGCGTCGCGATAGCGGTCGGCGCTGGCGATGAAGCCGTTGACGGTGGCGCGGACCTTGGCGGCCGCCTGGCGTGCTTCCTTGCGCTCCGCCGGGGACATCTCGTTGGCATCGGGCCCGCCATCCTGCTGGCTCGTCGGGCTGTCGGAAGGGGTCATCGGAAGGCTCGCGATTGGGATAAGGCGTTGAACGGCAATCTAGATCATCGTCATGACGAATTCCACCGCGCCCCGGGTCGCGGCCGCGGCAAGGAATTCAGGGTACGGAGCAATCGTCGAGTCCGGGCGTCGAGTCCGAACGTCGAGTCCGGGGCGCGGCCGCCCGCAAGCTCAGTCGGCCATGTCGGCGCGGACCTTGCGCCCGCCGGCCTTCTTTTCCTTCTTGGGCTTGTCGCGCTTGCCGGCGCGCATCTCGCGGCGCGTCTGCGTGGCGACGAGATAGCGCACCTCGGCCTCGACCTCGCGGGCGCGCAGCTCGGCGATGAGGACGCGGCGCTCGAGCTCGGAGACATCGACGCCCTTGACCTTCCTGAGCGCTTTCTTGGCGGCGCGCTCTGCGGGGCTGGCGGCCCGCTCCTTGGGCGAAGTTTCGGTCGTAGACATCGTACAGAACGCTCCTGCTCGTGGCCGGTCCGAATGAACGTCGGTGTTGGGGTTTAAACGGCGCGGGAATATTTCATGACAAATCTGAAGGGTCAAGCAAAGTAGCCGATACAACCTTGATACAATTGCAACTTCCAGACTCGACCGGGCCGCGGCGCTATCGTATGGTCCGCTCCGCCACTCCTGAAAGGCCGGGGCGCCGCCTTGCCCCGCTTGGCCAAATGACGGCCATCCACTGGCCGGCCGAAGGCCATCCAATGGTTCCGGAAGCGAAACGATCAGCGGCATGGGCCGCCGGGGAGAAGCTGCGAAGATGTTTGTGGAAGTGGGTCCAGATTTCCTTTGCGTGGGCATGCAGAAGGCCGGCACCGGCTGGCTGTTCGATCAGCTCCAGTTCCATCCCGATTTCTGGATGCCGCCGGTCAAGGAATTCCATTATTTGAGCCGCGACGTGCCGCAATTCACCAATGCGCTCAAGGGGCTGAAAAAGGCCAAGCGGGCCAAGCGGCAGAACAAGGAAAGGTCGGGCTCGCGCCGCAAATGGGGCGAGCACGACATGGAGTTCCTGGAAGAGGCGGCCGCGCTGTCCGGCAAGCCGGTCGACCTGGACAAATACGCGCAGTTGTTCCGGTTCAAGGGCAAGTTGATCTCGGGCGACGTCACGCCCGGCTACAGCGGCATGGAAGGCGACGTCATCGAGAAGGTCGCCGCCCGCTTCCCCGAGATCCGCGTGCTGGTCCTGGTGCGCGATCCGGTGTCGCGCGCCTGGTCGCAGCTCTCCATGGCGCACCGCCGCGAGAAGTTCGATTCGAGCA
Organism: Alphaproteobacteria bacterium; assembly: GCA_019247845.1. Classification (GTDB taxonomy): domain Bacteria; phylum Pseudomonadota; class Alphaproteobacteria; order Micropepsales; family Micropepsaceae; genus Rhizomicrobium. Next base: position 10,971 of record JAFBAL010000029.1, on the reverse strand, counting down.
TGCTTGCCGATCCGGTGCGCTTCCGCCGCTATCTCGAGCGCTATCCGCAGCTCCAGCGCGTCGGCTATCCCGCGCGCATCGTCGAGCGCTGGCAGAAGCACGCGCCGAAGGTGAACTTCCGCTGGTTCTTCTTCGACGACATCGCGTCCAAGCCCGACGAGACGCGCGCCGACATCCTCACCTTCCTGGGCGCCGATCCCCAAAAAAGCAGCGGCGACATCCCGCCGGACCACAATCGCAAGGCATCCGCCGCCAAGCTCGAGATGACCGACGACATCAAGAACGTCCTCGCCGACTTCTTCAAGGACGAGATTCACGCAAGCGCCGCCATCCTGGGCGGCCCGGCAAAGGAATGGGGGTCGCGCTACGGCGTGTGAAGCGTATGCACGAGTTCGAAACGTTCGTTTACCTTGACACGCAGAAGACCGGATCGACCTTCATCTCGTACGTGCTGACCGAATGCGCGAACGAGAAAATCGTGGCCTTCGAGAAGCACCGGCCCGTCGGCGACGACTATCACCCGGAGAAGTTCCATTTCATCACCGTGCGCGAGCCGCGCGACCAGTACATCTCGCTGTACTCGCACGGCTGCAGCGGCGCGGGCGGCCTGTCGCGCCGGCTGCGCAAGAAGGGGCATGGCGACTTCTACGATTCGACCTGGCGCGGGTTTAGGCGCTGGCTCAAGTTCATCCTCGACCTCGACCAGGCGAAGCTGCTCGACGACACCTATGGAAGGGAAAAGGCGATCCACGATCTGATCGGCTTCCAGACCTATCGCTTCCTCGAGCTGGCGATGAAGAACCCCTACGAGACGATCAAGGCGTGCAGGACCAAGGACGACCTGCGCGCGGCGTACAAGGAAAACAACATCGCCCAATACGTCATCCGCAACGAGACCCTGCGCGAGGACTTCGAGCGTCTCGTCACCGGCGAGCTTCGCCACGCGATGAACGTCGACAAGGCGCTGGGATTGATCCACGAGAGCGACAAGCTCAACACCTCGGACCGCGTCGACGCGTTCGAGGACAATCCCAAGATCGGGCGCGAGACCCGCGAGATCCTGCGCGAGCGCGAATGGTTCCTGAAGGAGCTGTTCGACTACTGAGGGCCGGCCTTGCCGGCGGCGGCCGGCGCGACTGGAGCTGCTGCCGCCTATTTGCCCTGCGCGTTCTTCACCGCGAAGTCGGCCGCCAGCCTGGCGCCGCCTGCGAAAGTGAGCTCGACGCCGATCTTGCCGCCCGGCTTGACCGCCGGCGTCGGGTCCATGCACATCAGGTGATAGCCACCCGGCGCGAACCTGATCGTGCCGCCCGCGGGCACCGCGACGGCGGCCACGTCCTCCATGCTGCCCATGCCGCCGGATTGCGCGCTCTTGTGCAGCATCAGCATGCCGCAGGCAACGCTCGACGCGCCGGTGAGCGAGACCTCGGCCTTGCCCGTGTTGGTCAGCGTGAAATAGCCCGCGGCCGGCAGCTTGGCGGGCAGCGCGCGGATCCAGGCATCGCTCACCGTCAGGTCCGCTGCGGAAGCGGGCATGGCAATCACGAGCCCTGCCAGCATCCAATCAAGCCTGATGCGCATTTTCCGCCCTCTCCTCGTTGATCCGCATATGGACGAGGACCGCGATCATCGCGGCGAAGCTCGTCAAGGTTCCCGGCAGCCAGATGATCAGCCCGCCGTAATGCTGGTCGTTCAGCGCCGTCATGTCGAAGATGCGTCCGCAGATCGTGTAGACCGGATAATAGTCCCGCGTCGAGAGCGAGAGGATGGCGCCCAAGACCATCTGCGGCAGCTCGATCAAAAGGATCATCAGCCCGCGCATCAGGCTGGAGAGGCGCGCGGGCGGCTTGGGACGCGGGTCGAGAACCAGCCACCAGAACGCGATGCCGTTCAGCGCCATGGTCCAGTTCATCACGTCGTAGAGATTGCCGTCGAGCATCACGCGGGTATGCAGCGCGGGGATCAGCCAGAAATAGAGCAGGCCCACGAACAGCGCCGGCGCCACCGCGGGATGCTGCATGACATTCATCGCGGCCTTCACCGGCCGTGCATCGAGCAGCGGCGCCAGGTAGTCGGGCATGCCGCGCCGGATCGCAGGTCCCGCGGCGCCGAGCGCGATCAGGAACGCGCCGGCGTGATGCAGCACGAAATGCGCCGCACGGTGCACGAAGAACATGTGCTGGGCATAGAAGTCGAGATGCGTCTGCAGCACCGCGTAGTCCATCGCGATCCCGAGCACGAAGCAGGCGATGCGCCAGGGGGCCAAGTCCTCGCCGCGCCTAAGGCCCCGCACGAACCAGAACAGGACCAGGAAGGTCACCAGGAAGACCGGCCAGGAGAACTCCCACGGCAGCCAGAACGGCACCTCCACGGGGAAGTAGCGGCACAGCACGTACAGCACCGCGCCCACTGTCAGCAGCAGCGCGTAAGGCAGGTTCGCGCCGATGTGCGTCGAGGACGTCGTCGCGTGCCGGGTTGCCGTCATGGCGGGCGACTTTGCCGCCCCTGCGCGAATGCGGCCAGTGGCGTTTGGTCACAGATATGCTATCGAGGCGCGATGACGTTCGTGCGCTTCGCCGTGCTTGCGCTTGCCTTGACCCTCGCCGCCTGCGGCGGGGGGGACAAGCCGTGGCACGCCACCGACATCACCGGCTCCATGCCCAAGCTGCAGCTGCGCATGCTGCGCGCCAACGACGCCTCGATGGTCAGCGAGCAGAACTATCGCGGCAAGGTCGTCATCCTCTATTTCGGCTATACCCACTGCCCCGACGTCTGCCCGACCACGCTCGCCAACCTCGCCCAGGTGCTGACCAAGCTCGACACCCAGGCCTATGACGTCGCCGTCCTGTTCGTCAGCGTCGATCCCGACCGCGACACCCAGCCGATCCTGAGCAAATACGTGCGCGGCTTCGCCCACCAGATCGACGGGTTGACCGGCCCGCCCAACGGGCTGATGGCACTCGCCCGGCGCTATCGCGTGCTCTATCGCGTGACCAAGGACAGCCCCGGCCATCCCTACACGGTGATGCATTCCAACTCGGTGTTCTTCTTCGACCGCGCCGGCAGCGCGCGGCTGGTCACCACCTCGACCGACGACGTCGATGGATTGACCGAGGATGTGAAGCGGCTGCTGAATTAGAGCGTGAACCCGCTGCGCCGGACCACGCGGTCGCAACCATCCAGCGTCACGTTCGAATACAGGAACCGTCCCGGATCGATGCCGAGCGAGACGCGCGCCGAGCTTCCCGCGCCCACGCAGCGCAGCAGCAGCGGGCCTTTGATCTTGGGGAAGAAATAGAGCCAGGTCGTCTTGCCCGGACCGAGCACCGTGGCGTCGGTGTGCTCGACGTAGTTTCCGTCGCTGATCGTCTCGGTGACCTCGATGCCGGTGCTGCCGACGTTCTGCACCACGACCACCTTGCCCGCGCGCAGCCACAAGACCAGCAGGGCCAGCAGCGGGATCGCCAACACCACCGCCACGACGACGAGGATGCTGCGCACGGCGCTCATATGTGCAGCGCCTTCTTGTCGGCGTCGAGCACGGCTTCGTGCATCATCTCGGACAGGGTCGGATGCGGGAAGATGGTGGCGGCGAGCGAGGCTTCGGTCGCCTCGTGCGTCTTGGCGACCGTATAGCCCTGGATCAGCTCGGTCACCTCGGCGCCGATCATATGCGCGCCCAGAAGCTCGCCGGTCTCGGCGTCGAACACCGTCTTGACGAGCCCGTCGGCGTCGCCCAAGGCAATCGCCTTGCCGTTGCCGATGAACGGGAAGCGGCCGACCTTGACCTTGCGGCCCGACGCCTTCGCCTTGGCCTCGGTCATGCCGACGCTGGCGACCTGCGGCCAGCAATAGGTGCAGCCGGGTACGCTTGCGGTGTCCAGCGGATGGACGCCCTTCACGCCCGCGATGCGCTCGGCGACGATCACGCCCTCATGCATGGCCTTGTGCGCGAGCCAGGGCGGGCCGACGAGATCGCCGATCGCCCAGGTGCCCGCGACGCCGGTCGCGCCCCATTGATCGGTGACGACGTGGGTCTTCTCGATCTTCACGCCCAGCGTCTCGAGCCCCTCGACATTGCCCACGATGCCGACCGCCAGGATCACGCGCTCGACGGTGACGGTCTCGGTCTTGCCGTCCTTGCCTCTGAGCGTCGCGGTGACGCTGTCCGCGCCCTTCTGGAGCTTCTCGACCGTGGTCGCGGTCTTGATCTTCATGCCCTGCTTGACGAAGGCCTTCTGCGCCAGGCCCGAGATCTCCTCGTCCTCGACGGGCAGCACGCGGTCCATCACCTCGACCACCGTCACCTCTGCGCCCAAGGTGCGATAGAAGCTCGCGAACTCGATGCCGATGGCGCCCGAGCCCACGACCAGCAGCGACTTCGGGAACGCGTCGGGCACCATCGCCTCGCGATAGGTCCAGATCAGCTTCCCGTCGGGCTCGAGTCCCGGCATGGTGCGCGCCCGCGCCCCGGTGGCGAGCACGATGTTCTTGGCGGTGTAATCCTTGCCCGCCACGACGATCCTGCCGGGCGCGGGGAACGAGGCCTCGCCCGCGATGACGGCGATCTTGTCCTTCTTCATCAGGAAGGCGACGCCGTTCGAGAGCTGCAGCGAGACCTTGCGCGAGCGCTCGACGATCTTCTTGATGTCGAATGTGAGGTTGTCGGCCGAGAAGCCGAACTCGCCCAAGCGGTGCATCAGGTGGAAGATCTCCGACGAGCGCAGCAGGGCCTTTGTCGGGATGCAGCCCCAGTTGAGGCAGATGCCGCCGAGCTTGTCGCGCTCGACCACGGCGGTCTTCAGGCCCAGCTGCGCGGCGCGGATGGCTGAGACATAGCCGCCCGGTCCGCCGCCCACCACGATCACGTCGAACGCATCCGCCATCACGAAACCTCTAGACGTTCAGGAAGCCCAAGACGATCACCACGCCCAGCGCCGGCAGCGCGAAGAAGCAGGTGTAGAAGAACGAGACCAGCGCGAACTTGACCACGGTCCAGAACCAGTTCTGCTGATAGAAACGCCTGGTGGCCAGCAAAGTGTACAACCCGCCGATGACAAGAGCGGCGGTGGCCACGGTGTTCCCCGGTATCAGCCGCGCCGCACCCGCCGCCGCCAGAAGCAGCACGAAGCCGAAGGTGTGGATGGTCAGCGAGAAGATCAGGTGGTCGACGTAGTAGAACGTCTTGCGCTGGCGGATGTAGAAGAGCGCGAGCAGCATCGCGTAGAGCGGCATCAACAGGAACAGCACGCGCGGGATCCAGGTGGTGAGCGGACCGTTCAGCGCGGCCGGGTCGGCGACGAGCCGCTGCATGCCTTCGTAGATCTTCTTCTCGATCCAGCTCTTGGTCTGCGCTGCCTTCTTCCTGGCGTCGGGCGAGAGAGGATGCTTGGGATGGTGCGCGTCGTCGACTTCGAAATTGACGTCGGTGTCCTTCAGCCGCGCGCGCGCTTCCGGCGAGAGGTCGGCGTGATAGATGCCGATGGGCTCGAAGAAGTACATCTTGGTCGAATAGTTCCACAGCCCGCCGGGCTTCCTGGCCTTCTCCGGCGAGATCGGGATCATCTTCGGAAGAAAGGCGGTATCGGGATCGCCGTCGTCGCGCGCCGGGTTGCGGATATAAGGCTTGCCGTTCTGCCAGACGATCTTCTGCGGCGTTGCCACGACCTGCAGCTGCATGATCGCGGTGTTGGTGAAGCCCAGGATCAGGAAGAAGACGAGCGAGGTGAAGAGGTAGAGCCGCAGCGCCGGCAGATAGCGCTGGGTGCGGCCCTCGCGGAAGGCCAGCGCCAACTCGCCGGGCTTGCTCACCAGCGCGAAGCCGGTGCGCAGGATGCGGCTGTCGAAGCTGACGATGTCCTCGACCAGGACCTTGACCAGGCCCCAGACCGAGCGGCGGTGGATGTCGCGCGGCTGGCCGCAGACCGCGCAGAAGGCGCCGATCATCGGCTTTCCGCAATTGGGACAGGCGCCGACCTGGTGCCCGCGGTCGGCCATCGCCGAAGCCGCGACCTCCACCGCCGCGACCGCGCTGGTCTCCAGAATGGCTTCGAGTTCGTCCATGCCTTAAGCCCCCGATGCCGCCACTATAGCAGCATCGCGGCCGGTTCTTCGACGTACTGCTTGAAGGCTTCCAGGAAGCGCGCGCCGGTGGCGCCGTCGATGACGCGGTGGTCGCAGGACATGGTGACCGTCATCATCGTCGCGGCCTCGACCTTGCCGCCCACGACGACCGCGCGGCTCTCGCCCGCACCGACCGCCAGGATCGCGGCATGCGGCGGGTTGATGACGCCGGTGAATTGCTTGATGCCGAACATGCCGAGGTTCGAGACCGAGAAGCCGCCGCCTTCGAACTCCTGGGGCTTGAGCTTCTTGGCCTTGGCGCGCTCGGCCAGCGACTTGATCTCGTTCGAGATCGCGGCCAACCCCTTCTCCTCCGCGCGGAAGACGATGGGTGTGATCAGGCCGAAATCGAGCGCCACCGCGACGCCGACATCGGCATGCTTGTGGCGCAGGATCGCGGTGTCGGTCCAGCTGGCGTTGACTTCCGGCACGCGCATCAGCGCCAGCGCCGAGGCCTTCACCACGAAGTCGTTCACGGAGAGCTTGAAGCCGCCCCCGGACCCGCCTTCGGCGGGCCGATTGGCAGACTTCGCGCCGGCCTCGTTCAGCCGCGCGCGCGTGGCGAGCAAGCCGTCGATGCGGCAGTCGACGGTCAGATAGAAATGCGGGATCAGCGTCTTGGACGAGGTCAGCCGCCGCGCGATGGCCTTGCGCATCGAGTCGTGCGGGATCTCCTCGACGTCCTCAGGCTTGAAGAAGGCGCGCGCGTCGGGCAGCGGCGCCACGCCGGAAATGGACGCGCTACCCGCTTGCGCGGCCGGTTGCGCCTGTGCGGCAGCGGACTTCGCGGCAGCCGCGGGCTTCTGCGCGCCGGGCTTGGCGCCTTCGACGTCGGCCTTGACGATGCGGCCGCGCGGACCGGTGCCCGAAACGCCGGCAATGTCGATACCTTTCTGCTCGGCGATGCGGCGCGCCAGCGGCGAGGCGAAGACGCGTTCGCCCCCGCGCTGCGCGGGATGCTCGGCGGGCGCGGGCGCCGCAGCCGCAGGCTTCGGCGCATCGGGCTTCTTCGCCTCGGCGGTGACGGCATCCTTGATGGACGCCATCGCCGAAGAGATGTCGGGTGCGGCGGCCGGCGCACCGGCGTCGCCGTCCTCGCCGATCAGGGTTGCGATCGGCTGGTTGACCTTGACGCCCTCGGTGCCTTCGGGAACCAGGATCCTGCCGATCCTGCCCTCGTCGACGGCCTCGAACTCCATCGTCGCCTTGTCGGTCTCGATCTCCGCCAGGATGTCGCCCGACTTGACCGCATCGCCTTCCTTCACAAGCCACTTGGCCAGCTTGCCCTCCTCCATCGTGGGCGACAGCGCGGGCATGAGGATGTTGATCGCCATCGCCTAATGCTCCCAGCGATAGAAGAAGGTGAGATAGAGCAGCGCCAGATAGTTCACGACGAGCCCCGCGAGGTTCATCCAGCGCAGGTCCACGTTGCTGTCCCCGCCGTGGAGCAGCGCGCGGCCGCCCGCGCCGATCGGCTTGACCGCGTTCAAGTCGTTGAGCGCCTGATGCAGGCCCATGGCGTGCGTCGACATCTCGTTGGCCAGCATGCCCAGATAGAGGACCGCCAGCGTCAGGAAGATGAACACCGCGACGCGCATCGTCAACGGCGCGCGGTGCAGGAAGAAATAGAGCGCGACGATATAGGCCGAGAACAGCGTGAAGAACACCGAGACGCCGGACAGCGCCAGCCCCGACAGCGCGAGAAGCTGGTTGGAGATCTCGGCCTCGCTCACTCAGTTCTCCTCGAGCCGCGCGAGCTCGCCCGCGTGCTGCTCCCAATGGCGGCCGTCGAACTCGGTGGTGAAAACCGAGGTGAACTCGCGCCCGTCGAGGCAGCGGAAGTTCACGCTGTAGCCGTCGGGATGCGAGCGCGGGACATAGAACGACTTGATGCCGCAAACCGAGCAGAACATGTGCTTGGCCGCGCCGGTGTTGAAGGTATAGGTCGAAATCGCATCCTTGCCGCGCACCAGGCGGAAGTCCTTCCTGGCCACGATCAGGTGCAGATAGCCGGTCTTGCAGCACATCGAGCAATTGCAGTCGACGAGATCGACCGCGGTCGGCGTGCGCACCTCGAAGGCGACGGCGCCGCAATGGCAGCCGCCCTTCTTCCAAGTCTTCTCGACGACGTTCTCGGCGTCCTTCGGTGGAGACTTTTTCTTCGCGGCCATGCGTCAGCTCCGGTAGCAGACCGCCTTCGCGGCCCGCACGATGTCGTCCACGGTCGGCAGCGCGAGCTTTTCCAGGTTGGCGGCATAGGGCATCGGCACGTCCTTGCCGGTGACCTTGGTCGGCGGCGCGTCGAGCCAGTCGAAGGCTTCCTGGGTGACGACCGCGCAGAGCTCCGAGCCGATGGAGCAGACCGGCCAGCCCTGCTCGACGGTGACGAGGCGGTTGGTCTTGCGCACCGATCGGATCACGGCCTCGGTATCGAGCGGGCGCAGCGTGCGCAAATCGATCAGCTCGGCATCGATGCCTTCGGCGGCGAGCTTCTCCGCGGCTTCCAGGATCTGTCCGACGCAGATCGAATAGGAGACGATGGTGACGGAGGTGCCTTCTTTCACCACGCGCGCCTTGCCGATGGGCAGCACGAAATCGTCGAGCTTGGGCACCGGGAACGAGCGGCCGTAGACGATCTCGTTCTCCAGGAACACGACGGGATTGGGATCGCGGATCGCGGCCTTGAGCAGGCCCTTGGCGTCGGCGGCGAAGTAGGGCGCGACGACCTTGATGCCGGGCACGCTCGCATACCACGCCGAATAGTCCTGGCTGTGCTGCGCGCCGACGCGGCTGGCCGGGCCGTTGGGGCCGCGGAACACCATCGGCGAATGCATCTGCCCGCCCGACATGTAGCGCGTCTTGGCGGCGGAATTGATGATCTGGTCGATCGCCTGCATCGCGAAGTTCCAGGTCATGAACTCGACGATGGGCTTCAAGCCGCCGAACGCGGCGCCGACGCCGAGGCCCGCGAAGCCCTGCTCGGTGATCGGCGTGTCGATCACGCGCTGCGCGCCGAACTCGTCGAGCAGACCCTGGCTCACCTTGTAGGCGCCCTGGTACTGCGCGACCTCCTCGCCCATCAGGAAGACGGTATCGTCGCGGCGCATCTCTTCCGCCATCGCGTCGCGCAGCGCCTCGCGCACGGTCTGCGTCACCATCTCGGTGCCTTCGGGCACTTCAGGCCCCGCGAGCGCGGCTTGCGCTTCGGGCGCGGCCGCGGGTGCGCCGGCTTTCTTCGGCGCTTCGACCTCGCGCTTGGTCTCGGGCGCGGGCGTCTCGGACTTCGCGGCGGCGACGGGTCTGGCGACCTCGCCGTCGCCGACCAGCTCGGCGATCGGCTGGTTGACCTTGACGCCCTCGGTGCCTTCGGGAACCAGGATCCTGCCGATCCTGCCCTCGTCGACGGCCTCGAACTCCATCGTCGCCTTGTCGGTCTCGATCTCCGCCAGGATGTCGCCTGACTTGACCGTATCGCCTTCCTTCACAAGCCACTTGGCCAGCTTGCCCTCTTCCATCGTGGGCGACAGCGCGGGCATCAATATCTGCGTCATGCCAGCACGTCCGTATAGAGCTCGGCCCGATCGGGCTCGGGGCTTTCCTTGGCGAAGTCGGACGCGTGGTTCACCACGTTGCGGATATCCTGGTCGATGGCCTTGAGGTCTTCCGCGGTGGCCAGCCCCTGGCTCATGAGCTTGTTGCCGAGGTGCTCGATGGGGTCGCGCTTCTCGCGCACCTCCTGAACCTCCTCGCGGGTGCGGTACTTCGCGGGGTCGGACATCGAATGGCCGCGATAGCGGTAGGTCTTCATCTCCAGGATGATCGGGCCTTTGCCGGCGCGGCAATGGGCGACGGCGCGCCGGCCGGCGTCGAACACCGCTTCGACGTCCATGCCGTCGATGGTCTCGCCGGGGATGTTGAACGAGCTGCCGCGCTTTGAGAAATCGGCCTGGGAGCTGGCGCGCTCGACGCTGGTGCCCATGGCGTACTGGTTGTTCTCGATGATGTAGATCACGGGCAGCTTCCAGAGCTCGGCCATGTTGAAGCTCTCGTACACCTGGCCCTGGTTCGCCGCGCCGTCGCCGAAATAGGTCAGCGTGACGTTGTCGTTGCCGCGGTACTTGTTCGAGAAGGCGAGCCCGGTGCCGAGCGGAATCTGCGCGCCCACGATGCCGTGGCCGCCATAGAAGCGCTTCTCCTCGCTGAACATGTGCATCGAGCCGCCCTTGCCCTTGGAATAGCCGCTCTGGCGGCCCGTCAGCTCGGCCATCACGCCCTTGGGATCCATGCCGCAGGCCAGCATGTGGCCATGGTCGCGATAGGCGGTGATGACCTGGTCGTCGGGGCGGGCGGCGGCCTGCATGCCCACCACCACGGCCTCCTGGCCGATATAGAGGTGGCAGAAGCCGCCGATCAGTCCCATGCCGTAGAGCTGGCCCGCCTTCTCCTCGAAGCGGCGGATCAGGAGCATGTCGGAATAGAACTTTTTCAGGTCCGCGGAGTTGGAGCCCGCGCCGTTACCCTTTGATGCTGCAGGGTTTTCCATGTCTTGGCCGAAATGGTGAACGACAAGAGGGAAGGTTGTGGCAAGCGCGCCCGCTTTTGGCAAGCTTTGACGGTTTGTCAGGTAACGCGGGAAACGGGGTTACGGACTCCCGCGGCCGGGCCCAGGGTCCTGGTCCTGCTTGCGGGGGACGGCGATCTGGTTGGGGGCGCCGTCCATCAGCTCGCCGCGGGCCAGCTCCTCGACCAGGTCGGGATCGACGGCGCCGGGGCGCATGAGCGCGATGCGGTGCTCGAGGCGCATACGCCGGTCGCGGACTTGGGCGAGCTGTTCCTGGCGGACGCCAA
>JAFBAL010000033.1 GCA_019247845.1 Alphaproteobacteria bacterium | reverse complement strand
TGGCGCGGCTGTTCTTCAACGACGGCATGACGGCGGTGCTGGTCTTCGGCGGCGCCTATGCGTCGAGCACCTTCCATTGGGGCCCGATCCAGATGCTGCTCTACGGCATAGAGCTTTCGATCTTCGCGATGCTGGGCGGGTTCTTCGGCGGCTTCCTCGACAACGTCTTCGGCTCGAAGCGGGCGATCTTCATCTCCATCGGCGGCACCACGCTGTTCCTTCTCCTGTCGCTGACGATGGCGCCGGATCGCATCTTCTGGTTCATCCACTACGACGTCGCGGCGCCCAAGGCGTGGTCGCTGCCGTTCTTCAACACCTGGCCCGAGATCGTCTTCCTTCTGATCGTCAACTTCATCGCGGTGCTGATCACCGCGGGTTACGCCAACAGCCGCACCATGCTGGCGCGCATCGCGCCGGTCGAGCGCATGACCGAGTTCTTCGGCCTCTATTCGCTCTCCGGCCAGTCGACCAGCTTCCTCGCCACCGGCTTCGTGAGCTGGCTGACCGTGTTCAGCGACAACCAGCGCATCGGGCTCTTGGGCGAGGCGATGTTCCTCCTGATCGGTCTGGTCCTGATGTTCTTCGTGCGCGAAGAGCGCGCGACGCCGGTGTGATGGCCAACGCGGAAACCCTCATCGCCGCGGAAGCAGGCCCCGCCGAGCTCTCGGCCGAAGGCGGCCCCGCGGCCAGCCGGCGCGGCCGGTGGGCCTGGGCGCTTTATGAAGGCGCGCGCGATCCCAACATCGTGTTCCAGATCTACGTGATCTCGCCGTTCTTCGCGACCGTGATGATGCGCGATCCCGTCCAGGGCCAGGAGCTGTGGGGCGACATCACCACCTATAGCGGCTTCATCACCATGGCGCTGTGCCCGTTCTTCGGCGCCATCGCCGACCGCGGCGGCCCGCGCAAGCCGTGGCTCGCGCTCTTCACCGTGCTGATGGTGCTGAGCTTCGCGGGCACCTGGTTCGGAGTCGCGAATTCGCCGCCCGCGACCCTTTTGCTGGTGTCGGCCGCGGTGGTCGTCAACAACGTCGTGTTCGAGCTGTCCAACGCCTTCCACGGCGCGATGCTGTCCTCGATCGCGCCCGCCTCGCGCATCGGCGGATTGTCGGGCCTGTCCTATGCGCTGGGCAGCGGCGCCGGCGCGGTGCTGCTGCTGGTGTTCCTGGTGCTGTTCGTCATGCCGCATGCGCCGATCGCGCTTCCCGAGCACGTGCCGGAGCGGCTGTCCGGGCCGATCACGGCGGTGTGGATGCTGGTCTTCGCCGTGCCGCTCTTCCTCTACACGCCCGACCGCGCGCGCAGCCCGCTATCGCTGCTGCGCGTCGTGCGCGACGGCATCATGGCGGTGGTCGCGACCCTGCTCAGCCTCAAGCACTACAGGAACATCGCGCACTACATCGGCGCGCGCACGCTGTTCAACGACGGGCTCACCGGCGTGCTCACCTTCGGCGGCATCTATGCCGCGGGCACGTTCCAGCTCGACGCCCTGCCCATGGTGATCTTCGGCATCGTGCAGGTGTTCTTCGGCATGCTGGGCGGGTTCCTCGGCGGCTTCATCGACGACCGGCTGGGCTCCAAGCGCGCGCTTCTGATCTCCATCGGCGGCACCGCGCTGTGCTTCGGCGTGAACCTGACCATGGGGCCGGACCGGATATTCTGGTTCATTCCCGCCCACGGCGACGCGCCGCTCGTCGTCTACACGATCTTCTCCTGCGCCAACGCGATGTTCGTGGTCGCGGGCTATGCCAACAACCGCACCATGCTGGCGCGCATCGCCCCGCCCGAGAAGATGACCGAGTTCTTCGGGCTGATGTCGCTGTCGGGCACCGCCGCGACGTTCCTGGCGCCCATGGGTGTCTCGTTCCTCACCCGCTGGACGCACAGCCAGCGCGGCGGGATGGTCTGGGTCGTGGTGCTGCTGGCGCTCGGTTGGCTGTGGATGCAGCACGTGCGCGAGGAGCGGGTGGCAGCGGCGTAAAGGCTTGTTTCGACTCATTCCAGGTTCGTCTATTCGTATCTGCTGCGGCCGGCGGCGGTTGCCGCGCCCGAAAAGTATTGTCGCCGGTACCCTTCTCTGCTGGGCCGCGACATTCTTCACAAATTGGCGCTTTGTGATGAACAAAAGCGCCGGCGCGGTCACGTTCACCCCGCTGTCCTGGGACCTCAAGCAGCGCATCTGAAATTTCCGCTCACCCCCCTTGAACCGTCACGGTCGAATCCCCAAATCGCCTACATCACCACAATTGCGAGGAAACCTCCGGCGGCCCCAAGCCGCCCAGCACATCCGCGCGTCCGCCTCGGGCCGCGAACCGCCGATCCGCCTCCGCGAAGAATATTTTCGCCGATGATGCGCTGCACAATTTTCGAAGGTGCATCTTGGCGAGCGGCGTAGCTATGCCCGGAACGACCCGCGAAAACGCGATTTTCCCGTACAGATGTACAGAAGACCGCGGCCTGCTTCCCGATGCGCCCACCAGTAATGCCCGGAAGGGACCCAGCAGCGATTTTTTCTCATACAGATGTACAGAAGAGGAGGACGCCGTGTCCCAGATCAACCTGCACGTCACGCAGGATTTCCAAGACGACCTCGCGCTCCTGATGCGCGAAGCCGGCATAGGCAACAAGTCCGAAGCCATCCGCTTCGCCGTCAAGCAGATCGCCAAGCACACCCGCCGGATCGTCGCAGACCGTCAATGCGCCGCCGGCGTCGTCGGCACTGCGCGCGACGGCGGCGGCTGATCGTAGGGCGACGGCCCGTCGTAACCGTCGTCGAGGTTGTCGTCGTAATAGCCGTCGTCCGGCGCGTCGAACTCGTCGGGGCCATAGCCGTTCGGGCCGGGCTGGTAGTCGTCCTGCGGCGGACCGTAGCTGGAATCGTGCCCGCTCTGCGGCGGCGGGCCGTCGCGGCCCCAATCGGCGTCGTGACGGTCCTTCCATTGCCAGTGATGATCCCGGTCGCGGCCGTCACGGTCGTCATGGCCGTCATGGCCGCCATAGCGCCGCTCGTATTCGTCCGCCTGGTGCTCGTAGAAGTCGGCGTCCTCGCGGAAGCGCTCGTCGTCGTGGCGGAAGGTGCGATGGTCGCGGCGGAAGGTGTGGTGATCGTGCGCGTAGCGCTCCTCGCGCCGCTCGCGCGCCTCGCGGCAGTCGCGGTCGCAATGCCACCGCGCCTCGCAATCGCGGCCGCAGCGGTGGTGCCGGGAACAGCCGTCGCGACAGCCGTCATGATCGTAGCCATAGCCGCAACCGTCCCAGCAGCCGTCGCCGCCGAAGTGGCGGAACTGGATCTCTGGCACCGGATCGAAGGGATCGAGCAGCACGCTGTCGTCGACGGCGACCTGCGCCCTTGCCGCGGGCGCGGCGGCGAGCATCAGAAGTGCTGCGAATGCGGAGGCGAAGCGCGGCGTCATCGAAGTCTCCTAATGCGAGGGACGGGAAGCGGCGACCGCGAGCAGGTCGCCGAGCTGGTTCATGGTCGGCCTGAAGCCCGCGAGCGCGGAGGCGGTGAAATAGTCGTTGGCCTTGGACAGGTCCTGGTGGATGCCGTCGGGCCCCACCTTGTAGAGCACGCCCAGGTGATAGAGAGCGGCGCCGTAGCGCTGGTCGGCGGCCTTCTTGAACCAGCTCTCGGCGCGCACATAGTTGCGGATGACGCCGACGCCGTGCGCATACATCACGCCCAGCGCGTTCTGCGACGGCGCGTCGCCGCGCAGCGCCGCCATCTGGATCGCGCGGACCGATTGCGCGGCGGTGAGCTTGCCCGTCGGCGCCTCGACCAGCGTCGCCTGGAAGCGCTGCACGCCCTGGCCCGTCGGCGTCCAGCCCAGGAAAACCAGGGCATGCTCGACGTCCTTGGGCGGAAGCCCGGTCGCCGCCAGGACCAGCGCGCGCTGCCTGTCGAGTCCGATATAGCATTCATCCGTATACGGAACGCCGCTGGCGTTGCCGCCGGCGGGATAGAACTCGAACGGCGCCGTCCAATAGCGCGCCTTCTTGCCGGCCTCGTCGGCGATGCGGTCGCCCAGGGGGCGCGCGCGGCGCACGCCGCGGTCCAGCCCGCGCAGATATTCGCGCGCCAGCGGATGGCCCATATTGTCGGCGATGTGGAAATAGGTGAGCGCCTCGCCGTCGTTCTTGACGATCACCGAGGTCGAGCTCACCCCCATCATCTGGCGCGCCTGGGCGTCCTCGCCGTAGGAGAATTCGCGCTCGGAGCGGTCGCGGAAGCTGTCATAGGAATGCGCCCAGTCCGAGAGCCCGCCATAGGTCGAGGGGCTGTCGTTGGAATACTCGTTGCCGTAGCCGCTGGTGTTCTGGCCGGTGGTGTGGATCTGGCCGAGCCTCAGGAACCCGTCGGCGCCGCGGCACGACAGGATATAGACGATGCGGTCGCGTGCGTCCTGGCGTTCCTCGGCGGAGAGCAGCACCATCAGCTTGTTCTGGCGCGCGAAGGCGCGGTGTACGTCGTTGGAGATCACGCGCCGCGCATAGCCGTCGCCGACGTTCTCGCCGATGCGCGTGCTGCGCGTGGCGAGATAGTACCAGACATAGCTCTCGACCGGATCGTAGAACTTGTTGTCGCCGTTCTCGCTGCCGTATGTATCGCCGAGCTGCATCTCGGACAGGAAGTCGTCGTTGTTCCACGCCGCCTTGCGCCAGATGCGCAAGCCCGCATCCATGCTGATCTTGCGCGAGGCGATGACGCCGTCGGTGTAGTCGGCGCCGGCCGCGACCGCCCACAGCGCCGCGCAAGCGGCAAACACGGCCAGCTTGATCTGCTTGGTCCCACCCATGACTTCCCCCACACGCCGATTCTTTGGGCAGCGCTGCGTTAAGGTTAAGCCGGTTGCCGGTTTACGCAAAGGCCGCCCGGCTTTTGAACGACCGGACGGTTAATCGGTTATCTCCTTGAGAGCGCGGCCGAATCCGCTCGAAGCAACAAAAGAAGGATGCAAAAAAATGACCGATTCGATCGAGATGGAGCGCAAATTCTGGAAGGCGTTGCGCGACGACAAGACCTTGATGCTGGGCGTGACCGGTGCGGGCCCGGCCCAGCCGATGACGGCGCAGTTCGACGAGGACACCGGCCATAACGTCTATGTCTTCACGGCCAAGGACACCGACCTGGTGCGGGCGCTCGATTCCCACCAGGACGCTTTCGCCTATTTCGTGGCCAAGGATCACGGATTGTTCGCGGCGATCGACGGCAGGCTGACCCTCGACAACGATCCGCAGATGATCGAAAGGCTGTGGAATCCCTTCGTCGAAGCGTGGTTCGAGGGCGGAAAGAGCGATCCCAAGCTCGCGCTGATCCGCTTCGAGCCCGGCCGGGCGCAGATCTGGCTCAACGACCATTCGTTCCTGGCGGGCGTCAAGCTCCTGCTCGGCCGCGATCCCAAGCAGGAATACAAGGACAAGACCGCCGAGGTCAGGCTTTAGGGCCCGAGGTCCGGATCTAGAGGCGGGGCGGCAGGAGCAGGGTCAGTCGCCGCTGGAAGCGGACTTGAGGCCTTCTTCCAGCGGCTCCTCCGCCAGCCGCTCGTAGATTTCCGCCATGCCGAGCATCGAGGCCCGCTGTGCCGGCAGGCGCATGAACGTTGCTACGGCGCGCAATTCCTGGGCGCGTTCCTTGAGTTCCCGCTCGCGATCCATCTTTGTAAGCTACTAGACATTCGATGGTCTAACGTTTTGATCGCGCTGCCGGTTCCAGAAATATTAATGCCGGAAGTGCCGCATTCGCGTGAAGGCCATGGCGAGGCCGGCCTTGTCCGCGGCTTCGACGATCTCGCCGTCGCGGATCGAGCCGCCGGGCTGGATGACCGCGGTGGCCCCCGCCTCGGCGACGGTGATGAGGCCGTCCGGAAAGGGGAAGAAGGCGTCCGACGCCGCGGCCGAGCCTTTGGTCAGCGGCTCGGCCCAGCCCGCGGCCGCCTGCGCCTCGCGCGCCTTGAGCGCGGCGATGCGCGCCGCGTCGACACGGCTCATCTGGCCTGCGCCGATGCCCGCGGTCTGCCCGTTCTTGGCATAGACGATGGTGTTCGACTTGACGTGCTTGGCGACGGTGAAGGCGAACAGCATGTCGGCGAGCTCGACGTCCGTCGGCTTGCGCTTGGTGACGATCTCGAGGTCGGACGCGGCGACGTGGCCGTTGTCGCGCGTCTGCACCAGGAAGCCGCCGGCGACCGAGCGATAGGTGAGGCCAGCGGCATCCGGATCGGGCAGGCCGCCCGTCACCAGCAGGCGCAGGTTCCGGCGCGCGCTGAGGATGCGCCGCGCGTCCTCGTCGGCGTCGGGGGCGATGATCACCTCGGTGAAGAGCTTGGCGATCTCTTCCGCGGTCGCGCCGTCCAGCGTGCGGTTGAAGGCGAGGATGCCGCCGTAAGCGCTGACCGGATCGCAGGCGAGTGCCTTCTTGTAGGCCTCGATCAGGTCGGCGCCCAGCGCCACGCCGCAAGGATTCGCGTGCTTGATGATCGCGCAGGCCGGACCGTCGCGGAACTCCGCGACCAATTCAAAGGCCGCGTCGGTGTCGTTGATGTTGTTGTAGGACAGCTCCTTGCCTTGAAGCTGCTCGGCGGTGGCGACGCCGAAACGCCTCTCGCCCGTGGTGTAGAACGCGGCCGACTGGTGCGGGTTCTCGCCATAGCGCAGCGCCTGGCGCAGATGGCCGCCGAGGGTGCGGCGCCGCGGATTGGGTTCCTGGATCTCGCCCGCCAGCCAGCCGGACACGGCGGCGTCATAGGCCGCGGTGCGCGCGAACGCGGTCTGCGCGAGGCGGCGGCGCAGCGCGAGCGACGTCGCGCCGTCGTTGGCCGCGAGCTCGGCCAGCACCGCCGCATAGTCTTCCGGATCGACGACGACCGTCGTCCATGCGTGGTTCTTCGCCGCCGAGCGCGTCATCGCCGGCCCGCCGATGTCGATGTTCTCGATGGTCTCGTCGAAGCCCGCGCCTTTGGCGACCGTCGCCTCGAAGGGATAGAGGTTGCAGACCAGGAGATCGATGCCCTCGATGCCGTGCGCGCGCATCGCCTGCGCGTGGTCCTCCTTGTCGCGCAGCGCCAGCAGCCCGCCATGGATGCGCGGATGCAGCGTCTTCACGCGGCCGTCCATCATCTCGGGGCTTTGCGTCACCTCGGACACGTCGGCGACCGAAAGCCCCGCGTCGCGCAGCGCCTTCGCCGTGCCGCCGGTCGAGATCAGGGCTATGCCGCGGCCCGAAAGCGCGCGGGCGAAATCGACGAGGCCGGTCTTGTCGGAAACGGAAAGCAGCGCGCGGCGGACGGGGCGGAGCGTCATGACGACTCGGGCGGATAGAGGTGTCCCCGGGTCTTACTTCCTCGCCCATAAAAAGAGAAGGCCGAGCACGGCGCTGGCGATGAGCGATTGCGTGAAAGGCAGGAAAAACTTGTGGTTTTCCCAATTGACGTGGATGTCGCCGGGCAGGGGATCGATCCCGAAAAATGCGATGACGGGCGCGAGCACGGCGGCGCCCAGGACCAGGATGCCTAGGAAGATCAGGCTGCCCGGGATGCGCATGGCGTCAGGCCGCCCGGCGGCCGCGCTTTTTCCTGGCTGAGACGATGTCTTCGGCCGCGGCGCGGATCTTGGGGTCGTCGGAGTTCAGCGGATCGGGCGCGATCGGCGCCTGGCTTTCGTCGATGAGGATCGCGTCGACGAGGGTCGGCGTCGCCATGCCGTTGTAGCGCTCGAGCATGGGGAACAGCTTGGTGATGGCGATCTTCTGCATCGTGGACCTCGGGCGGCATCGGGACGGACCGGCGATTGTCGGCCGCGAAGCCTCAACGAAGTACGAAGGAAGGCGGTTAACTAGTAGTTACCGGCGCGGATGGCGTTCAGCCTGGCCTGCAGTTCCGCGCGGTGCGCGTCGGTCAGGTTGCCGCCATCGGCTTCCTGCAGCCTCAGGCCCTCGGCGCGCAGCGCCTTGACCGCCTGGGCCTTGCGCCATTGCTGCGCGTGACCGGGGCCGCCGTTGGAGACGAAGGGGCTGGTGCTGCCGCTGCTGGCGGGCAGGGCAGCGGCGGAAAGGGCTGAGACGACGAGAAGGCTCATGGCGACAGGCATGCATCTCATGGCGAAGCTCCGTGTCCGATCCGGCACAACTTGAGCCGGGACCGGCGCCACCGCAAGTGCGCAGCCCGGCGGGCGCGGCGGCGTTGACCGCGCCCGGCCCGCGGCTATAGTCCGGCCCGCTTTACCGGCCTTTTCCAGATCACGTGCCCCTGTGGCGGAACGGTAGACGCGGCAGACTCAAAAACCAAAATTGACCAGAAAAATAAGCAAAATAACAAGCAAAATCAATTACATAAGCAAATTCAAAAACTTACACAGTCCTTACACAAAACTGGACTTTTTCCGCGGAATCGCGTATGCGTACGCGTATGTCCCTGACACACACGCTTATCGGCGGAAAGCTTCACGTTTATCAGCGTGAAAACAGTTCGGCGTGGCAGTGTTCGACCTACCTTGCGGGCCGCAACCATCGCGCTTCAACCAAGGAAGACGATCTCGAACGCGCCAAGGGCGTCGCCGAAGAGTGGTATCTGACCCTCAAGGTGAAGCACCGCAATGGCGAGCTTCGTGGCGGCAAGTTGTTCAGTGCCGCCGCCGGGAAGTTTCTCCCCGAATATGAAGCGCTGACGATTGGGGAGCGTAACCCTGACTATGTGAAGGGGCACGGCGACCGGCTGCGCGTCCATCTGCTTCCCTATTTCGGAAACATGGT
>JAFBAL010000020.1 GCA_019247845.1 Alphaproteobacteria bacterium | reverse complement strand
GCCATGACCGACGACGTCGACCTGCCCGAACTCTCCGGCGACGCGCCGCGCGGCTCTGCCGCTCTTCTGACCAGCGATGCGCCGCAGGAGGCCGAGCCCAAGCGCAGCGCGCAGGATCTCGAAGCCGTGTTCGACGTGCCCGTCACGGTCTCGGCCGTGCTCGGCAAGTCGGCGATGGAGGTCAGCCAGCTCCTCAAGCTCGGCAAGGGCACCGTCGTCGAGCTCGACCGCAAGGTCGGCGAGGCGATCGACATCTATGTCAACGACCGGCTGGTGGCCCGCGGCGAAGTCGTGCTCGTCGAAGAGCGCCTGGGCGTGACCATGACCGAAATCATCAAAGCGGGGCAAAGCTAATGCGTCTCCTCATCATCGGCAGCCTGCAGGGCCAGATCGGCGCGGCCACCAAGATCGCGATGGACCGCGGCGCCAAGGTCACCCATGCGCTCGACATCGAGCAGGGCCTGGCGACGTTGCGCGGCGGGCGCGGCGCGGACCTCGTGTTCTGCGACATCTCGCTCGATATCGGCGAGCTGGTCAGGGCGCTGGCGACCGAGCGCATCTGCACGCCGGTCGTGGCCTGCGGCGTCGGCACCGATGCGCGCCGCGCCGTCGACGCGATCCGCGCCGGCGCCAAGGAATACCTGCCGCTGCCGCCCGATGCCGAGCTGATCGCGGCCGTCCTGGCCGCCGTCGCCGACGAATCGCACCAGCTGGTGTTCGAAGACGAAGCGATGCGCGCGGTGATCGAGCTGGCCGACCAGGTCGCGCCGTCGGATGCCTCGATCCTCGTCACCGGCGAGAGCGGCACGGGCAAGGAAGTGCTGGCGCGCTACGTCCACCGCAAGTCGTCGCGCGCCGACAAGCCGTTCATCTCGGTCAACTGCGCCGCGATCCCCGAGAACCTGCTCGAAAGCGAGCTGTTCGGCCACGAGAAGGGCGCCTTCACCGGCGCCGTGGCGCGGCGCATCGGCAAGTTCGAAGAGGCCAACGGCGGTACCCTGCTGCTCGACGAAGTCAGCGAGATGGCGTTCCATCTCCAGGCCAAGCTCTTGCGCGCCATCCAGGAGCGCGAGATCGACCGCGTCGGCGGCACCAAGCCGGTCAAGGTCGACATCCGCATCATCGCGACCTCGAACCGCGACATGGCCGAGAGCGTCGCGCGCGGCACCTTCCGCGAAGACCTGCTCTATCGGTTGAACGTCGTGAACCTGCGCATCCCGTCCTTGCGCGAACGCCCGAAGGACATCCAGGCGCTCGCCCGCCACTTCGCGCACAAATATGCCGAAGCCAACGGCGTGCCCTATCGTCCCATCGCGCCCACGACCGAGCGCGTGCTGGCCGGCCATCTCTGGCGCGGCAACGTGCGCGAGCTCGAGAACACCATCCATCGCGCGGTGCTGCTGGCCACGGGCGCGGAGATCGCCCCCGAAGCCATCCGCCTGCCCGACGGCACGCATGTCGGTCATGCCGCCGCGCACGACCTTCCCGGCCCGGTGAAGGTGGCGGTGGAGAATGCGACCGCGGTCACGCGCGGCCTCGTCGGCCGCACCGTCGCCGACGTCGAGCGCGACCTGATCCTCGACACGCTGGGCCACTGCCTGGGCAACCGCACGCATGCGGCCAACATCCTGGGCATCTCGATCCGCACCTTGCGGAACAAGCTGCGCGAATACAGCCAGGCCGGGTTGGCGGTGACGCCGCCGGAACAGAGGATGGCCGGGTGATGATTTTCACTGTCATCCCCGGCGAGCGCGCGCAGCGCGTGAGGGAAGGGGATCCAGGGGCAAGCGCTCGCTGCGAGCGGTCCATGGATTCCCTTCCCCTCGCATTGCTGACGCAATGCTCGGCCGGGAATGACAAGCATATCGCGGGTACCCCATGACCGACGTTACCGCCGGCTCCGCGCCTTCCCGCGGCTTCGACCTCGCGGGCATCATCGACTACCTCAAGCGCAGCGAGCTCGCGCTTGCGGTCGGCATCATGGCGATCCTCGTGGTCCTCATCCTGCCGCTGCCGACCTTCCTGCTCGACATCTGCCTCGCCTTCTCGCTGTCGCTGTCGATCATGATCCTGATGACGGCGGTGTTCGTGAAGAAGCCGCTGGAGTTCAGCTCGTTCCCGACGATCCTGCTCATCACCACGATGATGCGGCTCGCCTTCAACCTCGCCTCCACGCGCCTGATCCTGGGCCACGGCAGCGAGGGCACGGCCGCGTCCGGCTACGTGATCCAGGCCTTCGGCAAGCTGATCATGGGCGGCAATTTCGTCATCAGCATCATCGTCTTCGCGATCCTGGTGATCGTGAACTTCGTCGTCATCACCAAGGGCTCGGGCCGCATCGCCGAGGTTGCGGCGCGCTTCACCCTGGACGCGATGCCCGGCAAGCAGATGGCGATCGACGCCGACCTCTCCTCCGGCCTGATCGACGAGGCCGAGGCGCGCACGCGCCGCAAGACGCTCGAGCTGGAAAGCAACTTCTTCGGCGCCATGGACGGCGCCAGCAAGTTCGTCCGCGGCGACGCCATCGCGGGCCTGATGATCGTCGCGATCAACATCGTGGGCGGCATCATCGTCGCGGTGGCGCAGAAGGGCATGAGCTTCGGCGACGCGACGCAGACCTTCACGCTTCTCACCGTCGGCGACGGCCTCGTCAGCCAGATGCCGGCGCTGATCGTCTCGACCGCCGCGGGCCTGATGGTGTCGAAGGCCGGCGTCGAGGGCTCGACCGACAAGGCGCTGATGGGCCAGCTGTCGTTCTATCCCCAGGCGCTCGGCATGGCGGCGGCGGTGATGGGCATCGTGGCCTTCCTGCCCGGCATGCCGACGATCTCGTTCGGCTTGCTGGCGGCGACCATCGGCTCGCTCGCCTGGATCTCGTACAAGAAGAAGGACGCGGCCGAAGTGCAGGCGCGCGCGGTCGAAGCCAAGGCGCAGGCCGATGCCGCGCCCAAGGAAGAGCCGATCTCGACCGCGCTGGCGCTCGACCTGCTGCGCGTCGAGCTCGGCTATGCGCTCCTGCCGCTGATCAACGACGTCAAGGGCCACCGCATCACCGACCAGATCAAGGCGCTGCGCCGCCAGCTCGCGCAGGACATGGGCTTCGTGATGCCCGCGGTGCGCATCCTCGACAACATGCAGCTCGGCGCGCACGAATACCGCATCCGCGTGAAAGAGGTGGACTCCGGCAAGGGCGAGCTGTTCCCCGGCTCGATGCTGGTGATGGACCCGAAGGGCCTGCCCGTCGACCTGCCCGGCACGCATACGACCGAGCCCGCCTTCGGATTGCCCGCGACCTGGGTGAACTCGACCTTGCGCGAAGAGGCTTCGTTCCGCGGGCTCACCGTCGTCGATCCCGGCACGGTCCTCACCACGCACCTGACCGAAGTGCTCAAGGCGCATATGTCCGAGCTGCTCTCCTATGCCGAGACCAAGAAGCTGCTCGACGATATGCCGCCCGAGAACAAGAAGCTGGTCGACGAATTGATCCCCAACCAGATCTCGGTCACCGGGGTGCAGCGCGTGCTGCAGACATTGCTCGCCGAGCGCGTCTCGATCCGCGACCTGCCGGCGATCCTGGAAGGCATCGCCGAGGCCGTCGGCCACACCAAGAACGCGCTCTACATCACCGAACACGTGCGCGGGCGGCTGGCGCGCCAGCTCTGCAACGCCAACCTCGCGCCGGGCGGCTATCTTCCGCTGATCGCGCTGTCGCCGTCCTGGGAGCAGAACTTCCTCGAGAGCATCATCGGCCAGGGCGAGGAGCGCCAGCTCGCGATGGCGCCGTCGCAGCTTCAGCAGTTCATCCAGGCGGTGCGCGAGCGCTTCGACGACGCCAACGGCCGCGGCGAAGTGCCGGTGCTGCTCACCTCACCGCAGATCAGGCCTTTCGTGCGCTCCATCGTCGAGCGCTTCCGGCCCTCGACCGTGGTGATGTCGCAGAGCGAGATCCATCCGACGGTGCGTCTGCGCACGCTGGGGCAGGTCTAGGGAAACGCCGTAAAGCGCGCTAGGTTTGCCGTCCCGCGGGGGACTGGAGCTTGTGTTGCTTCACGCGTGGCACGATACGACTTCGGATCGCCGAAGCCGGCTCTTCGGCATGGGCGCCGCAATCGGCGTTCATCTGCTGATCGTCGCCTTCATCCTGTCCGGGCTGCCGAAAGACGGGCCGACCTTTCATGGCGCGCGCGAGCTCATCCTTGCGCTGATGCCTGCGGCCAAGCCGGTGCGGCCGCGGACGGGCGCGAGCGCGCGCCCGCGCCGGTATGCGCCGCCGGTTCGCATTCCGGACAGGGCGCCCGTGATCGCCATCCCAGGGACGGTGCCGTCGAGCGGCGAAGCATTGCGTGTCCCGTTCCTGCATTGCGTGCCGGAAAATCTTGGAAGTCTTCCGCCCGAGGAACGGGCGAAGTGCGGCAGCTTCGGCTTCTTGCCGCCGGACGAGAGCACGCTGCCCGTGTTGCGATCTCACGTCCGCGAGCCGGCGCTGCGGGCCGCCGAGCTCGCCGCCCGCAACGCGCCGGCCAGAGTGGATTGCACGCATATGAGTTCCCGCGTGATCCTGAACATGGTCCGCGAGAACAGCCTTCTCGTCGATCCGCTCTGCGCCGCGGCCAAGATCCGGCACGCCGTTGGGCGGTAAATTATCCATTAACCTTAAAATTGGCGGCTTGGCGAACGGCTCTCGCGTTGGCCCGCTTTCGCCTTTGGTGTACTATTTGTTAAACGACAATTCGCTTGAGGGGGCACTATGTCGATAATCTGGGATATTTGGAACGCGATTCACAACATCGTGACGACGTCGGATTGGATCACGCTGGGCATCGCCGTCGTGGTCCTGCTCGCGGCGGGATTCATGATGCAAGGCATGGAGTCGCTGATGAACACCACGCTCATCGCGCTTCTGGCTTTCGCGCTTCTCGGCTATGTGCGCATGGTGACGCTCGGCAAGCAGAACGCCGCCGCCTATGCCACCACCGACTGGCACAATTTCCTGGGCATGCCGATGATCATGCTGCTCGCCTATGTGCTCACCTTCGCCGTCGGCATCGCGGTGGTGAACCTGGTGCTGGGGTTGGTTCGGCGCTGAGTTAGTTAGCGCCCTTCCATCCGCCAGGCGAACAGCAGCGTCCCGATCAGCAGCAGCAGCGCCGCCCATACGGGCAGCAGAGGCTGCTGCTCGACCGCGATGACGCGATAGGCGCGGTTGGCGCGCAACCCGATCCAGTCGTCGCCGCTCGCGGTGTCGGCCGCGCCGATGCGGCGGATGCGGGGCATCCCGTCGACCAGCCAGTGCGTCGATGCGACGGGCTTCAAGATCGTATCGGTCGCGCGCATGTCGGCGACCTCTTTCGGGTTCAGCGGTCCCGCCGCGGCGACGGCCGCGAGCTTGCCGTCGGTCAGACGATAGAGGCCGAGCTCGTCGGCCTTGACGCTCGCCCGCCACAGCCCCGGCGCGGCTTTGGTCGGGTTGATGGTCTGATGCCTGCCCGACGGGAAGGTCAGCTCCACCGGCGGCGCCGTCTCGGCCATGGTGCGCCGCTCGATGTTGACGACGCCGCCCGTGACCTGCGCCGACAGGCGTTCCTCTTCCAGCTCGGGCTCCTTCATCAGCCAATGCGCCAACCGGCGCAGCAGTTCGGCTTGCGGCCCGCCGCCCTCGAAGCCGCGCGCCCACAGCCAGGCGTGATCCGACAGCAGCTCGGCAACGCGGCCCTTGCCGATGTTGTCGAGAACCAGCAGCGGGCGGTCGCCCGGCCCCGACATCACCGTCTCGCCCGTGATCTTGTTGGCGCCGATCATGCGGAACCAGCGGCCCCAGCTCGGCGGCGTCGAGCCCGAATTGGCGCCGGGCAGGTCGCGCGTCACCGGATGCGCCTCGCCCTGCGGCGTCACGACCGGCTTGAAGCCCTGCGCGACGATGTCGCCGGTGGGTGCTGCGGGCAGCACGGAGGCGAGCGGCGTGCGGTAGATGCTGGTGGGTTCCGAGAACTCCGGCCCGGCCGAGACCAGCAGCGCGCCGCCGTTGTCGACATAGCCTGCGATGTTCTCGAAGTAGGCGAGCGGAAGGATGCCGCGCTCGCGATAGCGGTCGAAGATCACCAGGTCGAACTGGTCGAGCTTCTCGGCGAACAGCTCGCGCGTCGGGAAAGCGATCAGCGACAGCTCGTCGATGGGCGTGAAGTCCTGCTTGTCCGGCGGGCGCAGAATGGTGAAGTGCACCAGGTCGACCGACGGATCGGCCTTGAGCAGGTTGCGCCATACGCGCTCGCCCGCATGCGGCTCGCCGCTGACCAGCAGCACGCGCAACCGGTCGCGCACGCCGCTCACCGCCACCACGGCGCGGTTGTTCTGCAAGGTGAGCTCGGCGGGACCGGGCCTGGCCTCGAGCTCGATGACGTTCTCGCCGCCATGGGCCACCGGCACGTGGATCGTCGCGTTGCGGCCGACGGGCACGGTGCGGCTGCCAAGGTCGCGGCCGTCGACGCGCACCGTCACGTCCGCAGGGCCTGCAATGCTGGAAGATTGGGCACCGCCGAAGTCGTCGACGCGCAGCACGATCTCCGCATCCTGGCCGACAATGGCGAAACGCGCGGCATCGACGATGGTGAGCTTGCGGTCGCGCTCGTTGCGGCGTCCGGCGATCAGCGCATGGATCGGTGCCTTGATCTGGCTCTTCTTGGGCGCGTCGTGGACTTCGCCGTCGGTGATCAGGATCGCGCCCGCGACGCGCTCGGGCGGCACGTCGGCCAATGCCGCGTTCAATGCCGCAAAGAGCTGGGTGCCGTTGTCCTCGCCGGTGGTCTGGGTGGCGACGCCGGTCTCGCGGACGTCGAGGCCCTTCTCGGCCGCGAGCTGTTTGCGGATCGCGACGCGCGCCTTCTCGGCATCGGACTTGCGCGTCTCGATGCCCATGCTCTGCGAGCGGTCGACGACGATGACGGCGACGTCGTTCAAGGGCTCGCGCGTCTCGTGCACGATCAGCGGATCGGCGAGCACCACGACGGCGGCGGCGAAGGCAAGGCCGCGCGCCCAGGCGCCGCGCGCGCGCCTGAGCAGCGCATAGACGGTCAGCAACAGCGAAACGGCGATCGCGGCCCACAGGGCCATGAGCGGAACGTAAGGCGCGAAGTCGATGGTGGTGGCCAAGGTCAGTGCCCCAATCGCTGCAGCAGAGCAGGCACATGCACCTGGTCGGCCTTGTAGTTGCCGGTCAGCGCATACATCACCAGGTTCACGCCGAAGCGGATCGCCATCTCGCGCTGGCGTCCGCCGCCGGGCACGACGTCGACGACGGGCTGGCCGTTGGCGTCGACCGCCCAGGCCGCGGCCCAGTCGTTGCCGCCGATGATGACGGGCGAGACGCCGTCGCCGCCGCGCGCCGGGCTGACCTGGCCGGGCTGCGCGGGCGGCAGCGCCTCGACCCAGACCTTGCCGCCGTCCCAGCGCCCGGGGAAGTCGCGCAGCAGATAGAACGTCTTGGTCAGCACGTGGTCGGACGGCACCGGCTCGAGCGGCGGCATGTCGAGCTTGGAGAGCAGGCGCCGCAGCGTCTGCTCGCCGGGCGATGTCGGCCCGCGCACAGCGCCGAGCGTGAGGTCGCGCGTGTCGAACAGGATGGTGCCGCCGCTGCGCATATAGTCGCCGATCTTCGAGATCGCTTGGGGGCTGAGCTCCTTCTCGCGCGGGTCCATCGGCCAATAGAGCAGCGGGAAGAAGCTCAAGTCGTCCTTCGCCACGTCGACGCCGACGGGGTCCTGCGGCGTGTAGGACGTGCGCGCCTTGAGCGCGTTGCCGAGGCCCGTCAGCCCCGCGCGGCTCATCGCGTCGATGTCGGGAAGGCCGGTCTGCACATAGGCTAGGCGCGTGTCGAGCGCGGCCTTGAGGTCGAAGGCGTCGTCGGCGCGCGCATCGCTGGCATGGACGATCGCAAGCGCGATGGCCGCGGTGCGCAGAACGGGAAGAAAGCCGCGAAGCCCGAGCGAGATCAGCGCGTCGATCAGGATCAACATCATCGCCAGCGCCAGCAGCGGCGGCTCCAGCGCGATCACGCCGCCGCGGGCGTAGAGCTCCAGCGGCACGCCGACCTCGCCCATGGGGAGCAGCTGCGTCTGTGCGTTCACGAGGTTGAGCGCGAAGGCCGCGCCGGCCGCGCCATAGAGGCCCGGCGGATGGGCGCGCGACGGCACGGTGCGCGCGAGCTCGGACGCCTTGATCGGCAGCACGTCGGCTTGCGGATTGTGCAGCCGCCCGAAGCCGTCGAGCGCGGACAGCGCCGGCAGGGTGGCGGCGCTCGTCATCTCGCCCGGATGGATGCCGCTCGCCAGCATCAGCAGCCGCTTGAGCATGTCGACATAGAGCCCCGACAGCGGCAGCGACGACCAGGCCGGACTCGCGGTGATGTGGAACAGCACGATCCAGCCCTTGCCGCGCTGCTCGGCGGTGACGAGCGGCGTGCCGTCGGCGAGCCGTGCCCAGGTGCGGTCGGAGAGCTGGATCGACGGCTCGGCGAGCACCTGGCGCGACACCGTCACGTCGTCCGGAACGGACAGGCCGCCGAACGGGCTCGAGTCCGAGAAAGGCGCCAGATGCTGCGGCTCGGCCCAGGCCAGCGAGCCGCCCAGATAGCGTCCGCCGACACGCAGCTTCACGGGGATCAGGTCGTCCACCTCGCCGGTCATGCGCTCGCCGGCGAAGCGGATCAGCAGGCCCCCGTCGTTCACGAACTTGGCGACGCGGTCGTGGTCGGCGCCGGTGACGCGCCCGATGTCGGCCAGCGCCAGCACGCTCACGTGATCGTCCAGCAGGCGCGAGATGTTGCCCTTGTGCAGATCGGCATAAGGCTGCAGCGCGCGCTCGAGGTAAAAGGTGTCGGAGAGCAGCGGCTGCTCGCCTTCGATGTTGTTGGCGGCGACGAGGCCGATGGAGCGGCGCGGCGCGCCGGAGTCCAGAAGCTGTACCGCGCCCGCCGAGTCCTCGCCCGCTATGGCGAGGCGCGCCATCTCGTTCCTGACCTGCAGCGGCAAGGTGATCTTCGCGGCCGCCGCGGTCTTGCCGTCGTCGATGCGGAAATGGGCGGTCGAGAGAATCTCGCCGTGATTGCCTTGCGTCTCGACGTTTCCTTCGCGCGTGCCTCCGCTGCCTGCGCGCTGAACCTCGACCGCGAAGCCGTTGGCGACGCTCTTGACGGGCATCAGCGCCAGCGCCGTCGTCGCGGTTGCATAGACCTTCAGCTTGCCGATGCGCGCCAGTCCGTCGGCGACGGCGCGCGCATGGCCGTCCTCCAGCCCGTCGCTCAGCCACAGGATTTGCGGCGTGTCGGCGAAGCGCGTTTTCCGAAGCGCGGCGAGCGCGCGCAAGCGGTCGCCGGACCAGGGCTGCGGCGCCAGGTCGCCGGCGCGGCGCGAGGCTTCGCCCGCATCGAGCAGGCTGGTGTCGGGGATGTCGGCGGTGGCCACGATGGCGACGGCGCGCCCGTCATGGGCGGCGCCGCGCAAGGTGTCGGCGATCGTGGCCTGGCGCTTGTCCCAGCCATGCGCCGCGGTCCAGCCGTTGTCGACGAACAGGATGACCGGACCCTTGCCTTCGATCTTGGCGGATTGTCCCAGCAGCGGCTCGGCAAGGGCCAGGACGACCGCCGCCGCCGCGATCATGCGCAGCAGCAGCAGCCACGGCGGCGTGCGCGCCGGCGTCTCTTCGGTGTCTTTCAAGCCCAGCAGCAACCTGAGCGGCGGGAAGACGACACGCTTGGGCGACGGCGGCGTGACGCGCAGCAGGAACCAGATCGCGGGCAGCAGCACCAGCCCGATCAGGATCCACGGCGCGCCGAAGCTCAATTGCGACAACAGTCCCATCGGCTACATCCGCGAATGCCTGGCGCCGCTCATCTCGGCATAGAGCGCGACAAGCGCGGTCTGCGGCGAGCGGTCGGTGCGGTGCGCGAGATACGACCAGCCGAGCTTGCCGGCGAGAAGCGCGACCGTCTCGGCATGCGCCTTGAACCGCGCGCGATAGGCGGGCGCCACGGTCTCGGCGCGGCCCAGCGTCTCGCGCAGCTCCTCGCCCGGCGCTTCGAAGCGCGTGCGGCCTTCGTACGGAAAATCCTCTTCCGCCGGATCGACGATGTGCACGAGATATCCGCCCAAGCCCGATTGCGCGAGGCGGCGCAGCACCGCTTCGATCTTCACGACCGGCGAGAGGAAATCGCTCAGCCAGACGAACTGCGCGTTGCGCGTGACATGCGCATCGGGCGGCAGCGGCGCGGTCCGCTCGTTGCCCGCCAGCGTGAAGCCCATGCGGCGCACCTGCGCGCGCGAGCTTGCCGGCGGGAAGGGCGGGC
This sequence comes from Alphaproteobacteria bacterium, assembly GCA_019247845.1. Classification (GTDB taxonomy): domain Bacteria; phylum Pseudomonadota; class Alphaproteobacteria; order Micropepsales; family Micropepsaceae; genus Rhizomicrobium. The sequence goes on along the minus strand of JAFBAL010000020.1, from coordinate 28,659 downwards.
CGAGCAGCGCCACGCGCTCGCCGCCGCGCACCAAAGCGGATGCGAGCGCCAGCGACAACAGGCTGGCGCGGTCGCGCTTGCTGACCGCGCCGGACTTGAAGTCCATGCCCGGCGAGCCGTCGCGCCAGAACCACACCGACTGCGCCACTTCCCATTCGCGCTCGCGCACGAAGAGATGCTGCGACTTGGCGGACTGTCGCCAGTCGACGGCGGTCGACGGATCCTCGGCGCGGAAGCGGCGGAACTGCCAGAAGCTCTCCCCCATGCCGGCCTTGCGGCGTCCGTGGATGCCGAGGCTGACGGCCGAGGCCAGGCGCTCGGCATCGACCATCAAGGGGGGCAGCGCGGCAGAAAGCGCTTCCGCTTCGTCCTGGAACACGCTGCGCGTGGAGATCAAAGAAGGTCCCGGCACAGGCGGTCTATGACGCCGGACAGCGTCATCCCTTCGGCGCGCGCGGAGAAGCTGAGCGCCATGCGGTGGCGCAGGATGGGCGCGGCCAGCGCGACCACGTCGTCGGTCGAAGGCGCGAGCCGTCCGTCGATCAGCGCGCGCGCGCGCACCGCGAGCATGAAGGCCTGGCTCGCGCGCGGGCCGGGCGCCCAGGCGATGGCGTCGCGGATGTCCTTCGGGCCTTCGGCATCGGGACGCGCGCCGCGCACGAGCCGCAGGATCGAATCGACGACCTTCTCGCCGACGGGGATGTGGCGCACGATCTGCTGCGCTTCCAGGAGGTCGGCGGGCGTGGAGATGCGCATGGGCGCCGTCTCGTTGCCGAAGGTGGTGGCGAGCAGCATGCGCTTCTCGGCGTCCTTGTCGGGATAGCCGACGTCGATCTGCAGCAGGAACCGGTCGAGCTGCGCCTCGGGCAGGGGATAGGTGCCTTCCTGCTCGAGCGGGTTCTGGGTCGCGAGCACGTGGAACGGCGTGGGAAGGTCGTAGCGGGTGCCGGCCACGGTCACCTGCCGCTCCTGCATCGATTGCAGCAATGCGGATTGCGTGCGGGGGCTGGCGCGGTTGATCTCGTCCGCCATCAACAGCTGGGTGAAGACCGGACCCTTGATGAAGCGGAAGCTGCGCTTGCCGCCGTCCTCCTCCAGCACCTCCGAGCCGATGATGTCGGCGGGCATCAGGTCGGGGGTGAACTGGATGCGCTTCCAGTCCAGGCCCAGCACGATGCCCAGCGTCTCGACCAGCCGCGTCTTGGCAAGGCCCGGCACGCCGATGAGCAGGCCGTGGCCGCCGGCCAGCAAAGTCACCAAGGTCTGCTCGATCACCTGGTCCTGGCCGAAGATGACCTGGGACACGGCCTCGCGCGCGCGCTTGAACGTGTCGGCCGCGCGCTCCGCCATCGCCACCGCCTGGCGGGTGGCGTCCTGGTCGAGTGTCGCGTTATCGTTCATGCCGGACTTCCGTGGGACAGCGGGTTATGTACCCCGCCGGGCCCCGGGCAACAAGGCAAACACGCGGAAATGAGCGGCGGATTCCCTTTTGGGCTTGCGGAGCTGCAGCGCGAAGCGGCGTCCGGTCGCACGCTTCCGCCGGTCGAGAAATGGAATCCGGCGCATTGCGGCGACATCGACATCCGCATCGCCCGCGACGGCACCTGGTACCACGATGGCACCCCGATCGGACGCAAGGAGCTGGTCCGCCTGTTCTCGACGATATTAAGGAAAGACGGCGCGGATTACGTCCTCGTCACCCCGGCCGAGAAGATGCGCATCGCGATCGAGGACGCACCCTTCCTGGCGGTCCTGATGGACGTCGCGGGCTCCGGCGCCGACCAGGTGCTGACCTTCACGACGAATGTGGGCGACGAGACCGCCGCCGGCCCGGACAATCCCATCCGCGTCGAGATCGATCCGGTCACCGAGGAGCCCGCGCCCTATGTGCATGTGCGCCGCGGGCTCGAGGCCAAGATCGCGCGCGCGGTGTTCTATCGCCTGGTCGATCTTTCGGTCGTGGAAGACGGCCGGCTGGGCGTGTGGAGCGGCGGCGTGTTCTTTGCGATAGGCCGCGCCCCGTGAACGTCACACTTGAAGGACTGCGGCCGAGGCTCCTGGCCGAGGCGCCCGACCTGCCGCTGCGCCCGAAGCGGAGCGACTACGATCTCGACCCGCAGAACCGGCCCGAGACGGCGGTGAGCCTGATCCCGGCGGCGGTCCTGCTGCCCATCGTGCTGCGCGACGAGCCCAGCGTGCTCTTCACCGAGCGCAGCGCCAAGCTCGCCCGTCACGCGGGGCAGGTGAGCTTCCCCGGCGGCCGGTCGAACCCCGACGACGAATCGCTGATCTTCACTGCGCTGCGCGAGACCCAGGAAGAGACCGGCATCGCGCCGGATTTCATCACCGTGGCGGGGTTTCTGGACGCCTATGAGACGGGGACGGGGTTCGCCATCCTGCCCGTGGTCGGCCTTTTGCGCGAGGGCTTCGTGCTGGCGCCGGACACCAACGAGGTGGCCGAGGTGTTCGAGGTGCCGTTGTCTTTTTTGCTCGATCCCGCCAACCGGCAAAAAAATCAAACGGAATGGAAAGGACGCCTGCGCCATTACTACGCCTTCCGCTATCATGGACATTATATATGGGGCGCGACCGCGGCGATGCTGGCGAACTTCGCGGAGCGGATGACGGCATGAAGCTCGATCCTCAACGCAATGCCTGGATGACCGCGCCCGAGACGGCGGCGGTGATGGGCGCTTTGGGCGAGGCGCGATTCGTCGGCGGCTGCGTGCGCAATGCGCTGCTGGGCTCGGCCGTGACCGACATCGACATCGCGACGCCGCTCGCGCCGGATGCGGTGACCGCGCGCCTCGAAGCCAAGGGCATCAAGGCCGTGCCGACAGGCCTCGCCCACGGCACCGTCACCGCGGTCGCGAACGGCAAGCCCTTCGAGGTCACGACGCTCCGCCGCGATGTCGAGACCGACGGACGCCATGCGGTCGTCGCCTTCACCGGCGACTGGGCCGAGGACGCCCGGCGCCGCGACTTCACGATGAACGCGCTCTATGCCGATGCGTCGGGCGAGGTGCTCGACACGGTCGGCGGGGTCGACGACCTGAAGGCCGGACGCGTGCGCTTCGTCGGCGACGCGGCGACGCGCATCCGCGAGGATTTCTTGCGCATCCTGCGCCTGTTCCGCTTCCATGCCTGGTACGGCAAGGGCGAGATCGACCACGACGCGCTGCAGGCCGCGGCGGCGGAAAGGGACGGCCTCGAAGGCCTGTCCGCCGAGCGCGTGCAGAAGGAGATGCTGCGCCTGCTCGAGGCCGCCGATCCGATGCCGTCCTTGCGCGCGATGGCGGCGACCGGGATCCTCGCCATCGTGCTGCCCGGCGCGCTCGATCTCGCGCGTTTGGAAAAGCTGGTTGCGATCGATGCCGACAATTTCTTCGCGCCCGATCCGGTGCTGCGGCTGGCGGCGCTGGGCGGGGGCAAGACCTTGCGGCTGTCGAACGCGCAAGGCGAGCGCCTCGACGACCTCGCCGAAGCGAAAGAGAAGATCGTCTCCTATCTCTCGATCAAGGACGTGCGGCGGCTGCTCTACCGGCTGGGGCCGAAGCGCTTCAAGGATCGCGTGTTCCTGAGATGGGCGGAAGACCCCAAGGCATCCAACTTCATCCAGTGGCGCGCGCTGCTGGCGCTGGCGGACTCGTGGCAGCGGCCGCGCTTCCCGCTGACCGGCGGCAACGTTCTGAACGCGGGCGTGCCGCACGGCCCGCTGGTGGGCCAAGTGCTGGCCGAGGTCGAGGAGTGGTGGGTCGAGAGCGATTTCACCGACGACGAATTCTCGCTCGCCGAGCGGCTCAAGGCCGTCGTGCAGGCATTGGTGTGACGATGCAGCTCCATTTCCTCGACGCGCTCTCGATCCCCGGCCATCCCGCCAAGCCGAACGACGATGCCTGGGGACAGACGGCGGGCGCCGCTGTGGTGCTCGACGGCGCGACCAACCTTTCGGAGTCGCTGGTGCCGGGCGAGAGCGATGCGGCGTGGCTGGCGCGCTTCGCGGCGCGCCGCCTGATGGCGCATTGCAACGACGGCGCGCATGTGCGCGACGCGCTGAAGCACGCGCTCGCCGACGCTGAGAGGTCATTCCACGGCTTGCGCCGCCGTCCGCCCAAGCGCAACCACGAGAACCCTTACGCCTCGATGATGCTGGTCGGGGCGCGGGCCGGCGGTTTCGAGGCCTTGTGGTTCGGCGATTGCGCGGCGCTGGTGAAACGTCCCGGAGAGGCGGCCGAGATCGTCGGCGAGGCCTTCGACAAGCGCGCCGCCGAGGCCAAGCGCGTGAAGATGCTGGCCGACGCGAAGGGGCTGGCGCCCGCGGCGGCCGCGGCGCGGCCGCAATTCCTCTCCGCGCTGCGCGCCGCGCGCGACACGGTCAACACCGAGAAGGGCGGCTGGCTCTTCGGCCCCGACACCAAGGCGGCCGAGCATGTGCGCGCGAAGGCGGTCGCGGCGCCGCCGGGCACCCTGGTGCTGCTGGCCAGCGACGGGTTCCTGGCGCTCGCCTGCGACTACGGCGCCTATGACGCGGAAAGCCTGGTCGCCGCGGCGCACGACAAGGGGCTGGAGGCGCTCGGCGCCGAGCTGCGCGCCATCGAGAGCGGCGACGCCGAAGGCCGCAAGTTCCCGCGTTTCAAGACCAGCGACGACGCGACCGCGGTGCTGCTCAGGCTTTCTTGAGAGGCGTCCACTCCCGATAGCCGGTGCGCATCTGCGCGCGCAGATACGTCCAATAGAAGCCGAGCGCGCTGATCGTGCCGCCGGTCGTGAAGCCGAAGACGCCGCTCAACACCGAGTCGCTGCCGTCGGGACCGTTGGCGAAGAAATACAACCCGCCTTCGCCCGCCTTGCCGTCGAGGAAGCAGCCGCGATCGTAGGCGGCGGTGCCGCGGCCGTCGTCGGCGGCGTAGTTGCCGCGCAGCACGATGCTTTCGAAGCCCGATGTTCCCGAGACGAGGTGGCTCTCCCAGGTCCCGAACGCGGCCGTGATGGCGCCGTCCTTGGGCTGCGCGAAGACCGGCCCGCCCGAAGCCGTGTGGCCGATCTTCGTCGGCGCGGCGCCGTCGATCGCGATCTCGAGGCCGCCGGCGCCGTGCAGCGTCAGGCCGGTGACGCGCGACGGACTTGGCGCCTTCACGTCGAAGGAGGCGAAGGCAAAGCCCTGTTTGTCCATCTGGTTGAAATAGACGTTGTTGCCGCCCCAGGCGCCCATCTTGACCTGCTTGGGCGCGGTCGCGACCGGCGAGGCGTTCGGCTTGGCCGATACGTTGTCGAGGTCGAAATAGGTCCACAGATCGGCGATCTCGAGATAGGGATCGAACAGCGCGTCGCTGGTCGGGTCGACATAGTTCTCGATGTAGTAGTCGACGCTCAGCTGCGCATGGTCGGTGCTGTCCTCGGGATGGCCCTGCCAGGCGGTGTGATAGTCGATCGGCATCTGGCCGCCGCTCTTGATGATCTCGATCCTGGAGCGGCGCAGCTCCTTCGCCGCCTCCACGCCGATCGCGACCGCGCGGCGCAGTGCCGTGATCTGGCTGCGCAGGAGATCGAGGTTCATCTCCTTCATCGCGTCGCTGCCGTAGATCTCTTTGCAATAGAGATAGTTCGCTCTCAGGATTCCCAGCGCCAGGGTGCCGAACACCGAGATGTAGTCGAGCGTGCCGGCCGCGTTCGCCGCCGCCGCCTTCGACGACACGTTGGTGAAGCGCGGCAGGCTGACGGCGAGCAGCGTGTCGATGAGGAAATTGAAATCGAGCTTGGCGATCTCGGTCTGCCCGGCGTCGCATTCGCGCTCGATCTTGGCCAGCAGGTTGAAGATGCCCGCGATGCCGTTCTGATCGACGGCGGCGGCCCAGGCGATGCCGAAATCGTAGGTGAGGTTCACGACCCAGCGCTGCATCGCGCGCCAGACGTCGTCGTCCGACGGCTTCTGCATCGACCAGGCTACGTTCAGCAGCACCTTGACGAAGGCGCCGAGGCCCGGGATCGGCGCCACCAATCCGCCGAGGATCGCTTTCAGCACCTTGTTGGGAGAGCCGGACGACAGGTCGGTGAGGATCGGCGTCGGCTTGGTGCCGTCGCCCGAGTTCAGGGGCTGGGTATCCGCCGTGGCGCCGGGCCAGCCCGCCGGCTCCTCGCGCCACATCCAGATGCTCGAGATGGTTTTGTTCACGAGGTTGCCCTCGCCGTCGTAGAACGCCTCGAGATCGGGGATGGCGGTGTTGGGGCCGATATAGATCGCGCCCGGGCTGACGATGCAGGTGCCGTCGGTGCCGCTCGACCAGCCGCCGTCCCAGTCGGCGTCGCGATAGCACGCGACCCAGGTGGACGGCCCTGTGGCGAGCGATTGCATCCAGTCGTTCGCGGTGCCGCCGCCCGGCAGCGCGATCTTGGTCAGGTCCTGCACGCTTCCGACGAACAGCACCTGCTGCTCGCGGTAGTTCTGATATCCCCACGCGCTCATGAAAGTGTTCGGATTGTCCGCCATCGTACACTCGCCCCGTACGAACCCGGCGCATCTAAATCGAAGATTGTTCGGTGCTCAATGCGCCGACGGTTGTGGGCGCCAGCGGATTCTAGGGACCGGTGACCATCATCATGCCGCCGTTGTAGATCATCGAGCTGGCGACATAGAGCACGATGAACACGCCGGCATAGCTGATCCAGGGATGCCGGTTGAGCAGCTTGGCGACCAGGTTGGCGGCGACGCCCATCAGCCCGATCGACAGCATCAATCCGACCGCCAGAACCCAGACGTGATGGATGGCGACCCCCGCGACCGCGAGCACGTTGTCGAGCGACATCGAGATGTCGGCGATGGTGATCTGCATGATGGCGCGGCGCATGACGATGTCGCTGCCGCCCAGCGCGCTGAGCTTGGCCTCGCAGGCGGCCTCTTCGTCGCCGTGCTCGTGGCCGTGCCTGCCCGCCTGACGCACGTCTCGATAGAGACGCCACGCGACCCAGAGCAGCAGGATGCCGCCGACGACGCGCAGGGGCACGAAGCCGAACAACTCCACCGTGATCGTCGCCATGATGACGCGCAGCACCACCGCCGCGGCCAAGCCCCAGAAGATCACCTTGTGGCGCAGCGACTTGGGCAGGCGCGCCGCCGCCATGCCGATCACGACCGCGTTGTCGCCGGCCATGACGATGTCGATCAGGATCACCTGCAGCAGCGCGAAGATCGCGTTGTGCGCCGCGAGGTAGCCCTGGATCTGTTCGAGGAAGGGCAAATCGACCTCAGGGCCAGCGGGCTTCGGGGGGCAGGGACATCAGGATCGCCTCGACATTGCCGCCGGTCTTCAGGCCGAACTGGGTGCCGCGGTCGTGCAAGAGGTTGAACTCCACATAGCGGCCGCGCCGGACCAGTTGATGCTCGCGTTCGGCTTCCGTCCAGGTTTCGGACATCCGCCTTCTGACGATTTGGGGATAGACCTCGAGAAATGCGAGTCCCACCGCGCGGGTGAAGGCGAAATCGGCCTCCCAGTCGCCGGAATCGAGCCGGTCATAGAAAATCCCGCCCACGCCCCGGGGCTCGCCGCGGTGCGGGAGATAGAAGTACTCGTCGCACCAGGCCTTGAAGCGGGTGTAGTAGTCCGCGCCGTGGGCGTCGCAGGCCCGCTTCAAAGCGGCGTGGAAATCGCGCGTGTCCACGTCGTTGGGGACCATCGGCGTCAAGTCGGCGCCGCCGCCGAACCAGGATTGCGCCGCCATGAAATGACGCGTGTTCATATGCACCGCGGGAACGCGCGGGCTCTGCAGGTGCGCCACCAGCGAAATGCTGCTCGACCAGAAGCGCGGGTCCTTCTCGGCTCCGGGGATGGTCTTGGCGAACTCGGGCGAGAGCATGCCGTCCAGCCGCGTCGAGGTCATCACGCCGATCTTCTCGAACACCCGCCCGCCGCGCAGGACGCTGATCACGCCGCCATCGCTGCCGTCTTCGCGGGTCCAGGGTTTGCGGACGAAGCGGCCCGGCGGGCGGTCGGCCAGCGGGCCGTGGTAGTCGTCCTCGATCGCCTCGAACGCGGCGCAGATGCGGTCGCGCAGCTCCTCGAACCAGGCTTTGGCGCGGGCTTTGCGGTCGTCTGCCGTGGTCATGCCTGGTGGGTCATGCTTTGGGGGAATCCGTTCGTCTGTCTCAACGCCTCCCCCAGTACCATGGCGGCGGCCAGCGCCACATTGACCGATCTGGCGCCGGGACGCATCGGGATCAGCAGCCGGGCGTCGGCCGCCGCGTGGACAGCCTCCGGCACGCCCGCGCTCTCGCGGCCGAGCAGCAGGGTATCGGACGGCTGGAAGGCGAAATCGGTATAGGCGCGGGCTGCCTTGGTCGTCAGCAGGACCAGCCGCCCGGCCGCCGAACGTCCGGCCGTCTGGAACGTGGCCCAGGAGTCGTGCCGCACGACCTCGGCCATCTCCAGATAATCCATCCCTGCGCGGCGGAAGCCTTTGTCGGAGAACACAAATCCGCAAGGCTCGACGATGTCGGCGCCCACGCCCAGGCAGGCGCAGAGCCGGATGATCGTGGCCGCGTTCTGGGCGATGTCCGGCTCGTAAAGGGCGAGGCGCATGTTTGACACTCGTAACGGTATAGGTATACACTTACTGATGGTAAGCAAGTATGACCCACTCGGCCCCTACCTGCGCCGCCAGACCGCCGACCGCGTCCCCATGAGCTTCGCGGAGGTCGAGCATGTCACGGGCGTCGAGCTGCCCGCAAAATCTCAGCACTCCCGCGCCTGGTGGAGCAACAACCCCGGCAACAACGTGATGACCAAGGTCTGGCTCGACGCCGGCTTCGAGACCGCCGAGGTCGACCTCAAGGGACGTCGGGTGGTGTTCGTGCGGAAGGTGATGGCCCGGCCAAAGCAGGCCGCGGCGTATGCGGGGGGCATGGCCGAGGACGCGCCGGAGTTCAAACCTGCGGAGGAGGGCGAAAAGAAGCCGCGCCGCTCGCCGTTGTTCGGCGCCTTGAAAGGCACGTTCTGGATCGATCCTGACTGGGATCTGACCAAGCCGTCGTTGAGCAAGGAAGAGCTTGCCGCTTGGGACGCCAGCCTCGAGCGCAAAGCCGATCTGTGGTTCGGGAAGAAGCGATGAAGCGCGGCGCGATCCTGCTGGATACCTGCGCCTGCATCTGGATCATGAACGACGAATGGATGCGCGCCGAAGCCGTCGAAGCCGTCGACGAAGCATCGGATCGCGGTGAAAAAGTCTTCGTCTCGCCGATCACCGCGTTGGAGATCGGCACCTCGGCGCGGAAGCGGCGCTTTCGGTCCCCACACGCGCCGCAACGTTGGCTGGAACTTTTGCTGGCGCGCCCGCAAATCGCGCTCGCGCAAATGTCCGCCGAGCTTCTTCTGGAATCGGCCTTTCTTCCCGGGTTGATCGAAACCGACCCCGCCGACCGCATCATCGCGGCCACCGCGCGCCAATACGGCTTCACGGTGATGACCCGCGACCGGTCCTTGCTGGATTATGGCCGCGAGGGGTATCTCTCCGTCCTGGAATGTTGAGGGGGAGTATCATGAAGGTCAGCATCATCGCTGCCGCGCTGCTCGTGAGCGCGGCGCCGGTCTTTGCCGGCGACGTCGTCATCCATGCCGGCCGGCTGATCGACGGCGTGTCGAAGGCGCCGCGCGGCCAGGTCTCGATCCTGATCCATGATGACCGCATCGCGAGCGTGGAGCAGGGCTTCGTCGACGGGCCCGCCGGCGCGCAGGTGATCGACCTTTCGAATTCGACCGTGCTGCCCGGGCTGATCGACTGCCACGACCACATCACCTCGACCTTCGACGGCGGCAACCCGATCGCCGAGGCCGTCACCCGCACCGCCTTCGACGACGCTTTCCTGTCGGTCGGCAATGCCGAGCGCACCTTGATGGCAGGCTTCACCACCGTGCGCGACGTCGGTGCCGATCCGATGGTCGTCATCGCGCTCAAGAAGGCCATCGCCAAGGGCGCGGTCGCAGGTCCGCGCCTCTTCGTCGCCGGCCCGCCCTTGGGCCCGACCGGCGGCCATGGCGATCCGGCCAACGGCTTCGATCCGCAGCTTTCCCATGAAGGCTGGACCGACTGGGTCATCGACGGCCCCGACAGCGCGCGCCGCGCCGTGCGCAAGCTGCACCGCATGGGCGCCGACCTGATCAAGATCATGCCCTCGGGCGGCGTGCTCTCCATCGCCGACGACCCCAACGCCCAGCTCATGGCCGACGACGAGATCGAGGCGGTCGTCAAGACCGCGCATGGCCTCGGCATGAAGGTCGCGGCCCACGCCCACGGCAAGCAGGCCATCGAGCACGCGGCCGAGCTCGGCGTCGATTCGATCGAGCACGGCTCGTTCGCCGACGAGCAGTCCTACGCCATCCTGAAGAAGCACGGGACCTATCTGGTGCCGACCATGCTGGTGGCGCAGACCGTGGTCGACGTCGCCAAGAACCATCCCGAGCAGCTCAACCCGTCCTCGGCCGCCAAGGCGCTGATGGTCGGGCCGCGCATCAAGGCCAATCTCTCCAACGCCTATAAGGCCGGGGTGAAGATCGCCTTCGGCACCGACCAGGGGCTGGCCCCGCACGGCACCAATGCCAGGGAGTTCGCGCTGATGGTCGATGCCGGCATGACGCCCATCGACGCCATCATGGCCGCCACCCACAACGCCGCCGACCTGATCGGCGATTCGAAGGACATCGGCGCGGTGGCGCCCGGCCGCTATGCCGATATCGTGGCGGTTTCCGGCGATCCCTTGGCGGACGTGACCGAGCTCGAGCGCGTCCAGTTCGTGATGAAGGCGGGCAAGGTCTACAAGCAGGGCGGGGCGGCCAAGCCGTAAACCAGCCAGGCGGCCGGGCGCGGAGGCGGAGCGCCGCCGCCTTAAGCCCGAATCGCCCGGAATTCCTGGCTTTTCTGCGGCAGGATGCCGCAAGACCTTGAAGGGTCGACTCTCTATTTTACGCGCGGTCGCGCTGGGGGAAGGCGCGGCACCGTCTCCCGTTTCCCCTTGCATAGGTGCACACCGTGTCTGCCACGACAGCCGACGAACCCACTCGACGCGACTTCATCTACATCGCCACCGGAGCCGTCGCCGCCGTCGGCGCGGGCCTGGCCGCCTGGCCGTTCATCGACCAGATGAACCCCAGCGCCTCGGTCCTGGCGCTGGCCTCGATCGAGGCCGATATCGGCGCGATCGCGCCCGGCCAGCAGGTCGTGTTCAAGTATCGCGGCCACCCGCTCTTCGTGCGCCGCCGCACGCCCAAGGAGATCGCGGACGCCAAGGCGGTGAACGTCGCCGACCTGCCCGATCCCTACGCGCGCAACTCGGCCTTGCCCGACGACGCGCCGGCGACCGACGCCAACCGCGCCGCCCACGCCGAATACGTCGTGCTCTTGGGCGTGTGCACGCATCTCGGCTGCACGCCGACGGTATCGACGCCGCAGGTGCCGCAGGGCGAGTTCGGCGGCTGGCTCTGCCACTGCCATGGCTCGCAATACGATACCGCCGGGCGCATCCGCAAAGGGCCCGCGCCGCAGAACCTTCTGGTTCCGCCTTATTCCTACGTCTCTCCCACGCGCATCAAAGTCGGCTAACGGAGCGCCATCATGTCCGGTCCCTCGACCTACGTTCCGAAATCGGGTTTCGCGCGCTGGATGGATTCCCGCCTGCCGCTCGCGCGCTTCGCCCACGACACGATGCTGTCGTTCCCGACGCCGCGTAACCTGAACATCTGGTACGCCTTCGGCGCGATCCTGACCACGATGCTGCTGGTCCAGATCGTGACCGGCATCGTGCTGGCGATGCACTACGTCGCCAACGCCGACATGGCCTTCGACTCGGTCGACCGGATGATGCGCGACATCAACTATGGCTGGCTGATCCGCTTCATGCATGCCAACGGCGCGTCGTTCTTCTTCATCGCCGTCTATATCCACATGTTCCGCGGCCTCTATTACGGCTCGTACAAGGCGCCGCGCGAGGTGCTGTGGATCCTGGGCGTCATCCTCTACCTCTTGATGGTCGCCACCGCCTTCTTCGGCTACGTGCTCCCCTGGGGCCAGATGTCGTTCTGGGGCGCCACCGTGATCACCAACTTCTTCTCGGCGCTCGACCAGGTCACCCCGCATTGGGGCAGCGCGATCGCGACCTGGCTGTGGGGCGGCTACGCGGTTGGCGATCCGACCTTGAACCGCTTCTTCTCGCTGCACTACCTGCTGCCGTTCGTGATCGCGGGCGTCGTGGGCCTGCACATCTGGGCGCTGCACGTGCCCGGCAACAACAACCCGCTCGGTATCGAGGTGCAGGGCCCGCAGGACACCGTGCCGTTCCACCCGTACTACACGGTCAAGGACGGGTTCTATGTGGCGCTGTTCCTGTTGATTTATCTGGGCTTCGTGTTCTATGCGCCCGACTTCTTCGGCAACCCGGACAACTACACGCCCGCCAACCCGGTCGTGACGCCGCCCGACATCGTGCCGGAATGGTACCTGCTGCCGTATTACGCGATGCTGCGCTCGGTGCCGCAGAAGCTGATCGGCGTGCTGGTGATGGCGGGCTCGCTCGTCACGCTCGCCTTCATTCCGTGGCTCGACACGTCCAAGGTGCGCTCGTCGCGGTTCCGCCCGATGATGAAGCAGTTCTTCTGGATCTTCGTCCTGGACTGCATCGTGCTCGGCTATTGCGGCGCGCAGAGCGTCGATGCCGTGCGCTTCGGGGTGCCGCTGGTGTGGGCGGCGCGCGTCGGCACGCTGTACTACTTCGGCTTCTTCTGGGTGGTCATGCCGCTGCTCGGCCTGATCGAGACGCCCAAGCCGCTTCCCGCCAGCATCTCCCAACCCGTGCTCAGCCCGGCCGAGTGAGGACGACGATCATGAAAGCCCTTCCGCTCGCCGTACTGGCACTCCTCGCCTTCGCGCCCACGGTGTGGGCCGAGGACACCATCCCCGTCGACCTGAGCGAGCCGCTGCCGCCCAAGACGCAGACCTGGTCGTTCGACGGTCCCTTCGGCATGTTCGACCGCGCGGCCGTGCAGCGCGGCTATCAGGTCTACAAGGAGGTCTGCTCGGCCTGCCACAGCCTGAACCGGGTCTCGTTCCACGATCTGGGCGGGGAAAGCGGCATCGGCTTCAGCGCGGCGCAGGTCAAGGCGCTGGCGGCCGCGGCGAAGGTTCCGGCCGAGCCCAACGACAAGGGCGAGACCTACGACTCCAGCGGCGAGCGCATGACGCGCGCCGGCATCCCGGCCGACCACATGCCCGCGCCGTTCCCGAACGAGGAAGCCGCGCGCACCGCCAACGGCGGCGCGCTGCCGCCCGACCTGTCCTTGATCGTCAAGGCGCGCAACGGCGGTCCGAACTACGTCTTCTCGATCCTGACCGGCTTCGGCCACAAGCCGCCGCACGGCTTCACGGTGCAGACGGGCAAGTACTTCAATCCGTGGTTCCCGGGCGGCAACATCTCCATGCCGCCGCCCTTGACCGACGGCGCCGTCACCTATTCCGACGGCACCCAGGCGACCGTCGCGCAGGAAGCCCACGACGTCGTGACGTTCCTCACCTGGGCGTCCGATCCCAAGCTCGAGCAGCGCCACCGCATCGGCTTCGGCGTGATGATCTTCATGCTGGTGCTGTCGGGCTTGCTGTTCCTGTCCTATCGCCGGGTGTGGAAGGACGCGCATTAGCGCGCTCCTCCTTTCCCTGTCCCTGGCGGCGCTTTCGCCCGCGGGCGAAGCCGCGCAGATCGCCAATGCCGAGGCGTCGCTCGCCAGCAACAAGCCGGTGGAGAAGAACGCGTTGGCGCTCGCCGGTCCGCACGCGCGCCGCGAGGGCCGCGCGCTGGTGCTGGTGCTGGACAACGGCAAGAGCTTGCGCTTCACCGACGGCAAATGCGTGGCGGACGAAGAGCCCTGTCCGTCCTACAGCCTCGCCGCGTTTCTGCCGAGCCATGGCGTCTTCGTGGTCAAGAAGGAAGAATACGAGGCCTATGACGTCCTGCTCGTCGAGATGGCGAACGGCAAACAGCACATCGTCGACGGCCCGCCGCATTACGCGCCCGACGGCACGCGTTTCGTGACCTGCCGCGTCGACGAGATGAACGGCGGCGGGACGACCGTGTGGCACGTGGCTGCCGCCAGATACCTGCAGGAGTGGCAGGACGAGCGCATGTCGGTCTGCGGCCGCTGGCGCGACGACGCGACGTTCGAGGTCGGCGTCTATGACGACGTGCCGACGGGCAAGCCGCGGCCCGCATTGCTGATGCGCAAAGGGCAGGGCTGGCAATTGCGTTGAGGTGGCTCTAATCCTTCGCCCTGAACGGGCGCGGGGGCTTGGATGCGCGGATATTCCTGGATCGTCTGGGCGTTGGGCTATGCCGTGGCGTGGGCCGCGGCGGTCGCTTATGGCGGCGACATGGAGGACGCTCTGCCGCTCGCCGTCGTGGCCGGCATCGTGCTGCCGGCCATCGCCTGGGGGCTGACGCGCAAGACCGGCGCGCCCGCTATCGCGGTGGCGCGCCCGACGGTCGAGCTCGGCGCCGTGATGGTGTGGCTGGCGATCTATGCGGTCGTGGTGCTGGGCTTCCTGTTCACGACGATCAAGCAGACGATCCCGCCCGGCACGCGCGAGCACGAGCTCGTCATGCTCGCGGTGAAACTGACCGTGCACGTCGCCATTCCGGCGCTGCTGTTGAAAGCGCTGGGCGCGCGCCTTGCCCCGCTGGTGCAGGCGCGGTTCGGCGCACCCGGCGTGCCGGCCACGCTGGTCGTGATGGGCGCCCTGCTGATCGGCTTGGTGGCGCTGGCTTCGCCCAGCCTCGAGAACATCGCGGAGCTGCATCTTCCACCCGCAACGCTCGCCTGGGCGATCCCGGCGACCTTCGTTTGGATGGCGCTGGAAGCGGGCGTCTGCGAGGAGTTCCTGTTCCGCGCCGTGCTGCAGACGCGGCTCGCGGCCTTCCTGCGCTCCGAAGCCGGCGCCGTCGTCATCGGCGCGCTCCTGTTCGGACTGGCGCACGTGCCGGGGCTCTACTTGAGGCCCGATACCTCGCACGACACGATCGCCGGCGGATTGCCCGGCGTGATCGCCTATGCGGTCGGAACGCTGTCGCCCATCGGCATCCTGTTCGGCGTCCTCTGGGCGCGCACGCGCAGCTTCGCGCTCGTCGTGCTGCTGCATGCCTGCGTCGACGTCCTGCCCAACACGACGGATTTCATTCGCACCTGGATGTGATAGAAGCGCGCCCATGACCAAGACAGTCCTCGGCATCATCGGCGGCAGCGGCGTCTACGACATCGCGGGGCTCGAGAATGCGCGCTGGCAGCGCGTCGAGACTCCGTGGGGCGCGCCGTCCGACGATCTCCTGTTCGGCACCTTCAAGGGCGTCGAGCTGGTGTTCCTGCCGCGCCATGGCCGCGGCCATATCCAGTCGCCGACTTCCATCAACTACCGCGCCAATATCGACGCGCTGAAGCGCGCCGGCGTGACCGACGTGATCTCGGTCTCGGCCTGCGGCTCGTTCAAGGAAGAGCTCAGCCCCGGCACCTTCGTGGTCGTCGACCAGTTCATCGACCGCACGCACAGCCGCGAGAAGAGCTTTTTCGGTCCCGGCTTCGTGGCCCACGTCTCGATGGCGCATCCGACCTGCCCGAAGCTGTCCAAGGCGCTCAGCCAGGCGGCGGACGAGATCGGCATCGGCTATGCCGTCGGCGGGACGTATCTGGCGATGGAAGGTCCGCAGTTCTCGTCGCTGGCCGAGAGCAACCTCTACCGCTCCTGGGGCTGCAGCGTCATCGGCATGACGGCGATGCCCGAGGCCAAGCTGGCGCGCGAGGCCGAGCTGCCCTACGCGCTCGTCGCCATGGTCACCGACTACGATTGCTGGCATCCCGACCACGACCACGTCACCGTCGACACGGTGATCAAGGTGCTCACCGGCAACGCCGAGAACGCGCGCAGGCTGGTGATGGCGGTCGCGCCCAAGCTCGGGCCGGAACGCAAGCCGTCCCCCGGCATCGACGACGTGCTCGACACCGCCTTCATCACCGCGCCCGACAAGCGTGATCCCAAGCTGTTCGCCAAGCTCGATGCGGTCGCGGGACGGGTGCTGAAGAAATAGCCGTGCATTCGCCGCGCATCCCGCTCGATTTCGACTTCCCGTATGCG
Source organism: Alphaproteobacteria bacterium (assembly GCA_019247845.1). Taxonomy (GTDB): domain Bacteria; phylum Pseudomonadota; class Alphaproteobacteria; order Micropepsales; family Micropepsaceae; genus Rhizomicrobium. Next base: position 12,507 of record JAFBAL010000020.1, on the reverse strand, counting down.
GGGTACGGCAGGTGGCATATCGCATCGGGCGACACCAGCGCGTTCTGGTTCGGAATGATCATGATGCTGGGGATGGCGTGGAATCTACGGCAAGGTCTGCGTAAAGGCGGTGAGTTCGGCCTGTTCCCGATCGGCCCGGCAGATCGCGATCATCCCGTGACGTTCTGGACGGCGGCGGCGATCCATGCCGCGCTGCTGCTGATCGGAGCCTATTTCGTGCTGTGCGGGCTTATCGGCCTAACGCCGTTTGGACGGCTTTGATCAGCGCTTCGGTGTTGCCGGCTTCGACGAGCGTGAGCCCATTCTGTGCCGGCAATCCGCAAGCCTTCGTCGCGATCACCGGTATCCCGCTCGCCAGCGCGGCGAGCAGCTTGCGTGGGCGGTCCTCCAGGAACGCCGGTTGCACGAAGGCGGCGACGCCTTCGCCGATGTCGCGCGCGGTGCGCAGGCCGGCCCAGAACTTCGCGCCTTCCAGTTCGCTGCCGAGAAGGACGACCTCCAGGTCGAGCGCGCGGGCCGCGTCGCGCAGCTCGTAGGCGCCCTTGCGCGCGATGGTGGGGCCCGCGAACGCAATGCGCCGCGAGCCTGGCGCGTGGCGGAAACCTGTCTTCGGTGTCGCCCAAGGGAGCAGGATCGCGCGGTCGCCGAACAGCGCGGCGATCTCCGCATGCGGCGTGACGATCGCGTCGGCCGCGGCGAGCGCTTCGGCTTCGAGCGCGGCATCGGCGCGGAAGTCGGCCAGCGTCGCGCGTTCGGGATGCGCCCGCGCCGCCGCGTCGAGCCGCGCCTGGATCTCGGCCATGGGCAGGCGCGTCATCAGCACGGAGAATTTTCGCCCGCCCAGATGCCCGTCGCGCCACAGCGTGGGCAAGAGGGTCTGGGCGATCACGAGCTCCGTCACATCGGCGTCGAGCCCGGCCGCATAACGGCGCGCGAGGCGTTCGGCGGTGGCCAGCTCCAGCGCGCGGCGCTTCGCTCCGTTGGCGACGCGCCGCATCGCGAAGCCGCGCGCCAGCGTGGTGAGGGGTGCCGTCTTCACTTGCGCGAACTTCGCGGTGGTCCAGCCGTATTGCGGCCGCCCGGTCATCGGCAGGCACAGCAAGTCGCCGCTCACGTGAGCGTCGAACTCGGGCCAGACCTCGTCGACCAGCACCGCGCGCCTGCCCTCCGACGCGGCGACGCCGTGGCGGAAACAGCTCGTCCGGTCGCAGCTCTCGCAGCTCTCGGCTTGCGGCCGCGCATCGGGCAGGGCCGCGACGTCATGGACCGTGCGCGGCGTTTGCGACTTCAGCTCGACGATCAGCTCGCGCGCGCTCAACCGCACGCACAGCAGCAGCGGCACCGCGCTCTTGAAGCGCAGGTCGACGTAGTTCCACGCCACCGTCGCGTCGCGTCCGCTCGCGGCCAGGGAGCCCGGGACGCGGCGCGAATGGGCGTGGCGCTCGAGGATGGCGAGGTCCGCTTTCAACGCCACGTCATAGAGCGCGTTGGACAGCTGGCACAGCCCGCCGCCCGTCGCCGGCACGATGCAGCCTTCCTTCAGCATGCGGCCCTGCGCGAAGCCGCGGCGCGGGCTGGCGCGGCCCATCTGCTTCCAGAAGCTGAACACCGCGCCCGCGTCCAGCAGGGTCCCGTCGAGGCGGCGGGCCGCGACGCGCAGGTTCTGCACCTTGCCGCGCTGGAGGATGCGCTCCGCCGCCGGCACCTCGGCCCAGAGCGGCGTACGCGAGGCGGCCGCGACGAAGGGGAAGGCATCGGCGGCGGTGCCGGCCCCGGCCCTGGGCAGGCGCGCCGGCCCCGACACAGCGTCGCGTAGCGATCGCCGCAACCGGAAGACGCCGGATTTGAGCGCGAACAGGAAAGCGTCGGCCCGCGTGGGGAGTGCGAAATCTTCAACCCGCGAAAGCGTCATCTGCGCCAGCCCGTGTCGTCCAATGCGAGACTCGAGGCCGATCGTGGCGAATGCGGGGCGAAGGGTTGGAATCCGTGTGAAACTCCGTATGTATGCGCTCCGAGCGCAGCCCCACGAGGCCCCCGAAATGGACTTCAAATCCGTCATCCGCACGATCCCGGACTATCCCAAGCCCGGCGTGATGTTCCGCGACGTGACCACGCTTCTGGGCCATCCGCGCGCCTTCCGCGCGGCGGTCGACGCCATGGTGCAGCCCTATGCCGGCATGCGCATCGACAAGGTCGCGGGCATCGAGGCGCGCGGGTTCATCCTAGGCGGCGCGGTCGCGCACCAGCTCTCCACCGGCTTCGTGCCGGTGCGCAAGAAGGGCAAGCTGCCGCACACCGTGCTGGGCGAGGACTACGACCTGGAATACGGCAAGGACCGCGTCGAGATCCACGTCGACGCGGTGAAGCCGGGCGAGAACGTCGTCGTCGTCGACGACCTGATCGCGACCGGCGGCACCTGCTTCGCGGCGATCAAGCTTCTGGAGCGCGCCGGCGCCAAGGTCGTCGGCTGCCTCTTCGTCATCGACCTTCCCGAGCTCGGCGGCGCCGACAAGATCCGCGCGCTGGGGAAAGAGGTCACGTCGCTGGTCGCGTTCGAGGGACATTGAATTGAAGATCGACGGCAAGCCCTATCGCACCATCTGGCCGCTGGGCGACGACACGGTCGGCATCATCGACCAGACGCGGCTGCCGCACGCGTTCGTCACGCTCGAGCTCAAGACGCTGGACGACGCCGCGCATGCGATCCGCGCGATGATCGTGCGCGGCGCGCCGTTGATCGGGGCGACCGCGGCCTACGGCATCGCGCTCGCGATGCGCGAGGACGCGTCCGACGCGGCGCTGGACCGCGCGCACGATCTGCTGGCCGAGACGCGGCCGACGGCGATCAACCTGCGCTGGGCCCTGAAGCGGATGTGCGACGCATTGCGCAACCGCCCGCGCGAGGAGCGGGCGCGGCTCGCCTGGGAAGAGGCCGCGCGGATCGCCGACGGGGACGTCGCGGTCTGCCGCTCCATCGGCGAGCACGGCTTCAAGATCCTTCAAGAGGCGGCGGCGAGGAAGAACGGCGCCGCGCTCAACGTGCTGACCCATTGCAACGCGGGCTGGCTCGCCTGCGTCGATTGGGGCACGGCGCTCGCGCCGATCTATATGGCGCACGACGCGGGCATCCCGATCCATGTCTGGGTCGACGAGACGCGGCCGCGCAACCAGGGCGCCTCGCTCACCGCCTTCGAGCTGGGCAGCCACGGGGTCAGGCACACGATCATCGCCGACAATGCCGGCGGCCACTACATGCAGGCGGGGCAGGTCGATCTCTGCATCGTCGGCACCGACCGCGTCACCGCGAACGGCGACGTCGCCAACAAGATCGGCACCTACCTCAAGGCGCTCGCGGCGCACGACAACCAGGTGCCGTTCTACGTCGCGCTGCCCAGCTCGACCATCGACTGGACCTTGAGCAGCGGCCGCGACATCCCGATCGAGGAGCGCTCGGCCGACGAGCTGCTCAAGATGACCGGGCGCCTGCCCGGCGGCGGGCTGGCCACGGTCGAGATCGCGGCGCCGGGAAGCGGCGCCGCCAATCCCGGCTTCGACGTCACGCCGGCCCGCCTCGTCACCGGCTTCATCACCGAGCGCGGCACTTGCGCCGCGAGCGCCGCGGGCCTACGCAGCCTTTTCCCCGTGGAAACTCCTGAGAATGGAATTCAACGATCATGATGTCGCGTTGGTCTGACTCCGAGGCACAAGATTTTGTGGGTCGCTACGCCGCTCAGGGCGTGAACGAAGACCTGGCGCTGCGCACCTATACGACGCGGCTGCTGGGCTCCGATCCCAGGCTGGTGCTGCATGGCGGCGGCAATACCTCGGTCAAGACCGGCGCGAAGGACATGCTGGGCGAGGACGTCGAAGTCATCTGCGTCAAGGGCTCGGGCTGGGACATGGGCAATATCGAGCCCGCGGGCCTGCCGGCCGTGAGGCTGGCCGAGCTGCGCCGGCAGCGCATCAACCTGCTGGATTCCACCGCGCCGAACCCGTCGGTCGAGACGCTGCTGCACGCCTTCCTGCCGCACAAGTTCATCGACCACACCCATTCGACCGCGGTCCTGGCGCTGACCGACCAGCCCGGCGGCGAGGCGGTGGTGCGCGAGGTCTATGGCGACCGCGTGGCTTACGTGCCCTACACCATCCCGGGCTTCGCGCTGGCCAAGTCGGTCGCCGACGTCTTCGACCGCGATCCGAAGGTCGAGGGCCTGGTGCTTTTGCAGCACGGCATCTTCACGGTCGGCGACAGCGCCAAGCAGGCTTACGAGCGCATGATCGAGTTCGTGACGATGGCGGAGGACCGCCTGTCGCGCCAGCGCAAGCCGCGCGCGCAGGCGGCGCTGCCGAAGCATGTCGCGCGCGTCGCCGACATCGCGCCGATCCTGCGCGGCGCGGTGGCGCTGGAGCGCAACGCGATGGCCGGCACGGTCAAGCGCCAGATCCTGTGCTTCCGCACCTCGCCCGCGATCCTCGACTACGTGAACGGCGCCGAGCTTGCGCGCTATGCCGGCCAAGGCGTGGTGACGCCCGACCATACCATCCGCACCAAGAACTGGCCGCTCATCGTGCCCGCGCCGGATGCGCACAAGCTCGACGACTGGAAAGCTGGCGTGCGCGAAGCCGTCGACGCTTTCGTCGCGCGCTATCACGACTATTTCGCGCGCAACAACGCGCGCGCGGAGCCGAGGAAGAAAGAGCTCGATCCGCTGCCGCGCGTGGTGCTGGTGCCGGGCGTGGGCCTGTTCGGGCTCGGCGCCACGGCCAAGGACGCCGCCATCGCCGCCGACATCGCCGAGAACACGGTCGAGGTGATCACCGACGCCGAGGCGATCGGCCAATACCGCTGCATCTCCGAAGCCCATATGTTCGACGTCGAATACTGGTCGCTGGAGCAGGCCAAGCTCGGCAAGTCGAACGAGAAGGCGTTGAGCCGCCAGGTCTGCGTCATAACCGGCGGCGGCTCCGGGATTGGCGCCGCGACGGCCAAGGCGATGGCCGCGGAGGGCGCGGAGGTCGCGATCCTCGACCGCGACCACGACATGGCGGTCAAGGCCGCGAAGGCCGTGCACAAGCACGCGCTCGCCATCCAGTGCGACGTGACCGATCCGGCCGCCGTGCGCGCCGCCTTCGACAAGGTGGTCGAGGCCTTCGGCGGAGTCGACATCGTCGTCTCCAACGCCGGCGCCGCGTGGCAGGGCAACATCGGCGCGGTCGAGGACGAGGTGCTGCGCAAGTCGTTCGAGCTCAACTTCTTCGCGCACCAGTCGGTCGCGCAGGCGGCGGTCCGCATCATGCGCGCGCAGGGCACCTATGGCTGCCTGCTGTTCAACACCAGCAAGCAGGCCGTGAACCCGGGCAAGGATTTCGGGCCCTACGGGCTGCCGAAGGCCGCGACCCTGTTCCTGGTGCGCCAATACGCGCTCGACCACGGCAAGGACGGCATCCGCGCCAATGCCGTCAATGCCGACCGCATCCGCTCGGGCCTGCTCACGGATGAAATGGTGGCCGCACGGTCCAAGGCGCGCGGCGTGAGCGAGGACCAGTACATGAGCGGCAACCTGCTCGGCCGCGAAGTCTATGCCAGCGAAGTCGCCGAGGCTTTCGTCTACCTCGCCCATGCCGAGAAGACGACCGCCGCGGTCATCACCGTCGACGGCGGGAACATCGAGGCGGCGCTCAGGTAGGCGCGGACCACGTCCGCGCCTGCTGAAGGAATTCGTCGCGCTGATGTGCGCTTTCGAACGCGCGCTCGGGCACCAGGAACGCGTTGCCGGTTTGCGTCCTGACCTCGATGATGCCGTACTCGGAGACGATGGCGGAGATGTCGCGCCAATCGTAATGCTTGTGCATGCCGCGGATTTCGGTGTCGATGCCGCCGGAGCCGATTTCCAGCCTGCGTTCTTCGGGTTTGAAGCGCGCCTGCGGGTACAGTGCGAAGAACGTCCAAAGCACGAAGGGGCCCGGCAAGGCGTTCATGAAATCGGACGGAGCAAGCATGTAAGCGCTGTCATAGCGCAACAAAAGCGCCGCACCGTACACCACGGCGCCGCCCGCCATCCACTGGCGCCAAAGCCCCCTCCCGCCAGCGCTTCCAATACCAGCGCCAGATCTCGCCTCGCTGCATGCTGTAGCGGACGATCAACCCCCGTTCGCCCGGAACAGCTCGAGCGTGCGCTGCCTCGCCAGCTTCGCCGCGGCCTCGTCGAAGTCGGGGCGGTAGTTGCAGTTGAAGCCGTGGCCGACGCCCGGATAGACGAAGACCTGCACGTCGGGATGCGCGGCCTTGATCTTCTCCACGTCGCTCATCGGGATGCCGTGGTCGGTCTCGCCGAAATGCAGCATCGTCGGGCACTTCGGGTTGCGGTCGTTCATCAGCGCGATCTGGCCGCCGTAATAGCCCGACGCCGCGGCGAGGTTGCCGCTGGCGCAGGCCGCCGCCCAGGTCACCGTGCCGCCGTAGCAATAGCCGGTGATGAACACCTTGCCGTTGCCCCCGCCCTTGTCGTGCTCGTTCAGCGCGTCGATGCAGGTCAGCGCGTCCTTGATCGACAGCTCGAACGGATGCTCGCCGCGCGCGATCTTTATCGCCTTCTGGATGTCGTCCGGCGCATAGCCGGTCTCGAAGCCCGGCGCCTCGCGGTCGTAGAGCGCGGGCGAGAGCACCTCGTAGCCGTCCGCGGCATAGCCTTCGCACACCTCGCGGATATGCGCGTTGACGCCGAAAATCTCCTGTATCACGACCAGCCCGCCGCGCCGCTCGCCCTTGGGCGCGACGTGATAGACGCCGATCTCGGCGCCGTCGCTCATCCGCATCTTCGTCATCGTGCCGGCCATGACCGTCTCTCCGTTATCGCGGCCTTCTCTGTACCAGACCTTTGCCGATGAAGCTGAAGAAAAGTTCGCCCGCGTCGTCGCGCGCCTCGTTCAAGGTGAGCACGATGGCGACGTCGCGGCGCGACTTGAGCTCCGTCTTGCCGACGACCTCGGACGAATAGGTAAGCCGCGTGCCCGGCCGCACCGGCTTCAGCCAGCGCATGTCCTGGTATCCGGGCGACACGCCGGCGCGCATCAGCGGCGAGGCATTGCCCGGCTTCTGGCGGTCGGCGATGGCGAGCTTCATCCAGATGGCGGCGGTGTGCCAGCCGCTGGCGACGATGCCGCCGAAGATCGAGCGTTGCGCCGCCTCGGGATCGACATGGAACGGCTGCGGGTCGTATTTCCTGGCGAAGCGGACGATCTCGTCTTGCGTGAAGGTGTACGAGCCGAGCTCGCGGCGCGTGCCCGCGGCGACGTCTTCCCAATACATCAGCTGCGCATCCCGATGACGGGAGTCATCAAGATCAGCGCCACCTGTTCGCGCTGGCTGAACACCTTGCAGGCGAAGGTGACGAAGCCGTGCGGCCTGGAGGCGGAGGGCTTGAGGTCGACCACCTCGGCCTCGATGCGCAGCACGTCGCCGGGGCGCACCGGCTTCATCCAGCGGCCTTCGGGCGAGCCGATGCCGCCGCGCGCGTCCGCCAGCGGCATCAGCGCGTCCGCGAACATCCGCATCGTCATCGCGCAGGTATGCCAGCCCGACGCCGCGAGCCCGCCCAGGATCGAACGCTTCGCCGCCTCTTCGTCGAGATGATGCGGCTGGGCGTCGAACTCGGCCGCGAATTCGACGATCTCGTCCCTGGTGACGGCATAGGGACCGCCGTCGAACCTGCGTCCGAGATGGAAGTCCTCGAAGTGCAACGGGCCGCTCAACCGAGGCTCAGCAGGATGCGGATGCGCGGCTTCTCGATGCTGAGCGTGATGGAGCCGCCGTCGGGATCGGAGCCTTCCAGATTGTAGATGGCCCCGCCGGGAAGCTCGGTCGTTATGGCGATATGCCAGCCTTCTTTCTTCAGCTCGGCCTTGAGGAAGGCTTCGACCTTCTCCCTGGGCCAATCGGTCGTGAAGCCGACCAGGATCGTGCCGTCGCTCTCCTCGATCATGGGCTCGTGCGCGCCCGGCGGGATGAGATGGAGTTGCGGCGAATTGGGATCGCCGGTGAGCTCGTCCATCGGGTCTTGCGGGGCCGGAGCCGCGTAAAGCGGGACGGCGCAGGCGAGCGTGGCCGCAAGGGCGAGCGCGAGACGTCTCATGTCGCGAACCTGAAATGCATCACGTCGCCATCCTGCACGACATAGTCCTTGCCTTCCAGGCGGAACTTGCCGGCGTCGCGCGCGCCCGCCTCGCCGTTGCCCGCGACGTAGTCCCCATAGGCGATCGTCTCGGCGCGGATGAAGCCCTTTTCGAAGTCGGTATGGATGACGCCCGCACCCTGCGGCGCGCGCGAGCCTTTGGTCACCGTCCAGGCGCGTGCTTCCTTCGGCCCCGCGGTGAAGAAGGTGATGAGGCCGAGCAGGTCGTAGCCCGCGCGGATCAGCCGGTTCAGGCCCGGCTCTTCCAGCCCGATGCTTCCCAGGAAATCGGCACGCTCCTCGGCGGCGAGCTGGGCGACTTCCTCTTCGATGCGCGCCGAGATCACCACCCAGCCCGCGCCCTGCCTCTTGGCCATCTCTTCCACGGCTTTGGAATATTCGTTCCCCGTCGCGGCCGCCCCTTCCTCGACGTTGCAGACATAGAGCACGGGCTTGGCGGTCATCAGGCCGAGCTGCGAATAGGGGCCGCGCTCTTCGTTGCTGAGCTCCGCGAGCCGCGCCGGCTTGCCGTCGCGCAGCAGGACCAGCGCCTTCGACATCAGCGCGAAGGCTTCCTTCGATTCCTTGTCGCCCGACTTGGCCTTCTTCTCGATCGGCGTGGCGCGGCGCTCCAGGCTCTCGAGGTCGGCCAGCATCAGCTCGGTCTCGACCGTCTCGGCGTCGCCCACGGGATCGATCTTGCCCTCGACATGGGTGATGTCGTCGTCCTCGAAGCAGCGAAGCACATGCGCGATGGCGTCGACCTCGCGGATATTGGCGAGGAACTGGTTGCCCAGGCCTTCGCCTTTCGAGGCGCCGCGCACCAGGCCTGCGATGTCGACGAAGGTGATGCGGGTGGGGATGATCTCGGCCGATCTGGCGATCGCCGCGAGCTTTTCGAGGCGCGGGTCGGGCACCGCCACGTCGCCGACGTTGGGCTCGATGGTGCAGAACGGATAGTTCGCGGCCTGCGCCGCCGCGGTCTGGGTCAGCGCATTGAACAGCGTCGACTTGCCGACATTGGGAAGCCCCACGATGCCGCACTTAAAGCCCATCGGATGTGTCTTTCTTCTTCGGCTTGGGGGGCTGGGTGAGCAGCGCCACCTTGTTCATGAAACCCACGTCGTCGTCCTTGGCCAGCAACGGGGCGGCGTCGGCGATGGCGCCGAGCAGCGGCACCAGCCATTCCTCGTCCTGCTTGGAGAAGTTGCCCAGCACATGGCCGTGCACGCGATGCTTCTCGCCGGGATGGCCGATGCCGATGCGCACGCGGCGATAGTCGGGACCGAGCGTCGCGGTGATCGAGCGCGCGCCGTTGTTGCCCGCGTCGCCGCCGCCGGTCTTGACCTTCAGCTTCGCCGCCGCCAGGTCGATCTCGTCATGCATGACGACGAGGGCGCTGAGCGGCAGCTTGAAGAAGCGCATCGCCGGCCCGATCGACTGGCCGCTCTCGTTCATGTAGGTCGCGGGCTTGAGCAGATAGGTCTTGCGGCGCCCGAGCACGCCTTCGCTCAGCGCTCCTTGAAAGCGCGAGCGCCAGGGGGCGAAGTCGTAGCTCGCATGGATGGTGTCGACCGCCATGAAGCCGGCATTGTGGCGGTGCCGCGCGTATTCGGCGCCCGGGTTCCCGAGACCGGCGATGAGAAGCGGCGTGTCCGACATGGTCCGGCCCTGGGGACGAACCCCGAAGGATTACTTCTTCTCCGGAGCCTTCGCGGGCGCGGCGCCGGCGGCCGGAGCGGCCGCACCTTCGGCAGGCGCGGCACCTTCCTCGGCGGCCGGGGCGGACGCGGCGGCGGCGGCGGCCGCGGCGGCGGCCTTCTGCTCTTCGATCACGCTGGTCGGCGCCACGATCGAGGCGACGGTGAAGTTCTCCTCGCGGATCGTGGTCTTGGCGCCTTCCGGCAGCTTGAAGTCGTTGAAGTGCAGGGTGCCGTGGATGTCGAGGCCCGACAGGTCGCCCTCGAGGTAATCGGGGATGTGGTCGGCGTCGAGCAGCATCTCGATCTCGTGGCGCACGATGTTGAGCACGCCGCCGCGCTTCAGGCCCGGCGAGTTCTCATGGCCCTTGAAGCGGACCGGGATCTCCAGCTTGATCTTGGCGCCCGGGGCCAGCCGCATGAAATCGACATGGACGGGGCGGTCGCTGACCGGGTCGAGCTGCACCTGGCGCGGGATGACGCGCTGCTTCTTGCCGCCGACGTCCAGCATGAACAGGGTCGTCAGGAAGCCGCCCTGGCCGACATGCAGGCCCAGCGTGTGGCCGTCGACCGAGACGTTCTCGGGCGCGTCGGCGCCGCCATAGACGACGGCCGGGATGCGGCCGCCCTTGCGGGTCTGGTAGGAGGGGCCCTTGCCGGTACCCGGACGCGGTTCGGCGTTCAATTCCTGCATCTGGCGCATGGCAAAATCCTTGGGTTTTCGCCCTTTTTCGTCCGGTCGGGACAGGGAAAGCGGGGCTTTTAGCGGATGGGACGGGGGAGCGCAACCGGCCGCCTCCGCAAAAGCTCCGGCGTGCCCGAAAGACGCACCTGCCTTGGCGGAGCCTTGGCGGAGCCGGGAGTCTGAGAGGCTCAGCCCGGGGGCCGGCCGCCTGGCCCTAGAGCCGCCTGCGCGCCGCCTCCCGTTCGGGATGCTCGAAGGCGTCCGCGAAGGGCTCCAGCTCGGCATCGGTCATGCCGAGCCTGCGGCCGGTCCCGCGCCAATCCGCTACCGCGCCCAGGACCGCTGCCAGTATTTCCTTCGCACGCGCCGGGGAGATACGGAAATAAGGCGTCACTGACATCAGCGCCGCGACGGTCATCTCGGGGCCCGTGTCCTCGGAAACCCAGGTCTTCATCTCGCGAACCCGTTCGGGCGAAGGGTTGATGTCGAAGGCGGGCGACAGCCGCCAGAGCTCACGGTTCTCATGCAGGAAACCGTGATTGCGCAAGTGATCGTCGACATTGGTGATCAGGATCGTGAAAGCGATGCGCCGCCACAGCTCTTCGATGTCGGCCTGCGCGGCGGCGCTGTGGACGCGGATGGCGTCCACGATCTGGGTATAGGTGTGGTCTTCGGGCTCGGCCGCTTCGACGCCCAGCATGGTTGCCGCCGAAACGTACATCACGCGCTCGCCGTTGCCGCGCCGGTCGAAGCGTCGGATCAGCGCGACCGCGGCGCCGTCGCTGTCGACGAGCCGTGCCTGGGCGGCGTCGATGCCGGCGCGTCGGGCGAGCGTCAGCGCCAGCACCTCTCCTTTGGTGACCGCGCGTTCGTCGGCAATGCTGGGAAACTTGCCGATGGAAAGCGCGCCGTCGTCGTCGATCACAGTGCATTTCGGGCGCAGCCCGCCGAGCGACGTGCCGCGGCCGCGCAGATAAGCCAAATCTGCCGCCGTTTCCCTGTTGGCCTCGATGGCGCGCGACGCACCGAGCAAATGGCCGAGCTCGATGAGCGGCGGCGCGGATCTGCGCCCCTCTTCCTGCGCACGCTTGAACACGCCGTTGTCGTCGCGAAAGCGCAAGGCGCCGACGCGGCTCGCATCGTCTACCGCAAGCAAGAAATCGAGCGCGTTCAGCGGTGGCGCGTCGCCCTCCGTTCCCTGGCGGCGCAGCTCCTGTCTGCGCCTGGCATGATCGCGCAGGATGACACGCTTGCCCCAACCGTCGGGCTCGGTGTCCGCGATGGCCGGATGGAAAACAGAGCCGTCCTGCGATTTGCGATGGAACTGCGCACCCGGCTGAAGCGGCAGCGTCGGTCCGAGCGCGAAACGCGCGCGGTCGCCGAGCCAGCCCGAGGCATATTCGAAGGCCGTGCTTTCGCGCCGCCCCTGCCGATCGTGGCGAAGCGTGCCGACCTGCGGCCCGTCGCCCAGCACGACGTCGATGCTGCGCTTCATGACGCGGCCTTGGGCTTCTTCATGCGCACACGCTTCGGCAGGCGCTCTTCGTCGAGCAGCAGGCCGATATCGTCGCGGCCCGCATCGACAAGCGTCGTGAGTGGATCGCCGAAGCCCAGCACGAACAACGCCATGGCATAGACGCCGAGGCCGACCCCGGCGTCGCCTTTCTCCACGCGCAGATAGGTGTTCTTGGCCACCCCCATGCGCTCGGCCACGGCAATGGTGGTGAGGCCGCGCTTGCGGCGCGCCGTGGCGAGGTCGTTGCCGAATTTGGCCAGAGACCGCTTGACGGTGGGCGGCAGGACGTCGGAAACGGCCGAGCGCATATATGGCTCCATATATGAAGCTTTATATTTGTTATGGACCTATATATAGGACCTTACCTGCGCCGTCCAGATCACCCCGGATGATGCCTGTGGTGCCCGGCCTCCAGCATGTCCTCGACATAGGCCA